>JBICID010000051.1:0-4044 GCA_043101615.1 Phycisphaerales bacterium JB040 | reverse complement strand
GCCGCCGCCGCCACCGAGGAGGCCGCGCGCCTCGCGGGCCGCGCCGCGCTCCTCGAGGCCGACCGCACCGCGCACGAGGACCGCGCCGACCGCCGCGCACGCCGCCCCGACGCGATCGCCGACGCCGTCCGGACGCTCGAGTCCGGCCTCGCCGGCGGCGAGGCCGAGGCCGCCGCCGTCGCCGAGCGCGAGTCCGAGGCCCGCGTCGAGGCCGGCCGGCTCGGCGAGCAGCTCCAGACCGCCCGGCGCGAGGTCCACCGCCTCACCGGCGAGCGCGAGGAGGCCGAGTGGCAGCGCGAGAACGCCGAGACCCAGGCCGCCGCCGCCGAGGCCCGCCTCGGCGAGCACCGAGAGGTCGTCGCCGCCGCACAGGCCGAGGCCGACCAGGCACGCGCCCAGGAGGCCGAGCTCGCGACCGCCATCGAGGCCCTCGCCTCCGACGTCGACGCCGCCGGCGAGCGCGTCCGCGAAGCCTCCGAGTCCGTCGTACAGGCCCGCGCCGCCGCCCAGCGCCACGAGCGCGACTGGCACGCCGTCGAGTCCTCCAGACGCGAGCTCGAGGTCAAGCGCGAGACCCTCGAGGACCGCACCCAGGACGACCTCGCGCTCGACCTGGGCGCCGAGTACGAGGAGTACAAGCTCGTCATGAGCCCCGGCGACGTCCAGCGCATCGACGTCCCCGACGCCACCGCCCGCGTCAACGTCCTCAGGAGCGAGATCGCCAAGCTCGGGCACGTCAACCTCGACGCCATCGACGAGGAGACCCAGCTCGAGGAACGCAACGACTCACTCATCAGCCAGGTCCACGACATCGACGAGGCACGCATCCGCCTCGCCACCCTCATCGAGAAGCTCAACCTCGCCTCCCGCCAGCGCTTCGGCGACATCTTCGAGTCCATCCAGTCCGAGTTCGGCGGCAAGGACGGCATGTTCCGACGCCTCTTCGGCGGCGGACGCGCCGAGGTCCGCCTCATGCCGCTCGTCAAGGACGAGGACGGCCAGAAGGTCGTCACCGACCAGACCGACCTGCTCGAGTCCGGCATCGAGATCATCGCCAAGCCGCCCGGAAAGGAGCCCCGCTCCATCAGCCAGCTCTCCGGCGGGGAGAAGACCCTCACCGCCGTCGCGCTGCTCATGGCCATCTTCCGCTCCAAGCCCTCCTGCTTCTGCATCCTCGACGAGGTCGACGCCGCCCTCGACGAGGCCAACGTCGGCCGCTTCTGCGGCACGCTGGACACCTTCACCCGGTCCAGCCGCTTCATCGTCATCACACACAACAAACGCACCATGCAGGCCGCCGACCAGCTCTTCGGCGTCACCATGCAGGAACGCGGCGTCTCCAAACGCGTCCACGTCCGCTTCGACCAGGTCGGCGCCGACGGCTCCATCCACGCCAGCGCAACCGACAAGCCAGAGCCGATGGAGCCCGGAGCGTCAGCGACGGGCCACGAAGAGACCGAAGCGTCACCACCACCCGAAACCAAGCCCCCCACCGCCGGCCTCCGCGCCGCCCGCGCCAACATGCGCGACCAAGAAGCCGCCGAGACCGCCTCCCACAACTAGCCCTCCGCGTAAGCGGAGGGGCCCGGTGCCTCACCGTGTTCGGTGCCGTGGAGTCGGCGAAGCCTTCTCCACGCCTCTGACTCCGGTGCCCGCCTTCGACTCGAAGGGCGAAGGCGGCTGACTCACTCTTCTCCCTCCCCCTCCCCCACCAACACCCCGATCGCCCGCTCCATCACCCCCGCGTTGTCCTCGATCTCCGGGCGAGCGTTCATCGCCAGCACCACCCCCAGGTTCCGATCCGGCCACAGCGCGATCATCGCCAGCCAGCGGGTGTTGCTCCCCGTGTGCGCCGAGCGTGTCCCGAACTCCGTCGGCGTGATCCCCCACCCCAGCCCGTACCCGTCCGCCTCCGGGTCCGCGTGCAGTTTCTTGAACGTCTCCGCCGTCACGATCCCGTCCTCCCCGCGCAGTCCCGCCAGGTGCGCCCGCGCGAACTTTGCGAGGTCCTCGATCGAGCAGTGCGCCCGCCCCGCCGGCCCCAGCGCCTCCGGGTTGTCCGCCGTCACGCCCGGACGCACCGGGTCCCACCCGCCCCCGTCCGCCTTGTGCCCCCACGGCTGGTCCAGCTTCCCGGGCGTCCCCGGCGCCCCGAACCCCGCCGTGGTCATCCCCAAGGGCTCGAACACCAGCTCCCGCATCAGCTCCTCCCACGACTTGCCCGTCGCCACCTCAGCGAGGTGCCCCGCCGCGATGTACCCCGCGTTCGAGTACGACCGACGCGCCCCCGGCTCCTCCGCCGTCGCGTGATTGAACGCGTCCGCAGCGCCCTCCATCCGCACCGTGAACGGGTCTCCCCGCCGGTTCCACATCCGCATCACCAGGTCCTCCATCGCCCGGTCGTCCGGCAGCCCCGCCCGGTGCCCCAGCAGCTGCTCGATCGTCACCCCGTGGTAAATCAGCGGGATCTTCGCGGCGAGCTGAGGCGACCCCTCCCCGATCGTGGTGTCCCATCCCAGCTCCCCCCGCTCCACCAGCACCCCGATCATCGTCGCCGTCATCGCCTTCGTCAGCGACCCCACGTGGAACCGATCGTCACGGCGCACCTCCACCCGCGACCGCGACGACCGCACCCCGCTCACCCCCCACCCCAGCACCCCGTCCTCATCCACCGCCGCCCCGGCCAAGGCCGGCACCCTCAGCTCGCCCCGCATCGCCTCGATCTCGCCCGACCGATCCACCCCCCCCGGCTGCCCCTCCGTCTGAGCGACGGCAACCCCGACCATCACCCCGAGCACACTCACCACAAGCCGTCGCAACATGGCAATCCTCCACAACCAGCCTACTAGCCCCGAGCGCCAGCGAGGGGGTTCTGAGATCCTCCCCCGTCACCGACGGGGGAGGTGCCCGCAGAGCGGGCGGAGGGGGTATATCAAGCCATCGGCGCAGCCGAAGCCTCCCCCTCACTCCGGATGACTCACAATCCCCCCCCGCACCCCCGGCGTCTCGGGATACTCCAGCCTCCCCACCAGCTCCGAGATCGATCCCCCGTCACTCACCCCCTGCCGACGAGCCCACCTCGCCAGCCCCTTCGCGATCCGCACCGGCGCACGCGGCTCCGCCAGCAGCATCGCCCCCACCTGCACCGCCGACGCCCCCGCCACCACGAAGCTCGCCGCCTCCCGCCACCCGCACACACCGCCCGCCGCGACGATCGGCACCCGCGCCTCGCGCGCCACGCCCCGGTACACGTCGTGCACGATCTTCAGCGTCACCGCGTGCAGCGCCGGACCGCTCAGCCCCCCCGTCCGGTGCGCCAGCATCGGACGCCTCGTCTCCGGGTCGATCGCCATCGCCGGCAGCGTGTTGGACAGCACCAGCCCGTCCACCCCCGAGTCCACCGCCACCCGCGCCAGGTGCACCGCGTTGTACGGCGCCCCCACCGCCACCGGGCTCATCTTCACCAGCAGCGGCTTGCGCACCACGCTCCGCACCACCCGAAGCAGTTCCCGCAACGCCTTCGGGTCCCCTCCGAACTCGGTTCCTCCGTGCACGTTCGGGCAGCTCACGTTCAGCTCGATCCCCCGGATCCCCTCCACCATCGCCAGGCTCGACGCAACCTCGGCGTAGTCCCCCACGCTGAACCCTGCGACCGAGGCGAACACCGGGCACACGCTCTCCTTGGCCCGGGACGCGTGGTCCGCCAGGAACCGAACCAGCCCCGGGTTCGCCAGCCCGATCGAGTTCAGCATCCCCACGCCCGTCGGGTATACCCGCCAAGTGTGATTTCCGCAACGCGGCTTGCGCGTGATCGACTTGGTCACCACCCCGCCGAACCGCGAGAGATCCGCCACGTCCGCCATCTCGTCCAGCACACCGGCCGTGCCCGCCGCGGTCAAAACCGGGCTCACGAGCCGCACACCGGCCAGCTCGGTCTCCAGGATGGGGTCAAGTCCGGCCATCGGCTGCAAGGTTAGCGGCCCCGCCCCTATCGTTCCCCCCACACCCCGCCTTCGGGCCCACGAATTCACACCCCCGTCTCCC
>JBICID010000050.1:0-42451 GCA_043101615.1 Phycisphaerales bacterium JB040 | reverse complement strand
GTGTGCTCTTCCGATCTGGTGGGGGGGTCATGGGTAGGTCGCTCCCGCGCTCACGAGTTCGGACTCATGCACGGGTGACGCCACCTCCACCACCCGGTCCACAAAGATGCCCGGCGTCACCACGACCTCGGGGTCGATCCCCCCCGGCTCGGAGATCGACTCGACCTGCACCACGCTGGTCTCGCACGCCATCGCCATGATCGGACCGAAGTTCCGGGCCGTCTTGTTGTACACCACGTTGCCGTGCGTGTCGGCGGCGCGCCCCTTGATCAGGGCGAAGTCGCCCCGCAGCCCGCGCTCCAGCAGGTACTCGCGCCCGTCGAAGCGGCGGGACTCCTTGCCCTCCGCCAGCGGCGTCCCGACGCCCGAGGGCGTGTAGAACGCGGGGATCCCTGCGCCGCCCGCCCGGATCCGCTCGGCCAGCGTGCCCTGCGGCACCAGCTCCAGCTCGATCCTCCCCGCGTGGTACAGCTCAGGGAACACCGTCGAGTTCGCCGTCTTGGGGAACGAGCACACGATCCTCGCGACCCGACCGGCCCTGATCAGCGCCGCGAGCCCCACCTCGCCGCTCCCGGCGTTGTTGGAGACCACGGTCAGCCCGCGCGAGCCCTGGTCGATCAGCGCGTGGATCAGCTCCACCGGGCTGCCCGCCTCGCCGAAGCCCCCGATCATCACGGTCGCCCCGTCGAACACGTCCGCGACCGCGTCCGATGCGCTCGCCACCCGCTTGTCGATCATGCCTCGACCTGTGCCTTCTGGAACTTCTCGGTCTTCACCCGCGCGTAGTCGTACAGGCCCGCCTCGTCGAACAGCACGCGGTCCTCGTAGTCGTCGAACCACAGCGCCTCGGGGTTGCGCCCGACGATGCAGACCTTGCCCGCGTCCTGCGCGGCGCCGGCGTTCCTCAGGATCTTGAAGATCACCACGCCGTTCTCGCTCCCCTTCAGGCCGGGGATCGGCTTGTTCGTGACCGCCGCGACCTCCGTCTTGCCCTTGTAGTGCGTGATCGACAGACGCGCGTGCTTCTCGATGCCGCTCAGCCCCTTCTGCGAGTCGTTCAGCGTCTTCCACGCCGTCTCGATCGGCACGTTGAACGAGCGGTACGCCACGATGTCGCGCCCGCAGAAGAAGTAGTGGTTCTCCCCGCCGGCCCGCTTGAACTCACGCTGCAGGATCCGCAGCGCGTCCGCGTCGTCGTTGATGCCCCTGATGATGGGGGCCTGGTTCTCGACCGTCAGCCAGCCGCGAGACACCAGCTCGCGCATCGCCCGCCCGGTCTCGGGGACCCACTGCAGGATGCCGTGCTCGCCCCGGATGTACTCCCCGTCCTCGCCCTTGGCCAGGATCTCGTCGGGGTGCTCGAAGTGCAGCATGAAGTGCATGCCCACCTCGGGGTACAGCTCGTGGAAGCGGTCCAGCATCTTGAAGAAGGCCTCGTCGAACCGCTGCGGGAAGAACGCCATCTCCTTGGTGCCCACGCGGATCGACTCCACACCAGCCTCAGCCAGCGCCGCGAACCACGCCGCCAGCTTGTTGTTGTTCAGCACCATCGGGTCCCCGCCCGACAGCAGGATCTCACGCAGCTTCTCCCGACCCGTCTCCGGGTGACGCCCCCCGTTGGCTTCCACCACCTCGTTGTGCGCACGGATGTACGGGATGATCTCCTCGATCTTCGCCAGCCCCTTCTTCGCCACCGTCCCGTCCTGACGCCGGATCTCCTTGCGCGCGATCAGCTCCTCGCGGTAGCAGAAGCGGCAGTGGGCCGAGCAGGTCGAGACGACGTACATCAGCCCCATCTCGTACTTGTGCAGCAGCCCCTCCACCGGCGAGTAGTCCATCTGGTTGCCCGGGTCCTCCGAGCCCGCAAGGTCCTTGGTCTCGCTCGGATCGGCCTTCACGATCCGCTGGATCGCAGGGCTCGTCCGGGCCAGGTTGTAGTAGTGCCGCGTGATCTTCACCGGCATCCGCTGCTCGACGTCGCGCTCCGTGCCCTTGAGCACACGGAGCTGCACCACCTCCTCGTCGGAGTAGAAGCCCATCATGTCCTCGGGCGCCTTCTCCTTAAAGAAGGGCGCGAGCCCGTTGATGATCTCGCGCATGTACTTCGGATCCTCGACGCTCTCCACAAACTCGCGTTCACGCTCCGTTTGGGTGTACTCTTGCTGCTTGATCATGGGGGGCCTCTCGGGTCGGGATTGGGCTGGGCGGATTCTGTAACCGATTGTACAATAGCCGGGCGTCTTTGCAACAGATTGACCATGTCAACCACCACACCATCCATCCGGGAGCGCATTGCATCGGTCAGCGAGAGGCTGACCCCCACCGAACGTCGCATCGCCAGAGAGGTTCTCGAGGACCCCACCCTGCTGGCGTTCGGCACCGTTTCGGACCTGGCCACCCGGGTCGGCACCAGTCGCCCCTCCATCGTCCGGTTCGCCACCAAGCTCGGCTTCGGGGGATACTCCGACCTGCAGGGCTGGGCCCGCGAGGGGGTCTCGCGCAAGCTCTCCAGCCCCAGCGCCCGCATCCGGCGACCGCGCGACGCCGCAGCCGGGGTCGGCGGCGGCGTCGGGCTCGAGATCGAGAGCGCCATCCACAAGGCCCTCGAAACGCTCGACCAGGCCCGCCTGCACCAGCTCGCCTCCCCCCTGGTCAGGGCCCCGAGCATCTGGATCCTCTCCGGGGAGACCTCGCGCGCCGGGGCCCACGTGCTCCACTCCGGGCTCGCGATGGTCCGCCCCGGCGTGCACCTGGTCGAGGAGCACGACCTCGGACGCGACCTGAGCAACGCCGGCGAGGGCGACGCCGCGGTCGTCTTCGACTTCGCCCGCTACCGCAAGAGCTCGACCGTTGCCGCACGCGCCCTGGCCGAGCTGGGCGTGCGCCTCGTCGCCATCACCGACGGCCCCCTCTCCCCCCTGGCCTCGCTCACCGACCTGTGGTGCGAGCTGACCGTCCCCGCGGTCGGACCCTTCGACAGCTCGCTCCCCGCCGTCACCGCGGCCGAGCTGCTCGTCCTCGAGGTCGTCGCCCAGCTCGGGGACGAGGCCCGCGACCGCATCGACCGGCTCGAGCAGCTCTGGAGCGCCACCGACACGTTCCTGGGCGACAGCACGCCGTGATCCGAAAAAACAAGAGGCCCGAATCCGCGATTCATGCCTGCGAGCACGAATCGCCGAAAGTTTTTCAGCCCGGGACGCTTGACCTTTCGCCCCGGGTCACAATCGTTCATGCGAGCACGAACGCCATGACCCACGTCACCCGCAAATCCACCAAAGCGAAAGCCAAAGGCAACCGGGTTGCCGGGGCTGTGGTTTGCACGGGTGGAGTGAGCGGCTAAGACACCGCAAAGACACCCGACGATCGACCAGCACCCCCGGCACGCCCGGGGGTGTTTTCGTTTTGGACCCGTCCGAATCCACCAACCCAAAGGAGCAACCCATGCCCGACACCATCTCCGCCCAGACCAACTGCCCCGAGTGCGACGCACCCATCACCTTCGACCGAGCACCGCTCAACGGGCAGATCGCCCGCTGCACCGACTGCGGCGTCGAGCTCGAGGTCGTCTCGACCCAGCCCCTCACCCTCGAGATCGCCCCCGAAGTCGAGGAAGACTGGGGCGAGTAACCCCCCCCACGTTGGCCCCTCGTTCCTGAGCACGCCCACCGAGTTTGCTTGCACCCGAGCGCCCTCCGGGGCCCTGAGAGACCACACCATGCGTATCGCGATGACGTACACACGCCTCCGGACCGAGGAGCGCCTGCTCCTCGACGCGTTCTCGGAGATCGGCATCGAGCCCGAGCCGATCGACCTGCGGTCGGTCGTGTTCGACCCCGCCGACCCGGGTCGCTGGGCCGGGTTCGACGCCGTGGTCGACCGCTCGGTCAGCCTCACCGCCACCCTGACCGCGACGCGGATCCTGGAGTCCCAGGGCGTGCGGTGCATCAACCGCTTCGACGCGATCCAGACCTGCGCCGACAAGCTCGCGACCACGCTCGCGCTGGTGCGAGCCGGCGTGCCCACCCCGGGCGTGCGCGTCGCGACCAACGCCCAGACCGGGCTCGAGGCGGTCGAGGCCATCGGCTACCCCTGCGTCCTCAAGCCAACCATCGGCTCCTGGGGACGCCTGGTCGCCCGCCTCAACGACCGCGACGCGGCCGAAGCGATCCTCGAGCACCGCGAGACGCTCGGCTCCGTCCAGCAGCACGTGGTGTACGCCCAGGAATACATCGACAAGCCGGGACGCGACATCCGGGTCTTCGTCGTCGGCGGCCAGGCGATCGCGGCCATCGTGCGCAACAGCCCCCACTGGGTCACCAACACCGCACGCGGCGCCACCGCCGCGGGCCTGCCCGTCTCGGAGGAACTCGCCGACCTCTGCGTCCGGGCGGTCGACTCAGTTGGTGCCGACGTCGCCGCCGTGGACGTGCTCGAGTGCCCTCGGCGCGGGCTGCTGGTCAACGAGCTCAACCACTCCATGGAGTTCCGCAACAGCATCGACACCACCGGCGTCAACATCCCCGGCCTGGTCGCGCAGCACGTCGCGGCCATCGCCGAAGCAGGGATGGCCGTCGCGTGAGCATCCGGGCGTCCATCATCGGCGGCAGCGGATACACCGGCGGCGAGCTGCTCCGCCTGCTGCTGGGCCACCCCGAGGTCGTGCTCGGGGACGTCTCCTCACGCTCGCTGGAGGGCCAGCCGCTCCATCGCGTCCACCCCAACCTGCGAGGGCACACGCCCGTCACCTTCTGCCAACCCGACGAGGTCGGCGCGAGCGACGTCCTGTTCCTCTGCATGCCCCACGGGCGGGCCGCACGCGAGATCGAGCGCTGGCAATCGGCCGCCCCGCTGATCATCGACCTCTCCGCCGACTTCCGGCTCAACAGCGCCGAGTCCTACCGCACCTGGTACGAGGAGGACCACCCCATCCCGGACCTGCTCCCGCAGGCGGTCTACGGCCTCCCGGAAATCTCGCGCGACCGGCTGCCCGGCGCACGCCTCATCTCCGGCGTCGGCTGCAACGCGACCGCCATGACACTGGCCCTCTTGCCCCTCGCCCGCGCCGGGCTCATCCGGCGGGCCATCGCGGACGTCAAGGTCGGGTCGTCCGAGGCCGGCGCCGAGCCCGGCCCCGGCTCGCACCACCCCGTCCGCGCCCGCACCGCACGCACCTACAGCCCCTCCGGGCACCGCCACCTGGCCGAGGTCGCCCAGTCGCTGGGCGACCTCGACCTCGACGCCACCATCACCGCGATCGACATGGTCCGCGGCGTCCTCTGCACCGCCCACGTCGAGCCGACGCGCCCCGTGGACGCGCGCGAGCTCTGGAAGCTGTACCGCGGCACCTACGCCGACGAGCCGTTCGTGCGGATCGTCGCGGAGCGTGCCGGTCCCAATCGCCTGCCCGACCCGCGCGTCCTCGTCGGCTCCAACCACGCCGACGTCGGCTTCGCGATCGACGAACGCTCGGGGCGCATCCTGGCGCTGTGCGCCATCGACAACCTGGTGAAGGGCGCCGCCGGCTCGGCGGTGCAGTCCATGAACGTGTCCCTCGGATTCGACGAGCGCGCCGGGCTGACGTTCCCCGGCCTCCACCCCGCCTGATCGGCACCGCCGACACTCCCGGAAGGAAGCAACGGATGGCAAGGATCGTGATCAAGATCGGCGGAGGACGGGGCATCGACCCCGCGGCGCTCGTGCCCGAGATCGCGGAGCTGGTCGAAGCCGGCAACGAGATCGTCCTCGTGCACGGCGGCTCCCACGAGACCGACGAGCTCGCCGCCGCCCTGGGCCACCCACCCCAAACCATCACCAGCCCCGGCGGGCGACAGTCCCGCCGCACCGACCGACGCACGCTCGAGATCTTCGAGATGGCCTACTGCGGCAAGGTCAACAAGGGCCTCGTCGAGGCCCTCCGCAGCGCCGGCGTGAACGCGATCGGCCTCAGCGGGCTCGACGCCGGCCTCTGGATCGGCGCCCGCAAGGACGCCATCCGCTCCATCGAGAACGGACGCACCGTGCTGATCCGCGACGACCTTTCCGGGCGCGTCGAGTCGGTCGATGCCGCCTTCCTCGAACTGCTCATGCAGGCCGGGCGCACCCCCGTGCTGACACCGCCCGCGGGCACGCCCGAGGGCATCGCGATCAACGTGGACGCCGACCGCGCCGCCGCCGCGACCGCCGCGGCACTCGGCGCCGACGAGCTCCTGCTCCTCTCCAACGTCCCCGGCCTCCTCCGCGACCCCGCCGACCCCGGATCGCTGATCGAGCAGGTCGGGCACGACACCCTGGAGGCAGCACGCACCGCCGCACGCGGGCGCATGAAGAACAAGGTCATGGCCGCCGAGGAAGCCCTGCTCGCCGGCGTCGCACGCGTCGTCATCGGTTCCGCACAGGGCGAACACGCCATCCATCGCGCCAGACAGGGTGCCGGAACCATCTTCGCAACAGAATCGGCGGTGGCGTCATGAACCAAGTCACCCCCGAAGCACAACTCCTGATCGACCTCGTCTCGATCCCCAGCGTCTCCGGCACCGAGCGCCCCGCCTCCGAGCACCTCGCCCGCGCCGCGACCGAGCTCGGGTTCGAGTCCGGCGTGGACGACGTCGGCAACGCCCTCGCGTGGCGTGATTCCGGCGGATCCATACGCACCCACATCGTCCTGCTCGGCCACATCGACACCGTTCCCGGCAACATCCCCGTCCGCGTCGAGGACGGCGTCCTCCACGGGCGCGGCTCGGTGGACGCCAAGGGACCGCTGTGCGCCATGCTGTGCGCCGCGGCCCGCGCCGAACTCCCACGCGGCGTGCGCATCACCGTCGCCGGAGCAGTGGGAGAGGAATCCGCCGGATCGCCCGGCGCCCGCGCGCTCGTCGGACGCCTCCGCCCCGACGCCTGCGTGATCGGCGAGCCCAGCGGCTGGGACGGCGTCACCCTCGGCTACAAGGGACGCCTGCTCGCCCGGGCCGAGGTCTCGGTCCCGAACCACCACTCCGCCGGCCAGGACCCCTCCGCCGGCGACGTGCTGGTCTCGTGGTGGCGCACGGTCGGCGACACCATCGCACGCCTCAACCACGACCGCGAGCGAGCATTCGACATCGTCCAGGCCACCGTGCAGGGCATGGGCTCCGGCACCGACGGCCTCAACCAGACCGCCTGGATGGAAGCCGGCTTCCGCCTCCCCGTGGACATCTCCCCCGACGATCTCACACACACGATCGAGCGACTCACCACCGGCCCCGTCCGCGTGGAGTTCAGCGGCCCCGAACTCGCCCACGCCACCGACCGCAACGACCCCGTCGTCCGAGCCCTCTCCGGCGCCATCCGCGCCCAGGGCGCCCGCCCCCGCCCAAAGCTCAAGACCGGCACCGCCGACTTCAACGTCGTCGGGCCCGCCTGGCGCTGCCCCATCGCCGCCTACGGGCCCGGCGACAGCGCCCTCGACCACACCCCCGAGGAGCGCCTCGACCTGGACGAGTACCACCGCTCGATCCGGGTGCTGACCGGGGCGATCGAGTCCCTCGCCGAGGAACTGCTCAGCGCACGCCGGCCATCCGAGGCGCTGTCGGGAGCGTGCGCATGACCACGCAGACCGAGACACGCATCTACACCGGCGAGAGCCTGGTCCGGGACGGGGCGATCGAGGCACGGGGCGTGCCGATCGGCTCGCTCATCGACACCCTGTCCTTCGTCGACATGCTGTTCTTCCAGCTCCAGGCCCGCGAGCCGACGCCCGCAGAGCGGGCGATGACCGACGCCTACCTCGTCTCCCTGTGCGAGCACGGGGTCACGTCGCCCTCGACGCATGGGCCGCGCGTCGCCGCAAGCGTGCGGGCGCCCTTCGCCGCCACCGCGGTCAGCTTCATCGCAGGGGCGATGGGCCCGTACCACTTCGGCGCCCTCGAGGCCTCCATGCACGACCTGCTCGAGCTCGACCGCACCGGCGAGACGCCCGACGCCTTCGTGGCCCGCCACGCGTCCCGGGGGGAACGCATCTGGGGCTACGGGCACCGCTTCCACAAGAGCTCCAGCGAGCCCGAGCCCCACCGTCCTCTCCAGGAGGACGCCGACCCGCGCGTGCGGGCACTGCTCGACCTGGCCGACCGCCTCTCTTGGGAGGGGCGCCACCTGGCGAACGTGCGAGCGATCGGTCGCATCCTGTGCGAGCGCAAGGGCGTCCCGATCAACATCGACGGCGTCGCCGCCGGCCTGCTGCTGGACATGGGCTTCCGGCCCGAGGTCGCGCTGCTGTTCGTGATCATCGGCCGCCTGCCCAACATCGCGCGCCTCCACCTGGAGGAGCAGGACATGCCCCCCAACCGCTTCACCGCACTGGCCACCCGAGAGGACCCCGGCTTCGACCGCACCATCGACCGCGACCTCGACGAAGGAATCACCCCGTGACCACCGCCCCCGCCCGATCCGACACCGACACCGTCACAGAGCTGTTCCCCGCGATCGAGCTGATCGAGGACCCGGGGCTCCGCGCACGCGTCGCCGCCGCCTGGCTGGACGCGCTGCGGACCGGCAACGCCGCACGCGGCTGGTCCGCGAAGCAGCTCCGGGCCATCCCGTTCTCGCTCAAGGCCGAGCACGCCCCGATGGGCTTCGTCGAGCACCTCAACTGCTGCGCCGAGCAGTGCGCCGCCATCGCGGAAGTGGTCGACCGCAACTTCCTCGGGCGGATCCCCATCGACCGGGACGTGCTCATCGCCGGCGCGCTGCTGGCGGACATCGGCAAGCTCTTCGAGTACGAGCTCGACGACCACGGCGCACCGTGCGTCGGCGAGCGCGGGCGCCTCCTCCGCCATCCCTTCATCGGAGTCTCGCTGTGCGAGCGCCACGGCCTGCCGGACGAGGTGGCCCACATCGTCGCCACCCACAGCCACGAGGGCGACCTCATGCAGCGCTCGGTCGAGGCCATCATCTTCCACCACGCAGACTTCATCGACTTCGACATCGCCCGCCTGCTCGACCGCGGGGCACGCCCGTGACCGCGGGGCGCACCGCCATCGAGAAGATCGTCGCACGCCACTGCGTGGACTGGACCGGCGACGAACCGCCCCGGGCCGGAGACTTCGTCACCATCCGCCCGACGCACACGATGACGCACGACAACACCAGCGCGGTGCTCGAGAAGTTCCGAGCCCTGGCCGGGCCCCACGCACACGTGTTCGACCCGCGCCGGCTCGTCTTCGCGATGGACCACGACATCCAGAACCACACACCCGAGAACCTCGCCAAGTACGCACGCATCAGGGCATTCGCACAGGACCAGGGCGTCCGTTACGAGCCACCCGGACGCGGCATCGCACACCAGGTCATGATCGAGGAGGGCTACGTCCGCCCCGGACGCCTCGTCGTCGGGGCCGACTCCCACTCCAACATGTACGGCGCGCTCGCGGCCCTCGGCACACCGGTCGTCCGCACCGACGCCGCGGCCATCTGGGCCACCGGGCAGACCTGGTGGATCGTCCCCGAGCAGGTCCGCGTCGTGCTCACCGGCTCGCTCCGGCCAGGCGTAACCGGCAAGGACGTCATCCTGGCCCTGTGCGCCGAGTGCAACTCCGGCGAGGTCGCCAACTGCGCCGTCGAGTTCGCCGGAGACGGCGTCGCCTCGCTCTCCATCGACGACCGCATGACCATCGCCAACATGACCACCGAGTGGGGAGCGCTCGCCGGCTGGTTCCCCTGCGACCAGCGTCTCGAGCGCTACCTCCGCGAGCAACTCTCCCAGACAGAACCACCGGAACGCATCCAGTCCGACCCCGACGCACGCTTCGCCCGCGAGATCCGGCTCGATCTCGACAGCGTGCCCCCCTACGTGACCGGCCCAGACACGGTCTCCACCGGCCGGCCGGCCGGCGCGTTCGCCGCCGAGCCGGTCCGCATCGACAAAGCCTACCTGATGAGCTGCGTCAACGGGCGCCTGTCGGACCTGGAGGCCGCCGCCGCGGTCTTCGGCGACGACCGCGCGGTCGCCCCCGGAGTCCGCTTCTACATCGCCGCCGCCTCGAGCCGCGTCGAACAGGCCGCACGCGCATCGGGCGTCTGGGACCGCCTGCTCCGCGCCGGCGCCCAGCCGCTCCCCCCCGGGTGCGGCGCCTGCATCGGCCTCGGCGCCGGAACCCTCGAGCCCGGCGAGGTCGGCCTCAGCGCCACCAACCGCAACTACCAGGGACGCATGGGATCACGCGACGCCACCTGCTACCTCGCCAGCCCCGCCGTCGTCGCCGAGTCCGCCATCCGCGGCATCATCGCGGCCCCGGGCACCGACGCCACCACGCCCCGGGCCAGCGTCCGCGAGATCCAAAGCCCCCCGCGCCGCCCACGACCGCAGCGCCTGATCCAGGGATTCCCGCCGACCCTCACCGGGCGCGCCCTCCTGCTCCCCACCGACCACATCAACACCGACGGCATCTACGCCCGGGACGTCACCTACCGCGACGACATCACGTTCGAAGAGCAGGGGCTCCACGCCATGCGCAACTACGACCCCAACTTCGTGCACACCGTCCGAGAGGGCGACCTCCTCGTCGCGGGCGAGTCCTTCGGCATCGGCTCCAGCCGCGAGCAGGCCGCAACCTGCCTGCGCTCCGCCGGCGTGCGGGCAATCGTCGGCGCGAGCGTCAGCCAGACCTACCTCCGCAACGCCTACAACAACGGCCTCATCGTGCTCGAATCACGCGACCTCTACCGCCACCTGCTGCATCAATCAGACACCGGCGACCGGCGCTCCGTCCCGGGCCCCGAGCTCACCATCGATTTCGAGCGGTCACAGATCGAGGCCGACGGGCGACAGTTCGACTTCAACCCCCTCAGCGAGACCGCCCAGCGCCTCATCGTCGCCGGCGGCCTGGCCCCGATGATCGCCGCGAGCCTCACCCCGGCCGTGGGAGGTGTCGCGTGACCCACCGCATCGCCATCCTCCCCGGCGACGGCATCGGCCCCGAGGTGCTCGCCGCGGCCCGTCGCGTGCTCGACGCCACCGGCTTTGAGGCCGACTACATCGAGGCCGACATCGGCTGGAACTGCTGGACCACCACCGGCGAGGCCCTGCCCGCCGCCACCATCGACCTCCTCCGAGGATGCAACGCCGCCCTCTTCGGCGCCATCACCAGCAAGCCCGCCGACCAGGCCGAGGCCGAACTCCCGACCCACCTCCGCAACACCGGCCTCCGCTACGAGAGCCCCATCGTCCGCCTCCGGCGCGAGTTCGACCTCTACCAGGCCGTCCGCCCCTGCCGCACGCTCCCCAACGCCCCCGGCCCCGCCATCGACGTTGTCGTCTTCCGCGAGAACACCGAGGGCCTCTACGCCGGCATCGAGTGGCGCTCCCTCCCGCCCGAACTCGCTCGCGAGATGGCCTCACCCACACACGGCCACCCCGACCGCATGCAACGCTGGATCGACGCCGACCCCAACGACGTCGCCCTCTCCACCCGCTTCATGAGCCGACGCGCCTGCGAACGCATCGCCGAGGCCGCCTTCGCACACGCCGCCAACACCGGGCGCTCCCGCGTCACGCTCCTCGAGAAGCCCAACGTCCTCCGAGCCACCGGCGGCCTCATGACCGAGTCCTTCCGTACCGTCGCCAAGCGCTACCCCGCCATCGAGGCCACCGAGCTCAACATCGACGCCGCCTGCATGCGCATGGTCCAGCACCCCGAAACCTTCGACGTCATCGTCGCCGAGAACATGTTCGGCGACATCGTCAGCGATCTCGCGGCCGGACTCGCCGGCGGCCTCGGACTCGCACCCTCCGCCAACATCGGAGACTCCTTCGCCGTCTTCGAGCCCGTGCACGGCTCCGCCCCCGACATCGCCGGGCGCGCCATCGCCAACCCCTGCGCCGCCGTCCTCAGCGCCGCCATGATGCTCGACTGGCTCAGCGAGCACGCCCGCGCCGCCGACATCCAGAACGCCGTCCACGCCGCCCTCGCCGCAGGCGAGATCCAAACCCCGGACCTCCACCCCCACGCCCGCGCCACCACCCAGTCCGCGACCGACGCGATCATCGCCCGCCTCACCACCCACGCACAACCCGCAGAAGGGCTCCCCAGTGGCGCACACGTCTGACCCCTCCCGTTTCCTCTCTCACCGGCTCGCGACCTGGGCCGCCGGGCTCCGCTACGAGGACCTCCCCGCCTCCACCGTCCACGCCGCCAAGCGGTTCTGGCTCGACTCCCTCGCCTGCGCCATCGGCGGCAGCCGCACCCACGACGCACAGATCCTGCTCGACCACTACCGCGCCATGTCCGCCGGCTCCCACGGCCCCTGCACCACCCTCGTCTCCGGCTTCCACACCAACCCCGTGGACGCGGCCTTCCTCAACAGCCACCTCGTCCGCGCCATGGACTTCAACGACATCTACTGGCAGGCCGACCCCTGCCACCCCTCCGACCTCATCTGCGCCCCCCTCGCCCTCTGCGAGCTCCGCAACCTGTCCGGGCAGGACCTCATCCTCGCCACCGCCATCGTCTACGAACTCCAGTGCCGCTTCGCCGAGATCGGCCGCCCCGGCATCCGAGAGTACGGCTGGCACCACGCCACCCTCTCCGGCTTCGCCTCCGGCCTCGCATGCGCACGCGTCCTCGGCCTCACGCCGAGCCAGGCCACCCACGCCGTGGGCATCAGCGCCGCACGCAGCGGCACCCTCGGCGCCGTCACCGCCGGCGAGCTCACCATGATGAAGAACACCGTCGACCCCTGGGCCGCACGCCTCGGCGCAGAGTCCGCCCTGCTGGCCGAACGCGGCTTCACCGGCCCCGCCCACATCATCGACGGCAAGGAGGGCCTCTTCCACACCCTCGCCCTCGCCGACGGCACCCGCTCCTTCGACGCCCACGCCCTCACCGCCGACCTCCCCACCTCGCAGAGCGACCCCTGGCGCATCGAACGCGTCTCCATGAAGTCCTTCCCCGTCGAGGCCCTCATGCACACCCCCCTCACGGCCCTCATGGCCATCCGCACCCGCACCACCCTCGACCCCGCCCGCGTCCGCGAGATCCGCGTCGAGGTCATCGCCCGCGCCGCCGACATCCTCGGCGACCCCGCCAAGTACCGCCCCACAACCCGCGAAACCGCCGACCACTCCCTCCCCTACGCCATGGCCGTGGGCCTCGTCGACGGACAGATCGGCCCCGACCAATTCGACGAGTCCCGCGTCCAAGACCCCGCCCTCCACCCCGTCATGGACGCGGTCCGCGTGGTCCCGAATACCGAGTTCGAGTCCCGCTTCCCCGCCAGCCAACCCAGCCGCGTGACCGTCACCCTCGACACCGGCGAGACTTATTCAGAGCACGCCGAATACCCCAAGGGCGACCCCCGCCACCCCATGACGGACGCGGAGATCGAGTCCAAGCTCCGCATGCTGTGCGCCGGGACGCTGAGCGAGGCCCAGGCCGACCGGCTCATCGAAGTGGTGGGGGAGTTGGAGCACGCGCTGTCAGTCGAGCCACTGCTCCGGGCCACTCATAGCGAGCCGGAGCACAACCACTCGCACGCCGACGCCGCGACCGTCGGCGTCTGAAGCAACCGCCCCCTCACGCCCCGCCGCGACCTTCTACCCAGACCCGTTCTTCTCGCCCGCAGGCACCGC
Source organism: Phycisphaerales bacterium JB040 (assembly GCA_043101615.1). Lineage (GTDB taxonomy): Bacteria > Planctomycetota > Phycisphaerae > Phycisphaerales > UBA1924 > JBLHKT01. The sequence continues at coordinate 28,851 of JBICID010000050.1, read as the reverse complement.
AGCAAAGCCGATACTCGCTCCCCGACTTGCGCACCCGAACGCCGCTGTTATTGCTGACCATGTCGCAGTGTGGGGATGGTTCAGTCAGGAATCGGATGGATGGCGACTGAAATCGCACAGTTGTGCGGGACGGTTTCCGTATGGTACAATAGACTGGGCCGAATCGGTAACGGTACCCAGCTGGTTGGACCTCTTCCTGTGACCTCCCGATTGATTCAAGGACGAAAGCGTTGGCTCGCAAGCGACCACTCAGGTTCATCGATCTCTTTGCAGGACTTGGCGGGTTCCACGTTGGTCTATCGCGGCTGGGGCACAGGTGCGTGCTCGCGAGCGAGTCCGATTCCGAACTTCGCAGGGTCTATCTGGCGAATCATGGACTGATGCCTGATGCGGATGTACGGTCCTTGCGATCTTCAGAGATTCCAAATCACGACATTCTCTGTGCCGGCTTCCCTTGTCAGCCATTCTCTAAAGCAGGCGAACAGCTTGGCCTGCACTGTGATCGCGACGGGGATCTCTTTCACCACATCGTCCGGATTCTGGAGGAGAAGGCTCCGCGATGGTTCATACTCGAAAATGTTGCAAACCTTAGACAGCACGGAGGTGGAAATACCTACCGCCTAATGCGTGATGAACTCGAGGCTATTGGCTATGAGGTAGATGAACTCGTCCTTTCGCCGCACGAGTTTGATATCCCGCAGATTCGAGATCGATTGTTTATTGTTGGGTCCACCTCCGGCCTCGATAAATTTCGGTGGCCTGATCCGAGCGATAGCGTTCCCCATATTTCTTCGGTACTCGACAGGCAGCCTTCTGACGCGAAGCAACTGCCGGACCACTATGAGCGGTGTATAGATGTATGGCAAGAATTCCTTGACCGCATCCCCAGTAACTCGTCACTCCCGTCATTCCCTATCTGGAGCTTCGAATTTGGGGCTACCTACAAGTTCACGGACGATCCGCCGCTGAGTCGAAGCGCTCGTGCTTTAGCACGAGAAAGGGGATCGTTTGGGCAACCCCTCAGTGGTCTGACTTCAGTCGAGCGGGAATCTAGGATTCCTAGTTACGCCCGTGCCCGGGCGCCTTTTCCGAAGTGGAAGCGGACGTTCATTCAGCAGAATCGGGATTTCTATGAGGCGCACAAGCGCGAGTTGAAGCCTTGGCTTCCGAAACTACAGGGCTTCGCTCCAAGCCTCCAGAAACTCGAGTGGAACTGCAAGGGGGAGGTGCGAGATCTTCGACGGCACGTGCTCCAGTTTCGGGCCTCGGGTCTCCGGGTCAAACGAGCAAACTGGGCTCCGGCGCTTATCGCGATGACAACAACGCAAGTACCGGTAGTATCTTGGGAATCGCGATACATGACTGTTACGGAGTGCGCGAGACTGCAGGGGCTTGGTTCTTTAAGCCTTGGTTCGCTATCGGGTTCCCGTGCTTTTAGGGCAATTGGCAACGCCGTTAGTGCTGATCTCGTAGAATTGATCGCGAGAAATCTCGTGGGAGAAGTGCTTAGGGACTCAAGCATGACGCCATGCGATATATTAGCGACGGCATAGATTTCTGCAGGTGGTCGCTAGCTTAAAGAGGTCGACGGCTCCATCGCCGTCCCACTCCTGCGCGGAGTCAAAGTCGCTTTCGAACCGGCAGCCTGTCACACCATTTGGAAGCTGGGTGATCCGTGGAACGTCCTCTGCCATGTAGAGTTCAAGACTATCGCGTGCCGCTTGTTCATCGAATTGAAGCCCCATAGCAGTTGTCCAGTCTCGGCCAAGAGTCTGAATGCAGACGCGATCGATATCTGTGCGGTGTTGCGGTACTGAATCCGATACGGAACCCCATAGTGAAGCGACAGACAGTCCTGCTACGACTGCTTCGGTACGGATAGAAACGAATACGGTCTTTGCGCCCGCAGGAGGATTCGCCTGCTCCCAACTCAGGTGATGCCGCCTGAAAGGTCGCGTTGTCGCTTTCACGTCGATTCGCTGTGCTCCGTTCATGAAGTCGAACCGAGATGTCGATCTCAGGCGCCAGCTGGCGACAAGCGCCGCAGGATCGGGCGACTGGTTAATGAAAAAGAGCTCGGCCCAAAGGCCCAGGATCTCTGCCTCCGTTGCAACTGAGTAGTCCCGGAAGAGGCTCAACAATTCATCGAGTGCCGCGCTGATTGACGCTGCCGTTACGGGCTCTTCCAATACTAGTAGCGTTGCATGGATGCAGCGAACGAAGACGTCACAAGTCTGCGTGTCTTGTACACGGCATTCAATGACACATACGTCTGCGTGTAGCTGTGTGCCGTTCGAGTCAATTACTGCCTGGCACCTTGGGCGAACTCGCAAGCTTGGCAGGTCAATTGCGGGTATTGAGCCGCTATCTCCAGAGATGTCAATGAGGAAGCTCGCAGGTGCAGCGGCTGACTTGCCGATCCAAAGTTGCGAAGTTGAACCGACCTGGCTAGCAGAGAAATAGTCTGAGTCCGCCGAAACTGGCGATGGAAGTGCGGAAAGCAGAGCCCTGAGTTCATTAAGCCCGATCATTGCTGCGACTGATCCTGTTGGATGTAAGCCTTGTTTATCGCGTCATCCAGCCACAGTGCGATCGTCGGTACCTCTTGGTGTAGGACGGTTCTGCCTTGAGAAGATTCAGAGTTGGCACCATGTCCGACGTCGAAACAGTGGAGTTGAAGAGTCACGTTCGAGCATCTGACTCGGCGATCACCCAGATACGCATACGGCTCTGCACCAGGATGAGCACCGGCGGCCACTGTCTTGATTGAGCCGTCCTCCAATCCACGGAACGGCTTTGAATCAGGACGCATTACAACGACCGTAGCGGTAAGGCCTCCATCGCTCTCCAATGCTGATCGGATCATGTCGAGAGCTACCTGCCATCGCAGGTGTTCGTCGCCGTCCGGCATAACCAGTAGCGAGAGCACCGACTCATACAGTTGTGTCAGATTCACCTCGGTCAGTACGCGATGCCTGTGATCATTCCGGATTCGCGATGTGTCTGCGATCCAAGGCCATTCGGTACTAGTCGATCCGCCTCCCATCGACTGTTCGAACTCAAGTACCGTCCTGCCATTGTGGCGGCATCGCTCGATTCTGGCTCCGAGTCCCCGTTGAAACAACCAGCCCTCATTGAACATCTGCCGCCGTGGATACTGTTGAAGCACCTGTCGCCGCGTTGGCTGCAATTGCGTATCGAGTTCAAACTGTCGCGGAATCGACGGGTCTTTCAGTTTATCCTTGTTCCGTTCAAGGAAGGATCGCATGCTCGCTTCATGGCTGACATAAACGCAAAATCCTCGTAAAGCGTCCGCTCCGAGGTATATTCGGCAAAGATCAGCATAACCTGCTTTGTAGCCAAAGAACCGCGCTCGCTGCTGAAGCGTATCGGCCTGCCCGCCACCGACGTTCCGAGGCATGTACGTAACGGTCAATCCCTCAACCGTGAAGCCTCGATCCAGATTCTGTCCGCCCACCAAAATCCATGAGTAGTGTGTACCCCATTCAGTCGACCAATCGCGTTTGTCGACACCGCGCCGCGAATTCACCTCGGCGATCTGGGTGACAGCGATCCACTCGCGGAGTCGTGAAACGATTTGCTCAAAAGGATAGAGCTTACCATTGGTATCAGAGGCCTGTAGATCTGCATATGACTGAGCGAACTCCGTTAGCAGAATCTGGCGGTCGGGGTCGGTCTCGGGCTCGTCAAGAAGCCGAAGCCACGAGTCTTTGGTAACACGGATGCACCTAGCAAAGAACTCATGGCTCGCCTGGGCAGATGCTGGGTGAACCATCATGGAGCGGTTCTTTGGAACACCCTCGCGCGCCGGGTCCTCCCATTCCAAAATCCCTTGAACAACGCCCAAATAAAACTCCCTTAGCGCCTTGTTGAGGGAGTCTGGGGTTCCCTGGAGTTGGTCAGCGAGTTGAAGATCAGCTTGCGAAATCTCCTGAACCAACTGGTTGCGTCGGTTGATAAAGAAATGGCGGCCTCCAACGTAGGCAGCGCCAGGCTCAAGTAATTCGCAGAAGTCCGGAGATAGTTGATCCCAAAGCGGTATGAACACGACGGCCTGAGGGGTCGCGGTGTAGCCGAGATACGTGTGCCTCTGGACTTTGTCTCGCAAACTCAGAATCTGTGAATAATTCGGACTGGTATCGTTCTGGTTTACCTTGGTGTTGAGCGAGATTTGGTCGGCTTCGTCGTCGATAATCAGAACTGGCTGAGCTGCTTCACCAAGAGCCTCAAGCACATCTCCTAGGTTGCGTACGTGGCTCTGGTGCTTGAGTGCAGTCAGGAGAAGTGATCGTCCCCTTCCGTGATCCCAGCCTTGAAGTCCAGTTCGAAGAGTCTCGACGGTATTCAGTGTGGGGTTGTGGGCTCGGACCCACGGTCTGGTGAAGTCTTGGTGGACGCCGAGGTCCTTTGCCAAGCGATCCTTATTCTGGGCGGCCAGATTGAGTTTTGATCCGGCAAGGACAACGACTGTGCGGTAGCCGTTGTCGTGCGCTGCTGCAGCAACTGCCGTGAATGACAGTGTCTTCCCGCTCTGGACATAACCAACGACGAGGCCAGTCTTCGACGCATCTTCGGGATCGTTTGGATTTAGGCACCGTTCGAGGATGGATAGCGTTGACTCACGAATCGCTGCTTTCACGCCCGGATCATCAGGTAGACGCTCTGAGTTGAGCAACCGTTGGAGTTCTGCGCCTAACGTCGGCGTCCAGGTCGTTGAGTCTGGTTGAGTTATCCGAACGGTTGCTTGCGGTTGTTGGGTCATAGCAGCCTCTTTGTGGTGCACTTTAACGCGATCGGCTGTCCCGAACTGATAGGGAAGAGCCAAGCAATGCGTTGATGGTGCGACGCATTTCACCCGCATGGCGGTCCATCTGGCTCATTCGGGCCAGTACTTCGGCAAGTCCAATTGCAGCGGCCAGCCGTATGACGGGTTCGAGGCTTTCGAGGTCGTCCAGCTTCACGATGCGTCTCATGAATGGGCTGTCTGCGTGGATCCTGAGTTGCAGGCATCGAGTCCGCTGCGCCGCATCTTGGTCTGTGGCAATCTCTAGCCAATTTGCTGAAGCCGTATCGGACGCGAGCTCGATATCCACTGTCCAGGTTTCGCCTGCTGTTTCGATCGAGAATGACCGAGACTCTAGTTCTGGCTCGCTCGCATCGTCGAGGCTGGACGGGATCAGGTCGTCGACGGGCTCCGAAGTTGCGAGTGTATTCAGATCGTCAGGCGCATTGTTCTCAATCGTCTTGGCCACATTCTCGACAGCAGCCTTCATGGCTCTCGAAGCCGCGCGAGTTGGTCGGCCGCTTCGATAGTTGCGGGCCTGGCGTAGAAGTGGGAGGTCATCTGAGTCAAGTGCTTGATGGAGCGCTTCGAGGAACTCGTCCTCTGAATCACGCCACTGAAAACCGTCTTTGGTGTGTGAAACTGCAAAGTCATCCATGTGGAGCTCGCCCCACACTCGCTGTGACTCGTAGGAGTTGCCGGACTTGAAGATCTCTGGGGGGCGATACTTCTCGTCACCCGAGCCAACTATCGCACGGTTTCGGCGATACAACGAAAGTCCCGCACGTCGAGTGTCGCCTTCTGCAAGAATGCCAGCCTGGCCAAATACGAGGCGGCCATCGGACAACTCGAAGGCTATGTCCTTCCTCCAATCGAGAGGGCCGCCTTCAGGCTCATTCCGCGAGGAAAACTTCGGCGCCGTAAGTACGTCGGGTTCGTAGTGTTCTAGTTGCACACTGGCGACCCGAAGGCTGAGAGTCCCATCGCGGAGGAAGCATCGATAGATATCACTCAAGTGATCGCGGATCTTTCCAAGAGTCCGGTTCTGCGGGATCTGGTGGACCGCACGCAGAATGATCTGTGTGAAGTGTGACTCGGAGTCCGTATCCTGTTCGAAAATCTCAACCGTCTCATTTCGACTCTCGAGGATGTCCGGCATGTTGAACTTGACGAATCGTTCGACAGGATCACCTATCGCAGAAGTCCGTACCGACCACTCTGGAGCGAACCAGCAGGAAGCACTCTTCATACCCATGCCAAACTCAGACAGTCCAGATGCGTTAGACGGTGCTTCCGCGGGTCGGAACGCTCGCGGAAAATCCTCGAGGCTTATCCCGCCGGCATTATCCACGATGACAATCGAGGAAGACTCACGGTCGATTTCGATGTCGACTTCAACGTGATTCTGACCGTTCAATTTGGAGCGCGATTCCAGGAAGCTCTGGATTGAGTTGTCCACGTACTCAGCGAGGGCATACCAAGGCTTGTACTCAAGGTGCTGGAGCACTCCGAGGATGTTGACCCCAGGTCTGATCTCTACAACTTTCCCTGTCACAGCACGCTCTCTTCGAGTGTTCTGGCGAGTGATCCCAGGCAGAACAAACCAGACTGGAAAGTGTACGGTAGAATGGTTCATCTTTCCGAATCGTGCTGAATAGGTGCTGAACCAAAAGAACAAGCCCCGGCAGTACCGGGGCTTGCAAAGGCACGGGCGGAAGGATTCGAACCCTCAACCTCCTGATCCGTAGTCAGGTGCTCTATCCAGTTGAGCTACGCCCGCAAGCGTGATCCCAAGCGTAGCCCACACCCCCACCCGCGGCAAGCCGCCCACCACCCCCAACCCCCCCCATTCCCCCCCCATCTCCCCTCCGACACACCACCCCCCCAATCCCAGCCGCGCGCCCATCCCCACAACCGGCCGCACGCCCTTCCCCAGACCCCGCCGCGCGGCCATCCCCACAACCCGGCGTGCGCCCTTCCCGTCACCCGCCCGCGTGGGCGACCCGGGCTCGCAATTCCTTCCCACGCCCTCCCGATTCCCCCCACTCAGATCGCCCCCTGTCCGCCCCCCAGCACCCCCCAACACCCCGCCACCCCATCGCTTGCCTTCCCGTCCTCGGAGGCCAACAATCCGGGCCCGGAGAAGACCGCGCCTGCAACGGCCGAGTCCCGGGTGCAGATTCTCTTGTCCAGTCCCCAGGCCCCCCGGAGCCCCAATGGCCCACTCCAATTCCGCCAAGAAGCGAATCCGTCAGAACGAATCCCGGCGCGCCAAGAACCGGTGGCGGATCCGTGCGATGCGTGACGCAATCAAGACCTTCAACCAGAAGCTGGCCGAGGGCAACCTCGACGAGGCCAAGGCCGCGTACGTCGTGGCCTCCAAGGTGGTGGACAAGACCGCCTCCAAGGGCCCGATCCACAAGCGCCAGGCCGCCCGTCGCAAGAGCCGCATGAACGCGGCCCTCAAGAAGGCCGCGACCGCCTGAGCCGCTGGGGAGTCCTCCCGACCCCGGGGCCCCCGTCGAGGGTCTCACACGATTTCAAACCGCCCGTCGCGTCCTCGCGGCGGGTTTTTTCTTACCCTGACCACCCCATGCCCGAAGCCCAGCCGCCACGCACGTCCCGGTCCGCGTCCGCCCCGCGGACGTACTTCGACCGGACGCTGCAGCCGCTGACCATCCTGGTCTTCCTGCTGCCCTTCGTGGTGCTGTACGAGCTGGGCTCGATCTTCTACCTCGCCGACGAGGGCGGTCGTCTGACCGACACCGTGGCCGCGTACCGGATCCTGGCCCGGTTCTTCGAGTTCTTCGGGGCCTTCGGGCTGTACCTGCCGGGGCTGGCGCTGGTGACGGTCCTGCTGATCCAGCACGTGCTGTCCAAGGAGCGGTGGGGTGTTCGCCCCGGTGTGCTGGGGCTGATGCTGGCCGAGTCGGTGGTGCTCACCACGCCTCTGCTGCTGCTGGCGCTGGTGCTGGGCGCCTCCGCGGCCTGGGCCTCGGGCCTCCAGCCCGGGACCGGCATCCAGCCGGGAACCGGCATCGCCTCCTGGCCCGTGCCCGCGCGCCTCACCATCGCGGTGGGGGCCGGGCTGTACGAGGAGCTGCTGTTCCGGATGGTGCTGATCGCGATCGTGCACTCGCTCGCGGTCGACCTGGTGGGGCTGAGCGAGAAGGCGGGGAACATCGCGGCGGTGCTGATCTCCGCGGCGGCCTTCGCCTTCTACCACGACGTCTCCGCCGGCGATGGCACGCTCGACCTGCGCTTGGTGCTGTTCCTGTTCCTCGCCGGGCTCTACTTCGGGGGGCTGTACCTGGCCCGCGGCTTCGGGATCGCGGTCGCGGTGCACATCCTGTACGACGTGATCGTGCTGGTGCTGCTCATGCCGGACTCACCGGGGAACCCGGCGTGACGCGTCCGGTGGTGCGGGCGGGGGCCCGGTGCTGGGGGGGTGGACGCGGCGAGGGGCGGGTCGGGGGAATCGGGCTGGGGGCGGCTTGACGGGGGCCTCTGGGGGCCTACGCTTCCCCTCGCTCGCGATCCGTCGCGGGCGTGTTGGCCCCATCGTCTAGTCTGGTCCAGGACGTCAGGTTCTCATCCTGAAAACCGGGGTTCGAATCCCCGTGGGGTCATTGGGTTGGGGAGTTTGGGGGGGTGTGACACGCCGCCCCGGGTGGGCCGTTGGGGAGCGGGTGCGGGTCCACTCGATTGCTTGCATAATCTTGGCTCAGGGGCGGATTCCCACGAATCTGTGTGGGGATGTACTGTCGATGGTCGTTGTAAAGATTCTCCTGACTCTCATTCCCAGTGAAGCCGAATCTGGGGGGGGACGATGTTCGAGGCATGGCGTGAGATCCGGCGCACGGATCTACTGGAGGCCGCCCATGTCCGATCGCACCGACATCCAACCGCTGCTGAGTTGCTACGCCGACGATCCGGAGATGGGCGAGCTGATCTCGGAGTTTCTCGAGAGTCTGCCGGGGCGTGTGCGTGCGCTGCGGGGCGGGCTCGAGCAGCGCGACGTGAAGCGTCTGACGCGGATCGCGCACCAGCTCAAGGGCGCGTCGGCCGGGTACGGCTTTGCCCCGATCGGGGAGTCTGCGGCTCACCTGGAAGACACGCTCAGGGCGTTCGGGCAGCGCGATCTGTCCGGCGTGAGCGCCCTCATCGAAGACCTCATCGGGCTGTGCAACCACGCGGTGGCCTCGGCCGAGCATCACGCACACTGACCACTCGCACGCCCCAGCAGGACGGACTCCCACCCGATGAGCAGCCTTCTGAGAGAAACTCCCGGTCCGAATGAGGAGAAACCGCCGACGGTGCTCCTGATCGACGACTGCCCGGACGTGCACCGCCTGCTGCGTGCCCGCCTGCACTCGGAGACGATCGACCTGGTCGGCGTGAGCACGGGTCACGAGGGGCTGGAGGCCGCGGTCGAGCAGGACCCCGCGATCATCCTGCTGGACCTGGACATGCCCGAGATGGACGGGTTCGAGGTGCTGCGCAAGCTGAAGGACAACCCGGAGACGCTGGACATCCCGGTGATCGTGCTCTCGGGGCTGCAGAGCCCGCACGACAAGGTGACGGCCTTCGATCTTGGGGCGGTGGACTACATCCCCAAGCCGTTCGAGCTGACCGAGCTGCGGGTGCGGGTGCGTTCGGCGCTGCGTCTGTTCACGCTGATGCGGATGCTGTCGCAGAAGGCCCAGATCGACGGTCTGACCGGGCTGTGGAACCGGGCGTTCTTCGACGAGCGCTGGCACGAGGAGGTCGAGCGGGTCCGTCGGAGCAAGGCCCCGATGAGCCTCGCGGTGATCGACCTGGACCACTTCAAGTCCGTGAACGACACCTACGGGCACCCCGCCGGCGACGCGGTCATCCAGGGGCTGGCCAAGCTCCTGCGTCAGCAGACCCGCACCGCGGACGTGTGCTGCCGGTACGGCGGCGAGGAGTTCGTGGTCATCATGCCCGACACCGCCCCGGAGAACGCGCGCGTGGTCTGCGAGCGGGTCCGGGTCGAGCTGGAGCAGACCGTGTGGCCCAGGCACCCCAAGCGCCAGGTGACGCTGTCGTGCGGGATCGCCGGGGTGACCGGGGCCCACGCCATCGCCCGGGACGCCTGGCTGGAGGCCGCGGACAAGGCCCTCTACACCAGCAAGGAGTCCGGTCGCAACCGCATCACGGTGAGCGTGCTGGACAACGCCCCGCTGCGCCGGGCCGGCTGAGTCTGGCGCCTCTACGCTGGTGCATGCCCAGACCCGACGAGAACAGCCCGCGCCTCGACGCGCTCGAGGAATCGCACGCCTTCAACGAACGCCAGACCGAGCAGCTCAACGAGGTCGTCACCGACCTGGGACGCCGGCTCTCCGAGCTGACGGAACGGCTCCAGCGGGTCGAGTCTCGCCTCGGGACGCTGACCGACCGCCTCGGCGAGATGGAGGACCGGGGGCTCGAGCCCCCGCCGCATTCCGCCGGGCCGGACATCCCGAGGAACCCGCTCTGACCGCGCCCGAGGCGAGTGCCTGAGCATGCCCACCGTCACACGATCAGGCTGGTCCCGGTCATTTCCGGGGGCTGCTCGATCCCCATCATGGCCAGTCCGGTGGGAAAGACGTCGCCGAGGCACCCGCCGTTGCGGAGTGTGACGCCCTCGAAGCCCTTGCCGACGACGTGCAGCGGGACGTCGTAGAGCGTGTGGGCGGTGTGGGGGGCGTCGGTCTCGGGGTTGAACATCTGCTCGGCGTTGCCGTGGTCGGCTGTGACGATCAGGCAGCCGCCCCGGGCCAGCGTCTTGTCGATGAGCTCGCCTGTGAGGGAATCGACGGTCTCGCATGCCTTGATGGCGGCGTCGAGGTTGCCGGTGTGCCCGACCATATCGCCGTTGGCGAAGTTGACGACGATGACGTCCTCGCAGTCGTCTGCGTCGAGGCGACGGAGCACGGCGTCGGCGACGCCTCGTGCGGACATCTCGGGCTGGAGGTCGTAGGTGGCGACCTTGGGGCTCTGGATGATCTCGCGGTGCTCGCCGTCGAAGGGCTCGTCGCGGTAGTCGTTGAAGAAGAAGGTGACGTGGGGGTACTTCTCTGTCTCGGCGCAACGGAACTGCGTCAGCCCGAGCTTGCTGAGGTAGCCGCCGGCGATGTTCACCATCTTGGGGGGCTTCTGGAAGGCCACGTCGGCGAGGCCGGCGAGCCTTTCGGAGTAGGGCGACATGATGACGAAGTTCAGGTCGAGTTTCGGCCCGCGGTCGAAGCCGCGTGATCCGCTGTCCGGGCTGGGCTTGATCTCGTCGGCCCCGTGGAACTCTGGCAGGAGGAAGGCGGAGCAGAGCTCGCGTGGGCGGTCGCCGCGATAGTTGTAGAAGATGACGGAGTCTCCGTCGCGAACGCGGCTCTCCGCGGCATCGCCGACGGTGGAGGGGGCGACGAACTCGTCGCCGACCAGGCCGGCGTCGGGCTCGTCGTAGTAGGCCTGGATGGCCTGGGTTGCGGTGGGGAAGTTCATCCCGGGCTCGCCTCGTCCGGTGAGGAGGTCGTACGCCTTTTTGACACGCTCCCAGCGGTTGTCTCGGTCCATGGCCCAGTAGCGTCCGACCACGGACGCGATCCGCCCGACCCCGATCTGGGCGCAGGCCTCCTCGACCCGCTGGGCGTACGCCTTGCCGGTGAAGGGCCCGGTGTCGCGTCCGTCGGTGAACAGGTGCACGTAGACCCGCTCCTGCCCCATCTGCTTGCACAGCTTGAGCAGGGCGAAGAGGTGCTCGAGCAGGCCGTGCACGCCGGCGTCGGAGTTGATGCCCATCAGGTGCACCGCGGCGTCCGCGGCCTTGGCCCGCCCGATCGCGTCGGACAGCGCCTTGACATCGCCGAGCTTCCCCTCCCGGCACGCCTTCGAGATCCGGACGGCGTCCTGGTCCACGATCCGGCCCGCGCCGATGTTCTGGTGCCCCACCTCGGAGTTGCCCATCGTGCCCTCGAGCAGGCCGACCGCCTCCCCGCTGGTCCCGATCAGCGTGGTCGGCCACGTGGCCTCCAGCCTGTCCGCCACGGGCGTTCTGGCCAGTTTGACGGCGTTGAACGCGTCGTGGTCCGGGTTCGGGTTGCGTCCCCATCCGTCGCGGATCACCAGGACGAACGGGGTGTGGATCGGGTCTGGCATGCTGGGTTCCTGTGCGTGGAGGGGTCGGATTGACACGGTAGGTGCCCCGGGGCGAACCGGGGAGCGCGGGCGTGCGAACAATGGCCCATGCCCAACGCACCCCGTCGCACCGTTGCCCCGCTCGCCTTGGCCTGCGCCCTCGCCCTGCTGCTGGGCGGGTGCGCCTCGTCGTCCGAGCCGGACACCTCCTGGGAGGGGGGCGAGGAACTGCGCTTCTCAGCCGACGCCCAGGACCCCACCGAGCGGGCTAAGGAGGGCGGCTGGTACCGCTTCCGCCCGCAGACCCAGACCGAGGGCGCCGAGAGCCCCCTGGACCCGGACGCCCGCACGCACGGCTTCGGCGCCGCCAACAACGACCCCTGACCCCCCCACGGGTGGTTATGAGGTGGGTGCGGCTCCCCCGGAGTCCGGGAGTAGCGGGGGGAGGGAGGGGGGGGCGGGTTACGACATGCTGGCGAGGACCTCGTCGAAGTCCATGGCGTTGCCGGGCTCGCGAGACTGCGACCACTTCACGGTCCCGACGCCGCTGTCGGACTGCCCGATGACGATGGTGCCCCGTGTGGCGACGTTCATGTCGGCCCAGTACAGCCCGTAGGCCTTGCAGGCGGCGCGGTGGATGTCCGAGAGGAGGGTCTGCTTGTAGCCGTGCTGGTCGGCGAAGGCCTTGAGCGCGGCGAAGGAGTCGCAGGAGATGCCGACGCAGGTGGCGCCCCTGGCCTCCCACTTGTCCATCTCCTTGGTGAGGCACTCCATCTCGGCGGAGCAGACGCCGGTGAAGGCGAAGGGGAAGAAGCAGAGGACCACGTCGCCGGTCTTGACGTGCTCGCTGAGGGACCAGTCCTCTCGGTTCTGTGTGGGGAGGGTGAAGTCGGGTGCGGTCTCGCCGGGTTCGATGACGGAGTCGCGGTGGGGGGCGTCTGGGGTGGGCATGGGGGGCTCCTGCGTGTCGGGCCTGCGGTGGCTGGCCCGCTGAAACGGGGCGTCTGGCCGGTGCGGTCTGACTTTCTCCGCGGCTCCGCGCGCGGACGCGCACCGGTCGCGTATCCTATCGCGTCACGGCAGGAGGCCCACATGACAGGCTCGAAACTCGCGGAGCGATACGAATCGGTCAGGGGTCGCGTTGCGGACGCCGCGCAGCGGTCGGGGCGATCGCCCGACTCGGTGTACCTCGTGGCGGTGACCAAGTACGCCGAGCCGGAGGACATCTGGGAGCTGATCCGTCTGGGCCATCGCGACTTCGGGGAGAGCCGCGTGCCGCAGCTGGTGCAGCGTGCGGCGCTGCTGAACGAGCGTCTGGAGCGTCAGGGGCACGACCCGTCCGACCCGGTGCGCTGGCACATGATCGGGCACCTGCAGAAGAACAAGGCCCGCAAGGTCGCCGAGCTGTCGCGTCTGATCCACTCGGTGGACTCGCTGCGTCTGGCGGAGGAGCTCCAGCAGATCGCCGGGCGTTTCGAGCACGACATCGACGTGCTGGTGCAGGTCAACATCCTGGGCGAGGACTCCAAGTTCGGGTGCCCGCTGCCCGCGGCCCAGGCCCTGTGCGAGCAGATCGACTCGATGATCGGTGTCCGCGTCCGCGGGCTGATGACCATGGCCCCGTTCGACGACCCGGAGAACGCTCGTTCGGTGTTCCGGCGCTGCCGCGAGCTGTTCGAGGAGATCGCCAAGACGGGCGTCTCGGACGGCGCGTTCAACATCCTGTCGATGGGGATGTCTGGGGACTACGAGATCGCGATCGAGGAGGGGTCGAACATCGTGCGTGTGGGTGGCGCGATCTTCGGTGAGCCTGCGACGGTGCCGGGCCGTGAGGCCGAGTCTGAGGACTGATCGGGGGCCGGTGGTCAGGCGATCGGGCCGCCGGCACGACGTGCCGTGATCATGAATGCCTGCAGCGAGCGACCGGGGCACTCGGTCGGGTTGATCTCCTGGTGGGTCCGCACGCGTGCCATCGGGACGCGGTGCTGACGCTGCTTGTCGGTGATCAGTGAGACGAGGGCCATCTTGGCGGCGGGTGTGGGGGTGGTGTTGTTGAAGTTGCCCATGACGAGGATGCCGAGGTTCTGCTCGTTGTTGTCCTTGACGTGGGCGCCCTGGAGGCTGTCGGGGCGGCAGTCCCAGATGCGTCCGCCGGGGTCGATGGCGTAGTGGTAGCCGATGTCGGCCCAGCCGTGCTGCTCGACGTGGACCTTGCAGATGCGTCGGAGTCGGTCGACGGCGTCTGCCTGGGAGTCGCCCATGCCGAAGGGCATGCCGTCGTGGTGGACGGTGATGCGGGTGATGCGCCCCATGGGGTTGGTGTCCCAGAGCTTTGGCTGGGTGGGGGTCCACAGGGAGCGTGCCAGGGGGCGCACCCTGTAGGCGGGGGCGGCGGCGGGTGAGCGTGCGATGGTGGCGGGGACGATGACCGGATCGTCCGGAATGGGCCTCCCGACCAGATTGCGTGTGCCGGCGCAGGCGCTGAGCCCGCCGAGGCTCGCGGCGAGGCCGAGGGTGAGGCGCAGGGCATCCCGCCGGGAGACGCCGGTCTCGGGGTCCTGGGGCGGCAGATGCTGCTGAGAGGAGTCGGTCACGTGTGCTCCGTCCGAAAAAACCTCGGGAAGGGTACCACGGGGGGCGGCGTGTGGCGCGGGCCTGTGATATGGTCCGAGGTCTGTTTTTCGGAACTCTCCACCGCTTTGCTTGAAGAGGATCACGATGTTCAAGACCTGTCTGTCACTTCCCTTGCTGGCGGGACTCGCGTGCGGCCCGGCGATCGCCCAGGACGACACGGAGCAGCCTGCGCAGCAGCAGCCGACGATCGAGGAGGCCGAGGCCCGCGTGAAGGCGGCCCGGGCCGAGAAGGACGAGGCGCAGGCCCTGCTGGACGAGGCCAAGAGCGAGCTGGCCGCGGCCGAGGGGGCCCTCAAGGAGGTCAAGCCGCTGACGCTGAGCCAGGGGTGGGAGTTCACTGCGTTGGTGGGCCTGAACGGGTCGAGCGGGAACACGGAGGCGTTCAACTTCCGCACCCTGATCGGGGGCTCGCGTGAGTCGATGAAGCTGGACACGGAGGTGCGCCTGCTGTACATCAACCAGACCTCGGAGGGGATCGAGACCGACGACAGCTTCCTGGCTGAGATCACCAACGACTGGCTGTTCCAGGATTCCAAGTGGCGGACCTTCGCCGAGGCCCGCTACGAGTACGACGAGTACGAGGACTGGCTGCACCGGATCTCGGGCTTCGCCGGTGTGGGCTACGAGTTCCTCGGCGGGCCGGAACACAAGCTGATCGGGCGGGCGGGTGCCGGTGGCAACCAGACCGTGGGCGGCGAGGACCAGGGGTTCCACCCTGAGGGCTTCCTGCAGGCCGACTACGAGTGGACGATCTCGGACAAGAACAGCTTCCGGGCCGGTGCGACCTACTTCCCCTCGTTCGAGAACGGGACGGACTTCCGGGTCGAGAGCTACGCCGAGTACCGCATCACGCTCAGCGAGCAGTCCAGCATGGTGCTGGTGATGGGTGTGGAGGACGAGTACGACTCGGACCCGGGTGGCACGGCCAAGAAGAACGATCTGGATTACTACCTCACCCTCGGCTGGACGTTCTGAGCCCGGCGAGGATCTGATTTGGAAGGGGTCTCACTATGCTGACATTCATCCAGGACGGAGCGTCGGAGGCGACGGAGGAGGCGGCGGAGAATCTTGAGCAGGCCGCGGAGCAGACCTCCGAGGCCGCGGGCGAGCTCGCCGGGGCCGCTGACGGGGCCTCTGGCGGGGCCACGGGGGGGGCCGAGTCGGGGGGGGCGGCGTTCCCGGGCTCGCTGGAGGACGCCGCGGATCCACAGATCTGGATCGATCTGTTCAACACCTACGGGATCCCGGTGCTGAAGGCGCTGATCCTTCTGGTGGTGACGCTGATCGTGGCCGGGTGGGCCCGCGGGTTCGTGACCAAGGTGTCGGAGAAGGCCCGGGTCGAGAAGACGCTGGCCAAGTTCTTCGGCAACATCGCCAAGTACGCGGTGCTGGCGCTGGGGATCATCACGATCCTGGGGGCGTTCGGGGTCGAGACGGCCTCGTTCGCCGCGGTGCTCGCGTCGGTCGGCTTCGCGATCGGTCTGGCGCTCTCTGGGACGGTGAACAACATCGCCGCGGGCGTGATGCTGCTGATCTTCCGCCCGTTCAAGGTGGGTGACGTGATCACGACCAACAGCATCACGGCGAAGGTGGACGAGATCGGGCTGTTCACGACCTCTCTGGACACGTTCGACAACCGGCGGTTCATCGTGCCCAACGGTGAGATCGCCAACTCGGTGATCGAGAACATCTCGCACCACTCGACGCGCCGGGCGGACGTGTCGGTGGGCATCGAGTACTCGGCGGACATCGACACGGCCCGTCGTGTGCTCGAGAAGGTGCTCGCGGAGACCGAGGGCGTGCTGCAGGACCCGGCCCCGGTGGTGTACCTGACCGAGCTGGGGGACTCGTCGGTGAACTTCGTGCTCCGCTCGTGGTGCGCCGCGCCCGACTTCTGGGCGGTCAAGGAGCGTGTCACGCGAGGCGCGAAGTACGCGCTGGACAACGCGGACATCGGCATCCCGTTCCCGCAGCGCGACATCCACGTGCCGGGCGGGATCACGGTCAAGGTCCTGAACGGCTGAGCTACACCGCCTCGGCGTGTGCCCAGATCGAGAGCACGAGCAGCGCGTACAGGCGCTGCCCGTGCTCTCGTTGTTCCAGCTCGTGCTCGTCGAGCAGGCGCTGCACCCGCTTGCGCTGGATGTCGAGCGGGAGGCCCGGGAACGGGTCGGCCGAGCGCAGGTGGTCGTTGAGCAGCGTGCCCAGCCCGCCGTAGTCCTCGCGGAACCAGCGTCCGATCGGGACGGCGAAGCCCATCTTGGCCCGCCCGGCGAGCTCCGGGCCGAGGTGCCTGCGGACCAGTGCCCGCAGGACGCCCTTGGGCCTGTTGTTCATGCGCACGCGCGACACCCCGAGGCCCAGGGCTGTCCGGGCGACGCCCGAGTCCAGGAAGGGCGTGCGGACCTCCAGCCCGGCGAGCATCGAGGCGGTGTCCACCTTGAGCAGCAGGTCGCCCGGGAGGTGGTGGCGCAGGTCGTACTCGCGCAGGCGGGCGTAGCTCTCGGGCGTGTCGCTCTCGAGCCCGGGCTTGGCGATCGGCGTGAGGCCCAGCAGGGGGCGGAGCTGGGCGACGGGGAAGATCGCCAGCAGGTCCCGGTAGCCCCGCCCCTTGCTCGCCTCGATGAGGCGTGCCAGCTTGGTCCAGCGTGACTTGGGGTCGCGTCGCGGGAGCAGGAACTCGAACGGGCCCAGCAGGCGGGCCGAGCTGAGCCAGGTCGCCCCCCGGTACCGCTCGTAGCCCAGGAAGAGCTCGTCCCCGCCGTCGCCCGAGAGGGCGACGCCGACCTCGCGTGCCGCCGCCTGGCAGGCCCAGAACGTAGGCAGCAGCGAGCTGTCGCCCAGCGGGAGCCCGAGCGTGCGGATCAGCAGCACGAGGTCCTCGGCCGGCATCGGCTCGGCGTCGATCGTGCGGTGCGACGCCCCGAGCGCGCGGGCCGTGGCCTCCGCCCGCTCGCTCTCGTCGTACTTCGGGTCTGGCATGCGGACGCAGACGGTGGTCAGTGTCCGCCCGCGCTCTCTGAGCAGCGCGGCGGCGTGGTGGGCGATGAGGGAGGAATCGATCCCCCCGCTCAGGAAGCAGCCCACGGGCACGTCCGCCTCGAGGCGGCGCTCGACCGCGCTGCGGAGGGCGTCGTCCACCTTGCGCAGGGCCGCGCGCCGCCCCTCGATCCGCGGACGTGAGCGTGACCAGTCGCCCGGCAGTCGCCCGGCGAGCCCCTTTTTGTAGAGCCTCTGGTGGTCGATCGCGGTCACCGCGGGGGCGGTCACCAGCGAGCCGGGCGGGAGCTGCACCACCCCCGGGAAGGGCATCTGCTCGGCGTGGTAGCCGAGGCTCAGCCACTCGGTGAGGTTCTCGGGGCTGATGCCGGTCGGGCCGCCGAGTTCACCCACGAGTCTGCGGAGCCCGGCGGCGTTGGAGCCGGCGAGCCAGACGCGGTGCTCGGGCTCGCCCGAGACGTACAGGGGCTTCTCGCCGAAGCGGTCGCGCATGAGGGCGAGCTCGCCCAGCGCACCGTCCCAGAGCGCCGCGGCGAACATGCCCTCGAGGTGGGTCGGCAGCTCGGCCCCCCAGGCCCGCCACGCGTGCGGGAAGACCTCGGTGTCGGCGTGGTCGCTCACGAAGGCGTGCCCGGACTGTTCGAGCTCGTCCCGGAGCGCCCGGTGGTTGCAGACGTGCCCGTTGAACGCGACGGCGACCCGGCCCGTGCCCCGGATCAGGTGGCGGTCGCGCAGGGTGTCGAGCACCCGGTCCGTGGGGCCCTCTGAGACCATGGGCTGCCCGCCGCCGGCGAGGTCGAGGATCGCGAGGCGGTGGTGCACCATCGCGATGTCCACGATGGCGCCGTCGGGTCGGACGCACCGGTCGCGGAAGCGTCCGCTGCCGTCGGGCCCGCGCCAGGCGACGCTGGGCTCGAGTTCGTCGAGCCAGTCCTCGGGGATGGATTCCTCAGGCACCGGCGGGGTGTTGGCCCCCCATCCGCCCCGGGGCGCTTCGGTCAGGCGCAGGATGCACGCGAACCCGCACACCTACGAGGCCCGGGACTGCTCGTCGTGCAGCCGGTGTCGGTCCGCGGCGCGGGGGCGTTCGGATGCGTCGGCGGTGGTTCGTGCGGGCCTGCGCGAGGCGCGGTCGTGGTGGTCCACGAAGGAGCCTGTCCAGAGGCCCAGGAGGGTGTGGAGCAGTCGCGTGACGACGATGCCGCTCACGAAGGCCACGACGAAGGCCCAGGACCGCTCGCTGGGCGTGTCCCAGCCGGCGTGCTTCTGGAGGGCCCACATGCCCCCGATGCCGACGGCGGCGAAGACGGGCACCAGCACGATGCGTTCGGCCTGGACGGTGGCGACGTCGCGCAGGAAGCTGGGCTTTGTGGCGCGACGGTGGCGCACGTCTGCCCTGCTGCGGGGGCGGAGGGGGGTCCAGTGGTTCGCGACCCAGTGCAGGCCGAAGTAGACCGCGACGTCGAAGACGGAGTCGATCGCGTAGGCCGCGAGGGCGTTCAGGAAGGGCTGGTCCTCCCCGATCCAGATGCCGACCCAGCGGACGGGCAGCTTCGCGAGCGCGATCGCGAGCAGGCCGGCCATGACGGCGTTGACGTGGATGTTGATGATCCGCTTACGCTGGTACAGACGGAACAGGCGGGTCGGCATCGGGGCCATGATAGATCGTCCTCACTCACCAGCCACGGCCCGAGCCGGGGACGCTTCCAACAGCCGTCGACGGGTGACGTCCGTCGCGTCGGCGCTCAGGTCGAAGCCGACGGCGCGTCGCCCGAGCCTGGACGCGGCGACCAGGGTGGTCCCGCTCCCGCAGCACGGGTCGAGCACGAGCCCGCCGGGGGGGCAGCAGGCCCCGATCAGCAGCTCGAGCAGGGCGAGGGGCTTCTGGGTGGGGTAGCCGACCCGCTCGCTCGCCATGTTGTTGATGCTGGGGATGTCCAGCACGTCCGTGGCCTTCTTGAATTCGCCCCGCATCCGGTTGCTGGTGGCGGGGACCCGCGGGGGCTCGAACCAGTGCCCACCGGGCTCGACGCTGTAGAACAGGATGTCGTCGTGCTTGCGTGCGAATCGTCTGGGGGAGCTGCCCCCGAGGCCGTAGGACCAGACGAGGTGGTTCACGAAGCGGTCCGGGCCGAGGACGCGGTCGAGGACGAACCTGGCGTGGTGGGAGGTCCGCCAGTCGACGTGCAGCAGCACGCTCGCGGTGGGCTTGAGGGCGGGGAGGGTGGCCCGCAGGCGCTCTTCGAGCCATCCCGTCCAGGCGCTCGCGTCCGCCCAGGTGTCCTGGTACCGGCCGGATCGCCCGACCTTGGCGCGCCCCGTGTTGAAGGGGGGGTCGGCGTAGAGCAGGTCGACCGAGGCCCGGTCCAGCCCGGGCGCGCCGGTCAGCCAGTCCTCCGTGATGACACGCGCGTCGTCCACCGGTCCACCATAGCCGCCCGCTCAGGGGCCGGGGGTGCCGGGGGGCGTGCGGGGGTCGTCGCCCTCGTAGGTGACGGTGGGGGGGCGGTACGCGTTGGGGCGGTACCCCTGCCCGGTGATGGTGCGCTGCATGAGCGTGTAGGCCAGGGCCGCGAAGACCTCGCCCAGCGTCGCGACCTCGCCGTCCTCGAAGGTGTAGGTCTCGTCGAGCAGCGGGGCGAGGCTCGCCATGGCGTGCACCGGTCCGCGTGCGGCGTCTGGGCCGGCCCGGAAGCGTTTGGCGATGTCGTTCATCTGCTCGGGCGCGAGGCCCGAGATCTTCTCGGCGAGCGGCTCGAGCGCGGGCGGGGGCGAGTGCACCCCGCTGGCCCACATCACCACCAGCGGGACGTCCAGGGTGGCGACGCGTTCCGGGTCGATCCGGACCGTGGCGGCGCCGAAGCCGGGCACGTTGTCGCCCGCGAAGACGCCGACGTGGACCTCGCCCTCGGGCAGGCCGGTGAAGCGGGTCCTGCCCGCGGGCATGCGGTTGCCCCCGAGCATGCCTCGCATGAAGTCGCCGTTCCATCCGGCGAACCCGAGGACGGGGTCGGCCCCCATCGGGGCGGCGCTGACGACGACGAGCGTCTCGTCGTTGGGCATGCGCAGGTCCATCTCGAGCACGCCGGTGCCGGGCGGGGCCAGCTCGAGCCGGATCGTGGCGTGGTGGTCTTCGCCCCGGCCCGCGTCGTGGTTCTCGCCGGACTCGGGCACGTCGAAGACGCGGCTGACGCCCCGGAGGTGGACCTCGACGCCGTTGGGGTCGAGCAGGGCGAAGGGGCTCGGGGCGCCCTCCCAGGCCTGGGCGACGACGCGGTAGGAGCCCGGGGGGAGGTCCTCGAAGCGGGCGAGGCCGTCCCGGTCGGTCTGGACGAAGAGGATCTGCGACGCTGACTGCTCGGGGTCCTGGCGTGTGAAGGGGACGCCGCTCTTGAGCACGGGGATCCCGGTCGGGGCGTGGCAGACGACGACGTTGCTGCGCGGCGCCGGGTCGCCGTTCTGGTCGCGGACGCGGACCTCGACGTCGGCCTGCCCGAGCGCGGATGCGCAGCACAGGGCGAGGAGAATCGCTGGCGGTGCGTGTTTCATGCGCGATGATACCCCTCGCTCGCCCGATCCCGGGCGGTCCGGACGCGTGGGCGGGCGGGCTTTACCAAGCCTTGACACGGCCGCCTGCTCAGCCGGGGGTGACGGCCCCGCGTCCGACGCTGTAGTAGTGCCAGCCCATCTCGCCGAGCTGCTGGCGCCGGTAGAGGTTTCGTCCGTCGAAGATCACCTTGGAGCGCATGAGGGAGCCGAGCTTGTCGAAATCGGGGCTCTTGAACTCGTCCCAGTCTGTGGAGATGACCAGGGCGTCGGCGCCCTTGGCGGCCTGGTACATGTCGTCGAAGAGCTCGATGGTGGGTGCTTCCTTGCGGACGTTGTTCATGGCGACCGGGTCGAAGCCGCGCACGGGGCAGCCGTAGCCGAGGGCCTTTCGGGCGATGGTGAGGGCGGGTGCCTCTCGTATGTCGTCGGTCTGGGGCTTGAAGGCGAGGCCCCAGAAGGCGAGGGTCTTGGAGGTGATGCCGGCCTCGCCGCCGAAGTGCCCGAGGATCTTTTTCCAGAAGAGCTCGCGCTGTCGCTGGTTGGTGTCGTGCACGGCTCGTGAGACGTCGGTCTTCACGCCGCTGGTCTCGCCCATCATGATGCAGGCGAGTGTGTCCTTGGGGAAGCAGGAGCCGCCGTAGCCGAGCCCTGGGTGGAGGAAGGCGTGCCCGATGCGTGAGTCCGAGCACATGCCCTCGCGTACGCGGTTGATGTTGGCGCCGTAGGCCTCGCAGAGGTTGGCCATCTCGTTGATGAAGGAGATCTTGGTGGCGAGGAAGTTGTTGGAGGCGTACTTGACCATCTCTGCTGAGAGGACGTCCATGATGAAGATGGGGTGCCCGTTTCGGACGAAGGGGTCGTAGAGGTCTCGGAACTGGTCGCCGATCTCGTCGGACTCCACGCCGACGACGACGCGGTCGGGCTTGTTGAAGTCGTTGATGGCGGCGCCCTCCTTGAGGAACTCGGGGTTGTCCGCGACGTGGAAGGGGAGGTCGCCGACGATGTCGCGGATGCGGTCGCGGACGCGGAAGGTTGTGCCGACGGGGACGGTGGACTTGACGACGACGGTCTTGGGCCTGGCGGCGGGTCCGAGGGCCTTGATGACCGCTGCGATGTCGTCGGCGGCCCGGTCGACGTAGGAGAGGTTGGTGTGCCCGCGCTCGTCTGAGGGTGTGCCGACGCAGATGAAGATCATGTCGGCGTCGCGGTAGGCCTCGTCCTTGTCGAGGGTGTAGCGGAGGCGTCCGGCCTCTGCGTTTTTGAGCATCAGCTCGGTGAGGCCGGGCTCGTAGATGGGGCACTCGCCGCGCTTGAGCTTGGCGATCTTGTCCTCGTCGACGTCGAGGCAGATCACGTCGTTGCCCGTGTTGGCGAGGCAGACGCCGGTGACGAGCCCGACGTACCCGGTTCCGACCATGGTGAGTTTCATCGAGCCGATCCCTTCAAGCGGAGTCGCCCTGCGAACGCCCAGGCGAACGGGTGGTGCTCCCCCTGCCCGCGAGCCGGGGCTCCGGATCGCGCGGGGTCGGGATCGTACCCGCCCGAAATCGGCCCGGTCGGGTCTCCGGGGGAATGCACACCGCTACACTCGGCGTCCCATAGCCTTGGATTGATCAGGAGCAGAGACCGATGGGCGCGACCACGAAGCAGAAACGGCGGGGCAAGGGCAAGAAGCTCCGGGGGCCGCAGTTCACCGCCGACACGGCCGACCGGCACGTGCTCTACCAGCTGTCGGTGCAGAACGTCGAGGCCGAGATCGACTTCGTGGACGCCGAGTTCGAGCGTCTGCGGGGGCGGCGTGCGGTCGTGATCCGCGAGGACTTCTGCGGGACGGGGAACACGTCGTGCGAGTGGGTCCGGAGGCGTGCGGGCAACCGGGCCCTGGGGCTCGACATCGACCGCCCGACGCTGGACTGGGGGCACGAGCACAACCTCCCGCAGCTCAGCGAGGAGCAGCGGGGGCGGGTCTCGCTGCTGGAGCGGGACGTGCTCACCCCCGGCGACGCCGTGGGCGTGGACGCGGTCCTGGCGATGAACTTCAGCTACTGGTGCTTCAAGACGCGGGACGAGCTTCGGGGGTATTTCCGCACGGTGCGGGAGTCGCTGGCCGGCGACGGGGTGCTGTTCATGGACTTCTACGGGGGGTCCGAGGCCCACTCGGAGCTGACGGAGGACCGGCCGATCGAGGGCGACCGGACGCACGGCCCGTTCACCTACGTGTGGGAGCAGGCCGAGTACAACCCGGTGACGGGTGACATGACCTGCCACATCTCGTTCCGTTTCCCCGACAAGACCAAGATCAAGCGTGCCTTCACCTACCACTGGCGGCTGTGGACGCTGCCGGAGATCCGCGAGCTGCTGCTCGAGGCGGGGTTCTCCGAGTGCCACGTGTACTGGGAGGGCGACGAGCTGGACGACGACGGCGAGCCGACCGGGGACGGGAACGGGGAGTTCACGCCGACGCTCAGGGGCGAGGCGGACCCGGCGTACATCTGCTACATCACGGCGCTGAAATAACCCCGGCCCCCACGCGGGGAGCCGGGGTCGGTGTCCGGTGTCGAGACCGCCCGTGGCGGGTTCGGGTCAGTTCTCGGAGTCGGTCTCCGCGGCGGCCTGCTGAGTCTGCTCGGTCGTTTCGGGGACGTCCTCGGTGGTCTCGACGGTGGTCGAGTGGACGTTGGCGAGGGTCTCGGGGGCGCGGGTCAGCGTGGCGACCGCCAGGACGTCGCGGGTCTTGTTGCCCCAGACGTAGACCTCGTTGTACTGGTACGGGTTGATCGACTCGGGCACGAAGTAGACCTGCCGGCCCGAGGCGCTCTTGACGGAGGTGAAGCGGGTGGAGGGGTCGAGCGTGCCGTCGCGTCCGAACGCGAGGCGCATGCGCTCCTGGGTGGTCGCGTTGAAGCCGTCGCCGAGCTCGAGGTAGATGTCGCCGAAGGACTCGGCGACGCGTGCCTCGCCCGAGACGAACGTGGCGCCGGTGCGGTCGAACGTGCCGGTCGCGATCGTGCGGACGCCCTGGTCGGGCAGGCTCGTCGTGGCGGTGCTCCCGCAGCCCCCGACCGTCAGCGCGAGCCCGCACGCCACGCCGCCCATCACAGTTGCCTTCTTCATGTCACAGCTCCTTCCGGGTACAGGAGGGGACCGCATCGTCCGGGCCCGGGGGGGCGGATCAGCCGCGGGCCCGTCGTGCGGAAGCCGCGGGGTTCTCGGCCCTCCTAAACTCGTACAACTATGCAAGGCGTGCTCGACGTTCCCGATAACCTCGCCCCGGTCCAGTCGGCCCTGTTCGACGCGCTGCGCGATGTGGAGGGTGTGTTCGACGCAGAGCTCGAGTCGGAGCTCACGCCGGTGTCCGACCTGTGCGCGCACGTGGAGCGCTACCGGGGCAAGATGCTCCGCCCGACGCTGGTGCTGGCGTGCGGGCTGGCGACGCACGAGCGTGCGGGCGACACCGGCGACTGGTCCGGGCTGATCACGCCGGATCATCGGACGCTGGGGGCGGTCTGCGAGATGGTGCACATGGCCACGCTGGTGCACGACGACGTGCTGGACGAGGCGGACGTCCGGCGTCGCGGTCAGACCCTCAACACGCTGCGGGGCAACGAGGAGGCGGTCATCCTGGGCGACTACCTGATCGCCTCGGCCTACCACCTGTGCTCCTCGCTGCCGACCACAGGCCCCTCCCGGGCCATCGGCGAGACGAGCCGGGCCATGTGCGCCGGGGAGCTGCTGCAGCTGCACAACCGCAACAACTGGTCGCTGGATGAGCAGACGTATCTCGAGATCCTGAGGGGCAAGACGGGCGCCCTGATCGCGACCGCGTGCCGGCTGGGGGCCGAGGCCTCGGGTGCGCCGGTGGCGCTGGCCGAGGCGGTTTGGGCCTACGGGATGCGTCTGGGCGTCGCGTTCCAGGTGCAGGACGACCTGCTGGACCTGACCGGGGACGAGGCGACCGTGGGCAAGTCGGTCCGCAAGGACCTGGACAAGGGGAAGCTGACCTACCCGCTGATCCACCACCTCTCGACCGCGCCGGCGCGCGAGCGGGGCGTGTCGCTGGAGCTGATCGAGCGTGCGACCCGGGGCAAGAGCGACGACGCCGTGCGCCGGCTGATCGACGCCATCCGGACGACCGGTTCGCTGGAGGCGTCGCGCGAGCTGGCCTCGGGCGAGGTCGCGCTGGCGAAGGAGGCGATCGGGGTGCTGCCGGGGTCTGCGGCTCGGGAGCTGCTGCTCCTGATGGCGGACGCCGTGATCGAACGGGCGTTCTGAGTCCGAACTGTCCTGACACCGGCAGACTCGCAGGCGGATCTCGAGGCACAAAAAACCCGGCGAGGGGTACGCCCCGCCGGGTGGGTTGAGTGGTGGGGGTGGGGGGGGGTCAGCGACGGCGCCGGGTCGCGACGAGCCCGCCCAGGCCCAGCAGGGCGGCGGTGGCGGGGGTCGGGACGATGGAGACGTTGTCGAGGTCGACGGCGATGTCGCCGCTCGTCTGCGTCGCGGGGGCGCTGAAGCCGATCTGGAGGTTGCCCACGCCCGAGAGGACCGTCTCGAAGGTGCCCGGGCCGCCCTCGGGGACGGTGAACGGGCTCGACTCGTCCAGCGCAAAGCTCAGCGTGGTCCACTCGCCGGGGGTCACCGCGACGGGGGACAGGAACAGTACGGCGGGGAAGTTGCCGGGCGTGGCCACACGCACGTAGAAGCTCAGCGCATCGGTCGAGTCGTGGCGGACGTCGAACGAGATCGTGTCGATGCCGTTGGACAGGTAGTCGCCCGCGAACGCCCCCCCGCTCGAGCCCAGGCCGACCTGCCCGCGGAAGGCCAGGGCGCCGAACTGCGGGTCGATGCCCGCGGCGTTCACGGTCGAGGAGACGTACCCGGTCCCGTCGATGGAGCCGGTGGCGGTCCAGTCCAGGGGCTGGCTCGCGGCGTCGGCCCAGAGGGCGTTGCCGGTGTCGAAGGTTTCGGTGTACGGGGACTGGGCCAGGGCGACGCCGGCGGTCAGGCCGGCGATGAGCATCTCGATCTTCATCCGAATCTCTCCCGCGTGTCTCGCACGCTCAAGGGTGAACACACTCTGCGGCGTCGGTCTCAGCCGGTCGCCGCGAGGAACAGCTGCACGAAGGTGCCGATGTCTCCGTTGTCCAGCACGCCGTCGTCGTTGACGTCGGCCCGGAGGTCACCTGCGATGAACAGGGCGACGAAGGCCCCGATGTCGCCGTTGTCGATGATCCCGTCCCCGTTGAAGTCCACCGGGCTGGCCAGCTCGTAGGTGATCTCGAGGCGCGGCTCGAAGCCGAGTATCGACGCGACGGGGTCCTCCTTGGTGTAGAAGGCCGGGTACTGCGGGTCGCCCGCGCCGCCGTCCGGCCCGCCCGAGGCGAAGTGCAGCGACGAGACCACCAGGTTCAGACGCCCCGCGCTCAGGCTCTCCTGCAGGTAGCCCACGAAGTCCGGGTCGGTCAGGTCGAGCTCGAAGACGACCGGCGCGTCCTGCGGGACCAGGGCCCCGGGGGTGACGCCGGGGAACTGCCCGACGGCGTACGGCGCGGGGTCGAAGCCTTCCTTCACGTTGTTCGAGACGTCGAAGGGGACGCCCTGCGCGTCGAAGTTGGCCGGGTAGACGTTGCGGGCGCCCTGGGCCGGCTCGACCGCGGGCACGCCGCCGAAGACGCTGAACTCCTCCCACGTGGCGAGGTCGAACCCGTTGCGGTACGCGGCCGGGTGCAGCACGACCGGGCGACCCGCGTCGGCGTCGGGCACGAAGCCGGGGTCGGTCTCGTCGAGATACGTGGCGTAGGTGTCGAGGGTCGGGTCGTAGGCCATCTGGTCGCCCGCGGCGATCGTGAGCGTCACCCGGGCCGACGCGATCCTGTAGTTGACCGAGGGCTCGCCCGCCGGGATCTCGGGGTCGGTGTCCCACCCGACCACGAACTGGGCGTCGCGGTCGTCGAAGCCGGGGCCGGCGACGGTGGCGCCGAACGTGGTCGCCACGGCACGCACGCCGGGGGAGAAGTTGAAGGGGTACATCCAGCGGTCCCGGTCGGCCGGGCCGAGGTCCACGCTGGCGGGCTGGGCCATCGCCAGCCCGCTCGTCAGCGCCAGTGCAAGCATCGCGTAGGTCATGGTCTCGCTCCCGTTGGATCCCCGGGCGTGTCCCGCCAGGCAGGCATGGTTCTGGGTGGGCAGTATTGAGACTGGGTCTCAATAAGTCAACGGATTCGCTCTCCATTTTGAGACTGAGTCTCAACAACCCAGTTTGACACGCCTACAAATGCCTGCAGGGGCGATTTCGGAGCGAATCCGACCCCTGCCGACCCGTCAGGACGACCGACCACGATGCTCGCACGCTCGACGAACCAATCCGGACAGGCAGGACGCTCGCATGGCTTCACGCTGATCGAGCTGCTGGTGGTCATCGCGATCATCGCGCTCTTGATCTCGATCCTGCTGCCGACGCTGTCGAAGGCTCGGGCGTGTGTGCGGGGCGTGCGCGACGCGGCCGCGGTGCGGTCGTTGATGACCGCGTACACGAGCTACTCGCTGGACAACCAGGATGCCCTGCTGCCGGGGTTCCTGTCCGACAAGCAGAGCGCGGCGTGGGCCCCTGTCTCGGACCTCTCGGGCGAGCGTGTGACGGGCGAGCCCCTGAAGCGGTACCCGTGGCGGCTGATGGACTACCTGGGCAACGATCTGGACGCCTTGTACAAGGACCCGCAGGTGCGTGAGGCGATCGGGCACGGGCCGTACGTCGCGAGCCTGTACCCGAGCTTCGGCCTGAATGGGTTCTTCGTGGGCGGGTCCTCGCGCGACCCGAAGAACCTGGTGGACAACCCGACGTACCGGCGCGTGTTCGGCCAGTTCTGGGTGGACCGGATGCAGCAGGTGCGGTCGCCCTCGGGCCTGATGGCGTTCACGTCGTCCCGTTCGATCGACACGTCCGACCTGCTGGGGCAGGGCAAGACGATGCAGGTGGCCGGCTTCTTCGAGGTGCGGTCGCCGTACTCGTTCGAGACCTCGGGGCGTGGCGGACGGGTGTGGGCGGACGCGTACGACGCGGACGGGGAGCCCGCGTCCAACTCGGGCGGTGTCATGCTGCGTCACGCGGGCAAGAGCGCGGCGGGCCATCTGGACGGGCACGCCGAGCAGTACGACTGGGACGAGCTGCTCGACATGCGGCGCTGGGCGAACGACGCGGACAAGGCGGACTGGGTGCTGTCGCCGAAGGGGCGGTGAACCGGGGCCGTTTCGGGGCGTATCGCTTTGCGTGGCAACTTCCGCCTGCTGGCTCTGCGGATACGACCGGACCGGGCTCTCCCGGGACGATCGTTGTCCGGAGTGCGGATCAGGAGCGTCGGCTCCGACCTGCTGGAATTGCGATTACCGACTCGACGGGCTTGAGCGACCGGAGACGTGCCCAGAGTGCGGTTCGATCCGCCCGGGAAGCACACTCTCTCGACAGAGCGTGTATCCCGCGAATCTGACGTTCGCGTGCGTGATTCTCGCGATGCCCGTCAGTGTGATCCCGATGCTCGGCCTCGTTCCGCTGGTGCCTGCGTACTTCTTTCTCTGGGACCTGCGGCGAGACATCAAGGCCGACCGGGCCACTCCCACGGCTATTCGTCGGGGCAGGATCGCAGTGGTGCTGTTCTGTGTGGCCGTTACTCTCAACATTCTTTGGGGGCTGGTCTTGTTTGGGATACCGGGCTTTGCGTAATAGCTGATTTTCG
>JBICID010000049.1:0-46282 GCA_043101615.1 Phycisphaerales bacterium JB040 | reverse complement strand
GCGCAAGTCGCTGATCCGCGAGCGGTTCCCCACCGCCCGCCACCTGGCGGCGCACCTGCAGTCCTTCGAGTGGGACCGCTGACCGCGCGTGCGGGCCCGGCACGCGTGGGGGTCGCTCCGGGTCACGATACGGGCCGGACCGCCCCGGAGCGACCCCCACGCGTGCCGGGCCCGCACGCGCGGTCAGCGGTCCCACTCGAAGGACTGCAGGTGCGCCGCCAGGTGGCGGGCGGTGGGGAACCGCTCGCGGATCAGCGACTTGCGCAGCCCCGCGCAGACATGCTTCACGGGCTTGGAGTGCGAGGCGTAGTGACGCTTGCCGCCCAGCGTGTCGTAGAAGATCCGGATCAGGTCGGCCACGTCGCCGGCGATGAGGTCGCGCGTCGACCGCCCGTAGTTGTGGAAGTCGATCAGCTTCACGTTGAACCGGACACCGGTCGGGTTGAGCATGATGTTGTCCGAGTGCAGGTCGCCGTGGTACTCCCGCCGGTCGTGGATCTGAGCCAGCCCTCGCGCGGTCTCGGCCAGCAGCGCCAGGGCCTCGAACTCGGGCAGGCGTTTCCCACGCCTGGCGCGGACGAACCGGTCTAGCATCACGCCCTCGGCCAGCTCGGAGACCAGCATCACGGTGGTCTCGCTCTTCACCCGTACCGTCTCGGAGTGGTGGTAGCGGGTCAGGATCGGGCAGTCGCGGAGGCGCTCGAGTTTCTCGGCGTAGAACCGTATCGCCCGGTCCTTCGGGTTGCGCTCCGGGTAGAACAGCTTGGCCGCCCGCAGGGCCCCGGTCCGCTTCTCGCTGACGCGGTACACCTCCCCCTCGTACCCCGAGCCCAGGTGGCGCTCGATGACGTACTGGCCCGCGAGGACGCGTCCGGGGGGGAGATCGAATGGCGGCAGGGGCTCCTTGGGCACGACCCGGAAGCATACCGGCCCGGGTGCGTCGCGCCACGCGAACCGCACGCCCCGGGGGTGATATCCTCGGGCATGAACCTCGTCGAGAAGCTGCGGTCGATGGTCGGAGAGCTCGAGGCGCTGTCGGTCCGGGCCGAGGACGGGCTGAGGGCCCACGACCACTGGCAGCTCGCCCAGCGCCTGCTCGGGCGGATGCCCGTCGATCAGGCGGAGGCCGCGCGGGTCTGCGCCGAGCGCGACCTGGCCGGCTTCGACGCCCTGGTCACGGGGCTCGAGAACCCGGGCGAACGCCCCACGGCACGCGAGGAGCCCCCGGTCACCGAGCGCGAGATGGCCGACGCCATCAAGGCCTTCCGCAAGCGCCTCGAGATCATGCGCCTCAGCGACGAGAGCAAGCTCGGCGGACGCTACACCAGCGGCGGTCGCACCAGCGACATCGACGCCATCGAGCCCCCGCGCGAGTACCCCAAACGGGTGTGGAAGGCGCTGGCCAAGGCGGGTCGGCTGCGCGACACCGGACGCGGGTTCTACGCCTTACCATTCGAGAAGCCCTCGGACGACTGAGGGCCGGACAGGACTCGATACTCGAGGAGGCAGCGATGAAGACGACACGATCCATGTTCGGTGCGGCCCTGCTGGCGTGCGGGCTTGCCGGGATGCTCCCCGTCGCGGGCACGCTCTCCGGCTGCACGTCGGCCAAGGGCGGCTCGCCCGAGGAGAAGCGAGACTACGTGGACAGGATGACCCGCGAGGCCCTCGAGGCCTTCTACGCCGAGAAGCCGGACCTGCGGAACGACGTCCAGAGCGCCCCCGGCTACGGGCTGTTCAGCAGCATCGGCACCAACCTGATCTTCGTGGCCACCGAGGGCGGGCACGGCAAGGTCCACAACAACCAGACCGGCAAGGACACCTACATGAAGGTCGCCGGCGGGGGCGTGGGCATCGGCCTTGGCGCCAAGGACTACAAGATGCTCATGATCTTCAAGACCGAGTACGCCATGCAGGACTTCATCGCCAACGGCTGGAGCGCCGGGGCCGAGGCCGACGCGGCCGCGAAGTCCGGCGACCAGGGCGGCGAGGCCTCCGCGGAGTCCAACATCGAGGACGACATCGTCGTCCACACCCTCACCGAGAACGGGCTCGCCCTGTCGGCGACCATCGGCGCCACCAAGTTCTACAAGGACGACGAGCTGAACTGACCGCGGTCGGTTCGACCGTTCTGCCTGAATCAAGATCCCGGAGCGCGAGCGACGGGCCGTGACCTGGGAACGGAGACTTCCCGCGCGGCCCGTCGCTCACGCTCCGGGCTCACTTTGTCCACTTGCCATTCACTGCGGGGCGTCGATCTGGTCCCCCAGCAGGCGTGCCGCCTCCTCCACGTCCTTGTCGCCCCGACCGGAGCAGTTGACGACCAGGTGCTCGTCCTTGCCCATCTTCGAGGCGAGCTCGACGCCCTTGGCGATCGCGTGCGCGGTCTCCAGCGCGGGCACGATGCCCTCCTCGCGCGAGCACAGCAGGAACGCGTCCAGGGCCGTCTGGTCCGAGACGGAGGTGTACTCCACCCGCCCCGCGTCCTTCCAGTAGGCGTGCTCCGGACCGACGCCGGGGTAGTCCAGCCCCGCCGAGCAGGAGTGCACCGGAGAGGTCTGCCCGTCGTCGTCCTGCAGCACGTACGACAGCGAGCCGTGCAGCACGCCGGGCGACCCGTGCGACAGCGGGGCCGCGTGCTGGCCGGGGTCTCGCGACCGCCCGCCCGCCTCGACGCCGATCAGTCTGACGTCCTCGTCGTCGATGAAGGGGTAGAAGATGCCCGCGGCGTTGGAGCCGCCCCCCACGCACGCCACCACGCAGTCGGGAAGCCCCTCCATCAGCCTCAGCGACTGCGCCTTGGTCTCGCGCCCGATCACCGACTGGAAGTCCCGCACGATCATCGGGAAGGGATGGGGGCCCACCACCGAGCCGAGGATGTAGTGCGTGGTCTCGACCGAGCCCATCCAGTCCCGCATCGCCTCGTTGGTGGCGTCCTTGAGCGTCTTGGACCCGGAGTCCACGCTGACCACCTTCGCGCCCAGCATCTTCATGCGGACGACGTTGAGGTGCTGCCGACGCACGTCCTCGGCCCCCATGTACACCTCGCAGGTGAGCCCCAGCAGGGCGCAGGCGGTCGCCGTCGCCACGCCGTGCTGACCCGCGCCGGTCTCGGCGATGATGCGCTCCTTGCCCATCTTCTTGGCCAGCAGCGCCTGCCCGAGGGTGTTGTTGATCTTGTGGGCCCCGGTGTGGGCCAGGTCCTCGCGCTTGAGCCAGATGGTCGCCCCGCGGTCCTTGTGGTCCGCCAGCCTCCGGGCCACGCGCGACAGCCCGATCGCCTGGAACAGCGGCGTCGGACGACCGACGTAGCTCCGGTTCAGGTCGGTCAGTCGCTCCCAGAAGTTCCGGTCGTGCCGGACCTTGTCGTACAGCTCGGCGAGCTCCTGCAGGGCCGCGATCAGCGTCTCGGGGACGTACACGCCCCCGTACTCGCCGTAGCGCCCCACCCCGGTGGGGACCGCGGACAGACGGACGTGGGCGGGGTCGGTGTCGGGCAGGGTGGTCATGATCGAAGCGTAGTCCTTGCGACGGCGGGAGTTACAGGGGCGTCACGCCGGGCTCGCCGGCGTCCCCGTGGATCGTCTTCTCGTGCTCGCGTTCGACGCGTTTGGCCGCCCGGACGCCCGCGGTCTCGTTGACCGGCAGCATCAGCAGCAGGCCCACACCGAAGAAGGAGGCGAGCAGGATCAGCGAGGCCAGATCGCCCAGCAGCCGGGCGACGCCCCCGAACGCCAGCACCCCGATCGCGGCCGCGAGCTTGTACGAGAGCCCCCACAGCCCGAAGAACTCGGCGGTGCGGTGCGCGGGCGCGAAGCGTGCGACCATGGATCGCGAGGCGGTCCCGATCCCGCCCAGCCCGAACCCGAGCAGGTTCCCGATGATCCACAGGGGCCACTGCGGGCCCCCGCTGGGCCAGTTGGCCTTGGTCGCGATGAGCCCCAGGCAGGCCGCCAGCCAGACGAACAGGTAGATGATCACCGTCGCCCGGGCGCCGATGCGGTCCTGGAAGAGCGCGGTCCCCGCCGCCGCCAGCCCCGCGGTGACGGTGATCTGCGCCACGAACAGGATCAGCTCCTCCTGCCCGAACCCGAACCCGCCCGCGATGATCGAGGCGAACCCGATGATCACCTGCACCCCGAACCCGTACACGAAGAAAGCCAGCAGGAACCGCATCAGGTGGGCGTACCGGCTCGCGTGCCGGAACGTCTGCACCACGCGCGAGACCGACTCGGGCAGCAGCCGCCTGCCCGCGGCCTCCGGCAGCGGGGTGTCGTTCTTCAGGATGAACGTCGGGGGCAGCATGCCCAGCAGGAACCACGCCGCCGCGAACACGAAGAACGGCTGCCAGCTCGACGGCTCCTTCCACCCGAAGGCGAGCATGCCCGCCAGCGAGCAGACCAGCAGCCCGAGCGCCCCCAGGTACCCCATGGTCCAGCCGATGGCGGAGATGCGCCCGATGGTCCTCGGCGTGCTGACGCCCGGCAGGAAGCTGGCCAGAAAGTTCTCCCCGATCTGATAGCACACGTTGGCCGGGATGTAGAGCAGGGCCGCGAGCCAGAGCATCCCCGGTCGGACACCCGCCAGGGAGGCGGTCAGGGCGCAGCAGAGGAACCCGGTGCCGACCAGGAACTGCTTGCGCCACCCCTTCAGGTCGGCCAGCGCCCCCACGAACGGGCTGAGCAGCACCACGATCAGGTACGACGAGCCGTGGATGAGCGACCAGTTCCACTTGCCGACCCGCTGGGCCTCGTCCAGGGCCGCGAGGTCCTCCGCCACGCCCGGCGCCGGCTCGCCCGCGCCGCCCGACTCGATCCAGGCCAGCGTCTCCGGAGACAGCTCCGGCTGGGGCGTGACCACCGACTGCACGTACAGCGAGAACAGCAGCGTGATGATCAGCAGCGTGAAGGACTGGTTGGCGAAGTCGTACATGCCCCAGGCCCAGACCTCCTTCGGGTTGGGCAGGCCGCGGAAAGGGTTCAGTCGCGCGAGCGGGCTGGGCTTCGATTCAGGCACGGTGGGAGAGTATGACAGGTGCGGGGGGTGCTCGCAGCGGGGAACGCCACGGTTACACGGCCCCGCTCTCGCGGGGAGGAGAGTGTCACACCGTCTCGGCGCGCAGCACGCGCGACAGGAACTCCGTCTGCCGGTCCTTCGCGTTCGCGCCCTCGCGGCCGAACCCCGCGTGCTCGTCGGGGGCCCCGGTGTCCTCGTAGGTCTGGACCTCGATCAGGCCGGGGTCGGCCCCCGCCTCGGCGTACCGCTCACGCAGCCGGTCCAGGAAACGGCGCTGGATCGCCCAGGGCACCACCGCGTCGCCCACGGTGTGGATCGACAGCAGCGGCACGGGCTCCAGCTCGTCCAGGCGGCCCATCGGGCTGAGCGCCGCGACCTGGTCCCGGTCGTGCGTCGCGGGCCACGGGCGGGTGTCGGGGATCTCCGGATCGCCGAAGTACAGCGCCTCCAGGTCTCCGGTGGTGGACTCGATCGCCGCGCCGGCGAACCGGCCGGACGCCAACCCCGGCCGCGTCAGCCGGATCAGCGTCGCCATGCCGCCCGCGGACATCCCTCCGATGGCGATCCGGTCCGGGTCGATCGGCATCCTGTCCAGGGCATCGTCGAGCACCGGGTCGATCTCGTCCACCATCCGCCGGAAGTTGTCCAGCGTGCGCTCCGGCCCCTGCAGGGCCTCGTCGTACCGCTCCCCGTGCCCGGGCAGGTCCACCGCGACCGTCGCGATCCCGGCCCGCAGCCAGCGCTGGTACCGCCCCGGGTCGAGCTCCTTGCACGCGGTCCGCCCGTGCATCCACAGCACCGCAGGCACGGGTGTGTCCCAGTCCGGGTGGGCCAGCAGCGTCGGGACGTCGGGCCCGAGGCGCGTGGTCCTCGACTTCTCCTCCAGCGAACGCGGCAGCTTGGGACGCACGAACGACACGCTCACAGGACGACCGTCGAGCCCGGCTCGATCGAGCCCGGCAGGTCCGCACCCCGCAGGTGCTCGGCGCACGTCGCCGTCAGCGGCGAGATCTCGATGCTCGCGTCCACCGTGCCGTCCCCCTTTCGAGGAACGCTCACCCCGCACGCCTCCAGCCAGCGGGCCGCCCGCTCGGTCTGCAACGCCCTGGACGACTCGATCGAGTCCACGCCGCTGGCGTTCTTGACCGGGGCGAACTCTTCCACGCGGTCGGTCTCGTACACGATCGAGGACTCAGCCAGCGGGATGGCGTCGAACACGAACCGCTCCAGCTTCACGCCGTTCGGCTCGACCGGATCGACCTTCTCTCCCGTGTCGGGGTCCACGTGCGGGATCTTCTTGACCGCCCGGTGGAACGGCAGGGCGAACTCCGGGTCGGACTCGAGCTTCTCCACGAACTCGACGCTCATCGCGTGGATCGCGATCGAACCCGCGTTGAACACCAGCCCCCCGTCGGCATCGGTCTGGCGGGCGAGCCCCTCGGGCAGGTCGGAGTACTCGATCACACGGGTCCGCCCCCCGGAGCGGCAGAACACGCCCACCTTCTCGTCCCACGAGGCCTTGGGCACCATCTTGGAGGAGAACTCGCCCGAGGAGTCCTCCGCCGCGGCGTGCAGCCCGAGGAACACCGGGTCCACGCAGCGCACGTGCGGGTTGTCCACCTGGATGTAGGCGATGTGCTCCACGCCGCGCGCCTTCATGTCGTCGGTCGCCCCGGAGTGCACCAGGGCCCTCAGCGAGCCGCCGTGCCCGTCCGGGTTGGTCGCGATCTTCCACTTCTCGGCCAGCAGCACCCGCCCGGTCTCCGGGTCGAACGATGGCATCACGCCCTGGTTGAA
This sequence comes from Phycisphaerales bacterium JB040, assembly GCA_043101615.1. GTDB lineage: Bacteria > Planctomycetota > Phycisphaerae > Phycisphaerales > UBA1924 > JBLHKT01. The sequence continues at coordinate 39,469 of JBICID010000049.1, read as the reverse complement.
CAGCATCACGTCGTCGGGGTTGAGCCCGAAGTACCCGTGCTCCTTCAGAAACGCCTCGGTCGCGTCGTGGTTCAGGGGCGAGGTCATCAGGTACCACGGGATCGTGGTCCCGTAGCGGGCCCCCTCGCCCTTGATCTGCTCGGCGAAGAGCTGGAACAGCGACTTGCCCGTGACGCACCCGGTCGGGTAGCACCCCTTCGGCCCGTCGTAGCCCAGGCGCGTCCCCTGACCGCCCGCGACCGTGAAGACCCCGACCCGGCCCTCGCGCACCAGCGCCTCGCCCACGCCGCGGAAGTGCTCCACGTCCCAGCCGGGGTCGCCGGAGGCCGGCGACGCGTAGCAGCGCGCCGGCTCCAGATCGGACGGCGCCTCGAAGCCGGACTCCGACCGCACGTACGTCTCGATCAGGGCCGGCAGCGACTCCAGGTCGATCGCGTCGATCTGGGCCAGCAGCGAGCCGAGCCGCTCCTCGGACAGCTCGGACGCGAAGCTCAGAAGATGCTCCTGTCCGACGGCGGCGAGTTGGTCACGCAGGGCGGCGGTCGCGGTCATGGGGTCTCCCTCCGATCGAGTTGCATGCTAGCGGCCTCGGGCCCCGGCTACGCTGGGGGTATGAAGGACCTGTTCAGACACCCCCCAGAGTCACCGCTGGTCGCGCCCTCGGTCCTCGCGGCCGACTTCGCCCGCCTCGGCGAGGAGTGCCGCGACGTGCTGGCCAGGGGCGCGGACCTGCTGCACGTGGACATCATGGACGGGCACTTCGTCCCGAACCTCTCGATGGGGCCGGCGGTCTGCGCCGCTATCCGGCGTGCCTGCCCGGACGCCTTCCTCGACGTCCACCTCATGGTCACCGACCCCGGGGACTACATCGCCCCCTTCCGGGAGGCCGGCGCCGACCACCTCAGCGTCCATACCGAGGTGCTGGAAGTCAACGAGGCCCGGTCCATGGCCGACCGTATCCGGGGCGAGGGCATGACCGCGGGCCTGACCATCAACCCGGGAACCCCGCCCGAGCGACTGCTGCGGTCGATGGACGCGTTCGACCTGATCCTCGTCATGGGCGTCATGCCCGGCTTCGGCGGACAATCCTTCATGCCCGAGTGCCTCGGGCCGGTGCCCGAGATCCGCCGGCGCCTCCGCCCGGAGCAGCGACTCGAGATCGACGGCGGGGTCGGGCCCGCCAACGCTTCGCTCCTCATCGAGCACGCCTTCGATGTGCTGGTCGCCGGGAGCTCGGTCTTCGGGGTTCCGCCCGAGGGGCGGGACGAGCGGATCGAGATTCTGCGCCACCCGGACGGGGCCGGGAAACCCCGATAATGGCCATCGCGATGGCATTTCACCGTTCGAGACCCGAACAGAGTGTTCGAGTTTGTTGAGCTCGGGGGTGGCTGTGAGCAGAGACCGCGGACGGCCGATGGTAGACTTGCGTCCACTCGATTCCCGGTGATCGGGTTGGGCGGACCGGTCTGGCGACCGTCCCCCGGCGATGTGTGCCCGGCGGCGTGTGCCCGTGGGCGGATCGGAGACCCGCGTCGAGCGTCGGTCTCGTGGAACACCGGAACGGGCAACTCTTTCCTATGAGCAAGACGAAACCAATGACGCTGCTTCTCGTGCGGACCGGCGACACCAGCTGGGACCGAGAGGAGCGCATCGTCGGCGCGGTCGATCTCCCGCTCGCCGACACGGTCGCGGACACGACCGTCACCGTCTCACCCGCAGTCGTGCTGTGCGGGCCCGACGAGTGCAGCCGCGCCTCCGCCGAAGCCCTCGCGGCCCGGCACGGCCCGAAGGTCCGCCCGCTCGAGGGCCTGGCCGACGTCGGCATGGGCCTGTGGGAGGGTGTCACCTTCGACGAGCTCCGCGAACGCTGCCCCAGCGCCTTCAAGCAGTGGCGAGACCGACCCGACTCCATCTCCGTGCCCGAGGGCGAATCGCTCTCCGACGCCACGGAGCGGATCTGCGCCGAGATCCACCGCGCCGCGATGAAGGTCAAGGGCGACCACCCCGTCGTGATGGCGGTCCTCAGGCCGATGGCCTTCGGGCTGGTACGGGCGTTGCTGCTGGGCCGGGACGACTCGGACCTCTGGAACGTGGTCGAGACCGCACCCGAGGGCGTCGAGACCTTCGAGGTGCCCCCCGGGCTGCTCAGCCCGGGACCCAGGAGGATCAGCGCCTGACCGCGCCGATCCGGGAGACACGCAGGATGGCGACACAGACCGCATCACGGAACTGGACCGACATGAAGCCGGGCGGACGCAAGAGCTCGATCCCAGAAGGACTCTGGCTCCGATGCCCGGGGTGCAGCCAGATGATCTACCGGCGACAGATGGAGGCCAACCTCCACTGCTGCCCCGAGTGCGACCACCACTTCAGAATCTCGGCCACCGAACGCATCAACCAGCTCGCCGACCAGGACACCTTCGTCGAGCTCTTTGCCGGCCTCCGCTCCACCGACCCGCTCGAGTTCAAGGACCTCAAGTCCTACCCCGAGCGACTGGCCCGCGAGCAGGTCAAGACCGGGCAGACCGAGGGCTGCCGCGCCGGCGAGATGTTCATCAAGGGCCGCCCCGCGGTCGTCGCCTGCCTCGACCTCACCTTCATGATGGGATCGATGGGCTCGGTCGTGGGCGAGAAGCTCACCCGCGCGATCGAGCACGCCACCAAGACCGGCAAGCCGCTCGTCATCGTCAGCTGCTCCGGCGGCGCCCGCATGCAGGAGGCCGGGCTCAGCCTCATGCAGATGGCCAAGACCTCCGCCGCACTCGCACGCCTCCACGAGGCCGGCGGGCTGTTCATCTCCGTCCTCACCGACCCGACCACGGGCGGCGTCACCGCCAGCTTCGCCATGCTGGGGGACTTCAACCTCGGCGAGCCCGGGGCCCTCATCGGCTTCGCCGGGCCGCGCGTCATCCGCCAGACCATCCGCCAGGAACTCCCGGAGGGCTTCCAGCGCTCCGAGTACCTCCAGAACGCCGGCATGATCGATCGCGTCGTTCCCCGCAAGGAACTCCGCAACGAGATCGCCCGCCTCATCGACTACACCTCCTAACCCCCCCCACATTGGGTCTCTGCGCTGGCTGGGCCCAGGGCGGGTGGCCTCTGCGCTGGCTGAGTTCAGGGCGGTTGGGACTCTGCGCTGGCGGGGCCAAGGGGGGGAGCGTGTACAGAGCGTGCCTTCCGTAGCGCGATAGACTGCCCGGGCATGGACGCAGCACCCGAACCAAATCACGACGATGTTTCAGGCACCGGGGGGGCGTTCCGCTTCGCGTGGTTGCGTGCGCTCGGCTTCGGGCTGCTCTTCGGTGTCGTCACCGGAGTCAGTCAGACCGTGCCCGACCTGTGGTGGATGGGGCTCACCGCCCCGATGGCGCTGATCTGGCTGGCGGTACGCCCCGGGATGCGGCCGAGCCGGGCCGGGTTCTGGGCCGCGATCGGGGTCATGCCCTGGTGGGGCTGGTCGCACGCGTGGGTCGTCGATATCTCGAGCGCGGGGGTGGCCCCGCTCGTGATCTACCTGAGCCTGTGGACCATGCTGTTCGTGTGGATCGGGGGGCGGGTCGTCGCACGTCTGCCGGGCATGATGGTCGTCTCGCTCCCGACCCTGTGGGTGGGGCTGGAGTTCCTGCGGGGCTCGGTCCTGTTCAGCGGGTACGCCTGGTTCCTCGCCGGGCACCCCTCGATCGAGTCGCCGGGCGCCGGGCTGGCCTTCCCCGCGGCCTGGGGCGGGGCCTACTTGGTCTCGTGGCTGGTCGTGCTGGGCTCCACGCTGGCGGTGTGCTGGAGCGTGCCGGGCCTGAAGCGTCCGGCGCTCGGTTTGGCGGTTCCGGGGGCCGTGCTCTGGCTGCTCTGGTTCGTACCCGGCGTGGCGGGGTGGTTTACGCCCGCTTCGGGAGAGGGCCCCACGCTCCGGGTCGCGGTGGTGCAGAGCAACGTGCCGCAGAGCAACAAGATCGCGTGGGGCTTCACGCAGCGGTACCTGGACTGGCTAGACCTCAAGGACCTGACCATCGAGGCCGCCTCCTACGAGCCCGACGTGATCGTCTGGCCCGAGACCATGTTCCCCGGGCTGACGCTCGATCCCGAGTCGGTCGAGGCCGAGCGTGCCTTCGGGCTGGCCTGGCCCATCGACCGGGCGGCCGACCCCCGACTGGACACGCTGGGCGACCTGACCGACTCCACCAGCGTCGTGAGCGAGCTGCTGGCGCTGCAACGCGGGCTGGGCATCCCGATGCTGATCGGTGCGACCGGGCACGACGGATTCGAGATCGCCTCGACCCCGCAGGGCGAGATCGATTTCCGCTGGGACGCCCAGCACAACTCGGTCTTCCTCATCCGGAACGGGGCGGTCCGCGGCGCCCGCTACAACAAGATGGTGCTCATGCCCTTCGGCGAGGTGATGCCGTATGTCTCGGCCTGGCCTTGGCTTGAGAAGCAACTCCTCGCGATCGGGGCCGAGGGCATGTCCTTCACGCTCGATGCCGGGGCCGGCCCGGTGTGGTTTGAGATCGATACGGACGGCGCGAGCGGGGGAGTCGCCACCCCGATCTGCTTCGAGGCCACCATGCCCGCGGTCGGGCGCCGGCTCGTCTTCGAGGACGGCCGGCGCCGGGCCAACCTGCTGGTCAACCCCAGCAACGACGGCTGGTTCGGAGACTCGGTTGCGATGCGGGAGTACTACCTGCGGTCCTGTCGCTGGCGGAGCGCCGAGCTGGCCACGCCCATGGTCCGGGCCTGCAACACCGGCATCTCGGCGGTGATCGATGCTCGCGGGCGCCTCGTGGCCGACACGCTCACCTCGCCCGCGGGTGCCAGGGCCCACGCCTCCGGCGTGCTGGTGGAAGACGTCACGCTCGGGCGGGGAACCACGATCTACGGCGTGTGGGGGTGGCTGGTCGATCTGGTTTACGCGGCGGGACTGGTGCTGACGCTCGCCGCCGGATTCCTGCTCCGACCGGCGGAATCTCCGAACACCGACACCGCGAGCCCGGAAGAGAACTGACCCGCGAGGAGGCAACGCATGCGCACGATCGTGACGACCGGAGGACTGCTGCTGACACTGTGCGTGGCGCTGCCCGCGACGGGCTGCGCCGGGGGCGGCACGCCGGCGCCGGGAGACGACGCCGTGGTCACGCAGAGCCGGGCCGCGCAGGCGCGCGAGCGTGCGATCGACACCCTGCTGGAACTGGTCGAGGACATCCGCCCCGCCGTCCGGGCCCACGCGATCGAGGCCCTGGCCGACGCCCCCGAGCGCGGCGCGGACGCGATCGAGAAGGGCCTGCGGGACTCCAACGAGGGCGTCCGCTCCGTCGCGGCGATGGTCGTCGGGCGGGCCGGACTGACCGACCTGGCCCCCTGGGTCCGACCGCTCGTGCACGACGACTCCCCGTACGTGCGCGCCTCGGCGACCTACGCACTCTCCGTGCTGGGCCTCGACGAGAACGTCTCCGCCCTGGCCCCGCTGCTCTCCGAGCACCCGGACGCGCGTGTCCGGGCTCACGCGGCCTTCGTCCTGGGCGAGCTCGGGGACGAGTCGGCGCTCGGGCTCCTCCGCGACGCCTACCGCGACCCCATGCCCCGCGCCAACACCAGCCAGGTGCGCCTGCTGCGTCTCCAGATCGGTGAGGCGATGGCCAAGCTGGGGGACGACGACGCCCTGGCCGGCATCCGGGCCGCCCTGTTCCCCTCCCGCCCGGAGGAGATGGAGTACGCGGCCCTGGCGATCCAGATCATCGGGGCGGTGGGGGACGAGAACTCGATCGACCAGTTCATCTACCTCGCCGAGGGGATCTCCGAGCAGCCCATGCCGGCCGAGATCCGGCTCGCCGCGGCGGACGCGCTGGCCCGTCTGGGGCATCCCCAGGGGGCCTTCATCGCCGATGAATACGCGAGGTCGGATTCGGACGCCGTCCGGGGGTACGCCGCGGTCGTGTACGGGCGGACCGAGTCGGGCGCGAATCTGGACAAGCTGCTGGTGCTGCTGGAGGACCGTTCGATCTCGGTGCGGGCGGCCTCGGCACGCGGGATCCTTGAGCTGACGTCGCGGATTGATTGAAAAATGTGGGATACGGTCCAAAAAGAGTGCGTAAAGTGGTTCGGCCGGGCGTCGGATCGACCGGTCGGCTGCGACGTGCGGCTGGTGCCGCTATGCTTGCGGTCCCCCTGCCGGTGATCCGGCGGGTCAGGTTGTCGCCGTGCGATCAACCCGAAGCGAACCCGTGCGGGGTCCCGTCGGCCCGGACGCCGACCGCACCCGGAACCCATTGAGTCGAGGCGAGGAGCAACGACGTGCATATCTTGACCAAGGTCTTCGTCCTGATCGCAGCGATCCTGAGCGTGGTGATGGCGGCTCTGGCCGTCTCCTACGGCGCGAACGCGAACACCATCAAGTCGCAGTACGCCTCGGCCGTCGCGGCCAAGCAGGCCGCCGAGGGCGAGCTGGCCATCGCCCAGGACGCGCAGACCCGCATCCGCACCCAGATGGAGAAGGACATCGCCCAGCTCCAGCAGGAGAACGCGAACCTGCAGGCGACCATCCGCGAGAACGAGGCGCAGATCTCGGCCCTCACCATCGACCTCCGCCAGGCCAAGGCCGCGCGTGACTCCATCGAGGGCAAGATCGCCCAGCTCGGCGTCACCACCCAGACCCAGGCCGAGCTCATCCGCGAGTACAAGTCCGAGGTCAGCCGCCTCCGCAACGACGAGCTCGGCTGGCGCAACGAGAAGCTCGACCTCGAGGCCGCACTGTCCGACAGCCAGAGCCAGCTGGGCGTCTACGTCCAGGCCAACCGCTCCCTCGAGGAGCAGCTCGCCGACGCCCAGCGCGAGCTGATCGCCATGGAGGGCGGGCCCACCACCCCCGACACCTTCAACGCCCCCCCGACCCTGATCGCCGGCCCCTCCATCCGCGGCACCGTCCAGGAGGTCCGCACCGAGCCCGCGACCGGCGACACCATCATCCGCATCAGCCTCGGCAGCAACGACCGCGTGACCGACAACTCGAAGCTCTACCTGAACCGCGACGGTCGCACCTACCTCGGCGACGTCGTCATCTTCGAGACGGACCTGAACCACGCCGTGGGTCGCGTCCGCAACCTCCAGGGCGGGCAGCAGATCCGCGTGGGCGACCAGGTGTGGAGCTCGCTGGACAACGGCTGATCCCCCGCCACGACCTCGACAGGAGCCTTCCCATGAGCCAGTTCGGAATGCAGATGCCCGGGGGACGCGGACGCAGCGGGCCCACCCCAGACGTGTTCACCGCCCTCATGTTCGTCGCCAGCCTCGCGATGCTGGTCGGATGCGCCGTCCTCTATTGGGCCAACTCCCAGGTGGCCCCCTCCACCAACCCCCTGAGCGTGCAGGACCCCGCCCGCATCCAGATCTCGATCGACGACTGAGGGCTCTCGGACCGAAACTCCCCGCGTCCGAGACCGGTCACGCGGGCCCGGCCCGGAACGCGGGCGATTGCCCCCTCCGGGGGGCTTGACACAGGCGGTTTGGGGCCTACCTTTCTTGACTCTCGGGCAACCGAGACCTGACAACTTGGGGCGGTAGCTCAATTGGTTAGAGTCCCGGACTGTCGATCCGGTGGTTGCGGGTTCGAGTCCCGTCCGCCTCGCTTTTTCAACGCCGCTGGCATTGTGCCCGCGGCGTTTTTGTAGGCACACCGTCGTGCCCGCATGCTCCCGGTCGGTTCCTCCTGGCGTCCCCGTTCTCGGGCCTCCGAATGGAATATGCGGCCGGCAAAGCACAACCGTAACTGTTCCGACAGTATGATGCCGTCCCCCTCTCGGCGGGTATACGGAGGTGCGTCAGCATGGGGAGTCATACAGCCTTCGCGACCGTTCTCGCAGCGACAACCGGGGTCACCATCGCTCCGGCGTCCTTCGCGGCCGGTCCGGTGATCCCGCCCGGCTGGGGCACCCCGATCTTCGAGGACCAGTTCGACGGCGGGTCCATCAACTACGGCGTGTGGCAGGTGGCGAACTGGCCCGGCGAGAACAACAACGAGTCGCAGTACTACCACCCCAACCAGGTCTCCGTCGGGGGCGGCATGCTCAGACTCCGAGCCGATCGAGATCCGAACTGGTCCTTCGGGCGCGAGTACAACTCCGGCCTCGTTCGAACCTGGCAGGAGTGGAGCTACGGGCGCGTCGAGGTCCGTGCCAAGCTCCCGTACGGCCGGGGCTTCTGGCCCGCCATCTGGCTGCTGCCGCGGACGACGCCGTGGCCGCAGGGCGGGGAGATCGACATCATGGAGGCCCGCGGCGACCTCCCGTACCGCATGAGCAGCGCCGTGCACTGGGGGTGGGACGCCGCGTCTCGCCAGTACGTGTCGAGCGCCTACGAGAGCGGCGCCGATTTCACGCAGGGCTTCCACGACTACGCGGTCGAGTGGGACGTCGGCACCGTCGGCTTCTTCGTCGACGGTGTTGAGCACTACCGCGTCTACGAGCCCGCGGTGGGCATCCCCGGCACCGCGAAGAGCATCATCCTCAACCTCGCGGTCGGCGGTGACTATTCGGGCTACCCCGACTGGACGACCCCGTTTCCTTCCACCTTTGAGATCGACTACGTCCGCGTCTGGCAACGCCCCGAGTGGGTCGAGCCCCCCGTCTCGCTCATCGCCGACGCGGGCTTCGAGGCCGGCGACGGCGCCATGGCCGACTGGTCCCGCTTCGGCAACACCATCGGCAACGTCACCTCGGACTGGGGCACCGCCAACGACGGCGCCCGCTCGCTCAAGCTGTACGGCCAGTTCAACGGCGCGGAGAACTACTCGGGGGCCTTCCAGAATGTTGCGGTCACGGGCGGGTCGAGCTTCACCGCCGGCACGCATGCCCTGACACGCTCCGAGGATTCCGTCGCGGGCACCTCGAACACCGCACTGCTCAAGGTCGAGTTCTACAGCCAGGCGGGCGCACCGTACGAGTCGGAGTACTTCCTCGAGGAATACGCCACGACGGTCGCCGACGGCGGGTCGCCGGAGGACACGTGGTCCTATTCGGAGGTCTCGGGCATCGTGCCGGACGACGCGGTGGAGGCCCGGGTGACGCTGCTGTTCCGGCAGCCAGCCTCGAACCCGGGCGGGGCCGTGTTCATCGACGGCGTCACGTTTGAAACGGTCGAGCTCTGCGAGGCCGACACCAACGGCGACGGCATCCTCGACAACGGAGACATCGGGTACTTCGTCGCCCTGTTCCTGGGCGGGGCGCCCAGCGCGGACTTCAACGCCGACGGAATCCTTGACAACGGCGACATCGGTGCGTTCGTGCAGGCGTACCTGTCGGGGTGCTGATCACGCGCCCGGCGCGGCGTTCCCGAGCGTTCCATGGCCACTCCGAGACCAACCGGCGGGCTGACGAAGGCCCTTGTATGGGCGGGTGTGGTCTTCTTGGTTCTGTCCCTCGCGTGCGTCTTCTTCGGGGTGCTGGGGCTCCTCGGGGTCGTCGCCGACGTCGGGCCGCACGAGAACCGCGTGTACGGCTGGCGGCTCCTGCGGTACGCGCTCATCCCGCTGACGCTTGCCGGCATCGCGTTTGCAATTGCGCTCGCGACCCGCCGATCCCGTTGATGGTGCACGCCCCGTGGGCACCCGGGCCGCTACGGACCCGGCGGTTCACAGTGCGCCCAGCTAAAATAGGGTGGTAGCGGGGTGACGCCGTGGACCTGGAACTCGTCGGCCAACTCGGGATCGCACTGGGTCTCGGACTGCTCGTCGGGCTGGAGCGGGAGTGGTCCGAGGCGAAGGTCGCCGGGATCCGGACGTTCGCGCTGATCGCACTCCTCGGCGCGTTGTGCGGGTCGGTCGCCGCCGGGCCTGGTGGCGCGTGGACGATCGGGGCGGGCCTGCTCGCGGTCGCGGGCATGTTCTGGATGGGCAACCGTATCCACACCGAGCGTGGCGGGGGCGGCGCCGGGATGACCACGGAGATCGCCGGACTCGTCATGTTCATGGTCGGGGCCGGCGTCACGCTCGGGCACGCGCCGGTCGGCGTGGTGACAACCGGCGTGGTCGCGGTGCTGCTGCACTGGAAGCGCCCGCTGCACGTGTTCGTGCAGAGGATGGGCCAGAGCGACGTCCGCGCCGTGCTGCGCCTCGTGATCATCGGGATGGTCATCCTCCCCGTGCTCCCGAACGAGTCGTACGGCCCGTACGGCGTCCTGAACCCGCGCGAGATCTGGCTGATGGTCGTGCTGATTGTCGGTATCAGCATGGCGGCGTACGTGGCCCAGCGGCTGCTGAGCGCGCGGACCGGCACGGTCCTGGCCGGGGTGCTCGGCGGACTGATCTCGAGCACGGCGACGACCGTGAGTTTCGCCAGACGCGCCGGTTCGGCCGGAGCCGACGCCACCAACTCGTCGATCGTGATCATGATCGCCTCTACCGTCGTGTTCGCACGCGTGCTGGTCGAGATCGCACTGGTCGCCCCGACGAGGCTGGCAGGGGTGGCCGGCCCGCTCGGGGCGATGATGGCGTTCATGGCGGCCGTCTGCGCGGCGGCCTTCCTCGTCTCACGCCCCGAGGCGACCCGGGAGCGGAGCGTGACGCCCCCGTCCGATCTCAAGGCGGCGGTCGTCTTCGGTCTGCTCTACGCGGCGGTGCTGTTCGGCGTCGCGGTCGTCCGCGATCACTACGGCGAGCTCGGGATGTACGCCGTCGCGGCCCTCTCCGGGCTGACCGACATGGACGCCATCACGCTCTCGAGCGCTCAGCTGATGAACTCCGGAAACCTCGATGTCTCAACCGGATGGCGACTCATACTGGTCGGAGGTCTCGCGAATCTGCTGTTCAAGCTCGGGGCCGTGGGCGTGCTCGGCGGGCGACGCCTGCTGCGTCGCGTCCTGGTCATGTTCGGCGTGAGCCTGCTCTTCGGAGCGGGACTCCTCACGCTGTGGGCATGAGCGGCCTGAGCCGATCGGGTCCGCCACGTAGGATGAAGCATGCTCGAATCTACCTACCCCCTGTACCTCGCCAACACGCCCAAGACCCCCAACACCGATCTGTCCGTCACCGACAAGTACTCCGGCGAGGAGGTCTGCCGCGTCCCGCTGGCCGACGCGGCCATGCTCGACGAGGCGATCGCGAGCGCGCACGACGCGCGTTTGGCGTTCGCCCGGACCCCCTCGCACGTCCGGCGCGACGTGCTGCGCCACTGCGTGACCCGCTTCCGCGAGCGGCGCGACGAGCTGGCCCACTCGCTCTGTGTCGAGGCGGGCAAGCCCATCGCCGACGCCGAGGGCGAGGTGGATCGCCTCGTCGAGACCTTCGAGATCGCCTCCGAGCTGGTCATGCGTGACTCGGGCTCGGTGCTGACCCTCGACTCCTCGCCCCGAACCGAGCGCTACCGCGCCATGGTCCGGCGCGTGCCCGTCGGCGTCTGCTCCTTCATCACCCCGTTCAACTTCCCGCTCAACCTGGTCGCGCACAAGGTCGCCCCCGCCATCGCGTGCGCCTGCCCTTTCGTCCTCAAGCCCACCCGGCGCACCCCGATCGGGGCCCTGCTCATCGGCGGCGTGCTGGCCGAGACCGACCTGCCGAAGGGAACCTTCTCGATCCTCCCGATGAACAGCGAGGACAGCGACGCCCTGGTGACCGACGAGCGGGTGCGCCTGCTCAGCTTCACCGGCTCGGACTCCGTCGGCAAGATGCTCGCCGAGCGGGCGACCATGAAGACGGTCGTGCTGGAATTGGGAGGCAACGCCGCCTGCGTCGTGGACGAGGGCACGGACACCGACGACTGCGTCTCCCGCCTGGTGCACGGCGGATACTACCAGTCGGGCCAGAGCTGCATCAGCGTGCAGCGCGTGCTCGTCCACGAGTCGCGCTACGACGACCTGAAGGCCGCGCTCGCGGCCAAGGTCTCCACGCTCAGGGCCGGCGACCCGAAAGACCGCGACACCTTCATCGGCCCCATGATCTCCGAGGACGCGGCCGAATCGCTCGAGGGCAAGATCAACGAAGCCGTCGAGGCGGGCGCGGGCGTCGTGGTGGGGGGGGAGCGGCGCGGCGCGATGTTCCCGCCCACGCTGCTCGAGAACGTCCGCCCGGATCTGGCCATCGCCGCCGAGGAGGCCTTCGGGCCGGTCGTGATCCTCTCGAGCTTCGCCGACTTCGACGAGGCGCTGGACCGCGTCAACGACAGCCGCTTCGGCCTGCAGGCCGGCGTGTTCACCAACGACCTCCGGCGCATGCACCGCGCCTGGGACCGGCTCGAGGTCGGGGGCGTCGTCATCAACGACGTGCCCTCCTTCCGGGCCGACGCCATGCCGTACGGCGGCGTGAAGGACTCCGGGCTGGGGCGTGAGGGCGTCGCGTCGTCGATCGAGCACATGACCGAGCCGCGCGTGCTGGTGGTCCGGGACGTGTGATCCCGACGCCGGGATGACCGGTCTCAGGGCCGTCCGGCGCGGAGAAGCGGTGCCCGGTGCGCCTCGCGCAGGCGTCGCCCGGCCTCGGTCCGGTCCAGGTCCGGAGCGCGGCTCTCGAAGTAGGTCGAGTACGCGAACAGCACGTGCCGGTCGCGCGAGCCCGACGACTCCAGCTGGCGGAGCGTCTGCTCACCGGACGGGTGCTTGTACGAGCCCACACCGGGCACGACGAGGTCCCTCTGCGAGCCCGCGGCGGCCCGCCACGCGTCCAGATCGCCCGCGTACTGCGCGTCGTTGTCGGTGTAGATCATCGGGATGGCCAGGTCGAGCAGGCCCTGGCGCAGCCAGCGCTCGGCGTCCTGCAGGTACCCCTGGGCCAGGTCCGGACGGCGCCACACCGCCGCGGAGAGCATCCGCCCCGGACGGCGCATGATCACCTCGTCGTGGATGCGACGGACCAGCGTGGTGATGCGGTCGCGGACCCACCGCCGGTACTGCCTCAGCCCGTCCTCGGTCTGCGTGAAGATCTCGCCGGTCTGGGCCTCGAACAGCGCCACCGTCGCGGGGTCGCCGGGGTACAGCTTCGCCTCCTCGTGCAGCTCGGAGACGAACCGGATGTAGTCCAGGTGCAGCCCGTCGATGTTGTACCGAGACGCGATGTCGTCCATCACCGCGACGATGTGGTCGTGCGTGTCGTCCAGCGCCGGGTTCATGATCACGTAGTGGTCGTTGAGCGGCTGGTCGGTACCGGACCGGTCCTTCAGACGAAGGTCCGGGCGGGCCCGCCACGGGTGGTCCGGGGCCAGCGGCGGCGTCGTCCCGCGCCACAGAGGCATCACGTTCACCCACGCGTGCAGACGCATCCCGCGCGCGTGCGCCTCGCTGACCGCCAGCGCCAGGGGGTCGAACCCCGGACCGTCGCGGAGCTGCGCAGGCGTCGGCTTCGGGTCCTCGCCCGGCGCGCTCGGGTCCCGGAACAGGTGCTCGCCCCACGGCTCCAGCTCGGAGGGGTAGTAGGCGTCCGCCTGCCCCCGCACCTGCCAGATCACGTCCGTGACACCCAGACGCTCGCAGTTGTCCATGATCTCACGGACGTCGTCCCGGGTGATGTAGTCCCAGCGCGTCACCCACATGCCCCGGAACGCGCGATCGGCCGAGTCGCGGTGCACACCCGCGGAAAACCCGGACGCGCACCCGGTGCCGGAGGAGAAGGCGGTCAGTACGGCGAGCAGCAGTCGAACAATCGGCATGGTTCCCTCGTGTGTGTTCCGGTCGGGTCAGTTATCGGTGACGACGCCTCCCGATCCGCCAGAGAATATGACGAAATCGGCGCGGCGTCCCCCGAGTGTGGTACCGTGGTGCCAACGCCCGTTCAGGGACGGCGAGCCGGCGTAGATGGGGCCATCGCCCCCCGCAGCCGGACAAACCGGAGAGAGCCATGCGATTCCCAATGCTGACCATGTGGCCCCTGTGTGCCGCGCTCACCGGCACCGCGCACGCACAGGACCTGACGCTCGAGCTGCTCGACACGCTGGACATCAGCGAGCTCAGCGTCGGCGCACCCGCCGTCTACATCGGCACCTACCCCGCCTCCATCGCCTGGGACGGGTCGAGCCTCTTCGTCGGCGGTCTCGACGGCTCCGGCCAGGCCACCCAGACGCAGCTCGCCGAGATCCAGAACGCGCTCGGCGGCCCGGGCTCGTGGGCCGTGCGCGCCGTGGGCGGCAGCCTCGCCACCACGCCGCCCCTGCGCGGGCGCCCGGGGCTCGACTTCGACGACACGCTCGGCCTGCTCGCGACGCACGACCTGGGCGCCGCGACCCCGCCCGGGCAGGTCCAGATCTTCAACCGCACGGCGCCGGGCGAGGCGCTCACCCTCGTCGCGGGCTCGACCACCGGCAGCGGGATCGCCGGCCCGTCCTGGGACCCCGGGCCCGGCGGCGCCGGCTTCATCCGCAGCGACCAGTCCGTCGGGCCGCTCGCCGGCACGGCCGACTACCGCGCCACCGACCCCGCCGCCGGGCAGAACGTCGGACTCGCAGGACCGGTCGGACTGGATCCCGGCGACCTCGCCGCGTCGTACAACGCGCTCAGCGGCCCCGTCATCGACACCACCGGCGGGCTGGATGCTGTCTGGCGCGATCTCGCCTTCCACCCGGACGGCGCGATCGCGGCCCGGGCCACGCAGGACCTCGTCCTCGCCGAGCGCGACGCGACCAACGCCGTCACCGCCCTGCTGCGGATCGACGACCCGACCGACCAGGCGCTCGTCGCCGGCAACAACGTCGCCTGGATCGACGGCGCGCCCTGCCTCGCCCAGGACGCCGTGGTCTGGAACGACCGCGGGCCCGGCTGCCTGGGCACCCTGCCCGAATCGCTGCGCATCACCAGCCGCGACGGCACCAGCGTCTCCTTCGTGATCGAGGCCGGCGCCGGGGCCGAGATCACCGCCTGGCCGCGTGCCAACTGCCTGTACGACTTCGCCTGGGACCCGGACGAGCAGCGCCTGTTCGTGATGGAATCGCTGACGAGACTGGTCTACGTCCTGGGCGTGTGCGACGCGGTCGTGTCCGACTGCGCCCCGGACGTCAACGACGACGGCGTGCTGGACAACGGCGACATCGGCGCCTTCGTCGCGCTGTTCCTCGCAGCGGACCCGGGCGCCGACTTCAACAACGACGGCGTGCTCGACAACGGGGACATCGGCGCATACGTCGCCTCATTCCAGGCCGGATGCTGAGCCGACAACCCGTAGGAGTTGAGGCCGAAAACGACGGCACGCCCGGACTTTTTTCCCGTAGGCTGTAGCCGTCACGCCCGCTCGCCGGTTTACTCCAAACACTCCCAGGCCCCGTTGACTCACGGCCAGTCCTCCCGCAAGGAGACCCATCGATGAAGCTGTTCGCCCGCGTCTGTGTGCTCGCCCTGTTCGTGTCCTCGCCCGCCTGGGGCGTCCAGGACGAGCCCCGGCCGCTGCGGACCGTCGCGGAGGAGAGCTCCTACACCCGGACCTCGACCTACGACGACGTGATGGCCTTCGCGACCTCCCTGGCCGAACGCAGCGACCGCGTCCACCTCACCGAGCTGGGCCAGAGCCAGGAGGGCCGCTCGCTGCCCCTGCTCATCGTCGCCGACCCGCCCGTGACCGAGCCCGGCGACGTGGGCCGACGCATGCCCGTCTACCTCTTCGGCAACATCCACGCCGGCGAGGTCTGCGGCAAGGAGGCCCTGCTGATGCTGGCCCGCGAGCTGGCCGACGCCGAGGACAGGGGCGTGCTCGAGGATCTCGTCCTGCTCATCGCCCCGATCTACAACGCCGACGGCAACGAGCGCTTCGACCCCGGCAACCGCCCCGGCCAGAACGGGCCCGAGACCATGGGCCAGCGCCCCAACGCCCAGGGGCTCGACCTCAACCGCGACCACGTCAAGCTCGAGAGCCCCGAGGCACGGGCCCAGGTCAGGCTGCTCAACGAGTGGGACCCCGCCGTCATCGTGGACACGCACACCACCAACGGCTCCCTGCACCGCTACACCATCACCTACCAGGGCCCCAAGCACCCCGCCACCGACACCGAGCTGCTCGCCTACGTCCGCGACACCATGCTCCCGGCCGTGGACGAGGCCTTCGAGGACACCACCGACTACAAGGCCTTCTGGTACGGCAACTTCGCCGACGACCACACGAAATGGACCACCTACCCCGACGGCCCCAGGTACGGCACGTCCTACCGCGGGCTGCGCAACCGCGTCTCCATCCTCAGCGAGGCCTACAGCTACGCCCCCTTCGAGGACCGCGTGCTGGGCACCAAGGCCTTCTGCGAGGCGGTCCTCCGCTACAGCGCGTCCAACCGGGACGGGATCCAGCGCCTGGTCCGGGCCGCCGACCGGCGGACCGAGGCCGCGGGTCGCGACCCGAGCGAGGACGACCTCGTCGCCCTGCGCTCCGAGGTCAAGGCCTTCAACGAGCCCGTCACCGTGCTGGGCTACGAGGAGACCCGGGGCGAGGACGGCCAGCGGATCAAGGGCGAGCCCAAGGACTACCAGTGCGAGCTCGTCAACGACTTCGTCGCCACCGAGACCGTCCGCCGCCCCTATGCCTACCTCTTCAACGCCGAGCACGAGTGGCTCGCCCGCGAGCTGCAGCGCCACGGCATCCGGGTCGAGGTCCTCCGCGAGGACGCCGTCATCGAGGTCGAGGCCTACCGGCTCGGCGAGATCGAGCGGGCCGAGCGTCCCTTCGAGGGCCACCAGATGGTCCGCGACGCCGAGGTCTACCCCACCGTCGGCCGGCGCAAGCTCCGGGCAGGGGCCTACGTCGTGCCCTCCGCCCAGCCCCTCGGCACCCTCGCCGCCTACCTCGTCGAGCCCCGCAGCGCCGACGGCCTCGTCGCCTGGAACTTCTTCGACGGTGTCATGAGCGAGGGGTCCGAGTTCCCCGTCATCCGCGTCGTGGACCGCATGCCGCTCACCACCCGCTCCGCACCCGACCTGCTCGCGGAGCCCGAGCCCGCCCGCCGGCTGACCTACGACGATATCTACGGGCGCGACCGCGTCAGCCTCGGCGGCAGCCCCGTCCGGGGCCTGAGCTGGCTCGACGACGACACCTTCGTGCAGCGCAAGGACGGCGAGCTCCGACTGGTCGAGGCACGCACCGGCGCCAGCGAGCCCGCCGACCGCGACACCTCCGCCGTCGCCGAGGCCATCGCAGAGCTCCCGACCGTCTCCGATGAGGACGCCCGACAGATCGCGGACCGCTACTTCGGCTCGGCCTCCACCGACGACCGCGGACGCGTCTTCGAGCACGAGGGCGACCTGTACTTCGCCAACCTCGACGGCTCGGGCGCCGTCCGCCTCACCGCCTCGCCCGGCGACGAGCAGCTCGCCGACCTCTCGCCCGACGGAACCTTCGTCGCCTTCGTCCGCGACAACGACCTCTGGGTCGTGGACGTCCAGACCGCCACCGAGCGCCAGCTCACCACCGGCGGCACCGAGGACCTCCGCAACGGACGCAACTCCTGGCTCTACTTCGAGGAGCTCTACGGGCGGAGCTGGAAGGCCTTCTGGTGGAGCGCCGACGGCGAGCACCTCGCCTTCTTCAGGACCGACCAGTCCATGGTCCCCGAGTACACCCTCGTCGACGACCAGGACCGCGAGCAGCGCGTCGAGGTCGACCGCTACGCCCGCCCCGGCGAGCCCAACCCCCACGTCGAGGTCGGCATCGTCTCACGCGCCGGCGGAGCGGTCCGCTGGGTCGACCTCGCCGGCTACGACCGCGGCAACTACCTCGTCAGCTGGGTCGGCTGGTCGGAGAAGACCGGCAACCTGCGCCTGGGCATCCAGAACCGCGTCCAGACCTGGCTCGACCTGCTCGAGGTCGGCGTCCGGGGCGGCGAGCCCCGCAAGCTCATGCGCGAGACCACCGAGGCGTGGGTCGAGCCCGAGGGACAGCCCATCGAGCTCGAGGACGGCAGCTTCCTCCTCGCCAGCGTCCGCGACGGCTGGCGACACCTCTACCACTTCGAATCCGACGGCACGCTGCGCGGTCGCGTCACCCAGGGCGAGTGGGACGTCAAGCGCGTGCACCATTTCGACGAGGACAGCGGCGTCCTCTTCTTCGAGAGCAACAAGGACAGCCCCATCGCCCGCAACCTCTACCGCATCGACCTCGACGGCGGCAATCTCACACGCCTCACCACCGAGGACGGTTCGCACTCCATCAGCATGAGCCCCGGCGGCGAGCTCTACGTCGACTCGTGGTCCAGCATCGACCAGCCCACCCTCGTCGGCCTCTACGACCGCGACGGCGAGCTCGTCCGCATGCTCGACACCAACCCCGTCTACGAGCTCGACGACTGGGAGCTCGGCGAGATCGAGCTCGTCAGCATCCCCTCCAAGGAGGGCAACACCCTCGAGGCCATGGTCATCTACCCCGTCGACTTCGACCCCGCCAACCGCTACCCCGTCTGGTTCGAAACCTACGCCGGGCCCGCCGCACCGACCGTCTGGAACACCTGGTCCGGCGGGCGTCTGGCCGACCGCATGCTCGCCGAGGAGGGCGTCATCGTCTTCCGGGGCGACCCCTACCCCGCCAGCGCCAAGGGCGCACGCTCCGCCTGGACCGCCTACCGCCAGCTCGGCGTCCGCGAGCTGGCCGACATCGGCGAGATGATCGCCTGGATCACCAGCCACCCCTGGGCCGACGCCGAGCGCGTCGGCATGAGCGGGCACAGCTACGGCGGCTTCATGACCGCCTACGCCATGACCCACTCCGACCTGTTCGCCGCCGGCATCGCCGGCGCCCCGCCCACCGACTGGCGCGACTACGACACCATCTACACCGAGCGCTACATGGACACCCCGCAGAACAACCCCGAGGGCTACGACAAAACCAGCGTCACCGAGTCCGCCGCGGACCTCTCCGGACGCCTCCTGCTCCTGCACGGCATGATGGACGACAACGTCCACCCACAGAACTCCACCCTGCTCATCGACGCGCTCGTCCGCGCCGAAAAGCAGTTCGACATGTTCTACTACCCCGGGCGACGCCACGGCATCTGGGGCGGGCACTACAACCGCCTCGTCCACGACTTCACACTCAAGCACATGCGCCCAGGCCAGCAGCCCGAGGAGCCGGAGCGGGCACGCCCTCAGCCCGACAGCGAGTCCGACACCGACGACGCGCTCACCCCGGAACCCGAGCCCGTCGGCCCGAGCGCAGCGCGACGGGACTGACCGGCTTCAGCTCCAGCGGCGTCTGGGAAACCCGCGCCGCGGGCGCGTCGCCCCGTGCCATCAGGTGCACCGCCTCCACCGTGTGCTGCGTGAACCCGCCCATGTCCAGGTCGAGCGTCATGATCGTCTTGCCCTCCAGCGTGCGACCGTTGCGGTGCAGCATCGCCGCGAGGTAGGACGGCTCCGCCCCCGTCACCAGCTCGGGCACGAAGCCCGCCTTCGCGAAGAAGTCCGGCTTGGTCGTCACCAGGAACAGACGGCTCAGCTCCACCTGCTCGGCCACCTCGATCAGGAACCGCACCATACGCAGCCCCACACCCAGACCCTGCACGATCGGGTCCACCGCCACCGACCGGATCTCAGCGTGCGACGGGTCCACCGCCGACAGCGACGCGCACGCGGCCACCGCACCGTTCCGCTCCGCCACCACGAACGTCTCCAGGAACGCCGCGAGCTGCTCGCGCGTGCGCGGCAGGATCGACTTCGCCGTCGCCGCGCGAGCGATCAGGTCCGTCAGCCCGTCCAGGTCCTCCGGACGCGCCGTGCGGATCGAGATGGGGTAGTCCAGCGGGCTCACCCGGCCCGACCCCCCACGCTCGCACGCGCCGCCTCCACCGCCGCCCGCACCCGGTCCCGCGAGGTCCCGCCCACGGCGTCCCGGCGAGCGACCACGCTCGCGAGGTCCAGACCGGACAGGACGCCCCCGGCCAGCCTCGGGTCGATCCCCGCCAGCGTCTCGCCCGGCAGCTCCTGGATCGTGCACCCCGCGTCCAGCGCCGCGCGCACGCACCGCCCCACGATGCCGTACGCCTCGCGGAACGGCACGCCCGCCCGCACGAGCTGGTCGGCCAGGTCCGTCGCGTTGCTGTGCCCCCGGGCCGCCGCCGCGGCGCACCGCGCCCGGTTCACCACCAGCCCGTCGAACGCCGGCGCCATCACCCGAACCGAGAGCGAGACGGTGTCCATCGCGTCGAACAGCGGCTCCTTGTCCTCCTGCAGGTCCTTGTTGTACGCCGTCGGCAGCGCCTTCAGCGTCGCCGCAAGCCCCGAGTACGACCCAAGCACCCGCCCCGTCTTCCCGCGGATCAGCTCCGGCCCGTCCGGGTTCTTCTTCTGCGGCATCATCGACGACCCCGTCGTCACCGCGTCCGGCAGCGACACGTACCCCACCGGCTCGGAGCAGTAGTAGATCAGGTCTTCCGCCAGGCGAGACAGGTGCGTCATGCACGTCACGCACGCGTGCAGCGCATCGAGCACGAAGTCCCGGTCCGAGACCGAGTCCAGCGAGTTGGCCGAGGCCCGGGCGAAGCCAAGGTCCGACGCCAGCGCCGCCCGGTCGATCGGGTACGCCGTGCCCGCCAGCGCCCCGCACCCCAGCGGGCAGGCGTCCATCGCCGACCTTCCTGCCCGCTCGAACCGGGCCGCGTCCCGCTCCAGCATCTCGAACCACGCCAGGCACCAGTGCCCGAACAGCACCGGCTGGGCCGCCTGCAGGTGCGTGTGACCGGGCAGCACCGCCTCGCCCTCGCGCTCCGCCAGCGACACCACCGCACGCTGCAGGTGGCGTATCTCGACCACCCGCCGCCCGCACGCCTCCCCCGCCCACAGGCGCAGGTCCGTCGCCACCTGGTCGTTGCGGCTGCGACCGGTGTGCAGCTTCTTGCCCAGGTCGCCCACGCGGGCCGTGAGCTCGCGCTCCACGAACGAGTGCACGTCCTCGTCGCCGGCGTCCGCGATCAGGGCCGGGTCCGTCGCGACGGCGTCGCCGATCTCGCCCAGGGCCGCGACGATCCGGCCCGCCTCGTCCTCCGTCAGCACCCCGGCCCGCGCCAGCGCACGCGACCACGCCCCCGACCCGGCCAGGTCCTGCGCGAGCAGCCTCCGGTCGAACGGGAGCGAGTCGTTGAACCGCTTGAAGTCGGGGTCGAGGCCGCCCCCGCCCGACTCAAACCGGCCCTGCCAGAGCGGGGTGCCGTGCGTCATGCGCCCTTCCTTCGGTTCGTTGCGGTCTCAGGCGTTGACGATGACTTCCTGCTGCTCGATCGCCTGCAGGCGCGTCGGCAGCGAGAACAGCCGGATGAAGCCCTCGGCGTGCTTCTGGTTGTAGCCGCCGTCCTCCTCGAACGAGGCCACGTTCTTGCGGTACAGGGAGTTGGGGCTCCTGCGCTGCACGCTCGTGGCGGTGCCCTTGTACAGCTTCACCACCACCTCGCCGCTCACCGGCGCGTTGATCGCGTCCAGCGCCGCCGACAGCGCCGCACGAGCCGGGCTGAACCACCGCCCGTCGTACACCATCTGGCTGAACTCGACCGCGAGCTGCTCCTTCAGCACACGCGTCGCACGGTCCAGGCACAGCTCGTCCAGCGACATCAGCGCCTCGGCCAGCACCGTCCCGCCCGGCGTCTCGTAGCACCCGCGCGACTTGATGCCCACCACCCGGTTCTCCACCAGGTCAACGCGACCCACGCCGTGGCGGGCCGCGATCCCGTTCAGCGTGTCCAGCAGCTCGAACGGCGCCAGGGCACGCCCGTTCAGCGCGACCGGCACCGCGCTCTCGAACGTCACCGACACGGTCTCGGGCGTGTCCGGGGCCTCCTCGGGCGACACCGTCCACGTCCACATGTCCTCCGGCGGCGCGTTCCACGGGTCCTCCAGCGCCCCGCCCTCGTGCGAGATGTGCCAGATGTTCCGGTCGCGCGAGTAGATCTTCTCGACCGACGCCGTCGTCGGGATCCCGCGCGACTTCACGTACTCGATCAGCGACTCGCGACCGGTGAACGACCACTCACGCCACGGGGCGATCACCTCCAGGTGAGGCGCGATCGCCGCGAACGCGATCTCGAAACGCACCTGGTCGTTCCCCTTGCCCGTGCACCCGTGCGCCAGCGCGTCGGCGCCGATCGCCAGCGCGTGCTCCGCCTGCGCCCGAGCGATGATCGGGCGCGCCAGCGACGTGCCCAGCAGGTACCGCCCCTCGTACACGCACCCCGCGGCCAGCGTCGGGAACGCGTAGTCGGTCACCACCGCCTCGCGCAGGTCCTCCACGTGGCAGCTCGACGCGCCGGACGCGATCGCCTTCTCCTCGATCCCCTCCAGCTCCTCGGCCCCCTGGCCGACGTCGGCGCAGAACGCGTGCACCTCGCACCCGGGGTCCTGCTCCTTGAGCCACGGAACGATGGCGGTCGTGTCCAGACCGCCGGAATACGCAAGCACTATCTTCTTCGGCATGGTCATGTCCTCTCTCTACGCGCTCAGGCGGAGGCGGGGATCCGGGCGCCGGGGTTCACGACGCCGGGGGTGGGGCGGTTGATGACGATACGCGAGCCGCCGAGCGAGGCCGCCCCCAGCAGTTGCAGCATAAGGGCGTTCTGGGCGTGCATCCGGTTCTGGGCCTGCTGCAGCACCACCGAGCGGGGACCGTCGATCACCTCGCCGGTCACCTCGTGCCCGCGGTGCGCCGGCAGGCAGTGCATGAACACCGCGTCGGGATGGGCACGGCCCATCAGCTCAGCGTTCACCTGGTACGGCATCAGCACGTCGTGCACGATCGACGGGTCCTTCTCCGAGCCCATCGACACCCACGTGTCGGTGTACACCGCGTTCGCCCCCTCGACCTCGCCCAGGTCGTGCGTCACCACGATCGTCGCGCCGGTCACGCACGCCTGCTTCACCGCCTCCTCGACGATCGCGGGGTTCGGCTCGTGCCCGGGGGGGGTGATCACGCTCACCTCCATCCCCAGCATCGCGGCCCCGAGCAGCGTCGAGTGGCACACGTTGTTCCCGTCACCGATGTACACCATCTTGAAGTTGTCCAGGCTCCCGAACACCTCCCGCAGCGTCAGGAAGTCCGCCAGGATCTGGCACGGGTGCTCCAGGTCGCTCAGCGCGTTGATCACCGGCACCGTCGCGCTCTGCGCCAGCCGCACCAGCGTCGAGTGCCGGTCGGTCCGCGCGATGATCGCCTCGCACCACTGCGACAGGTTCGCCGCGTAGTCCTCCACCGTCTCACGCACACCCAGCTTGGTCGAGTTGTGGTCCAGGTAGACCGCCTGCCCGCCCAGCTTGGCCATGCCGATCTCGAAGCTGCACCGCGTCCGCAGCGAAGGCTTCTCGAACAGCATCACCGCCGTCTTGGCCGGAAGGCACTGGGTGTACGCGTGCGGGTGCGCCTTGACGTGCACAGCCAGGTCCAGCGTCGCCAGGATCTGCTGCGGCGACAAATCCGTGATGGACAGGAAGTGCTTGGTCGTGGCCCCGGCGGTCGGGGCGGTCGGAACGGTCGAGGTCGTGACGGACATGGGTGTCTCCGAGTGAGAGCGACTGAGTGCGGATCGGACGGCAGAGGCAGAGAGCGGTGGTGCGACGCCCGGTCAAACAGACTCGGGCCGCGCCGGAATAAGAAGCGGGATGCGATGGAACCAGCGGGGAAAGTGGGGGGCGGGGGGCGGGGGGGTCAGGGCGTGCGTCGTCGTCGTGCCCGGGACGCCCCGGTCGGCCTGGCGGAAGTGATCGGTTTCATGCCGGCACCCCCTCGGCGCTGGCGGTCACGAGCGTGCCGGCCCCGCCCAGGGCCGCGTTGATCGGATCGTCCCCGTCCCACCCGGCGATCACCGCCGGGCACCCCGCGTGCCGCGACGCGTGCAGCGCCGCGCGGACCTTCGGGATCATCCCCCCCCGGATCACGCCCGCCCGGATCAGCGCCTCGCACCCGTCAGCGTCCAGGCGACCGATCGGGCTCCCGGAGCCGTCCAGCACCGCCGGCACGTCCGAGAGCATCAGCACCGCCTCGGCGCCCAGGCACTCCGCCAGCGCGCCCGCGGCCTCGTCCGCGTTGACGTTCAGCCAGCCCACGCCCGGGCACTCCCCCACGCAGCACAGCACCGGCGTCCGCCCGGCGTGCAACAGCCCCCGCAGCCCCGATCCGTCCTGCGCCGACGGCGTGCCCACGTGCCCGAGATCAACCCCCGGCACACGCTTGGGCTCCACCCGCAGCGACGCGTGATCCGTCAGGGTCAGCCCCACCGGGTCCAGCCCCGCCCCGGCCAGCGCCGCGCACAGCGCAACATTCGCGATGTCGCGGAAACACTCGACGATCAGACCGATCGCCTCGGGAGGCGTGGCCCGCAGGCCGTCGTGCTTCGGGCAGTCGATCCCCGCGCTCGCCAGGCGTTCGTCCGCGATCGGGCCGCCCCCGTGCACGATGACCAGCCGCCCGGGGCTCGACGCCTCGAACCCGGCCACGGACCGCGCCAGCCCGCGCAGACGCTCCGGATCGGTCAGCACCGCCCCGCCCAGCTTCACCACCAGCGTCCCGGTCGGGTTGGAGAGGTTCACGCTCACGCCAGCACCCCCAGCCCAGCCCCGCCGGGGAGCAGCCCCGCGGTCTCCGGGAACCCGAACCGCAGGTTGAACGCCTGCACCGCCTGGCCCGACGCGCCCTTCACCAGGTTGTCGATCGCGCTGCACACGATCAGGTGCCCGTCCGAGTCCGACGCGGCGCACACGTCGATGAAGTTGGTGTGCACCACGTCACCCACGCCGGGGTAGTCCCCAGTCTCGCGCACCCGCACGAACGGGGCGTCGGCGTACGCCTCGGACCACGCCCCGTACACGTCCGCGATCGACCGCCCGCCCGCGAGGCGAGCATGGATCGTCGTCGCGATGCCTCGTTCGAACGGGCCCAGATGCGGCGTGAACACGGCCTTCGCCCCGGGCAGGCCCTGGGCGATCTCGGGCGTGTGCCGGTGCGAGAACACCCCGTAGGGACGCTGCGACACCTCGCAGAAGCTCGTCCGCTCCGTCGCCTTCCGCCCCGCCCCGCTCACCCCGCTCGTCGAATCGATGATGATGGGCGACGCGACGTCGAGCAGCCCGCCCGACAGCAGCGGCGCCACGGGCAGGATCGCCGACGTGGGGTAGCACCCCGGGCACGCCAGCAGATCGGCCGACGCGATCTCGCTCGCGTAGAGCTCCGGCAGGGCGTACACCGCCTCCCCCAGCAGCCCGGACGACGGATGCGTGAACCCGTAGTGCACCGGGTACGCCCCAGCCTCCCGCAGCCGGAACGCCGCGGACAGGTCCAGCACCACCACCCCGGCCTCCAGCAGCGACGGCGCGAGGGCCGCCGAGACCTCGTGCGGCGTGCACAGGAACACCGCCTCCAGCCCGGCGCTCAGGATCGTCTCCGGCTCCGAGTCCAGCAGCGTCAGGGCGTACACGCCCCGCAGCGACGGCGCCTGGGACGCCAGCGACTCCCCCGCGCGGCTGGACGCGAAGGCCGCGTCCACACGCACGCCGGGGTGGCGCGCCAGCCAGCGCAGCAGCTCGACACCCGAATAGCCCGGCGCTCCGACCACGCCCACCGAGACCACACGACCGTGCTGAGATTCGTGCGCGCCCATCAGGCCGCCCCCAGACGCGCAAGCTCGAGCATCCGGGCGGTCAGGTCGGCCGCCGCCTGCTCGCTCTCGGTCGCGATGAAGATCGTGTCGTCGCCCGCGATGGTCCCCACGGCCTGGGCGGGCGGGGCCGCGTCGAGCTGGGCCGCGACGAACGGCGCGTGCCCGGGCGCGGTGTGCAGCACCACCATCGAAGCCGCCTGCGACACCCGCAGGATGTGGTTCGCCAGCACGCCCCCCACGGAGGCCTCGCGGACCGGGGCCTCCTGAAACGAGACCGAGAGCGTCGGCGTCACCGGCAGGGTGTACCCCTCCGGACCCTTGAGCGCCCCCAGCTCCTTCAGGTCGCGCGAGATCGTCGTCTGGGTCGCGGGCTCACCCGCCTGCGCCAGCGCCTCCGCCAGCTCGTCCTGGCTGGCGACCGGTCCGTTCTTCAGGACCTCGGTGAGGAGTTGGTGGCGTCTGGCCTTGGGCATGGGGGAAAGAATATGCAGTCAACGCATATTATTCCAGTCGATGTGCATAAAATTCTCAACCCCCACCCAACCCCTCCAACGCTGGTCTCCCGCCTGCCGGATGGACGATGACCGGGCATGCCACCCGCGGACGATGTCTGGCTGGTCCTCCCGAGCGCCAATCCCGAGTGCTGCGCCCAGTCCCTGCCCCGCTGGCGGGAACGGGGTTATCGCATCGCGGTGCTCCAGGACCGGCGGCGCTTCCCGACCGTCGCCGACGCCGTGCTGGAGGTGGACGAGTACCGGGGCTGGCCCTGGGCCATCAACACCCTGTGTCGCGAGGTCGTGCCGTCGTCCTGTCGCGTGGTCGTCGCGGCCGGGGACGACATGCTCCCCGACCCGGGCCACACCGCCGGCGAACTCGCTCGAGAGTACCTGGACCGCTTTCCCGACGGGTTCGGCGTCATGCAGCCCGCGGGCGACCGATTCCTGCACAGCCACACCTACTGCGGCAGCCCCTGGTTCGGGCGGGGCTGGATCGAGCGGGCCTTCGGAGGGCACGCACCGATCCCGCGCTGGTACACCCACAACTGGGCGGACATGGAGCTCTGCTGGGTCGCACGCGGGCTCGGGCGACTCTGGGTCAGGCCCGACGTCACGCAGCGACACGAGCACTTCTCAAGGGGCCGGGGCGGTCGGGCACCCGCGTACTGGACCGACTCGGCCGGTCGGAGCGACCTGCCCGACGCCCTGACCTTCAGCGAGCGGGCCTGGGCGGGCTTCCCGGGGTGCGAGCCGTCTGGGGATGATGACCAAACTCGATACGACCACAACGCCTTCCTCGAGCACTACACCTCCATCGCCGAGATTCACCTGCACCGGCTGACGGGCCGGGCCGCGTTCGATGCGCAACGACGTGTGCGAGAAGCGGTTGCGCACTGTCGCGACAACGGCTGGACCCGCTGGGCCCTGTACGGCAACGGCGCGCACACCGACGCCGTGTGGGACGCGCTCGAGAACAGGCCGGTCGCCGTGCTGGACGACCGGGCCGAGCCCGGCGCTCATCGGGACGGCGTGCCGGTGCTCCGACCGGAGGATGTCGTGCCCGGGTCGGTCGACGCGGTCATCCTGAGCGCCAACTCGATCGAGGACGACCTTGTGGCCCGGGGCACGCCCCCGGGCGTGCCCGTGATCCGGCTCTACGGAGCCCGATCCCCCCGGATCGTGACCCCCGACCGGAGTCTGGTCGCGTGAGCCCGCCCCTGGTCAGCGTGGTCATCCCGATGTACAACGCCGCGACGACCGTGGAGCGATCACTCAACTCGCTGCGGGCCCAGAGACTGCAGGACTGGGAGGCGGTCGTCGTGGACGACGGATCGACCGACGACGGCGCGGCGATCGCCCGGGCGATGAGGGCGTCCGATCCGCGCATCCGGCTGGTAAGTCAGCCCAACCGGGGGGTGTCCGTCGCACGCAACGTCGCGACCGATGAGGCTTGCGGGGTGTATCTCGCCTGGCTGGACCCCGACGACCTGATGCGCCCCGAGGGCCTTGCGGCGCTGGTCGAGGGCGCCGAGTCGGGCGGGACCGGGGCGGCGGTGGGCCACCACGACGTGGTGAGCGAGGCCGGAAGGGTGCTGCACCCGTACCGGATCCTGCCAGAGCGACTCGCCCTGCGCGAGCTGCTCGAGGGCTGGTCCACGCGGTGCGGGTCGCACGTGGTGCGCCGGGATCTGGTGGGGGACGTCCGCTGGGACGAGTCCCTGTCGCTGTGGGAGGACCGGGACTGCTGGCTGCGTCTGGCGGAGCGTGGGGTGTGCTGGACGCGCGTGGACCGGGTCGTGACGGACTACGTGATCCGTGCGGACAGCCTCAGCAAGCGTGCCCTCGACATGATGACCTCCGGCGAGCGCGTGCTGCGGTCGCTGTTCGCCCGGCACGACGGCGAGCCAGGGTTCGGGCCCGATCGGCTGGACGATCTGGTGGCCTCGAACGCGCTGGCGTGCGCCAGTCGCGCGAGCGCGATCTCCAGAGACGGCGAGCGACCCGCCCGCGCCCTCGCTCACGCGATCGGTGCGCGCGCATGGGGGATCGAGCGACTGGCTGACGCGGGCTGGTACGGCGTGCTGTACGGGTGTGCCCGGTGCCCCGAACGTGCGGATCCTTCCAGCGACTGGTGGCGTGGGCTCGACGGGCTCTGGGAGGCACTCGGCCTGTCTGACTCGCGGCGATCGGAGGCCTGGCGGGCCTTCGAGCGGGTGTGCGTGACCCCTCACCGGGTCGCGTGCGCGCTGCTCGACCGGTGCGAGGGCGCTCCGGGTCTGGTGGTGGTGGGGTGCGGTCGGAACGGGCGGGCGGTGCTGGAGGAGTGTGCCCGCAGGGGTGTGCCGACACAGGCCCGGGACGACCTGGCCACGCCCGGCTGGGCCGAGTCGGCCCCGATGGGGGACCCGGTCCCGGAGGGCTGGCGTGTGGTGATCACCCCGTACGAGGACACACGCCTGCGGGCACGGTTCCCGGGTGCTCTGCGTGCGTCGGAGGTTCGCGACTCAATTCTGAGCGGGACGGGCGTGCGTCTCGAGCCGGTCCGGGGCTGAGGGGCGGGAAACGGGCATTTCTGTACGCGAATGGGGGGGAGGGCCGATGCTGAGGGGGTCCCAGCGGGCCACGGAG
Source organism: Phycisphaerales bacterium JB040 (assembly GCA_043101615.1). Classification (GTDB taxonomy): domain Bacteria; phylum Planctomycetota; class Phycisphaerae; order Phycisphaerales; family UBA1924; genus JBLHKT01. The sequence goes on along the minus strand of JBICID010000049.1, from coordinate 10,842 downwards.
CGGCCCGTGCGCGCAGGAGGCGACCATGCCCAGCCCGTCGAGTCCCGAGCCGGAGGTGTGGCTCGCGATCCCGTCCGCGAACGCGGAGAACTGCCGTCGCAACCTCCCGAAGTGGCGTGAGATGGGGTACCGGGTCGCGGTGCTGCAGGACGGGGCACGCCGGGAGGTGCCGGCGGACGAGATCGTGGTGGTGGACACCTACCCGGGCTGGCCCGGGAGCGTGAACGTGCTGCTGGAGCGCGCGGTCCCGAAGAGCGCCGACATCATCGTGACCGGTGGCGACGACATGCTGCCGGACCCGGACCACACGGCCGGCGAGCTGGGGCGGCAGTTCCTGGAGCGGTTCGGCGGGACGTTTGGCGTGATGCAGCCGCACGGGGACGTGTACAAGGGCACCTCGACCTATTGCGGGAGCCCGTGGCTGGGGCGGGCCTGGTGCGACCGGATGTACGCGGGGCGCGGCCCGTTGTGCGAGGCGTACACGCACAACTGGGCGGACATGGAGCTGTACTGGGTGGCTCGATGCCTGGGGCGTTTGTGGGTGCGGGAGGACCTGACGCAGTACCACGACCATTTCTCGCGTCGCGGCGAGGCGGCCCCGGACTACTGGACCAACTCCGCGACCCGGAACGACCAGCACGACACGCTGACCTTCATCGCCCGGGCCGCGACGGGGTTTCCGGGGCACGAGCCCGTCCCCGGAGCGAACGGCAGCCCGGCCCCGGTGTTCGACCGCGCGCTGTTCGATCGTGAATACAAGGACACCGCACGTCGGCACTGGGCGATGAAGTTCGGGCGGATCGACGTGCCGCACCTGGACCAGCGCCTGATGGCGGAGGCGCTGGAGTTGTGCGCCCGGCGTGGGGAGTCGAGGGTCGTGATCTACGGCGCGGGCGAGCACACCACGCGGGTGGGGGCGGCGCTGGCGAATCCGCCGGTGGAGATCGTGGGCATCGTGGACGACAACCCCGGTCGGCAGGGGCAGCGGCTGTGGGGGCTGGAGATCGTGAGCAAGGCGCGTGCGATCGAGTTGGGGGCCAGGGCCGCGATCTTGTCGAGCGATACGTTCGAGGACAAGCTGTGGGAGGCGTCGGCCCCGCTGCGTGAGGCCGGGCTGGCGGTGCACCGTCTGTACGGCGAGCAAGCGGTGACGTCGGAGCGCCGGCTGGGCCTGCTGCTGGCGCCGGTGTTCGTGGACCGGGCGTCGCTGACGGACGCGCTGTATCGGCTGGCGTGGTACGCATCTCCGCTGCTGGGATCGCTGGAACGGGTGACCGTGGTGCACGGGCTGGATTCGGTGGAGATCGGGGCTCGTCCCGGCCATTTCGATGCCGAGTTGGAGCCGCTGCTCGATGCCCTGCGTGGCAAGCTGGAGTTCGTTCGGGCGTCCGAAACCGACCTGCTGCAGCAGGCGACCCGGCACGATGCCACGGTCGTGTGGCGGTCCACCGACGAGACCGGGACGAGCGTTGTGATGGGGCTGCGACGAGCGGTGCGTCCGCCCCGCCAGCAGCTGTTCCTGTGCGACGACCGGGACTGGCCGGACGCCTCGGTGAAGTGGCTGACGCTCAGCGAGCGTCTGAGCCCGGATCAGTCGCGGGCCCTGGCCGACTCGCAGCAGAAGTTCGCGCAGATGGCGGGCGAGCTGCGGACGGGTCGTGGGTACGTGTTCGGCACCGGCCCGGGGCTGGCGACGATCGACGGGCATGATTTTTCTGACGGTCTGACGATCGCGTGCAACAGCATGGTGGGGAACGCCGAGCTGATGGCGCGCCTGGACCCGCCGGTGATCGTCGCTGGTGACCCGATCTTCCACGCGGGCCCGACGACGTACGGCGCGAAGTTCCGGAGGGAGCTGGTGGGGGCGATGCGCCGGCACGGGAGCTGGTTCGTGTGCCCGTGGCGGGACTACCGGCAGTACCTGAGCGTGCTGCCCGAGGACCTGCACGCGAGGACCGTGGGCGTGCCGACGTCGAGCGACGACGAGCCGAACCTGGACCTGCGGGACCGGTTCGAGGTGGCTGGGACGAAGAACATCCTGACGCTGTTCCTGCTGCCGCTGGCGCTGACGTTCTGCGACGAGGTGTGCGTCGCGGGGTGCGACGGTCGCCCGCTGGACGAGGACGATTACTTCTGGACGCACGACCCGAAGACGCAGTTCAACGACGAGATGGCGGACGTGCGCGCGGCGCACCCGTCGTTCTTCGCGATCGATTACAACCGGTACTACCTCGAGCACTGCGGGACGCTGGCGCGATGGATCGAGACGGCGGAGGCGATGGGCAAGCGGGTGGTGAACCTGACGCCGTCGCACATCCCGGCGCTGGCCGAGCGTACCGCTGAGCCAGCCGGCACAAGGGCCTCCGCATGACCCCCCCTCCCCCCCCAGGTGAGAGCACGCGGGTCGCTCTGGGCGGTGAGCGAGGGCGCGTGGTGGCGCTGGTGCCGATGCGGCACGGGAGCGAGCGGGTGCCGGGCAAGAACCACCGCGTGCTGGCGGGCAAGCGGGCCTGCTGCTGGGTGATCGACGCCCTGCTGGAGTCGGGCGTGATCGACGAGGTGCTGATCGACACGGACAGCGCCCCGATCCGGGAGATCGGGGAGATGTACGCGGGGCGGGAGGGGGCATCGGTGCGGGTGATCGATCGGCCCGCGCATCTCGCGGGCGGGCATGTTTCGATGAACGACGTGATCCGGCACGACCTGGGGCACACCGACGCTGAGGTGGTCGTTCAGACGCACGCGACCAACCCGATGCTGCGCCCCGAGACGATCGCATCGTGCGTGCGGGCGTACCGGGAGCGGGCCTCGACGAACGACAGCCTGTTCACGGTGACGCGTCACCAGGCGCGGTTCTACACGCCGGAGGGGGACCCGCTGAACCACGACCCCGCGGAGCTGCGGCGGACGCAGGACCTGCGTCCGATGTACGAGGAGAACTCGTGCCTGTACGTGTTCAGCCCGGGCTCGTTCCGGGCCGCGGGGGCCCGCATCGGGGAACGCCCGGTGATGGTGGAGCTGGACCCGATCGAGGCGGTGGACCTGGACGAGGAGCGTGACTTTGCGCTGGCCGAGGCGATCGCGCGGTCGGGTCTTGTGCGTGGCGCGATGCCGGCGCGGGTGATCGAGGAATCGGCGTGGACGGAGCCCGGACGGCGAGAGGAGCGTGTGGCGTGATCAGCGAGAAGCGATGGCGGGTGCTGCTGAGCGGGCCCCGGATGCTGCGGGACTTCGAGTCGCTGCGGTCAGAGTTCGAGCGTCTTCCGATCGAGGTGGTTCGGGCGGACGTGCGCCAGTGCCTGAGCGAGGACGAGTTGATCGCGGCGCTGGACGGGATCGACGGGACGATCTGCGGGGGCGACCGGTACACGGCGCGCGTGATGGACGCGCACCCGCGCCTGCGGGTGATCTGCAAGTGGGGTACGGGGGTGGACGCGATCGACCGGGAGGCGGCGGCGGCACGCGGCATCGCGGTGCGGACCGTGCCGGACGCGTTCAGCGGGCCGGTGGCGGACCACACGATGGGGATGATGCTGCACTTCACGCGGAAGCTGGGCGCGAACGACCGGATGATCCGGCGCGGGGAGTGGACCCCGATCGACGCGGTGAGCCTGGCGGAGCTGACGCTGGGGGTGATCGGGATCGGGAACATCGGGCAGACGGTGCTGCGCCGCGCGTCGGCCTTCGGGATGGGGCTGCTGGGGACGGACCCGGTGGCGCCGCCGCAGCAGGTGCTCGACGAGACCGGGTGCGAGCTGGTGGGGCTGGACGAGCTGCTGGACCGCAGCGACGTGGTGAGCCTGCACTGCGACCTGAACGAATCGAGCCGCGGGCTGATCAACGAGCGGACGCTGCTGAAGATGCGCCCGGGTGCGGTGCTGATCAACACCTCGCGTGGGCCGGTGGTGGATCAGCCGGCGCTGGAGACGGCGTTGGCGGAGGGGGTGATCGCGGGGGCCGGGCTGGACGTGTTCGAGGAAGAGCCGATCCCGGCCGGGAGCCGGCTCCGCGGGTTCGAGAACGTGCTGCTGACGCCGCACCAGGCGAACAGCAGCCCGCGTGCGGCCCGGGCGGTGCACCGTCGGACGATGGCGAGCCTGATGGAACTGCTCGAGTCCACGCCCGCCCGGACGCCGGCGTTGCGGGCGGTCTCGGCGTGAGCGGCGGGGGTGACCAGCGTGTGGTGGTGATCACGGGGGCCGCGGGCGGCATCGGCGCGGCGACGGCGGGGGTGTTCCGCGAGGCGGGGTGGGCGACGGTGGGGGTGGACCGGTCCGACAACGGCGACGGCATCGCGGACGTGATGCTGCACGCGGACATGTCTGAGCCCGAGTCGCCGGGGCGTGTGTTCGAGGAGGTGCGCGAGCGGTACGGGCGGCTGGACGCCCTGGTGAACAACGCGGCGGTGCAGGTGTGCAAGCCGATCGTGGAGACGACTCCGGAGGAGTGGGACGCGGTGATGGCGTCGAACCTGCGCGGCGTGTTCCTGTCGATGCGACACGCGTACCCGATGCTGAGAGATGCGTGCGGGGCGATCGTGAACGTGTCGAGCGTGCACGCGATGGCGACGAGCAGGAACATCGCGGCGTACGCCGCGAGCAAGGGGGCGCTGCTGGCGTTCACGCGTGCGACGGCGCTCGAGTTCGGTCCGGACGGGGTGCGGGTGAACGCGGTGCTGCCCGGCGCGGTGGACACGCCGATGCTGCACGCGGGGCTGCGCCGGGGGCACGTCGAGGGGGACTCGGTGACGGCGCTGGTGCGTGGGCTGGGGAGCAAGCACGTGATCGGGCGGGTGGGGATGCCCGAGGAGATCGGGCGTGTGATCCTGTTCCTGGCCGACGCGGGCCAGTCGTCGTTCATCACGGGCCAGGCGGTCGTCGCGGACGGCGGCGCGCTGGCGAGACTGAGCACGGAGTAGCGATGGGAGCGAGCGTGGGACATCCCGAGCGGGTCGTGGTGGTGCACCAGATGGGCAAGGTCGGGTCGTCGTCGGTGTACCGGGCGCTGCGGGGGGTGGGCGGGGTGCGGGTGCTGTTCACGCACCTCATGCACCGGGACATCCTGGCGAAGTACGTCCGGCGGAAGCGTGCGGCGGGTCAGGAGCTGCCCGATCACGTCGGGGACTCGCGTGAGCTGTGGCGGCTGATCCGGCACACGGACGCGCGGATCGACGTGGTGACGGCGGTGCGGGACCCGATCGCGCGGAACGTGTCGGCGCTGTTCCAGAACCTGCCGCCCGAGTACGCGTGCGAGCCGACGCGCGAGCGGGTGGGGGCGCTGATCCGGCGGTTCCTGCACGGGTACCCGCACTCGGTGCCGGTGTGGTGGCTGCAGCAGCACCTGGCCGAGGCGCTGGGCGTGCCGGTCTTCGACGCGCCGTTCGACCCGGAGCGGAAGGAGCTGTTCCTCGAGCACGGGCGGTTCAGGGTGCTGGCGCTGCGGGCCGAGGACTGCCAGGCGGAGCGGGCCGACGCGATCGAGCGGCGGCTGGGGCTCGGGGGTGTGCGACTGGATCGGGCCAACGTGGGGGCGGAGAAGGCGTACGCGTCGATGTACCGCGCGTTCGTGCGCGAGTTCGAGCCCCCCGGGTGGCTGGTGGAGAAGTGCTACCGCAGCGTCATGTGCCGCCACTTCTACTCGGACGAGGAGATCGCCCGGTTCCGGTCGCGTTGGGGCGTGGGGAGCACGACGGAGGCGAGCGCGTACGTGGCGTGAGGGTCAGGCGGGGACAGGGAACCAGTCGAGCAGGCGGCGCAGGACGTTCGCGTGGGTGACGTGGCCCCTGGCGCGGCCCGAGACGGCGCGGGAGCGGGCGGTGCGCCAGGCGTCGTCCTCCACGGCCCGGATCAGCAGACGCTCGAGCGAGGCCTCGTCGGTGAAGGCGTGCTCTGCAAGGTCGCCGAACAGGTCGTGGGCGGTCCAGTCGAGCAGGGCGAGGGGGCGCTGGGGGAGGGTCATGCGGACGCGCTTGGGGTCGCACCACATCAGGTCGCTCTCGGGCGGGAGGCCCAGGCGCTGGAGCTGGGCGGCGCGCTCGAGGAAGGCGGGGTGATCGGTGAGGCGGTAGGCCAGGGCCCGGTCGGTGAGGCGGCAGCGGTCGCCCTGGCGAGCGAGGAGGTCGGGGGCGTCCGGGAGGGGCTCGTTGTGGGGGACCGGGCGGTAGCCGACGCGGGCGAGGGTGCGCTCGGGCGGGGTGAGTGCGGTGTGGTTGAGCAGGACGATGGGGAGCCCGCCGGACATGGCGCACTCGCCGAGCCGCTGGTGGACGAGCGGGCTGACCGAGGCGTGCAGGTGGGCGCGCGCGAGCTGGTAGCAGGCCCGGAGCTCGTCGTCGTGGGCGAGCTCGGGGCGGGCGTGGTCGGCGAGGGTGGGGTGGGTGTCCCAGCCGCGCCCGTGCAGGTGCAGGCGCCAGTGGCGCCGGCGTGCGATCGCGGAGGCCCACTCAAGTGTGCGGTGGCGGACGATGCGCTCGGCGAGCGGGATGGCGATCTGGTCGATCGCGCCGGCGACGAACTCCGGGGGCGGGGTGGCGCCGTGTCGTCGTTGCATCGCGCCGAGCACCGCCTCGCGCATGGCCGGCCTGATCGGTCGCTCGGCGAGGTGGCGGGTGTGCTCGTGGATGCTCGGGAGCAGGTCGTCGATCAGGTCGGCGACCTGCGGATCGTCGGCCTCGGCGCGGAGGCGTTCGGCCATGCGGTCGGGGGTCTCGCTGTGGTGGCTGACGTAGGCGAGCTCGCACTCGAAGCGGGCCCGGTGCTCCTCGGCGACCGGGCCGGGGTGGAACTTGGCCTCCGAGACGGCGACCGGGGCGTGCAGGTAGCGGGAGGCGTCGTAGGCGAAGGACTGGTAGAGCTCGGCGTAGTGGTTGCCCAGCAGGACATCCAGCGGGCCCTGGGCGGCGCCGGCGTTCCGATCGAACAGGTGACCCATGGCGTCCTGGATCCAGCAGACGATCGGGAGCTCGGGTGGGATCTGGGCGGCGAGCTGGGCCCTGGTGTAATTGAACGAGAACAGCAGGTCGGGCTGGAGGCCGTCGATGGCGCGGAGCTGGGCGAGGCGCGAGAGACGCGAGTGGTCGTTCGGCTCGATCAGGACGCTCGCCTCGCCGCCCCGGTCCCGGACGGCCCGGGCGAGGTCGGCGGCGGCGTGCTGCACGAAGGTCGTGTAGCGGGAGGCCAGGATGAGCACACGCAGGGGCTCGCCGGTGCGGGCCCGGAGCTGCGCGATGCGGTCGCGCCACCGGTCGTGGGTCCGCTCGCGGTACGCCCCGTCCACCTTGGCGGCGAGACGCCCGAGCTCGCGCTGCTGGGCGGCGAGATGCTCGCGCAGGACGGGCTCGGTCCGGGAGTCGCGGGCTCCGGGCTCGTCGGGGAGGAGGACGACCTTGGCTGGTCGTTCGAGGTCGAGATTGGCGGAGAGGTGCGTGCGGTAGTGCGCTGCGCTGTCCGGGCCGACGAACCAGGTCACGCGTGGGTCGCGGAGGACGTCGTCGGGTTCCATGGCGGCCAGGGCGTCGAGCAGGGCCAGCGGGCAGGCGCGGACGACGTGGAACGGGGTCCGGTACCCGTTGCGGGTCGGGGGCAGGGCTTCGGCGAGCTCGATAAGGGCGAGCAGCGGGCCGTCGCCCTCGAGGACGATGGGGCCGGGGGCGGTGTACTCGTCGCAGGGGGGTAGGGTGGCGGCGATGGTGCGGGCCTCGCCGATGGCGTCTCGGAGCCAGCGGATACGGGCCGGATGGGGGGCCTCGGAGCGCACGCGGACGGTGTTGCCGTCGATCGCGCGGTACCAGCGTTCGCCGGCGGTGTGCCTGAGCCAGCCGTCGAGCGACCCAGCGAGCAGCGGGACTCGGTCGGCGAACTCGTCGGCGCGGGCCCGGGCGCGTGCTTCGCGTTCGGGTCGGGTGATCTCGCTGTCGGAGGACGCGTGCACGCGTTCGACGAGGTCGGAGACGCGCCGGTCCCGGGCGGCCTCCGGGGGAAGGGGCGAGAGCAGGTCTGATGCGACGGCGGGGAGGCCGAGCTGGAGGGCGTTCTGGCCCGCGAGGAAGCGGACGCCGTGGTCGTCGGGGTGGCGGTCGAGCCATGCGATCGCGCCCGGGAGGAAGGCCCAGGGGCGGTCCGCCTGGCCGGCCCTGACCAGTTCGAGTCGCTGCTGGGGGTGCTGTGTGGCGGCGGTGGTCATTGCCGCTGGTATCGGGAGAATCCGAGCCTGCGGGTCAGAATCCGCGTGCCCCGGCGTTTAGCCGGTCTGGTTGTGCGAGGCGATGAGTTCGATGAGTTCGGCGTGGATGGCCGGGGTCGAGGCGAGCACGCGCTGGCCGGAGGGGTTCGGGGCGCCTCGCCAGTCGGAGAGGGTGAGGCCGGCCTCGTGGAGGATGGGGACGGCTGCGGCGAGGTCCCAGGTCTGGAGGCCCGCTTCGATCACGGCGTCGGCCCGTCCGGTGGCGAGCAGGACGAAGGCGTAGCAATCGCTCCAGCCGCGCGCCAGGCCGAGCGTGCGTTCGAGTGCGTGATAGACGGGCGCCAGCCCGAGTTGGTGGTAGTACTCGGGGCAGGTCCAGACGCCGAGGGCGTCGGCGAGCGTGGCCGCATCGCCCCTGGCGAGCGGGCGGGTGGCGGTCGAGCCGGCGGGCTTCCAGTGGCTGGGGCCGTTGATTGCCGCGCCGACGGTCTCGTCGAGGGCGGGCATGCGGATGACGCCGATCTGGGCCCTGCCGTCGCGTTCGCAGGCGACCATGGTGCCGTAGAGGGGAACGCCCCGGACGAAAGACTTGGTCCCGTCGATCGGATCGAGGACCCATCGCCAGCCCGAGGTGCCCGGCCGATCGTCGAATTCCTCGCCGAGGATGGCGTCGTCCGGGTAGGCCCGCTCGATCCGGTCTCGGAGGAGTCGCTCGGCGGCGCGGTCGGCCGCGGTGACCGGGGAGCCGTCGCGCTTGGTGTCCGCTTCGAGCGTGGGGGTGTTGAACCACTCGAGGGTCTTCCGGCCGGCCTCGATGGCGATCTCCTCTGCGAAGCGGAGCCTGTCGGCACGATCATCGGGCATCGAGCCACTCCTCGAGGGCTGCGCACAGCCTGTCCAGGTCCGCGCGTGTGTGGGAGGCGTTGAGCGAGATGCGGGCGTAGCGGGGGGCCGGGCCGCCCGGGTAGGACATCACGGGCACGCGCACGGCATGGGCCGACGCGGCGTGCCGGAACGGGTCGATCGAGTGCTCGTCGAGGCCGATCGCGAAGACCGGCGTGCGGGGCTCGTGGTCGCCGAGGCCGAGCCCGGCGAGACGCTCGGCCAGGTCGGCGCACAGGGCCTGCAGGTGTGTGATTCGGTCCGGCTCGTTCTGGATCAGGTCGAGCGAGGCGAGAGCGGCGCCGGCCAGCGCCGGCGAGGGCGGGGTGGTGCAGACGAAGGCGTCGGCGTGCGTCCAGGCGCGATCGATCGCGTCCTTCGACGCGAGGAACGCGCCGCCGCCTGCGCCGATCCCCTTGGCCAGGGAGGTGGTGGTCCAGACGCGTGGGTCGGTGATGGCGAACTCGGCGCGCGTGCCGCGCCCATCGCCGAGGACTGGGAAGCCGTGGCAGTCGTCCAGGAGCAGGACGCTGCCCGGGGTGGGCAGGCTCGCGAGCAGGGCGGGGACGTCCGCGATGGCCCCGGTGGAGGTGAACACGGCGTCGGTGAGAAAGAGGACCGGCTCGTCGGATTCAATCGGGGGGCTCCCCCGCTCGATCGGGGTCAGTCCGGACGCCCGGATCGCGATCTCGAGGCTGCGGTGCGAGCCCGGGGCGAGTCGTGCCCGGCGGATGCCCAGGGCGAGGGCGGTCTGGCAGGCGACGATGTTGGCGATCAGGCCGTCGGGGACGACGAGCCCTGCCTCGTGCCCCGTCCACGCGGCCAGGCGCCGGTCCAGGGACTGGTGCACGCGGGTGTCCCCCGTGGTGGTGCGGCTCGCGGAGCTGGTGAGGGCGTGGCGAGCGACGGCCGCGGTCGCGGCGTCGAGCAGGCGGGGGTGTCGGGCGAGGGCGAGGTAGTCGCATCCGGCGAACGAGGACGCGTAGTCAGAGTCTTCGGGGGCTGTCGGGTCGCTTGCGACGGAATCGGGGTGCATTCTTCGAGATTATCGTCAGGCGGGGGCGCTGCGTCGCGGTGGGACTTCGAAGTCCGGTCCGTGGCCCGGTTTGCCCGTGAGCGTTCGGGGTTGAGGGGCGGGGCGGGTCCCGCTAGGATCGGCACCCCGGCGTGTGTCCGGGTCCGAGGGGGAGGGATGTACTCGCAAGCCCGCAGCGGGCCCAGGAGGGTGCGATCGTGAGACTGCGTCTGAACCGTATCGGAATCCTCGCGGCGGCGTTGGCCGCCCTGCCCACGCTGGCGCTCACGCCCACGGCCCGGGCCCAGGAGAAGGTGATCCGGATCCCGATGACAACGTCGGGCCCCGGCACGCTGTACCCGGTGTCGGGCTCCACGACGTACGAGAACCGGTGCACGTCGCCGATCTACGAGACGCTGCTCGAGTACAAGTACCTGAAGCGACCGCTGGAGCTCCAGCCGCTGCTGCTGGAGGAGATGCCCGAGGTGACCGAGGGCGGCAAGGTCTGGCGGTTCAAGCTCAAGCCCGGCATCATGTTCCACGACGACGCCTGCTTCCCGGGCGGGGAGGGGCGCGAGCTGGTGGCCGAGGACGTGCTGTATTCCTGGCGTCGGCTGGCCGACCCGGAGTACCGCTACAAGAGCTTCTGGCTGGTGGACGGGATCATCGAGGGGTTCAACGAGTACAAGGACGAGCAGGCGCGCCTGGTGCAGGGCGGGGACGAGTTCGACTACTCGGCGCCGGTGAGCGGCTACGAGATCCTG
>JBICID010000048.1:0-13444 GCA_043101615.1 Phycisphaerales bacterium JB040 | reverse complement strand
CGTGCTTACGCCCGCGGCTCGGAAAGAGGGGGGGTTTCGAGACCAGCCGGTTGCGTGAGCAACCGGGGAGGGGCGCGTGCGTGTGGGTTTATGCCCTCCCCGCGTGCTCACGCACGCGGCTGGTATTCGGAGCGAGTGCGTGGTCCGTTCATGCTCCCCCTGATCCGTCCGCTTTGCGGACACCTTCTCCCCCAGTGGGGTAGAAGGGGCGGGATGCGGCACAGGCTCGATTGGCACGCCCTGGCGAGCGAGATGGGGACCGGGTTCGGTCGAGCGGGGCCGCGTGCTCACGCCCGCGGCTCGGATCTGATGGTGAACCGACTTGCCAGCGTTCGGGGCTTGTCGGACTCTGCGGAATAGACTTCCCGATGCCAGAGGAAGGTCAAACCGGGGCCCGGAACACCGGGTCGGCGTACCCCGCGGCCGTGGATCGGCTGATGGAGGAGCTGACCCGTCTGCCCGGCATCGGGCGGCGCGGGGCGGAGCGTCTGGCGTTCCACGTGCTGAAGGCGGACCGGGACGAGGCGATCCGGCTGGCCGAGGCGATCCGGGCGGTGAAGGAGTCCGTCCGCCACTGCACCTACTGCTACAGCCTGTGCGATGCCTCGCCGTGCCCGATCTGCGCGTCTGAGCGGCGTGACCGGACACGCGTGCTGGTGGTGGAGCAGCCCAAGGACCTGATCGCGCTGGAGGAGACCCGCATGTACAACGGGCTCTACCACGTGCTGATGGGGCACCTGAGCCCGCTGGACGGGATCGGGCCGGGCGACCTGACGGTGGACCGGCTGCTGGAGCGGGTGGACGACCCGGGCCAGAACCCGGGCTCGATCGAGGTGGAGGAGGTCATCCTGGGCCTGAACCCGACGGTGGAGGGTGATGGGACCGGGCTGTACCTGGCGGAGCAATTGCGGACCCGGGGGGTGCAGGTCAGTCGGTTGGCGCGGGGTCTGCCGACGGGTGGCAGCCTTGAGTACGCCAACAAGGCGGTTCTGGCCGATGCACTGACGGGGCGGCGGGCGATGGAGTAGTCGCCCCCCCCACATTTGCCCGTGGTTCATGCCGGGTGAATGGGGTCGCTCACTTCCGGCGGAACGGTTCGTTTCGCCCTACCCGGCGGAGCCGAGGCAGGTTGATGCGTTTCGACACCAGCCAATCGATGAAGCTCGGCCAGCAGATGAAGCTGGCGCCCAGGATGATCCAGTCGATGGAGATCCTGCAGATGCCGCTCGCGGAGCTGGAGGAGCGGATCGAGCAGGAGCTCGAGTCCAACCCCACCCTCGAGATGGCGGACGTGCAGGCGGACCCCGACGCGGAGATTCGCGAGCGGTCGGACGCGGACTCTGAGGCGGGGAGCGGAGACCTCGACTTCGGCAACGATCAGGACGACTTCGCCCGCTTGGACGAGTTCGAGCATGCCGACCCCGACGGCGCGGCCAACCAGTACGACGACGACGCCCCCAGGCGCGACCGGACGCCCGAGCACGAGCCGACGCACGCGCCCAGCCGCCTCGCGGGCGAGCGGGACGCCAAGCAGGACGCGATGAACCAGGCCCAGGCGCGATCGGGCAGCCTGACGGACCAGCTGCTGGGGCAGTGGGGGCTGGTCGATGTCGAAGAGCGGCTCCGCCCGCTCGGCACGCACCTGATCGAGTTCCTCGACGACGACGGGTACCTGCGGACGCCCCTGGAGGAGGCCGCGGACCGGGCCCCGCAGCCGGTGAAGGACGCGGACCCGAGCGCCGCGGACTGGGAGCTGGCGCTCAAGGCGGTGCAGCTGCTGCTGGAGCCCGCCGGCGTGGGGGCGCGCGACGCGGCGGAGTGCCTGCTGCTGCAGTTGGATGCCATCGAGGATCAGGCGGCCCGGGACGAGGAGCCGCCCCGGATCGGGACGCCGGAGGCGATCGAGTTCGCGCGGACGCTGATCTCGCGTCACTTCGAGGACCTGATGAAGAACCGGCTGCCGAAGATCGCGTCGGGCTCGGGGCTGAGCCTGGACGAGATCAACGAGGGGCTGGACGTGATGCGTCGGCTGAGCCTGTCACCGGCGCGCCGGCTGGTGGACGAGAGCCCGGAGGCGATCCGCCCGGACGCGGTGGTGGAGTACGACGAGGAGGGTGACCGGTACGTCGCGTACCTGACCGACAGCCGCATGAGCCAGGTGCGGATCAACCGCGAGTACGCGCTGATGGCCAAGGACCGCAAGGTCGAAAAGAGCGACCGTGAGTTCCTGCGCAAGAACCTGAGCAACGCGCAGTGGCTGATGGACGCGGTGGAGCAGCGGCGCAGCACGCTGCTGCGGGTGATCCACGCGGTGCTGGACGAGCAGCGCGAGTTCTTCGATTACGGGCCCGAGGCGCTCAATCCGCTGCCGATGAAGACGGTGGCGGACCGGCTGGGCGTGCACGTGGCGACGGTGAGCCGCGCGGTGAGCGAGAAGTGGCTGGAGACGCCGCGTGGGACGGTGCCGCTGCGCGGGTTCTTCACGCAGGGCATGGCGACGGACAGCGGGGAGGAAGTGAGTTCGAGCGCGCTCAAGGCGGCGCTGCAGGAACTGGTGGACGGGGAGGACAAGGCCAAGCCGCTGAGCGACGAGGCGTTGGCGAAGGCGATGAAGGACAAGGGGTACGAGATCGCACGCCGGACGATCGCGAAGTACCGGGGGCAGTTGGATATTCCGAGCGCGCGGATGCGCAAGCAGTTCTGAGTTGGCGTGTCTTTGCTCCCTCTCCCCCCTTGGGGGAGAGGGTGGCTCGCCGCAGGCGAGTCGGGTGAGGGGGATGAAATCAGTGCATTTCAGTCGCTGTAAACAGGTGTTCGTACATCGCGCCGTACGTTGAAGCCCGCCACGGGGGGTGTTGCCGAGTCTGGATCGTTCCTGTACCCCCTCATCCGTCCGCTGCGCGGACACCTTCTCCCCCAGTGGGGGAGAAGGGGCTGGTAACGTGGAGACTGCGCGGCCTACTCCACGTGGTGAGTGGAGGGTCCGGTACTCGGTTGAGCGGAGCCGCGGGCGGACGCCCGCGGCTCGGAAAGAGGGGGGGCTCTGAACAAGCCGGTTGCGTGAGCAACCGGGGAGGGGCGCGTCGTTGTGGGTTCATGACCTCCCCGCGTGCTCACGCACGCGGCTGGTAAAAGTCCTGTGCGTCGCGTGCGTGACGACGAATCTTCTCCGTGTCGCGGGTGTGTGTGAATTTTGTTCGCGGGCGTGCGATTCTCGAAACGAATGCGGCGCTGGTCGGAACACACATTCCGAACCACGTTCGTTCCTTACAGGAGACGCCCATGCTCACGCGGACACTCTCGTCCGGCGCGGCCGCGCTGTCGCTGCTGGTTGGCTGCACGGCCCACTCGCTCGCCCAGGACGATTTCGAGGGCACGATCGAGCGTGCACGCGAGCGCGGCACGCTGCATGGGTGCGTCGCGGTGATCGCGGGGGGCGAAATCGTGCACGAGTCGTGCGACGGGCTGCTGGTGGAGCCGGATGGCGAGGTGATCACGCGCGACACTCGCTTCCGCATCGCGTCGCTCACGAAGCTGTTCACGCAGGTCGCGGTGCTGCGGTTGGTGGACGCGGGCGAGCTCTCGCTGGACGACACGGTTTCGCAGCATCGGCCGGCGTTCGATGCGTCGTGGGCTGACCGGGTGACGGTGGGGCAGTTGCTGGCGATGACGTCCGGCCTGCCGCGTGAATTGCACGGGCGCCCGGACGTGGGCGTGGAGTTCGACGCGGGCGGCTTCGCGGGCCCGTACCTGGACGAGCACGGGGGCGTGGCGCTCGAGGGCCGCCCGGGCGGGGCGTCGTCGTACTCGAACCTGGGGTACTGGGTGCTGGGGGCGATCGTGGAGTCGGTCACGGGGGAGCCGTACGCCGAGGCGGTGCGGTCGCTGGTGTTTGTGCCGGCGGGTTTGGATTCGACGGGGATGGGCCCCGAGTCGCTGGGCGAGCCGCCGCGTGCGGCGGGGCACCAGCGGGCGGGTGGTGGCATTGAGCGAGGGCCTGATTTCGCGATCGACATGCGGTACAGCTCGGGCGGGCTGGAGTCGACCATCGGAGACCTGGAGAGGCTGGCGCTCGCGCTGCTGGGGGGCGAGCTGCTGAGCGCCGAAAGCACGGACCTGCTGTTCACGGGATTCGGCGAGGACGACGACGGGCGCGTGCTGGTCGCGGGCATGCTGCCGGGGTTCATGAACATGATCATCCTGGACCGCGACGCGGGCACGGCGGTGATTTCTCTGAACAACAGCGTGGCGGAGAACCCGAACCTGTTCATGCGGTTGATGGAGAGCCTGGAGCGGCGGGCGGGGCGGGTTGGGGGTTGAATACCCAAGGCAGAGGGAGACCCCTCGCTTGCGCTCGGGGCTAGTACTGGATAGCTCGGGTGGCGTGGAGACGGCGCAGCCTTCTCCACGTTCTGATTGATCAGACCCGAGGAAGGTTGCGCAGTCTTCGGGGCGCCCGGCAGTTTTGATCAGTCGTCGAGATCTCGTTCTTCATAGGCAGCCCGCACCTCGTCAAGATTCGACTCGATGTATCGCACGATCAATGGTGCCAAAGGCTGGGGCTCTTTCCAGATCCGCGTTTCAAGCGGGTCGAGCGGCTCGCGATTGTCAACGAACTCGGCGGCGCGAGTGAGCAATTCGTCGCGAGTGAATTCGAGATTCTTCGGATTCATGAGCCGCATCGCCTCTTCCAATGCCTCAGCCATATCGGTCGCGCCAAGATCACGGATCCGCCCGATCACCTTGTTTGCTTGATACCCGTAGGACTCGACCCAGCCCACGATGCCCGACGATTCGATCCGCACGTGACTCGACAGTACCGCGGAGATCGGCCCGAGCACTGAGGGGCACGTCGCAGGCACGCCATGAGCGATGTCGTACCCGGGCAGGCCCTTTGTACGCATCCAGGCCTCGGCGGCTTCGGCACGAACCCTATCTTCGGGCGAATTCAGCCCTGCAGCGATGCAGCGTTCCAAGACTGGGCCGTGATGATGCTGCCCAAGAATGGCGAGTCCATGAAGGAAGGAGTATGTCACCGCGTATCCCGGCTTGCCCGAATGGTCCTCGATTTGAGGGAGCAACTCAAGCAGGACGCGCTCCAGTGGTTCGCGCTCGATCCGCAGCGCGGGTTGATTGTGCCCGGTCCAGAGGCACGCGCCGAGCAGGTCTACGAGCCGGGCATTTCGCGTCGCCAGCACCTCCGGGCGAGAAAACAGCTCGCGAGCCCGTTCCTGATCGAGACTCACCATCGCCGAGAACCATTCCTTGTCATCCGATGCTCTCTGGGCGGTGACGGCTTCGCGGGCTAGGCGATCGAAGATCCGCGACCGGAAGTCCTCATCGACCCCATCGCGCGGGATTCCCAAAAGCGCTCGGCTCCGTGCGTACTTATCGCTCCCGTCGATCACCCGAAGCACATGGTCTGTTGCCGCAGACAGGCCTGTCTGCGCGATGTTGCGAGCCGCGAACTGCCGGTCCTTACTCACACTGGATCGTAGTAAGGGGAGCAAGTACGGCAGCACACCCCCGTTGCGGTTCTCCGCCAACCTTTCGCAAACTCGATCGAATGGCGGCTCGTCCCACAGCCCGAGCGATTCCCGGTTTTGAGGTGGCCTGACTTTCTTCTTCTCAAGCAAACGCAACAGTTCTGTGTCGGCCTTGTTGCCCAGCAATTCGAGTGCAGCCTTTGCCAACCGGTGCGTGGTGTCGTCGGGGCTCAAGTATTCCTTGCACACTCGCCGCAGATACTTGGGCGACGGGTCGTCAGGTACCGTCATCTGCTCGATACGTCGGTTCCGCTCCGCGAGCGACATGCCGGCCGAGCGACGCCATCCGGGCGAGCGAAGCCAATCGGCGTATCCCGACATCAGCTCGTGCCCGCCAGTTTCCGCACCGTCATGTCGAAGTTCTTGGTGACGCTTGCGTGGATGCCGTACACGATCGCGATGTAGAGCCCGGCGCTGATCGCGGCGCCGATGGCCAGCGCGATGCGGGCCGCGGTGAGGCCTCCGGTGGAGCCGGTGACGGTCTCGTACATCGAGGTCTCGGGGCTGACGAGTGCGCCGACGAGGCTCGCGGGGCTGAGCGGTACGAGCGAGGGGCCGAGGCCGGGGAGGCTCGCGCCGGCGTTCCAGGCGCACAGGCCGATGGTGCCGGAGACGACGCCGACGATGGCGACGGTCGCGATGACGGCGCTCAGCGAGCCCTTGCTCTTCAGGCTCCACTGCAGGCCGACCATCACGCAGAACGCGACGAACGGGATCAGCACGAGCGGGGCGAGCAGGATCGATTCGGGCAGCACGGCGGGCGTGGAGATGCTCGGCCCGCCGGGGGTGGCGGTCGTGACGCCGATGCCTCCGGTGCGCTGCAGGCCGTCGGTCAGGGCGTAGAGCCCGGCGAGGCCGATGGTGAAGACGGGGACCGCGATCATGGGGAGCAGGTAGGCGACCAGGCCGCGCAGCTTGCCGGTGAGGTAGACACCGGGCGTGATGGGCGTGGTGAGGATGAGGTCGAGCGTGCCGTCCTCGCGTTCGCGGCTGACGGCGGACGCGGCCATGTTGATCGCGACGAGGGCGATGACGGTGACCTCTGTCCAAACGACCGCCTGCACCAGGAAGCGGAAGGTGCTCGTCGGGATGGTGGGGTCGGAATCGAAGAGGACGACGATGGCGACGGCGAGCAGGAGGCCTGCGCCGACGAAGGCCCAGCGTGCGAGGATCTTGCCGAGGGTGGCGTTTCGGGCCGCGGCCTCGCGCCAGGCGATGGGGTTACGCCAGACCTCGCGCGGGGGTCGCTCGATGGCGTTGGCGGCGCCGAGGCCGAACATCCTGCGGTACCAGGGGACGCCGCTGGTGGTCTGGGCGAGCGTGGCGAGCCCGCCGGCGCGGACGGTGAAGGTGCTGGCGCCCATGAGCAGCAGGGAGCCGGCGAGACTGAGGACGCACCAGGCGGTGACGGGCGTCTCGAGCAGGAAGGCGCCGAGGCCCGAGAGGCTGCCGTCGGTGGCGCGCGGGTAGCTGGCGGGGTTCAGCAGGGCGTGCAGGGCGAGGAAGGGGTTGACCGCGGTGACGATGGTGACGCCGTCGCCCGCGGGCCCGGCGCCCATGCCGGCGCCGACCATGAAGCGGTCCACGGCCCACGTCGCGGCGAGGTAGGTGACGACGGAGATGTAGAAGGCGAAGACGGCGCGCCGGCCCGCGAGGCGGGACACGGAGAGGGCGATCGCGATGGCTCCGACGAGGGTCGCGGCGCACGCGGCGATGAGGTAGCTGGTGAAGATCGAGCCGCCCGGCACGCCGCCGAAGAACTGGGTGAGCGCGAAGAGCGGGAGCGAGCAGAAGAGCAGGGCGAGGATGAAGAAGAGGCGTCCGAAGAGGTTGCCGAGCACGATCTCGGCCTGGCTCATTGGGGTGGTGAGCAGGATGTCCCAGGTCTTTGGGTTGGACTCGCTGGCGATGGCCCCGGCCATGAAGACGGGGGCGATGACGCAGATGAGGCCGATCTGGAGGTAGGCGATGCCGATGAAGCTGGAGGCGCCCGCGGCCGCGAGCTCGCGGTAGCCCATCTCGTCCTCGGAGGCCTTGACGACGAGCGACCAGAGCAGCACGAGTATGAGCACGGCGAGGTAGGCCGAGCGGACGTACATGTGCTTGGTGCGTCGTGAGCCGTTCTCGACGAGGCGCACCGCGATCGGGTTGAGCGGGCCGAGACGCAGGAACCATCGGAGGATGACGGGCATGACCGCGGAGTGTACGCGGGGGGTGCGGGCCCGGTTCGGGTGCACGGCGCGGGCGCGCCGGTGGGCGCGCCCGCGGGAGGTTGAGCGATCAGCGGCGGCGGCGGGTCGCGAGCAGGCCTCCGAGGCCGAGCATGGCGACGCCGGCGGGCGCCGGGACGATGAAGACGTTGCCCGGGCCGAGGGCGTTGAGGGAGTAGCGTCCCTCCTCGCCGAGCGCGAATCCGGAGACGACCGCGACGTAGGTCTGGCCGGCGGTGAGGGTGAGGCCCTCGACGACGGAGCTGCCGAGCCCGAGGATGGCACCGTCGTCGCCGCCTCCGAGGAGGTTGGTGAGCTGGAAGTTGGGGTTGAAGGATCCCTCGTAGATGTGGAGATAGCCGTCGTGGTTGGGGGTGATGGAGGCGAGGTCGTAGACGCCGGTCTGATCGACCTGGAACTCCTTGCGCTGGTACATCACGGGCCCGAGGCCGGAGATGCCGGGCCCGACGCCGACGGGGCGGTCCCACATGGCTCCGGTGGCGGTGGTGCCGGTGGCGAAGGACTCGGAGAAGGTCTGGGCGGCGGTGGAGTCGAAGCCCAGGGTGACTTCGACGTTGCTCCAGGTGGCGGAGGAGCCGGCGAAGGTCTGCAGGGCGTTGAAGAAGAGCGGGTCGCCGCCCTCGTAGTTCTGCCCGGCCAGGCCGACCTCGACGTTCTGCTGCTGGAACTGCCCGCTCCAGGTGAGGGTGACGGGGTTGCCGTCGTTGGCCGCGTTCCCGGCGGGGCCGGGGTCGGCGTAGAAGACGCTGGGGAAGCCCGAGAAGACGCCGTCGTCGGTGAGGGCCCAGATGGCCTCGCTGGACCACGGCCCGCCGACGCCGGCGGTCCAGTCCACGGAGACGGTGTACGAGGTGTAGGTGCCCGCGGCGACGGAGCCGCCGTTGAGATCGATGTCGACCCCGAAGTCGTCCACGTTGAAGGAGCCGAGGCTGAAGTTGGCCTGGGCGCTGGCGGTCCCGGCGAGCATGGTGAGCGCAGCGATCGCGGCCGTGTTCATGGAACGGTTCATTCGTCTTCCTCTCTAATGTGCGAGTTCTCTCTGAAACTCTCTGTCATACACAAGCGAGGGCACACCACTGTGGCACGCCCTCTCGAACCAAAATCAGTACGGATTCGCGTTGTGCCCGGCGTTGCGGCTGGTGGCCGCGACCGAACGTGTCGGTCTGTGGTGGGGCGCTCTCTCTCACCCCGCCTGCCGGGCATGGGACCGGGCCGAACAAACGCAGTCCCAACCCATACCTTGTCAGAATCCTGCGAAGATGTCAAGCGCGACGCGGCGAGAACGCAAAGAAATCGAATGTTTCAACGAAACCGATCCGTACGCATGAAAAAAGCCCGCGCCGTCCGATTCGAGTCGGGGCGCGGGCTTCGGGATGCGCTGGATGGGGCGTCAGGTGCTCGGGGCGTCGGAGGACTCGCCGTTGCCTGCGCCGGCCCCCGCGGGCTCGGGCTCGGGCCCGGCCTTGTCGCCGGCCTGCTCGACCCACTCGGGCTCGAAGGAGAGCTTGTCCTCCTCGCCGGCGCGGGTGACCCGGATCAGGTTCTTGGCGTGCAACTCGCCGGCGAGCAGCATCTCGGAGAGCGGGTCCTCGATGTAGGTGCCGATGGCGCGACGCAGGGGGCGGGCGCCGAAGTCGGGGTTGTAGCCCTTGTCGATGAGGAAGTCCTTGGCGGCCTGGTCGAGCACGAGGCGGAAGCCCTGCTCCTGGAGGCGCTTGGACACCTTGCCGGTCTCGAACTCGACGATCTCGACCAGGTCGGCCTTGGTGAGCGGGTGGAAGACGATCACGTCGTCGAGCCGGTTGATGAACTCGGGGCGGAAGAACCGCTCGATCTCCTTCATCAGGATCGACTTGATGTTGTCGTAGTCCACCTCGCTGGTGCGCTTCTGGAAGCCGAAACCCCCGCCGCCCTTGATCAGGTCCGCCCCGATGTTCGAGGTCATGATGATCACGGTGTTGCGGAAGTCGACGTGGCGTCCGAACGAGTCGGTCAGGCGACCCTCCTCCATGATCTGGAGGAGCATGTTGAACACGTCCGGGTGGGCCTTCTCGACCTCGTCGAGCAGCAGCACCGAGTAGGGGCGTCGGCGCACGGCCTCGGTGAGCTGGCCGCCCTCCTCGTAGCCGACGTACCCGGGGGGCGCGCCGACCAGGCGGGAGACGGTGTGCTTCTCCATGTACTCGCTCATGTCCATGTGCACGAGGGCGTCCTCGTCGCCGAACATGAACTCGGCCAGGGCCTTGGAGAGCAGCGTCTTGCCGACGCCGGAGGGGCCGACGAAGATGAAGCTGCCCATCGGGCGCTTCGGGTCCTTCAGGCCGGCGCGGGCGCGACGGATGCTCTTGGAGATGGCCTTGATGGCCTCCTCCTGGCTGATGACCTTCTTGTGCAGCTCCGCCTCGAGCTGGAGCAGGCGCTGGGCCTCCTCCTTCTCGAGCTTCTGCAGCGGCACGCCGGTCATCTTGGAGACCACCTCGGCGATGATCTCCTCGTCCACGATGCCCGAGGACTCCTGCTGCTTGTTGCGCCACTCGGCCTGGATCTCTTCCTTCTGCTTGCGCAGCTTCTCGGCCTGGTCGCGCAGCTCCGCGGCCTTCTCGTAGTCGGCGCCCTTCACCGCCTCGTCCTTGGCGATCGTCAGGCGCTCGATGTCCGCCTCGATGTCCGCCAGGTTCGGCGGCTTGGTCATGCCCTTGATACGCACGCGGGCGCCCGCCTCGTCGATCACGTCGATCGACTTGTCCGGCTGCACTCGCCCGGTGATGTAGCGCCCGGAGAGCTCGACCGCGGCCCGGATCGCCTCGTCGGTGATCGTGACGCGGTGGTGCTCCTCGTACTTGTCCTTGAGGCCCTTGAGGATCTCGACGGCCTGCTCGGTGCTCGGCGGCTCGACGGTGATCGCCTGGAAGCGCCGGGCCAGGGCCGCGTCCTTCTCGATGTACTTGCGGTACTCGTCGAAGGTGGTGGCGCCGACGCACTGGATCTCGCCCCGCGCCAGCGCGGGCTTGAGCACGTTGGACGCGTCGATGGCGCCCTCGGCGCCGCCGGCGCCGACGAGCGTGTGCAGCTCGTCGATGAACAGCACGACGTTCTTGGCGCGGCGCACCTCGTTCATCACGGCCTTGATGCGCTCCTCGAACTGGCCGCGGTACTTGGTGCCGGCGACCATCATCGCCAGGTCGAGCACGACCAGGCGCTTGTCGTGCAGGATCTCGGGGACGTCGCCCGCGACGATGCGCTGGGCCAGCCCCTCGACGATGGCGGTCTTGCCCACGCCGGCCTCGCCCAGCAGCACCGGGTTGTTCTTGGTGCGACGGCACAGCACCTGCGTGAGGCGCTCGATCTCGTTGGCCCGCCCGATGACGGGGTCCAGGTTGGTCTCCTTGGCCAGCTCGGTCAGGTCGCGACCGAACGAGTCCAGCGCGGGCGTCTTGCTCTTGCCCTTGCCGCGCGCCGAGCCCTCGGAGGACGGGCCCCCGGCCAGGGCGGCCTCGCCCTCGCTCTCGCCGCCGGCGCCGAGCAGGTTGAGGACCTCCTCGCGGACCTCCTCGAGCTTGAGGCCGAGGTTCATCAGGACCTGGGCGGCGACGCCGTCGTGCTCGCGCAGCAGCCCGAGCAGCAGGTGCTCGGTGCCCACGTAGTTGTGGTTGAGGTTGCGGGCCTCCTCGATGGCGTACTCGATGACCTTCTTGGCCCGCGGGGTCTGGGGCAGCTTGCCCATCGTGACCATCTCGGGGCCGGCCTTGACGAGCTTTTCGACCTCGAGGCGGACCTTGCGCAGGTCCACATCCAGGTGCTTCAGCACGTTGGCGCCGACGCCGGAGCCCTCTTTGACGAGCCCGAGCAGGATGTGCTCGGTCCCGATGTACTCGTGGTTGAACCGCTGGGCCTCCTGGTTGGCCAGGGCCATGACCTTGCGGGCCCGATCGGTGAAGCGCTCAAACATGATCTACCTCCGATCCCGGCTTCCCCCCGTCGTAGGGTTCGACCGGTCCGCCGGTTGGGTTCGCGCCGGTTTCCGGACGCGCCCACCGGAGGGCTGTTCGGGATATGCTAGGTCAGTCCCGGCGACGAGCCGGGGCAGGCCACGCAAACACACCCCGCTATCGGCAGCATGGACCGTGCCAATTGTCCAATCCCTCTGGGGGGCTGTCAGCGAGGTTCCCGGCACAGCAAACTCGCGGGCGTCGCCGCCACATTCCCGGGCTTTTTGCCGGCCCGCTGCCGATCTGGCAGCGCTCGGTGCAATTCTTGTTATCGGAGCCTCGGATCGGCGACCAGATCGACGTGCATGATCCGCTCATCGGCCGAGCCATCGGACCGGTCCCGCACGATGACCTTCAGGGCGTAGCGCCCCGCCCCAAGCGTCGGCGGCAGCTCCACAAGGGCGGGAACGAACACATCCCGGATCCGCCGGCTCGACTCCAGGGCGTAGGACGTCTCGGGCATGCGCCACACCAGTGTCCGCCCGGCGTCGCTGAAGATGTTGATCTCCAGGCTCAGGTCGACCCGCCAGCCAGCGCCCTGGGGCGCGTTGCGGAAGCGGTCGAGCTCTGCGTAGACGACCATACGGGCGGTCTCGCCGGCCTGGAAGCGGGTCGAGGGAAGCTCGTCGTAGTCACCGAAGCGGCGGACCTCCTCGCACAGCGCCACCCGCCCGATCCGGACGGGGTCGCGGTCCCACAGGGTGAAGACCAGCCCGTCGAGCACATCCGCGGCAGGGCCGGTCTCGCCGCTGCTGGCCTCGCCGCGGAGCGTCTCGTGGGCGAGGTGACGCATGGCGTTGAGGGTCTGGCGCTGGCCCGGGGTCAGGCGCCGGTAGATGCGATCTCCCGAGGCGCCGAGATCGGCCCCGGCGCCGAGCTGGAAGTAGCTCTCAAGGAACGAGAGTGTCACGGCGGTCCCGAAGGGGTCCTGCCCCGCCTCGCTCCACATCCGCTGGGCGAGGGCCTCGGCAAGCTGTTTTGTGGGGATGTCGTCGATGGATGGCGACTCGGCGACATCGGGCGCCCCCTCAGCCGCCGCGGCGCCGGAGGCTGGCTCTTTCGCCGAGTCGGGATCAGCGGGCGCGGCGGCCGGCGCGGGCTCGTCGCCGGGCTGCTGCTCGGCCGTGGCGGGTGTCGCGCTGAGCGCCTCTTCCAGGGCGATCGTCACCTCGTTCATCCGGGCTTCAAGGTCGAACGCTGGCCTGGCGCCCGTCGGCGGCGGGGCGGGGGGCGCGGCATCGCCAGTGTCGCTGAGCAGCCGATCGAGGCTGTTGTCCACGGGGGCGGGCTGCGAGGCGCACCCGGAGATCCACGCGCCGGCCAGCGTGCAGACCACCAGTCCCAGTCCGTGGGCGCGCATATCGGCCTCCTGCCACCAGTTCCGGGGCCTCCTGCCCCGGCTGGTGTCATCGGACTACGCCCGCAGCGCGCTTGTGAAACGGAGCGCCAGCGACTCGAGCAGGCGCTCGCTGTCGCCCCGGCCGGTCTTGAGGGCCCGGTCGGCGTCGACGGCGGCGGCGAGCAGGTCGGCCGCGGCAGACGCGGACAGACGCCTCGCCGCGGCCCCGATCGCCTGAGCCCGGTGCTGGGGCCACATGCGGGGCCGGCCGCCGTGGCGCACGGCGTTGATCTTGCGGGCCAGGTCCATGCAGGCGTAGACCAGCGGGACGGCGGTGTC
>JBICID010000047.1:0-8458 GCA_043101615.1 Phycisphaerales bacterium JB040 | reverse complement strand
CGTGCTTCGACCCGCAGGGCGAAGCACGAGGGGGCCGGGTGCCGTGCTTCGACCCGAAGGGCGAAGCACGAGGGGTGTGGGGGCGCCCAAGGCCGCCATCGCCCGGCGGGTCGGAGGCGGGCACCGGGAATCGAGATGGGGGTCAGGCTTTGACGATCGTGCTCGTGGGGCACTCCACCCGTGCCATCGCATTCCGCGTGTCCACGATCAGCCCCGCGCAGGCTCCCAGCATCGCGTAGTCGATGGCGTCGTGATCGGTCACGATCACCACGCCGTCGCGCGTGGCAAGGTCCTCGGGTGTCAGCGGCACCGATTCCAGGTCCACGTCGTAGTGGCGCATCGCGTGCGTGCGTGGCACGTGGGGGTCGTGATAATCCACGCGGCAGCCGGCACTTTGCAGAAGCTGGATGATCGGGAAGGCCGGCGACTCACGCACGTCGTCGATGTTCTTCTTGTACGCGAGCCCCAATACCAGCACGCTCGCGCCCGAGGGCTCGGTCCCGCGTGCCCGCAGAGCGTCCAGCGTGCGCCGCACCACGTACTCGGGCATGGCGTGGTTCACCTCGCCCGCGAGCTCGACGAAGCGGGCCGGGTGGTCGGTCTGCCTGGCGACGTGGGCGAGGTAGTACGGGTCGATCGGGATGCAGTGCCCACCCAGCCCGGGGCCGGGGTCGAAACGCTGGAAGCCGAACGGCTTGGTGGCCGCGGCCTCGATCACCGCGTGCGGGTCGATCCCCAGTTCCAGCAGCGTGGTCTTCACCTCGTTCACCAGCGCGATGTTCACGGCCCGGTACAGGTTCTCCAGCAGCTTGGCGGATTCCGCGATCTCGGGCGTCTCGCACGGGACCAGCGACTCGAACGCGCGTGCGTACAACGCCGTGGCGAGCCCGGTTGCCTCGGGCGTGAGCCCCGCGACGAGCTTCGGGATCGCGGTGGTCGGCATCGCGCCCGAGCCGGGCGGGGCCGGGTTCTCACGCTCCGGGGAGTAGGCGATGTGCGTCGTGCCGGGCACGCCGGCGAACGCGGGGGCGAGCACGGTGCGCGTCACGCCCGGGTACACGGTCGATTCGAGCACGATCAGGCGTTCGCGCGGGGTGGCCAGGGCGGCGCTCAGGTCCGAGGCGGTCCGCTCCACGGCCCCCAGGTCGGGCGTGCGGTCGGCGTGCAGGGGCGTGGGCACGCAGATCAGCACCGCGTCGGCCCCGTCCAGTTCGGCGTACGAGGTGGTCGGGGTGAACCGCCCGGTACCCATCAGGTCGCGCGCGAAGGTCGGGCCGAGGTGAGTGAGGTAGTCGCGCCCGGACTTCAGGGCCTCGACC
The DNA here is from genome assembly GCA_043101615.1 of Phycisphaerales bacterium JB040. GTDB lineage: Bacteria > Planctomycetota > Phycisphaerae > Phycisphaerales > UBA1924 > JBLHKT01. The sequence goes on along the minus strand of JBICID010000047.1, from coordinate 7,139 downwards.
TTGGCCGGGTCGGTGTCGAGCCCGATGGTGCGGACGCCCGCCCGAGCGAACGCACCCGCCAGCGGCAGGCCGACATAGCCGAGACCGATCACGGCAACGCTGGCCTCGTCGGACTGCAGGCGAGTTGTAAGCGAAGACGGCATCGCGACAAGGGTAGTGGAGGGAGCGATGAAAGGCCCCGGGCGCCATCCCATGAGACCCGCTGTGACCTTCTGACTCGGGTCAAGCCCCTACTCCCTCCGGGAGAAGGTGGCTTGGGGGGGCGGCGCAGCCGGGTCGGATGAGAACGATGCCGGTGCCCGCCTTCGGCCCGGAGGGCGGAGGCGGTTCTGCACGTGCCCGCGTGCTTTGCCCTTCGGGTCAAAGCACGGCACCAGGCGTGTGGTGTGCAATGGGTCATGCATCCCGTGACGGACCCTCATCCGACCGCTGCGCGGACGCCTTCTCCCGCGGAGAGAGAATCACAAGACACGGCCCCGTCGCTCGCGCTCCGGGCTCGTCAGAGCCGGGCCCGCAGGTCTTGCATGCTGACCCCCTCGATCCGGAACGTCTTGAGCGGGTTCGTCGGGCCGCTGGTCAGTGTCACCGATTTCGCCGGAAGCCCAAGGTGAGCCGCGATCAGCTTCTCGATGGCCTTGTTGGCCTTGCCCGACTCGGCCGGGGCGCTGGCTTTGATCTTCAACCTCCGCCCATCGGGCAAGTCCATCGGGCCCACGATCTGGTCGCGCGAGGCGCCCGGCACGGCCTTCACGTGCAGCAGGGTCGAGCCGGGGTCGCTCGGGTCGGGCTCGATCATGGCGCGTCCGGCGTGCGCGCCGGGGCGGACTCGAACGCGCGCTCGATGAGGATCTCGCAGGCGGCCCGGGCGTGGGACGCGGCCTCGTCGGGCGGGAGGGCGTTGGGCACCATCGCGCAGGGCGCCGTGGTCGACAGCGACGCGGAGATCGCCCCCTCGAGCACGAGGTGCACACGCTCGGCCAGCGCCTCGGGCCGGTCCAGCCCCGCGCTGCGGGCCTCACGCGCCATCAGCGCCACCACGTCACGCTTGTGCGACGCGATGAGCTTGCGGATGGCGCAGTCGGCATCCGGGAATTCCGCGGCCGCGTTCACGAAGGCGCACCCGTGGAACTCGGGCGAGGTGATCCACCGGGCGTGGAAGTCCACGATCGCCAGCAGCCGGTCGAGCGGGTCGGGCGGGGCGGCGCTCAGGGCCTCCTCGATCTGCCCCAGCAACTGCTCGTGCCGGTGCCGCAGGCTGGCCAGGATCAGCTCGTCCTTGGACTTGAAGTGGTTGTAGAGGGTCATGCGGCTGACGCCGGCCTCCTTGAGGATGGCGTCGATGCCCGTGGCGTGGTAGCCGTGCGCCATGAAGAGGCGGTTGGCGGCCTGGATGAGGTCATCGCGTCGGGTAGAGGTCTTGGTGGTGGTCATGGTGACTCCAATACTATACGGAATGATCGGTCTATATAGCACGCGAACGGACAATTTTGTTCCTGCCGAAGATTTTTGACCAACTCGGAAATAGATAGACCGATCGGTATAGTTCTCCATGAACCAGCCGGAGCGTCCGGCGGAGACAGACACACGGCCCGGATGGGCACACTCAGGAGATCCACCATGCCCCGCATCACCCCCGTTGACCACGCGTCCGCCACCGGCACCCAGAAGGAGCTGCTCGACGGCGTCAAGAAGAAGATCGGCAAGGTTCCCAACCTGCTGGGCACCATGGCCCACTCTCCCGCGGTCCTCAAGACCTACCTCGCCCTGGGCGACACGCTGGGCGAGGCCAGCCTCTCGGCGGGCTTCCGCGAGCAGATCGCGGTCGCCGTCGCCGGGGCCAACCGGTGCGGGTACTGCGCCAGCGCCCACACCGCGATCGGCAAGGGCGCCGGCGTCTCGGGCGACGAGCTGGCCAGGAACCTCAAGGGCGAGGCCAGCGACGCCAAGACCCAGGCCGCCCTGGACTTCGCCCGGGCCGTGGTCGCGAAGCGCGGCTTCGTCGAGGACTCGGACTTCGCCTCGGTCCGCGAGGCGGGCTTCAACGACGGCCAGATCCTCGAGATCATCACGGTCGTGGTCGCCAACATCCTGACCAACTACCTGAACCACGCGATCGAGACCGACATCGACTTCCCGAAGGTCGAGATCGACGAGGCGATCGGCGTCTGACCGCCTCCGCCCACGCGTATCCGGGCTCCGGATGCACGGGGTGGGCCCCCGAACCACACGACACATTCCCCGGCCCGGGAGGCCGGTCCGGGGAGTTTCAGCGCCGCGGGCACGCCGCCCGCGGGCACACACGAACGACTGGAAGGGCTGGAGATGAATCGCACGGTCTGGACGGGAACGGCGGCGGCGCTCGCGGGCGTGGCCGGGTTGACGCAGGCGGCGGGCACGCACACCGGGACGGCGGTCACGCACGCCGGCGTGTCGGTTGAGCGCACGGTCGAGACGGAGCGTCCGGTGTACCGGCGCACGCTCGAGATCGACGGCGTGAACGTGTTCTATCGCGAGAGCGCCCCGGGCGATATGCGGGACGCGGGAGGCCGGGAGCGGCCCGTGGTGGTGCTGCTCCACGGCTTCCCGACGTCGAGCCACATGTACCGGGACCTGATCCCGGCGCTGAGCCGCGAGTACCGCGTGATCGCCCCCGACTTTCCGGGGTTCGGCCTGAGCGACGCCCCGCCCGCCGACGAGTTCGAGTACACCTTCGACCGTCTGGCGTCGATCACGCAGTCCCTGCTCGACCGCGTCGGGGCCGAGCGGTACGTGCTGTACGTCATGGACTACGGGGCCCCGGTGGGGTACCGCATCGCCTCGGCCCAGCCCGAGCGGGTGGCCGGCCTGGTGGTGCAGAACGGCAACGCCTATGAGGAGGGGCTCCGCGAGTTCTGGGATCCGATCCGGGCGTACTGGGCCGATCCGAGCGATGAGAACCGTGACGCGCTGCGCGGCCTGCTGACCCTGGAGGCCACCGTCTGGCAGTGGGAGCACGGGACACGCGAGCCCGACGCCATCAGCCCGGACAACTGGCTGGTGGTGCAGCCCCTGCTCGACCGCCCCGGCAACAGCGAGGTGCAGCTGGACCTGTTCCTGGATTACGGCACCAATCCCCCGCTGTACCCGGCCTGGCAGGCGTACTTCCGCGAGCACCAGCCCCCGACGCTGATCACGTGGGGCAAGAACGACTTCATCTTCCCGGCCGAGGGGGCCCTGCCCTACCTGCGGGACCTGCCCGACGCGGAGCTGCACCTGCTCGACACCGGGCACTTCGCGCTCGAGGAGGACGGCGAGCTGATCGCGGACCTGATGCTCCGGTTCCTGCGTGAGCGGGTCGAACCGCGCACCGGAGCCGCGGAAGGGGGTGCGTGATGGACGGTCGCGAGCCCGAGCTCCCCCCCGGCAACATGCACGCGGGCGTGGAGACCTGGGACACCGAGTGCGGGTGCGGGTCGTCGCACTGGACGTGGTGGGGCCCGCTCGGGCCCGAGGAAAGGGGCTATGGTGCCCCGGAGGACGACGGATCGGGGGCGGGGAAGAGCACGGGTCCGTGAGCGGTTGTGCACACGGACACACGGCACGAAACAACGCGGGCGGCAACGCCCGACATGACGGAAGGAGCACAGCAATGGCAAGCGACAAGGTCGTGCATCTGACGACGGAGAACTTTCAGGACACCGTGAACGGCGACAAGCCGGTGCTGGTGGACTTCTGGGCGGAGTGGTGCGGCCCCTGCCGTGCGCTCGGCCCGACCATCGACGCCCTGGCCGACCGCTTCGAGGGCAAGGCGGTGGTGGCGAAGGTGGACGTGGACAGCCAGGCGGAGCTTGGCCAGAAGTTCGGGATCCAGAGCATCCCGACGGTGCTGGTCTTCAAGGGCGGCGAGGTGACGGAGAAGTTCGTCGGGATGCGCCCCGAGGACGACTACGCCAACGCGCTGGAGGGGGCCGGGGCGTCGGCCTGAACCGCGGCGCATTCCTCTCATCGATGTCCGGATTCGAGGCCCGGGGCCCACGCCCCGGGCTTTTTTCTGCCGGCGTGGTGTGTGCGGCCTGGGGGAGGCCGAGCGTTCGGCGCGTGTGTGATCCCGCTGCAGGCGCGGGCGGCACGGCTCGATGACCACGTCGTGGGCACGAACGGACAGTCCGGGCTGGGCGAGGCGCTCGGGGGCGAGCGCGTGGCGCTGTCGGAGGTGGTGGGGGCCCTGTCGTACGCGCTGGACATCACCGAGGGCCAGCCCGAGGGGCACGCGGTCCGGGCGTGCATGATCGGGATGCGCCTCGGCGAAGAGATCGGGCTGAGCGAGTCGCGCCGGTCGGCGCTGTTCTACGCGCTGCTGCTCAAGGACCTGGGCTGCTCGAGCAACGCCGCGAAGATCTGCTATCTCTTCGGGGCCGACGATCAGCGTGTGAAGCACGGGTTCAAGTTCACGGACTGGCAGAGCGTGCTCAAGTCGCTGCCGTACATCATCAAGAGCGTGGCCCCGTCCGGCTCGCCCCTTGAGCGGCTCCGCCGGTTCCTGAGCGTGGCGGTCTCGGGGACGAAGGGGGCGAAGGAGCTGATCAAGATCCGGTGCGAGCGCGGGGCGTTGATCGCTCGCGACCTGGACCTGCCCGAGGAGGCGGTGCAGGCGATCCGGAACCTCGACGAGCACTGGAACGGCAGGGGCCACCCGGACGGGCTGCGGGGCGAGGAGATCCCGCTGCTGGCCCGGATCCTGAGCGTGTCGCAGACGGCGGAGGTCTTCCTGACGCGCTACGGGCTCGCGGCGGCGCTGCAGATCGTGCGGGCCCGACGCACGTCCTGGTTCGATCCGGACCTGGTGCGGGCGTTCGAGTCGATCGCGGAGGACACGCCGTTCTGGATGGACGTGATGAGCGGCCAGGAGCGCCGGCACGTCGCCCGGTTCGAGCCGCGCGGGATGGCGCTGCACGCCGACGAGGCGACCATCGACCGCCTGTGCGGCGCGTTCTCGCAGGTGGTAGACGCCAAGAGCCCGTGGACGGCGTGCCACTCCCAGGGCGTGTCGGACGTGGCGGTGGGGATCGGTCGCGTGATGGGGCTGGGCGCCCGGGAACTCACCGGGCTGCGCCGGGCCGGGCTGCTGCACGACATCGGCAAGCTGGGGGTGAGCAACGCGGTCCTGGACAAGCCCGGGCGGCTGACCGAGGCGGAGTTCGCGCGCCTGCGCGAGCACCCGGCCCACACGCACCGGATCCTGTCGCGGGCCGCGTGCTTCGAACCGATCGCCGAGCTCGCGGCCCGCCACCACGAGAAGCTGGACGGGAGCGGGTACCACCGCGGGCTGCGCGGGGCGGAGCTGAGCCTGCCCGAGCGTGTGCTGGTCGTGGCGGACATGTACGAGGCGCTGGCGGCCAAACGCCCGTATCGCCAGGACCTGTCCGAGGGGGAGGTGATGGACATCCTGGGACGCGAGGCGGGCGTCCGGATCGACGCGGGGTGCGTGGAAGCGCTCGGGGTGTTCCTGGAGCGGACCGGGTTCGAGCCGTACCGGGTTGCGGCGTAGGGCGCACGCTCTCAGCTGATGTTGAGCGTCGGTGCCGCGGCGCCGGAGCGCATCGAGGCCAGCGCGAGCTGGGCGGTCAGGTTGTTGGTGAGGGTCTCCAGGGCCCGGGGCAGGTCGTCCCCGCCCGCGGTGGCGGGGTCGAAGTTGCGCAGGGGCTCGCCCCGGTCCAGGTTCTCGCGCAGGGCCATGTTGATCGGCACGGCGCCCAGGAAGGGCAGCCCGAGGCGCTGGGCCATCTGCTCGGCCCCGCCCCGCCCGAAGATGTCGTAGGTCTTGGCCACGCCGTCCGAGTCCGGGTCGGCGACGAAGTACGACATGTTCTCGACCACGCCCAGCACCGGCACGCCGAGCTGCTTGAACATGTTCGCGGCCCGGACGGCGTCGTCCTGGGCCACGCGCTGGGGCGTGCAGACGATCACGGCGCCCGAGCAGCGCAGCGACTGGGCCAGGCTGAGCGGGACGTCGCCCGTGCCCGGGGGCAGGTCGATGATCAGGTGGTCCAGCTCGCCCCAGTTGGTCCGCTGGGTGAGCTGCGTGAACGCGCCGTGGGCCATCGGCCCGCGCCAGATCAGGGGCTTGTCGGAGTCGACCAGCTTGCCGATGGTCGCGGCCTTGACGCCGTGCACCAGGAACGGCTCCATGTTCTTGTCCGCGTTCACGATCGGGTCGAGCGCGCCGAGTCCGAGCATGGTGGGCATGGACGGGCCGTAGATGTCCGCGTCGAGCAGGCCCACCGCGTGCCCGCGCCGTGCGAGGGCGACCGCGAGGTTCACCGCGACGGTGGACTTGCCCACGCCCCCCTTGCCGGCGCCGACGGCGACGATGTGGCGCACGCCGGGGAGCGGGTTGGAGGCGTCCTGTGGGGTGGGGGCCCGGGAGTCCGGGCGTGTGGACCGCCCGCCGGGCCTGGGTTCGGGCTTGGGCTCGGGCCGGGGTTCGGGCGCGGGCTCGGGGGCCGGGTCGCCGGCCTGGTCGATGACCTCACCGGCGTGGTTGACGAACTGGATGTGGAGGGCGTCCAGCTCGTGGTCGCCCGACATCGCGACCCGACGCACCGCGATCTCGACGTCGGCGGCGACGCGGGCCCGGGCCTCGGGCGAGGCGTTTTCGGGCAGGCACAGGCGCAGGGTGGCGTGCGGGCCCTGTGTCGCGGCCCACACCGCCCCGAGCCCGGGGCCCGCCTCGGCGAGGGGGCGACCCGTGTCAGGGCTCTGCACGGAGTTGGCGGCCTGGAGAAGCTGGTCTTTGTGCAGGGGCATGGGCAGGTCGGGTTGAGCGGGGTGAGCGGTCGCCCGCGGGGGTGAAAATGTCGAAAATCCTTGTGGAGAGCGGGTTTGAGGGCATGCTAGGCTGAAGAATGCTTCGCGTTGATGCGGGTGCAATGGCGGGGGGCGGGCGTCGTTGTGCCCGCACGTGGATGGGCCGATTCGGTCCGAATCGGACCGTGGGCGGGCCGGGCCCGGCCCGGGCCGAAAAGAGCAAGGCAAGGCCGGGTTGTGCGTGCCAGAACTCGGCAAGACAGAGCAAGGAGCGATTCGTGATGTGCATGCGAGATCGTCTGGGGATGAGCGTGGTCGGCGGGCTGGTGGCCCTCTCGGTGTGCGCCGGGGTG
>JBICID010000046.1:0-62612 GCA_043101615.1 Phycisphaerales bacterium JB040 | reverse complement strand
GAGCCGCCGCAGCGTCCGACGCATCCGAAGAAAAAGCCCGTGTTCCATGCCTGCTCCTTGTCTTGGTGGACAGAGCAGCATGGACGCGGCGCACGCAAAGCGCAAGTTAGAGGGCGCTAATCGCGCAAGAGCCTCGCAAGCAATGGGGCCTGGTTTCTTTTGACGAGTACCAGGCCCCTCCGCTTGCGCGGAGGGCTCGTTTTTCACTCTCCGACCATACCGCACCCCCCGCCACACCTGTTAGGGTATACGAAAAATATTCGGGTTTACCGAACACCTGACATTGACACCGCTTCACCCGCCCGGTAACCTCGCCTCGCCGGGCTCGCGTGCGACGCCGCCCCCGGCCCCGACCATCGCCGGAAGGACCCGGCCGGCGGGCACCCGCGTCGAGTCGCAGCACGCCCACACGGCTGAGAATCCCGCACCCGACAACCCGTCGGTGGATTCAAGACCGCCCGAGGCCACGTGCCGCACGACAACCGAAGGAGCCATCGCATGGCACGCAAGACCAAGGGTTCGAGCTCGAAGTCCGCCTCCGAGACCCAGGCCAAGCCCGGCGCCACCGCCAGCAAGGCGCCCACCGAAATCGCCCCCGAAAAGAAGCAGGCCCTCGACCGCGCCCTGTCCCAGATCGACAAGGCCTACGGCAAGGGCTCCATCATGCGCTTGGACGAGGAGGCCTACCTCAACATCCCCGGCATCTCCACCGGCGCCCTCTCGCTCGACCTCGCGCTGGGCGGCAAGGGCATCCCCCGCGGGCGCATCGTCGAGGTCTTCGGCCCGGAGTCCTCCGGCAAGACCACCCTCGCCCTCACCGTCCTGGCCAACGCCCAGAAGCGGGGCGGCGTCGCCGCGTTCATCGACGCCGAGCACGCCCTCGACCCCTCCTGGGCCCGCAAGATCGGCGTCAACATCGACGACATGCTCGTCAGCCAGCCCGACACCGGAGAGCAGGCCCTCGAGATCTGCGAGCTGCTCGTCCGCTCCAACGCCGTGGACGTCATCGTCGTGGACTCCGTCGCGGCCCTCATCCCCCGGGCGGAGATCGAGGGCGACATGGGCGACGCGGTCGTCGGCCTGCAGGCCCGCCTGATGAGCCAGGCCATGCGCAAGCTCACCGGCGTCATCGCCCGCTCCAACTGCACCGTCATCTTCATCAACCAGATCCGCGAGAAGATCGGCGTGATGTTCGGCTCGCCCGAGACCACCCCCGGCGGGCGTGCCCTCAAGTTCTACTCCTCGGTCCGCATCGACATCCGGCGCACCGGCTCGATCAAGGACGGCGACGAGGCGGTCGGCAACCGCGTCCGGGCCCGCGTGGTCAAGAACAAGGTCGCCCCGCCCTTCCGCCAGGCGGAGTTCGACATCATGTTCAACGAGGGCATCTCCGCCACGGGCGACCTGATCGACATCGCGGTGGAGGAGGACCTCGTGCAGAAGTCGGGCGCGTGGTACTCCTACGGCGAGGTCCGGCTGGGGCAGGGGCGCGAGCGTGCCAAGGAGTTCATCGCCGAGAACGAGGACCTGTTCAACGAGATCCGGGAGAAGATCCTCGACGTGCGCCACCCCGCCCGCCGGGCCGCGTCCGCCGCGGCCCTGGCCGCCCTCGAGGCCCAGGAGGCCGAGGAGGCCGAGGAGTCCGCCGAGGAGGAGGAACTCGTCGAGGCCTGAGCCCGCTCTTGCCGGTCCCGGGAGGGAGGGCTACGCTTCTCCCTCGCCCGCGGATGTGGCGGAATTGGCAGACGCGCTAGGTTCAGGTCCTAGTGGGGGTAAAACCCCGTGGAGGTTCGAGCCCTCTCATCCGCATTCATGCACGGCCCTCGCGAGCACGCTCGCGGGGGCTTTTTCGTGTCCCTGTGAGACAGACACCACTCACGCCCGATTCCCGCTCGCACGACCGCGAGCCCAAAGCGGGGGGTGTCAGGCCGCGCCGTGTTCGGCGGACGGGTCGGCCTCGTCCCGGTCACCGCGCCCGTCTTCGGCGATGTGCGGGAAGGGTCGTTCCGAAGCCTTCGGCGTTCCCGCACGCATCTTGACCACACGCGCCGGCACGCCCACCGCGATCGCCATCGACGGGATATCCGCGGTCACGATCGCCCCGGCCCCGACCACGGCCCCGTCGCCGATCGTCACCCCGTCCAGCACCGTCACGCGAGCGCCCAGCCAGCAGCCCGAGCCGATCACCACGCCTGTGTGGTCGCGATAGCCCTGGCTCGCGATCGGGATGTCCGGGTCGTCGGTGTTGTAGTTGGAGCCGCCGATGATCACGCCCGGGGCGATGACGGTGTCGTCCCCGATGGTGACCGAGGCCCCGACCGGGGCGTGGATCACACCATTGGCCCCGACGCCCACCCGCGCCCCGATCGTCACTCGCCCCCCCTTGGCCGAGACCGTGGTGTTGCGCGCCAGCACGACGCGGTCGCCGATCGAGATCGCGTCGTCGTGCTCCGAGAAGGCGTCCAGCGAGCACAGGTCGTCCAGCACTACCCGTTCCCCGAAGCGGCAGCGGTGGGGGGACCGGATCGTCACCGCACGCCCGAGGGTCAGCTTGCGGGCTCGCAGCCCGAGCAGGCGCGCCGTCAGCGCCCGGCGCAGGGCGTGCCCGGGAGCGCCGGGCACCTGGGACAGCAGCTCGGCCAGCTCGTATCGCACCAGCGCAAGCAGCCCGCCCCGCCCGACCGCGAGGGTCTGGTAGGCCTTCAGCGGGCTCTGGGTGGTGGCGGTGTCCTTGATCTCGCTCATGGGGGAGTATTCGGTCTATTCGAACGATGGCAACACCGTGTTCGCCCGGATCCGCGTGTGTGCGTGGGGTGTGGGCAGGCTGTCGTGTGCCGCGCCACGCTCGGCACAACGCATTCCGGAGGGTACCCTGCCCACGGGAGACCGACGTGGCGCTGCTGTATTGCGGGATCGACGAGGCCGGGTACGGGCCGATGCTGGGCCCGCTGTGCGTGGGGTGCGCCACGCTGGTGATCGATGGGGATTCGGGTGACGGGGTCCCCGATGTATGGGGGATGCTCAGCACGGCCGTCGGCCGGACCAAGCGTGACGCCTCCAAAGGCCGGATCGCGATTGCGGACTCGAAAGTCCTGAAGCTCGGCAACCAGACCAAGACCAAGCACCCGTGCTCGTACCTGGAACTGGGGGTGCTGGCCTTCCTCGGGGCGTCCACCGAGACGCACGACCTGCCCGAGACGGACCTCGAACTCTTCGAGGCGCTCGGCGTCCGCCTGACCTGCCACCCGTGGTACACCGAGCCCGGCGCGACACCCCTGCCGCTCGGGTGCAGCGCCGAGGAGATCCGGATCGCGTCGAACGGCCTCCGGCGTGCGATGGTGAAGGCCGGCGTGTCCCTCCGCGAGCTCCGGGTGCGTGCGATCGACGAGCGCGAGTTCAACGGGCTGGTGCGCGAGCACGGCTCCAAGGGGGCCGTCACCTCGATCGCGCTCGAAGAGCACCTGGTCCGGGTGCGCGAGCTGGCCCACCGCTTGCACGACGACGAGGCGTGCGTCCGGGTCGCCGCGGACCGGCAGTCCGGGCGGCTGGACTACCGGGGGCCCCTGGGGCGGGCGTGGCCGGGCGTGGCGGTCGAGGTGGTCGAGCAGTCGCCCCGGGCCTCGGTGTACTCGGTGGGCGGCGACAGGGCGGACTGTCGCGTGCTGCTGATGCCCGAGGCGGAGAACCGGCACCTGCCCGTCGCCCTGGCGTCCATGGCGGCCAAGCTGGTGCGGGAGCTGGCGATGGCGCGATTCAACCGGTACTGGGCGGCCCGCCTGCCCGAGCTCAAGCCCACGGCCGGGTACGTCACCGACGCGCGGCGGTGGCTGGCCGACGCCAACGGTGTGGTCACCCCCGAGCAGCGCCGGGCGATGGTGCGCCTGGCGTGACGAGGGCGGAGCCCCCGCAAGCCCTCGGCTTGCGCCGAGTGCTCGTTTCGGGCGTGCACCTGTCTTGTGTGCGTGCGTGTGCGCTCAGGGGGTAGGATCGTGCGTGGACGGCGCGACGCACAGGCTGAGCGAGGCTGAGAACGCGGACGCGAAGCGTTGGCTGCACGTCGCGGCCCGCGCCGGGGCGCGCGGGTTCGGGGACGTCGAGCCCAACCCGATGGTGGGGTGCGCGATCGTCAAGGGAGGGGCGCTGCTGGCGCTGGGGCACCACCGACGCTTCGGGGGACCGCACGCGGAACGCGAGGCCCTGGACCGCTGCCGTACCCTCGGGCGAGACCCGTCCGGCTCGACGGTGTACGTCACGCTGGAGCCGTGCCGGCACACGGGCAAGCAGCCGCCCTGCTCACGGGCGCTGATCGAGGCGGGGGTGGCTCGCGTGGTCGCGGCCAGACCCGACCCGGGCGAGATCTCCGGCGGGGGCTTCATCGAACTGGCGAGCGCGGGCATCGAGACGGCCTGGGTCGAGTGGGGCGGGCCCGAGCGCGGCGCGGCCCTGGCGTGGCGCCTGTCGGACCCGTTCGTCACGCGCGAGCGGGCCGGGCGGGCGTGGGTCATCGCCAAGTGGGCCCAGACGCTGGACGGCAAGATCGCGACCCGGACCGGGGCGAGCCAGTGGATCTCGAGCGAGCGGTCGCGGGCGCGCGTGCACCGGCTCCGCGGGCGGGTGGACGCGGTCCTGACCGGCATCGGCACGGTGCTGGCGGACGACCCGATGCTCAACGCCCGCCCGCACGTGCCCCCGGGCTCGCCCCTGCCCGAGCACGCACGCGGCATCCGCAGGGTCGCGCGACGGGTGGTGGTGGACACCGCCCTGCGTCTCCCGGCCGACTCCTTGCTGGCGCGCTCGGCGGACGAGTACCCGACCACGGTGTACGCCGGTGTGGAGGCCGACGGCGCCGGGGGCGCGGGCTCGCGCGGGGCGGAGCTGGTCTCGTGCGGGGTCGAGGTGGTGGAGGGGCTGACCGATCACGCCGGACGCCCGGACCTGGCCCTGGCTTTGGCCGACCTGTGGGCGCGGTACCGCGTCGCGACCGTGCTGGTGGAGGCGGGCCCGAGGCTGCTGGGTTCGCTGGTGGAGGCCGGGCTCGTGGACGAGGCGGTGGTGTACGTCGCCCCGGTGGTGGTGGGGGACGAACGCGGGCGGTCCGCCGCCGAGGGGCGCGTCGTCGAGGCCCTCGCCGATGCCCGCCGGTTCCGGCTGGTGAACGCCAAGCGGATCGGGGACGACCTGGAGCTGGTGTACCGGGGTCTCACCGACGCCTGAGCGCCCCGGCGCGCGGTTCCCGCATGGTCTCCCGGGCACGCTGTGCGAAGGAGGACGGCCATGGGTCTCTTGGTGATCGCGGGCACGTCGGACCGGCTTCGGATCGTGGAGCTGAACGAGGACGAGGTGGTGGTCGGGCGGTCGCCCCGGTGCGCCGTCGTGGTGTCGGAGGGCTCGGTGTCGAGGCGGCACGCGCTGATCCGGCGCGTGGGCGCGACGGGCGAGCACGTGATCGAGGACCTCGGGAGCGTGAACGGGGTGGCGGTCAACGGGGAGCGGATCGCCGGCCCGCGTCGCCTGCGGGACGGGGACACCCTGGCGCTGGGGCGTCTGGGCGTGCGCTACCGGGCGGAGCTGAGCGTGACGCGGGGCGATCCGGAGTCGGAGACGGACGCGTCGGCCTTGGACAAGGGCACGGTCTCGTGCGACGCCTTGGAGGTCCGCTCAGGCGGGCTGACGCTGGTGTGACGCGGGCCAGAATCGCAGCTCCGGTCGGACCACGCCCTCGATCCGCCGCCCCTCGGCGTTCACCAGCAGGGTGCGCCCGGGCACCGCGAAGTCGGTCTTGAGCATCGCGAGCGCGATCGGCACGGTGCCGAGCATGGGCGAGAGGGTGGCGCTGGTGACGGCCCCGACGATCGCGCCGACGGGGTCGGCGGGGTCGAGCACCTGCGCCCCGGTGACGGGCATCGCGGGCTCGGGGTTGGAGGCGCTGAGGCGCTGCGACTCGAACAGCAGGGCCGCGAGGACCTGCTTGGGCTTGCCCAGCGAGTCCATCCGCGCCACGACCTCCTGGCCGAGGTAGCAGCCCTTCTTGAAGTCCACGCGCTGGCGGAGCAGGCCGGTCTCGGCGGGCAGGTTGGTCGGGCCGAAGTCCAGGTTGAACAGGGGCGTGCCCGCCTCGACCCGCGCGATGTTGACCGCGTGCCACCCGACCGGGCGGAGCCGGATCGCGTTCTGCGACTCGGTCGCCTCGCCGGCGCGCTCGCCCGTCTGCGTGTCCAGCTCGGGCGGACGCCCGATCTCGAGCAGCCGGTTCCAGACCGCGGGTGCGTCGCCCGGTGCGAGCGAGAGCTCGTACCCGGGCTCGCCCAGCCAGTCCACGCGCTCGGCGAGGACGGGGACGCCGTCGAAGGTGAGCTCCGCGCCCTGCCCGGGCTCGATCGCGACCCCGGGCCCGGCCACCAGCGTGAGCAGCGCCGGCGCGGTCGGCCCGTGCAGCGACAGCCGGTGCACGCGGTCCGTGACGACCCGGACCTCGACGTCCTCGGTGATGACGTAGTCGGTGAGCGAGCGGGCGGCCTCCTCGGCGGCGGCGGCGTCGAGGTCCACGACGGTGCGGTCGTCGAAGTGGCACAGGCGCAGGTCCGCGACGACGCGCCCCTTGCGGTTGAGCCAGAACGAGGCGCGGTGTTCGCCCGGGGCCATGTCGATGACCCTCTGCGTGACCATGTTGTTGAGGAACGGCAGGCGGTCGTCGCCGGTGATCTCGAGGGTGCCGCGCTGGGCGTGGTCGAACAGGGCGCACCCCTTGCGCAGCGCGGCGTACTCGAACTCGAGGTCGGCCAGACGCTCGACGACGTGGATGCCCGACCCCGGCGGGCCGTACTCGAGCAGGGAGGCGTCGGGCCGGGCCCGGTGCAGGTCGAGCAGTGGGGAGGGGATGGTCATGGGGGACGGTAGGGAGGGAGGGCGGTGCGGCCGAGCGGGGCGGGCCGGGGCGGGCGCGGGTATGCTCCACGGTCCGTTTCCCGAGGGAGGCCCCATGAACGTCGAACTGCTGAAGAATCTGTGCGAGACGCCCGGCGTGCCCGGGCGCGAGGAACGCGTCCGCGAGCTGATCAAGTCCGAGGCGGAGGGGCTGTTCGACACGATGGAGGTCGACGCGCTGGGGAACCTGATCTGCACGCGCGAGGCTCGTGCGGCCAAGAAGCCCAAGGACCCGACCACCGTCATGCTGCTGTGCCACATGGACGAGATCGGGTTCTACGTCCGTCACATCGACGACAAGGGCTTCGTCTGGCTGGACGCGGCGGGCGGGTTCGACACGCGCAACCTGTTCAGCCGTCGCGTGCTGGTGGTGACCGACTCGGGCGACCTGAAGGGCGTGATGAACCCCGGCGGCAAGCCGGTGCACATCGCCAGCGCCGAGGACAAGAAGAAGGTGCCCGAGGTCACCGAGTTCTTCGTGGACCTGGGCCTGACCGAGTCGCAGGCCAAGAAGAGGGTCAAGGTGGGCGACTACGTGGTGATGGACGAGCCCTTCATCGAGGTCGGGGCCAAGCTGGTGAGCAAGGCGCTGGACAACCGCGTGGCCTGCTGGCTCGGCCTCGAGTCGATCCGCAAGCTGGGCGACGCCAAGCACGCGTGCCGGATCGTCGTCGCCTTCACGGTGCAGGAGGAGGTCGGCCTGCGCGGCGCCAAGACGTGCGCGTTCGCGGTCCGGCCCGACATCGGCTTCGGCATCGACGTGACGCTGGCGTGCGACACCCCCGGCGTGAGCAGCAACGAGAGCGTGACGACGCAGGGCGAGGGCTTCGCGCTGCACGTCAAGGACGGCTCGTTCATCTCGGACCACGAGCTGGTCAGCGAGGTCGAGAGGATCGCAAAGGCCAAGAAGATCAAGTACCAGCGGTCGATCCTCGGGCGGGGCGGGCAGGACGGGGCCGCGGCCCAGCAGGCCGCCGCGGGTGCGCGGGCCGTCGGCATCACCGTCGGCACCCGCTATATCCACACGGTGACCGAGATGATCGACAAGAAGGACCTGGAGGCGGCGCGGGACATCCTCGCGGCGTACCTGGCGCAGGCGAAGTGAGCCTCCAGCGGGCGAGCCTCGCGTCTCGGCCGGTGTTCATCGCGCTGCTGCTCGTGCTCGCGGCGTGTGTGACCGGGTGCCGGTCTCGGGGTCTGGCCGAGGGTGCGGCGCTCCCACGCGCCATTCCGGACACGCAGGGAGTTTCGCCGATCGGGATTCTCAGGTTCCTCGACGCCGCGGAGGAGCGAGCCCTCGGCCTGCACAGCCTGATGATCGTAAAGGACGGGAACGTCGTCACCGAGGCGTGGTGGGAGCCCTACCGGCCCGAGGACCGGCACACGCTGTACTCGCTCAGCAAGAGCTTCACCGCCACGGCGGTGGGGCTGGCGATCGAGGAGGGCTACCTCGGGCTCGACGACCGGGTGGTGGACTTCTTTGACGACGAGCTGCCCGACGAGGTGGGAGCCAACCTCGGCAAGATGACCGTGCACGACCTCCTGAGCATGTCCACGGGCCACGACGCGGACGCGCTGGCGGGCCTGGGCCTAGGCGTGTTGGATGGCGATGAGGACTGGGCGGCGCTGGCGTTGTCGCAGCCGGTGCCGCACGAGCCGGGCACGCACTTCCTCTACAACAACGCGGCCCCGTACCTGCTCTCGGCGATGGTGCAGCAGCGGACCGGCCAGACGCTGCTGGAATTCCTGACGCCGCGCCTGTTCGAGCCGCTCGGGATCGAGGGGGCCGACTGGGAGGTGAGCCCGCAGGGGATCGTGACCGGGCGCTCCGGGCTGCGTCTCAAGACCGAGGACATCGCGAAGTTCGGGCTGCTCTACCTGAACAAGGGGAAGTGGGGGGGCAGGCAACTGCTGCCCGAGTGGTGGGTGAAGGAAGCGACCTCGGCGCAGGTGAGCAACGGAGACCCGGACTCGACCGAGGGGTGGCCGGACTGGTCGCAGGGGTACGGGTACTACTTCTGGCGCTGCCGCCACGGGGCGTACCGAGGGGACGGGGCGTTCGGCCAGTTCTGCATCGTGCTGCCCGAGGAGGACGCGGTGATCGTGATGACCGCGGAGAACCCCGAGATGCAGCGGACGATGGACGCGGTGTGGGAGTTCCTGCTGCCGGCGCTGCGGGGGGAGAGCTCCGGCGACCTTATGGCGACGGAGACGCTGCGGGCCCGGCAGCAGAGCCTCTCGCTCTCCATGGGCCAGACACGGTGGGACCACGACAACGTGGGGCCGGACGTCACCGGGCGGGTGTTCGAGATGGAGCCCAACGAGCTCGGCATCGAGACCGTCTCGTACACGTTCGGGGGCGACGGCTGGGCCGAGTTCGTCATGGCCGACGCACGCGGCGAGCACCGCGTCGCGTGCGGCATCGGCGAGTGGGAGCGAACCGAGACCACGCTGAGCCCGGCCCCGCTCTTCCTGGCCACCACCGGCACGACGCTCGGTGAGACCGAGCGCGTGGCCGGGATCGGCGGCTGGGTGTCGGACCGCGTCTTCCACATGCGCTGGCAGTTCGTGGAGACCGGCCATCACGACATGGTGTACACCAGGTTCGAGGACGACCGCGTCTGGATCCGGTTCACGCGCAGCCTGGCGGGCATGGGTGAGCACACGGACCACCGGCCCGACCTGGTGGGCACGGCCCGCTGAGCCCGCGTCGATCTCGGGCGGTGCGTGCAAAAGCAGAAACGGGGTCCGCGTCCTTGCGGGCCCCGTTTCACAAGGGGGGTCTGGGTTGTGTGCCGACGTGGATTACGCGGCGAGCGAGGTCGCGTGCTCGATGGCCTCGACGACCTGGCGGACCTGGAACGGCTTCTTGAGGAAGCCGTCGTAGCCGGCCGCGAGCACGGTCTGGCCCTGCCCGTCGGTCAGCTTGCCGCTCATGGCGAGCAGGCGGGTCATCTGGAGCTGTGAGGACGATCGGATGATCGCTGCAAGATCGGAGGGCTCGGCCCCGTTGAGGTGCACGTCGATGAGGATGACGTGGGGGCGGAACCGCTCGCACTCGAGGCCTGCGGCGAAGCCGGTGTGGGCGGTGTGGACCTCGTAGCTGGTCTGCTCGGTGAGGACGCGCTCGAGCACGGCGCACACCTCGGCGTCGGCGTCCACGACCAGCACGCGGGTGGAGCCCGAGGTGATCCCGTCCATCGGGATGTTGTGGGCCTTCATGAATCGGTAGAGCTCGGCGACCGGGATGCGCCGGTCTTTGGAGCCGGGGATGCGGTAGCCCTTGAGCTGGCCCGAATCGAACCACTTGGAGACGGTTCGCGGGGCGACGTTGCAGATCTTGGCGACTTCACCGGTGGTCAGGACGTCTTTTTCGTTCGGCATGCATCTCACCTCGTCGGAACGCAGGGGTGGACGCGTCCTCGTGACGGTCCCACTCCGCAACGAGATCGGGGCGGCGGGGGGGTCACTTGAGTGGAATTGCAATGATGCTGCGGGAAGTGGGGGTGGTGGGGGCCGGTGGGGCGGCGCGGGATGATCCGGCGCCAGGCGCCTCGGGCCCGTCACGGTGTTCGGGAGGGGTGGGGGTTCCGACGAGTTGCCGCAAGACAGGCATCCGGACGGGCGGGGGTGCGTATGAAGGGTGCCCCGAGGGTCTCGGGGCTTGCCATCGCCTATGCTGGAGCCACAGGAACCCGCCCGGGGACGCCGGCTGCCGCCCTGCCCCGTCCGCACCACGACCAGAGGAGTTCACCGTATGAAGGTGAGAGTGTTGTCGTCTCAGCCCGCGAGCCTTGCCCTCGGGGCCGTTCTCGGTCTCACGTGCGTGTGCGGCACGGTGACGCCCGCCCTGGGGCAGGACCAGGCGGTCTCCGAGGAGATCGCCTCCCAGGACCAGAACCTCAAGGACTTCATCCACTTCGTCCGGATCGCCCGCTACGACGTCGCGGCGGGGGTCGGCTTCGAGATCCTGGACTCCGGGCTCACACCGACCGAGTTCGTGGACCTGGTCGAGCAGTCGCGCGAGATGGACCGCTTCGAGCGGGCCCTGGTCGAGGCGATGCGGGTGCCCGAGCTCGAGGCCCTCGCGGCCGAGATGGACCGGCGCTTCCGCGAGGGCAAGCTGATGCGGGTCCGCGACCCGCAGGAGATCGCACGGAACATCGAGCTGCTCAACGGCGGGCTCCGCCAGCGGACCTTGGGGCGTGAGCGTCTCATCGCGGCGGGCGAGTACGCCATGCCGCAACTGCTCGACGCGTTCCTGCAGAACGGAAACCCGGCGCTGAAGGCCCAGGTGCAGTTCCTGCTGATCGACATGGGGCGTCAGGCCATCACCCCGCTGACGCGGGCGCTGCCGAACCTGGACGCCAACCGCCAGGAGGCGGTGGTGGAGGTGCTGGGGCAGATCCCGTACCGCACCAGCCTGCCCTACCTGGTGGAGCTGCACCAGACGACCTCGATCGACTCGGTCCGACAGGCGACCGCGCGTGCGATCGGTCGTCTGGGCGGCGATCCCTCGGCCGACGTGGCCGGGCTGTTCGCCTCGCTGGGCGAGGCCTACTACACCGAGCCGCTCGAGCTGACAAGCTTCCCGGACGAGGACACCCAGCTGCTGTGGGACTACGACGCGGGGCTGGGCCTGCTGATGACCGCGATCGACCGCTCGGTCTACCACGAGGCGATGGCGATGCGGGTGACCGAGCACGCGCTCGAGCTGGACCCGAGCGACCCCGAGTCCGTGGCCCTGTGGGTCTCCTCGAACCTGAGCCGCGAGACCGACCAGGACCCCGGCTACCAGAACCCGGCGTACCCGCCCGCACGCCGCCCGGCGTCGTACTACGCGATCGCGGCCGGCCCGGAGATCGGGCAGCGGGTGCTGCGTCGCGCGGTCGACAACGGCGACACCCCGCTGGCCCTGCAGTCGATCGGCGCGATCCAGCGGACCGCGGGCCCACGCCAGATGGTCGCGGACGCGGTGGACGGGCGCTTCCCGCTGCTGGAAGCGCTCAGCTACGCGAACAAGCGCGTGCAGTACGAGGCGGCCATCGGCATCGGGCTGGCCCGCCCGACCGAGGACTTCCAGGGCGCCGAGCGCGTCGTGCCGATCCTCGCCTCCGCGGTGCGCGACGCCGCGGCCCGCACCGCGGTGATCCTGTCCGGGACCGACCGCGAGTCGTACGACCGGATCCGCACGCTGCTGGAGTCCGAGGGGTACACGGTGCTGCCCCCGGCCGAGGGCGGGCTGGACGACCTGGACGCCGCGATCGCCTCGGAGCCGGCGATCGACCTGATCGTGACGTCGCTGACGCTCGAGAGCACGCTGAACGCGATCGACGAGAGCCGCGGGATGACCAAGCTGGCGGTGACGCCGGTGCTGGCGCTGATGACCGGCGCCGAGATGGAGCCGGTGCGTCGCCAGTACCTGCGCGACCCGAGCGTCGAGGTGCGCCGCGTGACCGTCGGGGACGCGGAGCTGCAGACCGCCGCGGCCGAGGTCGTGGAGCGTGCCTCCGGCGGTCCGATCGGCGAGGGCGAGGCGATGGCGTTCGGCGACCGCTCGCTGGCGATCCTGCGCGACCTGGCCGTCTCCAACAGCCCAGTGCTGCGGGTCGAGGACGCCGCGACCATCCTCATGGAGGTCTCCGAGAATGCGAGCGGGCAGCGCCTGCTGGACGTCGCGACCGTGCTGAGCCACGTGGACCGCGAGGAGGTGCAGCGCACACTCGCCGAGCGTGTGCTGGACGCCGACGACGGCCAGTCCCGCGTGGCGCTGCTCGGGATCCTGGGCGCCTCGGGCAAGCGGTACGGCAACCTCCTCGACGAGCGCCTGGTCCGTCGCCTGACGGAGCTGGCCCGTGACGACGACGACGTGCTGGCGACCGCGGCCGCCGCGGCACTCGGCTCGCTGGGACTGCCCAACACCGAGCTGGTGCCCGTGATCCTGGAGGACCGCGAGACCCGGCAGGCGGCGGTGGTCGGCGGCTGAGCCGTCCGATAGCTTCTCTTCTCACGCCAGAGCGGGCCCGGCCGGGCCCGCTCTGTCGCGCGCCGTGCCCCCACACCGGTTTCATGCCCGGGCCGGGTCCGGGGGAGCGATCGGTGCGGGGTTGTCGGCCCGGTCGCGCGCCGGTGCGTGCGGTGTGGACGGGCGGGCAGGTCCGGAGAACGGTCTCTCTGGGTTGGTTTGACCGTCAGGCTGCACCTAATCGCTACGACCGGGCGTGCGAGTGTGGCCCGTCAAGCAAGAGACTCGATTTCGCGGAATCCGAAGTCGATGGTCCTATCGCCCCCGGCGCTCGGCTCGGGGTCGGTCGTCCGCGTGTTGCGTTCGGCCGCGAGTTGAGAGGTCGGAGGCGCGGGCACGCGGCCCGGTCGACGACAGAAGCATTCTCGCGAGTTTGTACCTGAAGGAGTGAAGGCATGCAGATCAAGCAGAACAAGGGCTTTACCCTGGTTGAGATCCTCATCGTGGTCGTGATTCTCGGCATCCTGGCCGCCATCGTGGTGCCCCAGTTCGCTGGCGCCGCCAACGAGGCCCGGACCGGCAACGTCCTGACCCAGACCCAGACCCTGGAGACCCAGCTCGAGCTGTACGCCGCTCGCAACAACGGGATCTACCCCGACCTGGTCGGCGTGGGCTGGGGCGCGGTCGCCGACGGCGCCGATCCCGAGACCATGATCGGTGGCGGGTACGTCAAGGCCGCCCCGGTCAACCCGCACGCCCAGGCCCCGGGCACCGGCGTCGCCGCGTTCGCCGCCGCCGACCCCGCCGCTGCCGACGCCGCGGCCGAGGCCGCCTGGACCGGCGCTCCCATCCCGGACGCCTCCGCCTGGCTGTACAACCGCGCCAACGGCCTGATCCGTTCTTCCGGCGCCAACTACATCCCCGGCAACAACGCCGGCATCGGCGACAACGGCTGATCGGATCTCCGACTTGCTGATTCACCTTCGGGCCCGGGAACGGGCCCGAAGGCATTTGACGGGGGGGAATGTCAGGAGGCCCGGCGACGGGCCGGAGGGAGCGAGCATGGTCAGGCGCGTCCAACGCGGGTACACGCTGGTCGAGGTCCTCGTGACCGTCACCATCCTCGGGATCATGGGTGTGCTGGTGATCCCCTCGCTCGATCAGACCGGCATCCTCCGCACACACGCCGCGGTCCGCAGCGTGATCTCAGACCTCACCTACGCCCAGTCCGACGCCCTGGCCTACCAGGAGGGGCGCGCGGTGCTGTTCGACCCGGACAACAACGAGTACACCCTGCTCAACGTCACCGGCCCGACCATCGACCCCGCGACGGACGCACTGTTCGACAACAAGGGCCCGGGCAACCGCTACGTCGTCACGCTCAACGACGACCGCTTCGGCGGCGCACGCTTCGAGAACGTGGACTTCAACAGCGGCACGCTGCTCATCTTCGACGAGCTGGGCGGCCCGATCGCGGCGCCCTCCTCCTCCGAGCTCTCCACCGGCGGATCGCTGGACATCGTCGGCGGGGACGGGACCAGGTTCCGCATCGACGTCGCGGCGTTCACGGGGCGTATCCGTGTCTCGCAGGTGGACGACTGAGAAAGACACGCCCGGAGGCGAACCCGGGCGGCACGGGGTCACACGCATGGCGACGAAGCGACATCGGCACGGGCGGCTGGCGGCCTCGCTGGCGTTCACGGGAGCGCTGGCGGGCGTGCTCATCTGGTCCAAGCTGCGCCTGAGCACCGACATGCCCCGGTCCGCCTACGCCGATCCCAAGGATCGCGCGCTCGAGTCGCCCCCTCAAGCCGGCGATCCAGGCGCCCCGGTCGAGGCCCCCGAGCCCGGCGCCGGGGAGGCCCGGAACACGGGGGAACCCGTTGAATCCGAAGCGGTCCCGGGCGAGGGGTAACCCGGCGATTTCCCTGTGCCGACGGGGGATTTCGTCCGTTTCGTTCTGGGACCGGGCGCGGGCGTGCGGGGGAAAAAGTCGCCCGAGAGTCTCCAGTCTGCCCAAAGTCACAAATCGGTGTGTCCGAAACGGATGGTGATCGGCCCGGTTTTCATCGCCATCGGAGAGCGGTGAGCGGGCTCCTGCCGTTTCAAACCTCGGGGCGAGCCCCGGAGTGAGGACTGACCGATGCACCGCCGTACCGATTCCTTCCGTTCGATCGCGTCGCGCCGCTTTGGCGTGATCCCCGCGGTCCTGGCGCTGGTCGCCGGGACCTCCGTTGGTCTGGCCCAGGACGGCGGCCCCGGGGACGGGGTCGAGGTGTCCGACATGGACCTCGTCGAGCTGCACGTGAACAAGGAGGACCTGACCAAGGTCCTCCAGCTCCTCTCGCTCCAGAGCCAGCGGAACATCATCCCGAGCCCGAGCGTCGAGGGCACGGTGACGGCCGATCTGTACAGCGTGACCTTCTACGAGGCGCTGGACGCGATCCTGAACTCCGCGGGGTACGGCTACCTCGAGGAGGGCAACTTCATCTACGTGTACACCAAGGAGGAGCTGGCCGCCATCGAGGAGGCCAAGCGGAAGCGCGTCGCCCAGGTCTACACCCTGGACTACCTGAACGCCGTGGATGCCCGCGCGTTCGTCGAGATCATGCTCTCCGGCGACGGGGCCAGCATCTCCAGCACCTCCGAGACCGAGGACTTCCAGCTCCAGTCGTCCGGCCCGACCGGCGCCGACGGCTACGCCGCCGAGGCCACCCTCGTGATCTACGACTACGAGGAGAACGTCGCCCAGATCGTCCAGATGCTCGACGAGCTGGACACCAAGCCCCAGCAGGTGCTGGTCGAGGCCACCATCCTCCAGACGGCCCTCACCGAGAACAACGCCTACGGCGTCGACTTCTCGATCCTGTCCGACCTGGACTTCTTCGACTTCGCCGGCTCCGGCGGCCCGCTCGGCGTCGTGGACGACCTGATCTCCGGCCAGTCCACCGACGGCGCCGACAACGACATCGCAGCCCCCGAGCCCACCGGCCTGGGCAGCAGCACCGGCGTGGCCGCGAACTCCAACATCGGCAACGTGGCCGGCCCGGCGACCCTGAAGGTCGGCGTGGTGAACGAGGACGTCGCGGTCTTCCTGCGGGTGCTCGACTCGGTCACCGACACGACCATCGTCTCCAACCCCAAGCTGCTGACCCTGAACCGCCAGGCGGCCCGCGTGCTGGTCGGCCAGCGCGTCGGCTACCTGAACACCACGTTCACCGACGCCGCCACCACCACCTCGGTCGAGTTCCTGGACACCGGCACCGAGCTGGCGGTCCGCCCGTTCGTGAGCCAGGACGGCCTGATCCGCCTGGAGCTGCGTCCGCAGATCTCGTCGGCGACCTTCCGCAACATCCTGGACAACAACGGCAACACCATCACCATCCCGGACGAGGACACCACCGAGCTGTCCACCAACATCCAGGTGCGTGACGGACAGACGATCGTGCTGGGCGGCCTCTTCACCGAGACGACCACCGCGAACCGTCGCCAGATCCCGGTGCTCGGCAACATGCCGCTCATCGGGGCCGCCTTCCGCGGGCACGACGACACCACCTCGCGCTCGGAGATCATCTTCATGGTCACCCCGTCGCTGGTGAACGACACCCGCCTGACCGAGGACGGCGAGCTCGCGATGGAGTTCGTGGACCACGCCGTGATGGGCGCCCGCGACGGCCTGCTGCCCTGGAGCCGCGAGCGTCTCGTCGGCCAGTGGCTGATCAAGGCCCGCAACTACGCCGACGAGGGCAAGCTGGACCAGGCGGTGTCCATGGTCCGCAAGGCCCTGAACCTCATGCCGATGTCGCCCGACGCCCGGGCCCTGCTCGAGGACCTGACCAACGAGAAGCACCGTATGCCGTCCCGCTCCATCATGGAGGGCGTGCTGAACAAGGAGCTGCTCGGCGGCCCGCTGGAGCCGGCCGACGGCCGTCGCCGGGGCACCTGGTGGAAGCAGCGTGAGCAGGCCGCGATGCAGCAGGCCCAGCTCGAGGCCGCCCGCAACGCGGCGGTCGCCAACACCAACCGCGAGCGCGGCGCCGATGAGGGCGAGTCCAACAACGGAGAGGAGTTCTCGTCGGCCGATTCCGACGAGTCCTTTCAACAACGGTCAGCCGTAACCCCGCTGTTCTCCGAGCCCGCCCAGGTCGAGTCGATCGAGGCGGGGTTCGGGGAGGATGAGGCCTCCGCGACGATCGCGGAGGGCCAGACCGCCAAGGCCGCTGAGCCATCCTTCGAGAGCCTGTTCGACAACGCCCCGGTGTGGACCGGGCTGAGCGAGCGGGAGATCGCGGAGCTCAGCTCCGAGCCGTACAGCGAGGAGGGCTTCGAGGTCGCCGAGGAGCGCTTCGAGACCCCCTCCGAGCTGGGCTTCGCGGATCCCGCCTTCGCCTCGGCCTTCGAGGACGAGCCCGGCGCGATCGAGGCCCCCGAGGCGGTCGAGAACTTTCAGACGGCGGAGGCCGTCACCGAGCCGGCCCGGATCCCGGCCGCCACCCCGGTGGCCGAGGCCGTCCGCACCGCGACGGCCCGGACCGGGACCCGCGGGCCGGTCGCCCAGGACGGGCCGGAGCAGACCGCGACGATCGTGGTCCCCCGGTTCGACTCGAACGGCTGGGTGTACTCCGAGCGGGTGGCGTTCTTCGGCGACCCCGAGACGCTGCTGATCGGGGCCGAGGGCTTCGAGTGGGTCCCGCTGAACTCGACCTTCGGCGTGGAGCCCGCGACGAGCGAGGTGCTGGCGGGCCAGGCCTGGGTGCTGGTGCCCGACACCACCGGCGGCGGGATGTACCGCGCGTCGGTCCCGACCTGGGCCACGTTCGGGGGCTTCGAGGGCGAGCGGTTCTCCAGCGTCTTCGAGTCCGTGGACGACCAGCGGTAAGACGTGCGGATTGTGACGATTTTTCCAGACCGGGCGTTCAGCCCGGTTTTCTTTTGGCCGACTCAGTGCGTGAACCCACCCAGGAGATTCTCATGAACACGCGTCTCGCACTCCCCGTCTCGCTGGCTCTCACGATCGCGCTCGGGGCCGGGTGCGCCAACCGCAGCGCCCACACCAGGCAGCACGCCAGCGCCGCCAAGGAGCGGATGGGCATGCTCAAGGCCGGCACCGAGTGGCAGATGGCCGAGCAGGCCTTCCTCGCCGGCGACCTCGAGAAGGCCCTGACCAAGGTGGACAACTCGCTGGCCATCAACGACACCGTGACACGGAGCTACGTGCTCAAGGGACGCATCCTGATGGAGATGGGGCGCATGGGCGACGCGATGGAGTCGCTGCTGCTCGGCCAGACCTACGGCCCGCAGGACCCCGAGGCCCACTACTACCTCGCCATCCTCTACGAGCGCCTCGGAGAGGAGGAGCTCGCGCTGGACGCCTACCAGGTGGCCTGCGAGAACGACGACATGAACCCCGGCTACGCGGTCGCCGCGGCCGAGATGATGATCGACCTGGGACGCGAGGACGAGGCCGTCGCCTTCCTGACAAGCTCGCCGACCTTCGAGCACCACGCCGGCGTCCGCCAGACCCTGGGCCACATCGCGATGATGGACGAGGAGTACCCCCGGGCGGTCAGCTTCTTCCGCGAGGCCCAGATGCTCTCCCCCGACGACCCCGCGATCCGCGAGGATCTGGCGTTCGCGCTGTTCGAGAGCGGACGCTTCGCCGACGCGGAGGGCGTGCTGCGGGCCCTGATGGACGAGGACCGCTACGAGGACCGGCGCGACCTGCGCCACCTGCTGGCGCGCTGCTTCGTCGAGCTCGGGCGACCGGTCGAGGCCCGCACCGAGTTCCAGAAGCTCACACGCGGGAACGAGGGCTCCGACGACGTGGACGCGTGGATCGGCCTGGGCAACGCCGCCTATATGGTCGGCGACGACCGGACCCTGCGCAACGCCGGGGGACGCGTGATGTCGATGGCGCCCAGCGCCCCCGACGGGTACGTCCTGATGGCGCTGTACCACCGTCGCGTGGGCTCGCTGGAGGACTCGCTGGCCAACATCGAGCTGGCGCTGGACATCGACTCCATGGACGCCAGCGCCCACGCCTTCCGCGGGCTGGTGCTCGCCGACCTGGGCGAGATGATCAAGTCCGTCGAGGCCTTCAAGATCTCCACCGAGCTCGCACCCGAGAACCCCGACTACCGGGCCATGCTCGAGTGGGCCCGCATGGGCGACTTCGCCAGCGCCCCGACCGACCGCGACTAACCCCCCCCCCACACACACGGGGCACCCGGGAATGCTGGGCAGGGCGGGTTTCGAAGCGTGAGTGAGATAGCAGCCCCGGCGGTTACTCGCCGGGGCTGTGCGTGCGCACGTCGTGCAGCAGCGGCTCGACGGACTCGCGCCCGCGCCACTCGTTCAGCTCCGGGGTCAGGATCGCGTCGAGGGTCATGCCGCGATGGAAGCGGTCTGCGTGCACGGCCCAGTTCCAGGCCAGGGCCTGCAGCGCGTGCCCCGTCTGCGGGTCGGCCAGCCGGAGCTTGAGGTGGGCCCCGGTCTTGCCGAACGGGGCGGGCGGGGCGTCGAGCCGCAGGGCGTGCACGCCCAGCTTCACGCGCGGGTTGCCCATGCCGAACGGGGCCAGTTTCCGCAGCGACCGGACGGCCTGGGGGGTCAGCTCGTGCAGGCGTGCGTGCGTGTCGTAGCGGATGGGGCGGACCAGGTCGTCGGGGGTCAGCTCGCGTCCGACGCGCTCGAGGAAGGCCTCGATGAAGGCGTCGAGCCGGTCCGGTCGACACCGCAGGCCCGCGGCCATGTCGTGCCTGCCGAACGTCTCGAGGTGGCCGGCGCAGTCGGCGATGGCCGCGTGCAGGTTGAAGCCCTCCAGCGAGCGTGCGGAGCCGGCGCACACGCCCTCCTGACGCTGCAGGAGGATCGCGGGCCTGGCGTACTTCTCGACCAGCCGCGAGCAGACGATGCCGACCACGCCCGGGTGCCAGTCCTCGTGGGCGAGCACGATGGCCCGTCGGTCGGGGCCGGTCATGCCGGCCTCCTCGGCCAGACGGCAGGCGTGCTCGAAGATCGTGCGCTCGACGCTGCGGCGCTCGTCGTTGAGCTTGGTGAGCCGCTGGGCGATCTCGCGGGCCCGGGCGGGGTCCTCGGTGATCATGAGTTCCACCGCCTCGGCGGCGTGCCCGAGCCGCCCGATGGCGTTCAGCCTCGGGGCGAGCTTGAAGCCGAGGTCCTGCTCGTCCACCCTGCCCGAGGCGAGCCCGGAGGCCTCGACCAGCGCGGTCAGACCCACGAAGGGCGAGTTCGGGATGATCGGCAGACCGAAGCGGGCGATGACGCGGTTCTCGTCGGTGAGCGGGACGAGATCGGCGATCACGCCGAGCGTGGTGAGCGAGAGCAGGTGGACCAGCAGCTCGCGCAGGTCCGGGCGCACCCTGTCCGATCCCGAGGCGAGCGTGGCGATCCGCCAGGCGAGCTTGTAGGCCACGCCCGCCCCGCACAGCTCGCCGAAGGGGTACTCGGAACGCGGGTGACGCGGGTGCACCACCGCGAAGGCGCCCGGCAGGTCTTCCTCGGTGGCGGGGGGGTTGTGGTGGTCGGTGATGATGAGGTCGAGGCCGAGTTCTCGCGCGACCGTGGCGGGCTCGTGGGCCGTCACGCCGCAGTCCACGCTCACAACCACGCGGGCGCCTCCCTCGGCGAGTGTGCGCAGCGCGTCGGCGTTCAGCCCGTAGCCCTCTTCCACGCGATGGGGCACGTACGGCGCGACCGGGGCGTCCGGGGCGATGGCCCGCAGCGTGCGCACCAGGACGGCGGTCGCGGTGATGCCGTCCACGTCGTAGTCGCCGTAGATGACCACCGGCTCCCCGGCCCGGACCGCCGCGAGGACCCGCTCGGCGGCGCGGTCGAGGTCCGGGATGGACGAGGGGTCGTGCAGCCCGCGGAGCGAGGGCTCGAGGAAGCCGGAGGCCAGCTCGGGGTCGAGCAGGCCCCGGGAGGCCAGCACACGCTCGAGCAGGTCGGGCAGTTCGTGGGACTCGGCCGGGGCCTTCCAGAGGCGTGTCAGGCCCCGCTGGGGGGCGGTGTCTGAGGCGGCGGTGGGGGACATCGTGCGATGGTACCGCGTCGCGAGAGGGGGCCGCGGGTACACTGGTTCAGCATGGTGAAACTGACGAAAATCTACACGCGTTCGGGCGACGACGGCAGCACGGGTCTGGGCACGGGCGAGCGTGTCTCCAAGACCGACGCCCGGGTCGAGGCCTACGGGGCGGTGGACGAGGCGAACAGCGCACTGGGGCTGGCCGTGGCCGAGGCGTCCGGGCACGACGACCTGACCGAGCTGCTGGTCCGGATCCAGAACGACCTGTTCGACGTTGGGGCCGATCTGTGCACGCCGATCCGGCACGCCGAGGACCCGGCGATGGTCCTGCGGGTGCAGGGCGCCCAGACGGACTTCCTGGAGCGGGCGATCGACCGCTACAACGAGCCGCTGGGCGAGCTGAACTCGTTCGTGCTGCCCGGGGGGACGCGTCTGGCCTCGGCCCTGCACGTGGCCCGCACCGTCGCGCGCCGGGCCGAGCGGCGCATCGTGGCCCTGATCGAGGTCGAGCGGGACCGCACCAGCGCCGAGACGGCCCGCTACATGAACCGGCTGTCGGACCTGCTGTTCGTGCTCGGGCGCGTCGCCAACACCCAGGCGTACGGGGGCGGGGGGGACGTGCTCTGGGTGCCCGGCAAGAGCCGGGGCGGGAAGGGCTAGACCGGGCATGTCACCGACCGGGATCGACACGACCGAGTTCACCCAGGTCTTCAACGTGGAGACGGACCGGCTGATCCGGCGACGGCTGTTCTGGTTCACGCTGGTGATGCTGGTGCTCAACGGCGGGGCGGTCGTCTTCGCCGTCACGGTCACCCTGCTGGCACGATCGCAGGGCGCCCCGATCGCCGAGACCTTCTACGACGGGACGTTCGGCACCCCGAACCCCCCCATGTGGCGGGTCTGGATGGCCCTCGTGCTGCTGGCCCTGTGGTTCGCGGCGTACGGCTTCGCGTTCCTCAGCTCGCTCAAGAAGAGCCTGTCCGCACGCTTCATCATCCATCTCACGATGGGCCTGATCGTCTACGACGGGCTGGAGGCCGTTGGGCTCCGCATCGCGGGCGCGACCTTCGCGAACCTGGGGCTCTTCGTCTTCGTCCACTTCATCGCCTGCTGCGTCTTCCCCTGGCGCCCGCGCCAGGCGATGATCCCGATACTCATCGTGCTGCCGGTCAGCCTCGTCTCGAAGCTCACGATCGAGGGCGGCTCCGTCGTCCCGCAGATCTTCCTCACGGCGTTCGTCGCGGCGATGACCACCCCCGGCGTGCTGGTGAGCTGGTGGAAGCACTCCCAGCGCCTGCAGACGACCTCCAACAAGTTCCTCACCCAGCGGTACGGCATGCTCCGACAGGAGCTCGCCTACGCCCGCCAGATCCACGAGGCGATGTTCCCCGAGCCCAAGCTCGACGGCGGCGTCCGATTCAACTACCGCTACGAGCCCATGCGACAGATCGGCGGCGACTACCTGCACGCCCACGTCGTCCGCAACGACGACGGCACCGAGCGCCTCTCGCTCGTCATCCTCGACGTCACAGGGCACGGCATCCCCGCGGCCCTCACCGTCAACCGGCTCTACGGCGAGATCGACCTCCGCTTCGCAGACGACCCCAACCTCGACCCCGGGGCCCTGTTGCGTCACCTGAACCGGTACGTGAACCTGACCCTCGCCAGCCACTCCATCTACGCCACCGCCCTGTGCCTCCGGGTGGACTCGGCCACCGGCGAGGTCACGTACGCATCGGGCGGGCACCCGCCCGCCTTCCTGCGAGGCTCGGACGGAACGATCTCGGAACTCGGCTCCACGACATTCGTGCTGGGGGCCTGTCGCGACGAGGACTTCGACGCACGGACGGTCTCGGTCAAGTTCGGCTCGGGCGACGCTATCGTGGCCTACACCGACGGCGCGACCGAGGCCCGGGCCCCCAGCGGGCAGATGCTCCGCATCGACGGGCTGCGGTCCGCCCTCGTCCCGGGCCCGGTCACGCCCGAGCCGGGCGACTGGCCCGAGCAGTTGCTGCGTCTGGTCGCCAACCACCGCGGCGGCAGCGTGCCGGAGGACGACACCCTGCTGGTTGAGATCTATTGCCCCGTCTGCGAGGACGGGCATCAGGGCGGGAGCGACGCCGCAACCGAGGCCGGGTCACACACGCGGCGTGCCTCGGAGCCCGATTCCGCTCCGGCCGCGTCCTGAGCGGGCTCTATTCCTTGACCCCCTCGATCTGGTTCTCGGTGTACTTGGTCAGGGCCTCCTCCAGGTCCACGCCGTTGATGTTGGCCAGGGTCGCCAGCCAGGCCAGCACGTCGGCGAACTCCTCCAGTAGGTTGGCCCGCTCGGCCTCGGTGGGGGGGGTCTTGGGGCGGTTGTTCGCGGCCAGGGCGGTGGCCAGCTCGCCGAATTCCTCGGCGAGGTACAGGAACGTCCCCGCGGTGCCGCGGGCGTTGTCGGTGGCGAAGTAGCGGTCTCGGATGGCCTGCTGGAACTGTCGGAAGGTGACCGGATCGGGCATGGGCGGGGTCTCGTGCTGTACGGGGAGCGGTCGGGAAAATGGGTCGTGGCAAGGGGTTGCCGGGGGCGACTGGAGGCCTAGGATTGGGGCCCGACGCGGGGCACGCGGTCCCGCGCCACACAGGATAGCCCATGCCGACGATCAACCAGCTCATCCGCAAGCCCCGCAAGACGCCCAAGGTCAAGTCGAGCACGCGCGACCTGAACCAGTCGCCCCAGCGGCGCGGCGTCTGCCTGACCGTCAAGACCACCACGCCCAAGAAGCCGAACTCCGCGCTGCGGAAGATCGCTCGCGTGCGCCTGTCCAACGGCAAGGAAGTCACCGCCTACATCGGCGGCGAGGGCCACAACCTCCAGGAGCACTCCATCGTCCTCGTCCGAGGCGGCCGCGTCCGCGACCTCCCCGGCGTCCGCTACCACGTCGTCCGCGGCTCGCTCGACACGCTCGGCGTGGACAGCCGCAAGCAGGGACGCTCCAAGTACGGCACCAAGAAGGGCAAGTAACCCCGCCCCCCCCCACACACACGAATTTCACCGGGTCGTGCGACCCGATACGACAGTTCACAAGGCAAGTAATCGGCTTCCCAGCGGGACACGCCGGTGAACACAAAGCCCGCCCACTCGAAACAGCGGGCAGATGAGCCTCAGGAGAAACCATGGCCGGACGTATCACCGCCTCTGAAGACCAGCTCCGCCCCGACCCCGTCTACGGCGACAAGGTGCTGGCCAAGTTCACCAACTGCATCATGCGGGACGGCAAGAAGACCCGCGCCGAGCGTGTCATCTACAACGCCCTGGACGCCATCGACGAGCGACTGGCCAAGTACGAGGGCGACGACAAGCCCGAGAACGCTCTGGCCGTCTTCCACGCCGCGGTCGAGAACGTCAAGCCCTACGTCGAGGTCCGCTCCAAGCGCATCGGCGGCGCCAACTACCAGGTGCCCATCCAGGTGAACCGCAAGCGTCAGCAGTCGCTCTCCTTCCGCTGGATCATCCAGGCCGCCCGCTCCGACAAGGGGCGCCCGATGCACCTGCGTCTGTGCGACGAGCTGTGGAACGCCGCCCGGGGCGAGGGCAAGGCGATGACCACCCGCGACCAGACCCACCGCATGGCCGAGGCCAACAAGGCCTTCGCCCACTTCGCGAAATAACGGTCTCACGACCGACACGGACTCGGCCGTTCCGAGGGAGCGAAAGACCCGGACCACGTCCGGGTTTTTTCATGCCCGGGCTCGGTGTACGCCTCTGTGCACGAGCCCGTCCCGGGACTCTGGGGCCGCACGCCTACGCCAGTGCGGGCGGGAGTCGGGAGGCGGGCGTGCCGGGCTTGGCGCGGTGTTGCCGGGTGTCCCACTCGTCCGCGAGCACGCCGTACCCGAGCAGGTCCGTCACGCGACCGAGCCCGCGGACGAAGTATGCCCCGGGCTGGCGGAGCTCGAGCGGCAGCCCGAGCCGTTGGCAGACCCGGCTCGATGGCGTGTTCTCGTGCGAGCACCGGGCGACGACCCGTGCGAGCCCCAGACCGCGCTCGCGCTGCGGGGCCAGCAGCCACGACACCACGCGTCCGACCGCCTCGGTCGCGAGACCCCGCCCGCACCGATCGGTGCGGAGCCAGTACCCGATCTCGCCCTGCCCCGTGTCCGTGTCGATCGAGTGGAACCCGACGCCGCCCACGTGCGAGCCCGACTCCCGTTCGAACACGCCCAGCTCGAGCGAGCGCTCCTGCGTGAGCGAGGCTACCCTGAGCCGCTGACGGATCACCAGCCGGTGCGCGTCGTCGAGCGTGCGGAACGAGCGGGTCCAGCTCTCCCACGGTTCGACCTCGGGCCGGCTGGCGTCCACCGAGCCGAGCAGGGCCGGGGCCTCGTGCAGCCCGTACAGGCGGATCACCAGGCGCTCGGAATCGATGCGGACAGAGGTGTCCAGCCACGCGGGCGGAGACCACCCGTGCGACCCGTCGCGCCCCGTGTCGTCGCGCACGGCGGTCATGCGGGCAGACGCGTGGTCGGTGTGCCGGGGAGCGGGCGGTGCCCGACGCAGTCCCACTCGTCGGCGGTGATGCCGTAGCCGAGCCGGTCGGTGGTCCGGTCGAGCCCCTTGGCGAAGATATCGCCCCGCTGGCAGACCTCCAGCGGCAGGCCCGCCTTCTCGAGCACGCGGCGCGAGCCGATGTTCTCGCTCGAGCAGTACGCCCGGGCCCGGCGCAGCCCGAGCCCCCCCTCCGCCTGCGGCCGCAGCAGGTACGAGACCACGTGGCGCGAGGCCTCGGTCGCAAAGCCCGAGCCGTTGGCGTCCTGGCGGACCCAGTAACCGAACTCCGCGGCCGCGGTGTCCAGGTGCAGCCCGTGAAACCCGTGCCCGCCGACGAAGCGTCCGGAGCCCTTCTCGAACATCCCCAGGCCGACGGCCCGCGACTCGCGCAGGTCCTTCATCCGCAGGCGCTGACGCACCACGTAGTCGTACGCGTTGTCCAGGGTCTTGTACTGCTCCACCCAGTCCATCCACGGGGCGAGGTGATCGTGGGAGGCGGTCACGGCCTCGAAGACCCGCGGGGCGTCGTCGAGCTCGAACACGCGGACCACCAGGCGCGCCGTCTCGATCCGGATGGTGTCGAGGCCCTCGGGCGGGCGCCAGTCGTGCCCGGTCCCCGGTGTCTCGCGTTCGTTGGCGCAGCGTGTCATGCGGTGAGGATATACGGACCCGCTACGATTGCCCGTGCCGGACCACGCTCCAACCCCGCCTCCCGACCCGGTCTCCCGCTACCACCGCCAGCGGATCCTGCCCGCGTTCGGGGCCGGGGCCCAGCGCCGGCTGGGGGAGGCACACGCCGTCGTGGTGGGCGTGGGGGCCCTCGGGTGCGTCTCGGCCGACCTGCTGGCCCGGGCGGGGGTCGGGCGCGTCACGCTGATCGACCGCGACGTCGTCGAGCGGACCAACCTGCAACGACAGACGCTCTTCACCGAGGCCGACGCCGACGGCTGCCTGCCCAAGTCGGTCGCGGCGGCACGCCGGCTGCGGGCGGTGAATTCCGAGATCGCCATCCACGCCGAGGTGGCAGACGTGGTGCCCTCCAACGCCGAGGAGCTGGTGCTGGACGCCGAACTCGGCGAGCCGGGGGCGATCCTCGACGGCACGGACAACTTCGAGACCCGCTTCCTGCTCAACGATCTCTCGGTGCGCGACGGGATCCCGTTCTGCTACGCCGGGGCGGTGGGGGGGGAATCGGTCAGCGCCAGCTTCGTGCCGGGGCCGGGGCGCGCCTGCCTCCGGTGCCTGGTCGAGCCCCCCGCCCCGGGCAGCCTGCCCACGTGCGACACGTCGGGCGTGTTCGCGCCGGCGGTGCAGCTCGCCGCGGCCAGGCAGGCCGCGGACGCGATCCGGATCCTGGCGGGCGTGTTCGACGCGGACCGGGCGGGGCTGGTCCGGGGCGACCTGTTCACGGGCGAGCAGCGCGAGCTGCCCCTCGCGGGCGCTCGCGACCCGGGCTGCCCCTGCTGCGCCGGGCGGGGCTTCGAGTTCCTCTCCGCCCCCGACCCGAAGACGGTCTCGCTGTGCGGGCGCGACGCGGTGCAGATCCACGGCACGAGCAGGGCAGCGATGGACCTCGATGGGCTCGCCGCACGTCTGGGCTCGGACCCCGACGTCTCGGTCACCCACAACGAGCTGCTGCTGCGGGCCACGCTCCCCGGCGCGGGCCTGACGGTCTTCGCCGACGGGCGGGCGATCGTGCACGGCACCACGGACCCCGACCGTGCCCGGGCCCTGCACGCCCGGTACGTCTCGGGATAGTGCTCAACCGCGCGGGGGCCAATCGGTATGCTGGGGTGACCCGGGGACTACCTCACTGGAGACACAGCATGACCACCACGCAGGCCTCGACCGTCACCAATCTCATCGATGCCGCCAAGCTGGGATTCGGCCTGGCCGAGGCGCTCGCCAAGGACATCCCGGCGGACCGGTTCGCACGCCAGCTGTCGGTCGACGGGAAGCCCGTGAACGCCAACCACCCGGCGTACTGCTACGGGCACCTCGCGATCTATCCGATCCGGATCATCGGGTTCCTCGGCGGGGACGGAGATTCCGTGGCAGCCCCTGAGCACTGGAACGATCTGTTCAAGATGGGGGCGGAGTGCCACGACGACCCCGACGGATCGATCTACCCGGCCAAGGACGAATTGGTCGAGCGTGTCCGATCCGGGTACGGCGCGGTGTTGGAGCAACTCGCGGTCACGGACGAGTCGTTGTTCGCCCAGCCCTTCCCGGACGAGAAGATGCGGGAGCGGTTCCCGACCATCGGCATGACCGTGACCTTCATGCTGACCTCGCACTTCATGTTCCACCTCGGACAGGTTTCGACCTGGCGACGGTGCATGGGACTCGGCCCGGTGATGTAAACGGCGATGGCTGCTGCTGAACCCGTGCTCGCGGCGATCCTGCAGGCCCGCCCGAGACCGACCATCGAGCAGTCCCTGGATCGGCTCGCGGACCTGGTGAGCGACGCCGCACGCCGGGGGGCACGCCTCGTCGCGGTCGGCGAGACCTTCCTGCCCGGATACCCGGCCTGGCTCGACTGGTGCCCGGGTGCGCTGCTCTGGGACGCCCCTGAGACCAAGGCCGTCTTCGCCGAGTACCGGCGCAACTCGATCACGATCCCCGGGACGCATCACGAAAGACTGCGATCCATCGCCCGCGACCACGGCGTGGTGCTGGTCGCGGGCGTCTCCGAACGGGTGGAGGCCGGCCCGGGCAACCGGACGCTCTACAACACCCTGCTGACGTACGACGCCGACGGTCGTCTGGCGAACCACCACCGCAAGCTGGTGCCCACCTTCACAGAGCGGACGGTCTGGGGCCCGGGCGACGGAGCGGGGCTCCGGAGTGTGGACACCGCGGTCGGGCGGGTCTCGGCGCTGGTGTGCTGGGAGCACTGGATGCCGCTGGCCAGGCAGGCGTTGCACGAGTCGGGCGAGTTCGTCCACGTCGCGGTCTGGCCCTGGGTGCACGAGCGGCACCAGATCGCCAGCCGTCAGTACGCCTTCGAGGGCCGCTGCTACGTGCTGGCCGTCGGCCAGATCATGCGCACGACCGACCTGCCCGCCGGGCTGGCCCGCCAGGACGACGCCCCGGACCTGCTGCTGCGCGGCGGCTCGGCGATCATCGGGCCGGACGCCGGGTACCTCACCGAGCCCGTGCTGGACGCGGAAGACATCATCCTCGCCGAGCTCGACCCGGCACGTCTCGACGAAGAATCCATGACGCTGGACGTCACGGGGCACTACGCCCGCCCGGACGTGTTCGAGTTCGGCGTCCGCCCCGGCGCCCGCCGGCCCGAGGAGCCCCGGGACATGTGAAAGTCACTCCGCGCGCACGAACGGGTTGGTGGCCTTCTCCTTCCCGATCGTGGTGGGGGCCCCGTGGCCCGGCAGCACCAGCGTGTCGTCCGGGAGCGTGTAGAGGCGTTCGCGGATCGACGACGCGAGCGTGTCGAAATCGGCGTTGGGGAAGTCGTGGCGTCCGATGGAGCCGTCGAAGAGCGTGTCGCCGACGAAGGCGGTGGCCCGGGCCTCGGAATACAGCGTGATCCCACCGGGCGAGTGCCCCGGCGTGTGCCGGACCTCCCAGCCCTCGTCGCAGAGCGTGAGTGTCTCGCCGTCCTCGAGCAGCCGGTCGGGCTCCGGGGCCGAGACGGGTGTCCCGAGCAGGGACGAGAGGTTGCGTTCCGGGTCGGCCGGCCAGTCGCGTTCCGCGCCGTGGATCCAGATCGGGACGCCCGGGAGCCGTGACCGCAGCTCGCCCAACCCGGCGATGTGGTCCGGGTGGGCGTGCGTGAGCACGACCGCCTCGGGCTCGAGCGTGTGCTCGTCCAGGAAGGCCAGCAGCGGCCCCGGCTCGAAGCCGCAGTCCACGATCCAGCAGGCCGGGGCGTCCGGATCGGCCCCGACGCCCCGGACGACGTAGCAGTTGGTCTGGTACATCCCGAGCGGGAAACCGGAGACGGCCCGGGGGCGAGAACGCTGATCGCTGCCGTGTGTCATCCGGGGATCGTAGAATGGCGGGGCAGACCCCGAGGGAGCACGCAT
Organism: Phycisphaerales bacterium JB040; assembly: GCA_043101615.1. Taxonomy (GTDB): domain Bacteria; phylum Planctomycetota; class Phycisphaerae; order Phycisphaerales; family UBA1924; genus JBLHKT01. The sequence goes on along the minus strand of JBICID010000046.1, from coordinate 33,093 downwards.
GCTGATCCGCAACATCGACGATGCCGAGCTGACGCCCGTGGACATGGAGGGCGTGAAGGACACGTCCATGGCCGTGATGGTCGGGCGGGACGACTCGGCCCCGAATTTCGCCATCCGCCAGTTCCGAGTGGAGCCCGGCGGGCACACGCCGCGGCACGCGCACGACTTCGAGCACGAGGTCTTCGTGCTCGAGGGCGCCGGCGAGGTGCTGCTGGAGGGCGAGTACCGCCCGATCAGGCGTGGCGACGTGCTGTACGTGCCCGCCGAGCAGGAGCACCAGTTCCGGGCCGCCCCGGGCGAGGGGCTCCGGTTCCTGTGCATGGTCCCGATGAGCCGCAACTGCGGCGACCCGACCCCGGGCAGCTAACGCAACCCGTCGCCCGCACGCCGCAACCGGCGGGCGTGCGCGACGGAGAGACAGACTGGAGGTGCGACATGCCGCAGGCACGAACCCCGTACTGGGCGCTCACGGTCTACATCGGGCTTGGCGCGGTCTCGCTCGCGCTGGCGCTGCACGGGTTCGTGAACGGCCTGCCCGAGTTCGGCGTGGGCGGGATGCTCGGGCTCATCATCGTGGGGGCGCTGGCCCCGATCGGGCTCCGTCCCGCGGGCGGGAGCGCCAGCGACCCGCGCCTGCACGAGCTGCTGCTGGCGATCCGCGAGCAGTCCGAGCTCGGGGCGCTGTCGGACGACGCGCGACGCGTGATGAACCGGCAGCGCGAGCGGGACCTGCTCCGGCGCGCGATCGAGGAGGACATCCAGTCGCACGACTACGAGGCCGCGATGATCCTGGTCAAGGAGCTCGCCGAGCGCTTCGGCTACCGGGCCGACGCCGAGGAGTTCCGGCACCGCATCGAGACCTCGCGCTTCCAGACCCAGCAGCACAAGATCGCCTCCGACATCTCGCGCCTGGACCGGATCATCCAGGACCGCGACTGGGACGAGGCGATGGCCGAGGCGGCCCGGATCACGCGCCTGTACCCCGAGTCCGACCGCGTCTCCGGCCTGCGTCACCGCGTCGAGACCGCCCGACAGCGCCACAAGGAGGAGCTCGAGCGGCGCTTCCTCAGGGCCGCCGACGAGGAGGACACCACCGAGGCCCTGCAGCTGCTCAAGGAGCTCGACCAGTACCTCACCGAGGAGGAGGCCGAGCCGTTCCAGGAGGTCGCCCGCGGCGTCGTCGGCAAGGCGCGCGAGAACCTGGGCGTCAAGTTCAAGCTCGCGGTCAAGGACAAGCGCTGGAGCGAGGCCGCGGACGTCGGCCAGAAGATCATCGACGAGTTCCCCAACACACGCATGGCCGAGGAGATCCGCGGCGCGATCGACGGCATCCGCGCCCGCGCCACCGGCGTGACCGCGCAGGGATGACGGCCCTCAGCGTGTGCCGGCTCACCCGCCCGCGGGGCGTTCGGGCTCGGACCGATCCGGCTTCTCTTCGGCAGGCGCTCTGAAGCTGAACCACACCAGCGCCGCGATGCCCACGATCAGGTAGGCGTCCGCCACGTTGGACACGTACGGCCACAGCTCGTCCTCCCCGGACGGCCACGAGAGCCCGAACGGCAGCTTCACCCCCGGCAGCGGGTGGATGAAATCACGCACGCAGGCGAAGACCAGCCGGTCGTACAGGTTGCCCAGCCCGCCCGCGATCACCAGCGCGAAGCTCACGTGCGCCAGCCGGTCGCGCCTGGTGGTCCACCAGCCGAACATCCACAGGCACACGCCCATCGCCAGCACCGTGAACGCCACGAAGAACCACCGCTGCCCGGCCCCGATGCCGAACACCGCACCCGGGTTCAGCACCAGCGTGAAGTCCAGCACCGACGGGATCACGGTCACCGGGTCGTGCGCCGGGATCAGCCGTCCCAGGCTCTGAGGGCCCGCCTCGATCACCTCGGCGCGGGTCACGGTCACCGGGACCTGCGCCACGTGCTCGAACGCCAGCGCCTTGGTCCACAGGTCCCCCGCCAGCCCGACCGCCGTCAGCGCCAGCAGCAGCGCCCACGCGCCCGGGCTCGTGCGAGCCCCAGCGACTGGCCCCTGCGGGGCACGCCCCGGGTTGGCGTCGGTCTCGCGGGCCACTCAGGCGCGGCCCTGCTCCATGCGCCGGGCGGCCTCGATCGAGTAGCGGGCCCAGGGGAGCTCTTTCAGGCGGGCTTCCTTGATCGGCTTGCTCGTCAGTTCGCACAGGCCGTACGTCCGGTCCGCGATCCGGCCCAGCGCCGCGTCGATCTCACGGATCAGCACGCGGTCGGCCTCGGCCAGGTTCAGGCTCAGGTTCTGGTCGGCCGAGTCGGACCCCTGCTCGGCGTAGTGCTGCGGGAGGTTGCTCAGGCTCCCGCTGCCCCCGCTGCGGAGGGCGCCCGTCTCCAGCTCCTCCAGGTCGCCGAAGACCTCCGCACGCTTCTGCAGCAGGATCTCCTTGAACTTGTCGAGCTGGCGCTTCGTGAACGGGGACTTCTTCTTCCGTCCCGTCTCACCGTCCGCGTCCTCAGCGGCGACCGGGTTCTTCGGCCCCGACGGGATGAGGGGGCCCTTGAAACGCGAGCCCGGCCCGAGCAGGCTGGGCATCACGGGCCTCGGCGGAAGCTTCGCCTTCGAGCTCGGGCGGCTGCGACGGTTGTTCTTCTTGTCGTCCACGATCGTGATGCCCTTGCGCCCGGACTTGGCGTCCTTGGACGACTCGGACTGCGACGACGCGCCGGATTCGTCGGCGGGCTTGGTCTTCGCGCCCGAACCGCGCGAGACCTTCTTCTTGGTGGTCTTCTTGGTGGTCTTCTTGGTGGTCGTCTTGGTGGTCTTCCTGGTCGTCTTCCCGGCGGTCGACTTCTTGGCCGTCTTCTTGCCGGTCGCTTTCCGTGAGGTCTTCTTCTTCGTCGACTTCTTGGAGGCGGGCTTCCGGGCGGTCTTCTCTTTGGTCGACTTCTTGCCGGCGGACGCCTTCTTCTTGCCGGACGCCTTCCGGGTCGGCTTCTTCTTGGTGGTGGTCTTCCGGGAGGTCTTCTTCTTCGTGGACTTCTTCGCGGCCTTGCCGGAGCCCGAGCGAGAGGACTTCGTGGCCGCTTTTTTCGAGGCGGCTGTCCTGGATGTCTTCTTCTTGGAGGCTGCCTTCTTTTTGGCCACGGCGATGCCCTGTTCGTGTTGAGGGGGCTCTCCCCCTGCCTCGGAAGCCCGCGACAGTAGGCCAACACCGTTCGGTGGTCAATACGAGTTTGCAAACCGATACCGAACAAACACTGGAGATTGTGCGGAAAGTATCTTTCCGACGCGCACCGAATGCCCGCGGGGGCCCCGTGGGGTCTCAGGCACCCGTCTCGGCCGGGTGCGCCTCGACCTCGTCCACCGCCCCGAGCTTCCGGAACCGCTGGTACCGCTGCTCCACCAGCTCCTCGGGCGTCATCCCCGACAGCTCGTTGAGCTGGCCCTCGATCCAGTCCCGCAGCAGCTCCGCGGCGGCCTTCGGATCGCGGTGCGCCGCCCCGACCGGCTCCTCCACGATCCCGTCGATGATCCCCAGCTTCAGGTTGTCCTCCGCCGTCATCTTCAGCGCCTTGGCCGCGGCCGAGTTCGTCTGCTCGTTGGCCTGCTTCCACAGGATCGCGGCGCACCCCTCCGGGCTGATGACGGAGTACCAGGCGTTGCGCATCATGCCCACACGGTTGGCCACCGCGATGCCCAGCGCACCGCCCGAGCCGCCCTCGCCGATGATGACCGAGACGATCGGCACCCTGAGGCGTGCCATCTCACGCAGATTGAACGCGATGGCCTCCGCCTGCCCGCGCTCCTCGGCGCCCAGCCCGGGGTAGGCCCCCGGCGTGTCTACCAGCGTCACGATCGGCAGACCGAACTTCTCCGCCCGGCGCATCTTCGACAGCGCCTTGCGGTACCCCTCCGGGTGCGCACACCCGAAGTGGCACGCGATCTTCTCCTGCGTGCTCTTGCCCTTCTGGTGCCCGACCACCAGCACCTTGTGCCGCCCGAGCCGGGCGAACCCCGTCACGATCGCCGGGTCGTCCCCGAACCGCCGGTCCCCGTGCACCTCCACGAAGTCGCGGCACATCAGGTTGATGTAGTCACGCGTCTGCGGGCGGTTCGGGTGTCGCGCCACACGCACCGTGTCCCACGCGCTCAGCTTCTTGTAGAGCTGACGGAGCAGCTTCTCCCGCTGCTTGCGCAGCTCCCCCAGGTCCTCGGTCGCGGGCTCGGCGTCGCTGGCCACGCCGCCCAGCGCGGGCACCTCCACGCGCGGCGCCTCGCCCTGACGCTGTCGCTCGGCCAGCTCGATGCGCTGCTCCAGGTCGCGGACGGCGTGCTCGAACTCCAACTGATAGAACGCGGGCATGGGTACTCCGTGGGCTCGACTCCGCTCGACGCGGGGAGTTTACGCCGCCCGGGGCCCGCCTTCAGCGAGACCCGCTCCCGGGGCCCGGGTAGGCTCTGGCATGGCTGATCAGGCACACCGGGCGGCGATGTTTATCGGCGGGGGCAACATGGCACGCGCGATCCTCTCGGGCGTCCGCGACCGATGGCCGGGGCTCCGCGTCGTCGTGGTCGAGCCCGACACCGACAGGCACGAGGGGCTGCCGGAGGCCGCGGAGACGCTGCCCGAGGGATTCGCCCGCCTGCTGGAGCTGGAAGGCGAGCCCGGCACCGGGGCGATCGTCCTCGCGATCAAGCCGCAGGTATTCGGGACCGTGGCCGCCGACCTCGCACCCGTGCTGGCCCGGGAGGAGCACGGGCGGCTGGTGGTCTCCATCATGGCGGGCCTGACGTCCCGGGCCATCGCGACACAGCTCGCGGGTGTGCCCGGCACTCCATTCGGGGGCAGGGTCGTGCGCACCATGCCGAACACCCCGGCCCAGGTCGGGCTCGGGATGAGCGCCGTCGCACGCGGCCACGGCGCCACCGCGGACGACATCGGCTTCGCCGCACGCCTGCTCGGTTCCTGCGGCGAGGTGATCGAGCTCGAGGAAGACCTCATCGACGCCTTCACCGCCCTGGCCGGCTCGGGCCCGGCCTACGTGTTCTACCTCGCCGAGGCGATGGCCCGCGCCGGGGCTCGCCTCGGCCTGACACCCGGGCAGGCCGACGCCGCCGCCAGGCAGACGCTGCTGGGCGCCGCGACCCTGCTCGCACGCTCCCCGGACGTCTCGGCGAGCGAGCTGCGGGCACGCGTGACCTCGAAGAAGGGCACCACCCAGGCCGCGACGGACGTGCTGGACGGGCGCGACCTGCTCGCCATCGTCGAGGCGGCGATGACCGCGGCGCGCGACCGGGGGCGCGAGCTGGCGGGGGGCTGAACGCGGCGGCGGGGATCAGAAGTCGCGCCGCACGAACAGCAGGGTCGCGAGCCCGAGCACGAGGGCCTCGAACAGCAGCGAGGTGCCGACGATCCAGAGCACGCTGCGGTCGCGCATGGCCTCCTCAGACCGTTGGATCACGCGAGGGTCGCTCATGGCGGCGAAGGGATCCTCGCCATCCGAGTCGATCCGGACGCCGCTCTCCTGCATGAAGAGCCGCTCGAGTTCTTCCTGCGAGATGAGGTAGCGGTCGAGCAGGCCGATGGTCTCGCTGGTCTTGGGCAGGACCGACCTGGCCATGCCGATGTACCCGGTCCACGTCTGCCACCGTTCGAGCGTCTCTCGGGCCTGGGCGAGCTCGGTCTGGGTCGTTTCCAGCCGAGACCGTTGCGTGTCAACCGCCCGCTCGGCCAGCTCGCGGTCGGCGGGGTCGCTGTCGTCGGAGGCACGCCGGAGCGTGCTGTCCAGCAGGCTCTGTCGGTTGGTCTCCTGCTCTTCGAGGTCCTCGACCCTGATCTCAGCGCCGGACCGCTGAAGGATGAGATACTCGTCCGCCTCGTTGGTGGTCCAGAGCAGCAGCCAGACGACCAGCGTGAGGAGGAGCGCCGTGATGGTCGAGCGGGTCAGGATGCCCAGCAGCGCGCACACGCCGAACAGGTAGCTGTAGAAGACCAGCACGATCGGCACCGCGAGGAACAGCTGCACATCCCACACACCGCCGCGGATGCCCATGACGAGCAGGCACCCCAGCGTGAACACCCCGACCTGCCCGAGCACGAACAGCAGGCCCGTCGCGTATCGCGTGAGAAACAGCCTCGTGCGGCTGATCGGCTTGGACAGCATCGTCTCGATGACACCCCCACGCACCAGGTCGGGGATGATCCCCGCGGTCGAGATCAACGCGAGGATCGTCGCGGCCCAGGTCAGCCAGACCGGGATGAAGAAATTCGCAAACAGGAACCGGTAGAACAGGCCGCTCGAGATGTTGCCTGTGTTGAAAAACTCAGCATCGATCTGCCAGTGCAGCAGCGTGATGCCCTGTTCGTTGATCCCGAACGACCCGAACAGCACCACCGCCAGCAGGTTGATCCCCATCGTGATCCAGAACAGCTTCTTCGCGTTCAGCTCACGATACGCGGCCACGAACAGCGCCCAGGTCTGGGTCAGCATCACGACCCCCTTCCGGTGTCGTCGGCCGCGCCCGGCGCACGGGCCCGCCCGGTCTCCGGGTCCATCACCGCCTGCAGGAACAGGTCCTCCAGCGACGGGCGGCGCGCCTGCACCCGCAGCACCGGCTGGCCGGCGCCGCGCAGCGCGTCGATCACCGGCTGCACGCTGCCCGCCTCCTCGGTCTTCACCACGAGCACGCCCCCTTCCAGCTCCCACTCGTCGGCGAGCCCCGACGCGGCCTGTCGCAGCACACCCTCCGCCTCCGGCAGGGACTGCACCTCGTACACCCGCTGGCCCAGCGTCAGCTCGTCCAGCGTCCCCTGCGAGTGGATCTCCCCCTGCACCATGATCGCGACGCGGTCGCACACCATCTCGAGCTCGGACAGCAGGTGCGAGTTCAGGAACACGGTCTTGCCGTCGTCCCGCAGGCGGGCGACGATGTCGCGGATGTCGCGCCGCCCGGAGGGGTCCACGCCGTCGGTCGGCTCGTCCAGCAGCACCAGCTCCGGGTCGGCCATCAGGGCCTGCGCGATGCCCAGGCGCTGGCGCATGCCCTTGGAGTACCCCCCGACCTTCTTCTCGCCCCACTTCTCCATCCCCACCAGCTCGAGCATCTCCCCGATGCGACGGCGGCGCGTCGCCTTCGGCACGCCGGACAGGGCCGCGAAGAAGTCGAGCATCTGCCGTCCCTTCAGGTACGACGGGAACTCGTGGTGCTCGGGCAGGTAGCCCACGCGCGTCAGGGCGTGCTTGTCGCCCACGGGGCGCCCCAGCATCGTGCCCGAGCAGCGTGTCGGCCGGATCACGGTCATCAGGATCTTGACAAGCGTGGACTTGCCCGCCCCGTTCGGGCCCAGCAGGCCGAACACCTCGCCCCGACCCACGCGCATCTCGATGCCGCGCAGCGCGCGGACGCGCCCCGGGTAGGTCTTGGCGACGTCGGACAGGTCGAGTGCGAGGTCGGACATGGGAGTGGATGCTACTCGGTCGGGGCCCGGGGTGTCAGGGGCGTTTGCGTGCCACCACGTGGAACACGTGCCAGTGCTTGTGCGGCAGGTCCGGCTGCGTGCTCGCCCGGTCCTCCTCCTGCAGGTGCTCCAGCACGTACCGATCGAACAGCGCCAGCGTTACGGGCCTCGTCAGATGGGTGCGGTCCTCGAGGATCGCCCAGGAATCACGCTCCCCGAAGAACTGCCCGCCGAACCGCCCCCCGGGGCGCACCGCCCCGTCGATCGCCGCCCACAGGCGGCCGAAGCACCCCGGCGGGCAGAACGGCAGCGCGAAGCTGGCGTTGAGCAGGTCGCACGACGGCAGCGAGACCTCCCCGCCCGCGATCCGCTCGAAGCTCGCGGGCACGACCTCGAGCGTCCCGGCCTCCAGACCGCGTGCGCACACCGGGTTCGCACGCACGCGCCGCAGCCCGTCCTCGCTCGCGTCGCACGCCCACACACGCCAGCCGCGCTCCAGCAGCTCCTGCGTGTCGCGCCCCGCACCGCAGCCCAGGTCGACCGCGAAGCCGGGTGTGTCGAACGACGACGCGGCCCGGATCAGCGTCTCACGGGGCGGCTTGCCCTCCATCCGGTCGAAGTACGCCGGCCAGTCTCGCCGCTGGGCCGCCTCGGGCGCCGAGCCCACCGGCGCGCCGGCGCCCGCATCCGACACAGGGGGGTGATGCGAAAAGTGGGGGGGCGTCATACGCTGACAGCATATGGGAAGAGACCTGCACGCATTCATCCGCCGGCTGGAGGCCCGCCACGAGCTGGAGCGGGTGCGTGACGAGGTCTCGCCCGTCCTCGACATCTCGCGCCGCGCGGACGCCGAGTCCAAGCGCGACGCCCCCGTCGCCCCGTCCGCCGACGCGCGGCGTACCGACCCCGAGTTCGCCGGCCTGGGCGGGCGCGCCCTGCTCTTCGAGCGGGTCGAGGGATCGGACTTCCCGGTCCTGATCAACGCCTTCGGCTCCTACTCCCGCATGGAGCTCGCGCTCGGAGGTCGGACGCTCGAGGACGTCGCGTCGCAGATCGGCGAGCTGGTCAAGCCCGAGCCCCCGCGCTCCCTGGGCGAGGCCATCGCCAAGGCTCGCCGGTTCGCGCCGCTGCTGAAGATCGGCCCGAAGCGTCTCAAGTCGGCCGGCGCCTGCCAGCAGGTCGTGCGCACACAGGGCGAGATCGACCTCACCCGCCTCCCCATGCTCCGGTGCTGGCCGCTGGACGGCGACTTCGCCACGCTCGGCTACCCCTCCGACGCCAACGCGGGCGTCCCCGGGCTCGGGCACCCGGCCATCGACGACGAGACCTGGGAGCGGTCCTTCCGCGGGCGCTACATCACCCTGGCCGGCATCCACACCGTCCACGCCGACGACCGCGACGATCCGAAACCCAAGTCGCACAACATCGGCATGTACCGTGTGCAGCTGCTCGGCAAGGACCGGCTCGCGATGCACTGGCACATGCACCACGACGGCGCGAGCCACTGGCGGAGCTGGAAACGCCTCGGCAAGCCCATGCCCGTCGCCATCGCGCTGGGCGGGCCCGCCATCCTGCCCTACGCCGCGACCTGCCCGCTCCCGCCCGGCATCTCCGAGCTGCTCATGGCCGGATTCCTGAACGGCGCGGGCATCCGGCTCTGCCGCGCCAAATCCGTCCCGGTCTGGGTGCCGGCCGACAGCGAGATCGTGATCGAGGGATTCGTCTCCACCCAGGCGGGCTTCCCCGGCTGGGACCCGCGCGAGCCCGACGCGGGCGAGCTGGGCCCCGGGGCCGTCTTCGAGGGCCCCTTCGGCGACCACACCGGCTTCTACTCGCTCCCCGACCGCTACCCCGTCGTCGAGGTCACCGCGGTCACCCACCGCAGGGACGCGGTCTTCCCGGCGACCGTGGTGGGCCTGCCCCCGCAGGAGGACTACTTCCTGGGCAAGGCGACCGAGCGGATCATGCGCCCGCTGCTCAAGACGCTCATCCCGGACCTCTCGGACTACCACCTCCCGCTGTTCGGGGCCTTCCACAACGCCGCGAGCCTGAGGATCGACAAGCAGTACCCCCTCCAGGGCCGGCGTGTGATGCACTCGGTCTGGGGCGCGGGCCAGATGGCCTGGACCAAGACCCTGTTCGTCGTCGACGACAGCGTGGACGTGCACGACACCACCGCCGTGCTCGCGTCCTGCGCACGACACTGCCTCCCCTCGCGTGACCTCGAGCTCGTCAACGGCCCGCTCGACATCCTCGACCACGCCGCACCGCGCCTCGGCGCCGGCGCCAAGATCGGCTTCGACGCCACCCCCAAGTGGCCCGGAGAAGAAGTCAACGGCGTCCCGATCGGCCAGACGCACCCGCTGCCGACCGAGGAACAGATGCGAGCCGACGTGGTTGCGGCGGAGTCGATCCAGGGCGTCCTGGGCGCCCACGCGAGCGACCGAGCACCGGGCTGGCTGTTCGTCCGCACCGACCGCGGACTCGACGAGCCGGGGCGCGCCGGCCTCGGGCGGCGCGTGCTGGCCGAGCTCCTGGACCTCCGCCAGACCGCCTCGCGATTCGTCATCGTCCTCGGGCGCGACGTGGACATCGCCGATCACCACGCGGCCCTGTTCCACTGGGTCGCCAACTCGGACGCCTCGCGCGACATGCTCCGCTCCACGGCGCTGGGCCTCGACCGGGTCGGCTTCGACGCGACCCCCAAGACCGCACAGGACGCCCACAACGCCCAGCCGGCACGCCAGTGGCCGCCCGTGCTCACCTTCGACGCGTGACGCGCGCACGCGCCACGCAGCGACCGGCTCGGGTCTGATGCGGAACGCAGGAGTGGGGGAGAGCCTTGGTCCTGGTGGGATCAGCCGCCGAGCGCGGCGGCGCCCTGCTCGCTCAGCCACGCGTCCACCGCCTGCACGATGTCCTCGTGCAGCGGCTTGGCCGCCCGGGAGGCCTGCCCGCCGGGGACCTCGTTGAGCAGTATGGAGAACGCGACGGCGCGGTCCTCGCCCGCGATCAGCAGGCCAGAGAGGGCGTACACACCGTTGAGGTAGCCGCTCTTGGCCTCGATCCGGTGCACCAGCTCGCGGTCCGCGAACCGCGACCGCAGCGTGCCCTGCCCGGGCTCGGGAAGCGAGACCAGCAGCGGCTCGCGGACCGACTCGTCCCGGTACAGCGCCGCGAGCCAGCGTGCCAGGATCTCGGGCGCGACGCGGTTGTCGCGGCTCATGACCGAGCCGTCCGAGATCGAGACGCTGCCCGCCTCGCCCGGGCCCAGGTGGTCGCGCAGCAGCATCCGGATGACCGCGCCACCGTTGGCCCACGAGCCCGGCTCGCCCGTGATCGCGTGCCCGGTCCGCTTCAGCAGGGCCTCGGCGTACAGGTTGTGGCTGTCGACGTTGCAGCGGGCGAGCACGTCCGCGATGGAGGTCCGCACGATCGCGACCGCTTCCGCTTCCGCGAAGTCCTCGCCCGGCCCGATCGAACGCACGTACGCGTTGGGCGTGCCGCCGGCCGGGCCGACGGCGATGCCGCGCTCGGCCAGCGCCGTGGCCAGCACCCGCCCCGTGAACCGGGTGGGGTTGCTCACCGCGACGGGGATCTCCGACCGGTAGCGCACGTCCCCGAACACCGTCAGCGCGTTGGTGTCGTCCGGACGCGAGACCCAGACCGTGTTGGACCCGCGCGACACCGTACGGGCGCGGTTGTGCACCTCCAGCCACGGGACACGCGGCTCGAGCGTCAGCGACGGCACACCCCCGGGCGAGCCCGCCACCGGGAACACCGTCACCGTGTTGGTGTGGAAATTCAGGCCAGACACCTCGGCGCAGTACCAGCGGTTGAGCTGGTCGCGAGGCCAGGACGGGTGCAGCGAGTCCGCCTCGAACACGCGGTCGTCCAGCACGATCTCGTCCAGGCGGTCGATGCCCTTCTTCTGCAGCGCACCGGCGATCTTGTCCAGCAGCCCCTCCACGTCCAGCGGGGTCGTCCCGCGCCCCAGCAGCTCCGGGTCCCCCAGCGCCGGGTCGCCGTCCCCGACCACCACCAGCGTCCGCCTCCCCCCCGACTCGTGCACCAGGAACCGCGTGCGGAACGCGAAATCCGGCCCCAGGGTCAGCAGCGCTGCCCCGCTGGTCAGGATCTTCATGTTCGAGGCCGGGATCATCGCCTCGCCGGCGTTGTACCCCGCGATCACACGACCCGTGCGGACGTCCACGATCGCCACGCCGATCTCGGCGCCCGCCGCCGGGCTGTCGTAGATGATCGATTCGAGCCTCGTCTGCAGCGACTGCGGGAGGGCGACCTGGACGACCAGCAGCAGTGCGGCCAGCGCGGCGATCGGGCGTGCGGTCGTCATCGGTCTCACTCCTGGCTCCTTCCGGGTGGACTCACAGTATCGGCGCATCCGAGCGCACGCCGCCAGACTCCGCCAGGGCCACCCACGGGCCCCCGGGGGCCCGTCCGAACGCTCTACGCGGGGCTGTCCAGCAGGGTCCGGAGGCCCGAAACGATGGACGCGGCCCCGGTCTTGGACTGGATGGACCAGGTGCACCAGGCGTTGGGGCCGACGACCGAGGCCGCGATGATCCGCTCGCGGAACGACCGGTCCAGGGCCTTGGTATCGATCTCGGCGAGGCGCTCGAGGCTCACGGGGGCCGCCAGGATGGGGTGCGTGGGGCGGGGGACCAGGAAGAACGAGGGGCGCTCGGCCTTCGGGCCCGAGTAGCCCAGCGACCACTGGTAGGTGGGCCCGTTCCAGGCCAGGTCCTCGCTCAGGGCGCGTTCGAGCAGTTCTTCTCGGACGGTCTGGAAGGGGACGGCGAGGTCGTCGCCCAGATCCTCGATCAGCGTGTCGAGAGACGGCTGGTGGAACCGGTCCGACCAGGCGGTGCCGAGCGGGATCTCGAGCATGGTCATGCCGTGGTGCCTCCTGCGGTGGTACCCCCGTGATACCCTCGCGTGCGTTGTTGGATGCGGGCCGGGGAGAGAGGGGGCGGCCCGAGGTATGCTCTATAAATGTAGGCCCCGTGCGTTGCGGGGGACGAACGCGGGAGCCCCGAGCATGACGCTAAACGAGTCAATCGCGCACGACGGCGTGCTGGTCGTCGACGACAACGCCCACAACGTCGAGCTGCTGATGGCCTACCTCGAGGACCTCGGCGGGCCCGTCCGAGCGGCCTCGGACGGGATGGAGGCCATCTCGTCGATCGAGCAGTCCCCGCCCGACCTCGTGCTGCTGGACATCATGATGCCGCGCATGAGCGGGTTCCAGGTCTGCGAGAAGATCAAGGCCAACCCGGCGACGCGGGACATCCCGGTGATCATGGTCACCGCGCTCAACGAGGCCGGCGACGTTGAGCGTGCCCTCGACGCCGGGGCGGACGACTTCCTCACCAAGCCGGTGAACAAGCTGGAACTGCTCACCCGCGTCAAGAGCCTGCTGCGGGTGCGGGGTCTCAAGCGCGACCTCGCCCGGGCGATGGACGAGGTGAAACGCCTGCGCGAGAGCGAGGGGTAGCCGGTCCACAGATCCCCCGCCCGGGCAACCCGCAGCACGGCCCGGGCGCGCCGGGGGGAAAACGCGGGGGGGGGATGGGGGGGTCAGCAGCCGGCGAGGAAGGCGACGATGAAGGCGCCGATGTCGCCGTTGTCGAGGATTCCGTCACCGGTGAAATCCGCCGCGAGATCGCCCGACAGGAACAGGGTGATGAAGTCGCCCAGGTCGCCGTTGTCGAGGATGCCGTCGCCGTTGACGTCGGGCTGGCAGTCGGGCTCGGGCGCGGGGAGGATGAAGTCCACGACGACGGGCCTGTGATCCGCGGCGAAGCCCGAGACCGCGGACCACCCGCGCGGGAACCCGGTGATCGCCGGCGGGAAGTTGGACTGCTGCAGCCCGGAGCCGGTGGTGCGGAAGACGAACTGACGCCGGGCCGTGGCGATCGAGTCCTGCCAGGCCAGGTAGTCGAGCTTGGAGCCGGACTGGGTGGAGGTGTCGCCGGTGAGCGGGTGCGCGGCGTTGTCGTAGGTGGAGGGGGTGCCGTCGCGGTCGGTGCCGTCGCCCGCGGTGCCGATGTCTGCCTGCGTCATCCAGGCGCTGGGCGCGGAGGGCGAGGGCGTCTGGTTCCAGTCGCCGCCCCAGATCACGGGGGTGTTGGCGTCGAGGACGGTGGCGGGGTTGGGCCCGCGGACGTTCCCGGTCGGGTCGGGGGTGCTCGTGCCGTTGCCGTTGAAGTTGTGGTGGATCAGGTAGGCGATGTTCTGGGCCGCCTCGCGCCGGTCGTCGAAGTCCGAGGACGCCCCGCCGGACTTGAGGTGGGAGTTGCCGATGACCAGGTCGCCGGCGTAGGTCTCGTCGGGCAGGTCGATCTCGACGAAGCCGAAGCCGCGGATGCCCCCGTTCCCGCCGGACTGGTACTCGTCGGCCAGCACGATGAAGTTGCTGTGCACGGAGTTGCCGTCGCCGTTGAGGTCCAGGTCCGGGTAGCGGGACAGGATGATGTTGCGGTTGAAGTTGTCGGTGACGTCGGAGGGGTAGACGTAGGGCAGGTCGTAGCCGGGGGCGAAGAGCTGCACGTAGCTGCCGACGGTGCCGCCCACGAAGGGGTCGGCGCCGCCGTGGATGAACAGCTCGCACACGGTGACGAGGGACGAGACGGAGTCGACCCCGGAGCCGGTGCCGTTGCCCGCGTTGTCGCCGGTCTCCTGCAGGATGAGCACGTCCGGCTGGAGGGTCGCGACGACGCGGACCAGCGCGTTCCAGGAGTTCTGCCCGTCGCTCTTGTCCGCGGTGCGGCAGATGCCGTCCTCGACGTTCCAGGTCATCACGCGCAGGTCCGACGCGTCGGACTTGAGCCAGTCGCCGTTGGCCGGGTCCCACTGGGCCAGCGCGGGGACGGCGACTGAGAGTGCGAGGACGGAGGCGAGCAGGCGGGTCATGGGCGGGCTCCGGGCGGGGGCGAGCCGCGTGGGCGGCGGGGCCGGGAAAGGAAGCGACGCCCCCGCGTGTGGGCGGGGGCGTCGGCGTGGTACGTATCAGCCGCTCCGGGCGTTCGGCCTCAGCCGACGCAGGAGAGGAAGAGCTGGACGAAGGCGCCGATGTCGCCGTTGTCCAGGATGCCGTCGCCGTTCACGTCGGCGGCCAGGTTGCCCTGGAGGAAGAGCTGGACGAAGGCGCCGATGTCGCCGTTGTCCAGGATGCCGTCGCCGTTGAAGTCGATGCTGTCGCACGGATCCGCGGCGGGGTCCTCGGTGTTCAGGTTGCCGATGTAGAGCAGGGCGTTGTAGTCCTGGTCGGTCGTGCCGGGATCGATCGCCGGGTCCGGCTCGTAGTCGCCGTCGCCGTCCACGTCGTAGGTGATCGACGCGTTGACCACCACGCCGCCGCTCGTGCGCGAGTCGGAGGTCGGCAGGCCGGAGACGTCGAACCCGTTGAACGAGTCCTCCGCGGCGTTGGACGAGAAGAAGGTGCCCGACGACAGCGAGTCCGAGTCGGCGGTGCCCATGAACGTGATCTGCCAGGCCACGCCGGAGTCCAGGCCCGTGATGACCGTGCCCAGCTCGAGCACCAGCTCGAGCTCCCAGGCGGGGCCGCTGGGGTTGTCGGCGTCGTACACGGCCCGGAGCAGGGCGCCGTCGAAGTCCGAGGCGTCGCCGATGCCGTCGTCGTCGGTGTCGATGCGGTTGAACAGCTCCACCGCGCCCTGGAACCAGATGTTGCCGGCCGCGTCGATCGCCGGGGGCGAGAAGGACGGGCCGAAGGGGGTGCCGCCGGTCACCGAGTCCAGCGGGACGAGCTGACCGATGGTGTTGCCGGCACCGTCGGTGATCGGCTTGCCCGTGCCGGCCAGCGTGTTGCCGTCGAAGTAGCACCAGGCGACCAGCCCGTACTCGGCCGAAGCCCCGGACGGATCCGCGGCGTTGGGATCGAAGCGGACGGCCATCATGTGGTTGTCCGGGTTGTCCTGGGCGCCCTCACCGGCAACGTAGAAGGCCGCGAGCCCGCGACCCTCCTGGTCCGCCCCGACGGCGACCTGGCCCACACCGCCCTGGAATGCGGTCTGAGAGCGGAACGTCGCCGGCTCGGAGGCCAGCACGGAGTCCATCCAGGTGTAGCCGGCGGCCGAGGCATCGAAGTCGGCGATTGTGTCCGGGAACGGGAAGTTCACGGGGGAGCCGACCTGAGCGCCATTGGCGTCCACGGAAAACAGGTTGATGTTGGAGTAGTCGGTCGGGGTGGCGCTGGAGTCGCGCCCGATGACACCGAAGGTCGCAACGGCGTCGGCGTCCAGCAGCACACGGGTGGTCGAGCCGAACGAGCCGCGGTGCTGATCGATCTCCAGACCGTCGAGGTGGGCGTCGGAAGTGCCGACCGTGGCAGAGCCGGCGGTGGAGCCGTAGGCGTACTCGTCGCGGAAGGTGCCGGTGCCTGCGATGTTGGTGCCAGGCACGTGGCTGGGGACGCTCAGCGTGCCGGCGGTGGAATCGGGGTTGGTGAAGTTCGTGAAGATCGCCTGGCTGGCGTCAGCGGGGCCAGCACCGCTGATGAGGTTGGCGATCGCTGTGTTGCGACTCATGAAGTTCGTGCTGTAGAGGTTGTTGCCAACGACCAGGTTCAGACCGCTGCGTTGGAATGAGTCTGCACGGTAGAAGACGTCGCCGGTGTTGCTCACCGAGACGCCGCCGATCGCGGCGTCGCCGGCGTCGCCGCTCTCGAGGAGGCTCTGGGCGGCGTGGCGGCGGGAGACGAAGAGCGAGCTTGGGTTGGCCGGGTCGAACTCGACCATGGCGGCGATGACGCCGTCGTACTCGCCGTCGAACTCCTTGAAGGCCAGGGCCTGGCGGTTCACGGTGCCCAGGGCGTTGACGGTGGAGGAGGTCTGGTTGGCGTTGGCGTTGATGCCGCCCCCGACGCCCGTCCAGGTCTGGAAGGTTCCGCCGAGCGAGGCGACGCCGAGCAGCGAATTGCGGCTCATTGCCTGGGCCGAGCCCAGGTTGTTGTTGAAGGCCGGGTTCGACTGGGTGGTCTTGAGCACCGGGGCGATGCCGAACTGGGTGCCCCACGACGTGTTGAACGGGCTCAGCGTCACCACGTAGTTGGCGCCCTGCTGCCCGGCCGACTCGTACGGGCTCAGCGCGTCGGACACGCCCGAGGCGGTCACGGAATCCTGCGCCATGGCGGCGCCCGAGGCGCTCAGCAGCAGCGCGATCGCGGTTGCGGTCTTGGTCATATCAGTCATCTCCTCTGGAATCTCAAACAGATGGGTGAACTGGTCCGGTTGTCCGATTCGGCACGAACAGCCCGGCCGAGACGATCGGCAT
This sequence comes from Phycisphaerales bacterium JB040, assembly GCA_043101615.1. Classification (GTDB taxonomy): domain Bacteria; phylum Planctomycetota; class Phycisphaerae; order Phycisphaerales; family UBA1924; genus JBLHKT01. The sequence goes on along the minus strand of JBICID010000046.1, from coordinate 16,343 downwards.
CGGGCTGCTGATTTCCCCCACAGGCGTGGACCGGCGATCTCTCCTCCCGGCGGCCCGAGGCAAACCGGCGGATGATAGCACCGCGAGTCCAGCGGCCTCGCTCCCGGAGGGGATTCGGTCCCGTAAAGATTGCGCTATCAAACCCCACTCAGAGCTCAGAAACGGGGTTTTTGCAGGCGTGACGCCAAGTCCGCGTTTGATCGGACCAGCGCCAGGTTCGATTCCAGCGTCCGACCCCCGGAGATCTCGTGCAGCGCCCCCAGGGCCGCGGGCGTGACGTCGCGACCGCGAGCGCCGTGGGCGGCCACAATCCGCTCTGATTCGAGCCGCCAGCGATCGAACTCGGAAGCCTCGATGTGGTGCTCGGGCGGGACGGGGTTGGCGATCAACAGGCCCCGCCCGGTGCGGGCCAGCTCGAACCGGACAAAGTCGGCCAGCTCCTCCTCGTCGTCGAAGCGGGCGTCGACGCCGGCCCCGGACTCGCGCTGGTAGAACGCGGGGAAGCGGTCGGTCCGATAACCCACCACCGGCACTCCCAGCGTCTCGAGCGCCTCGCGTGTGGACTCCACGTCCAGGATCGACTTCACGCCCGAGGCGACCACCGCGACGGGGAACCGGGCCAGCGCGCCAAGGTCCGACGAGACGTCCAGGCGTCGGGCGTACCCCGCGTGCACGCCCCCGATCCCGCCGGTCGCGAACACGCGGACCCCGGCCCCGTGTGCGAGCTCCATGGTCGCGCTCACGGTCGTTGCGCCGTGCGTCCCGCGGTGCATCAGCACCCCGAGGTTGGCGGTGTTGGCCTTGGCGACCGGACCGCGGTCCTGGGACGCGAGCACCTCCTCGAGCTGGTCGCGCGTGAGCCCGACGGTCGGGACCCCCGACACCACGCCCACGGTCGCGGGGATCGCCCCGTGCGAGCGCACCAGGGCGTCGAGCTCGTCGGCGAGCCCGAGCGCGGCCTCGCGCGGCACGCCGTGCAGCAGGAGGGTGGTCTCGAGCGCCACCGCCCGCTCCGGGTGGTCGCGGACGTCGGGATAGACACTGATCGTGGTGGGCATGGGGGTGTCATGGTATCGTGGCGGCGAGGGACACCATGGGCACCGTTCTCATCGCGCTGGGAAGCCTGGTCGGCTACATCGTGGCGTACCGCGTGTACGGGCGGTACCTTGCGCGCCGGATCTTCCGGCTCGATCCGGAGCGGGTGGCCCCCTCGGTCGAGCGCGAGGACGGGGTGGACTTCGTGCCCTCGCGTCGGTCGCTGGTCTTCGGGCACCACTTCACGTCGATCGCGGGGACGGGCCCGATCGTGGGGCCGGCGGTGGCGGTGGTGTGGGGCTGGGTGCCGGCGCTGGTCTGGGTGCTGGTGGGCTCGGTCTTCGTCGGGGCGGTGCACGATTTCGGGTCGCTGATCGTGTCGATGCGCCATCGCGGCAGGACCATCGGCGACCTTGCCGGCGACGTGGTCAGCCGCCGGGTCCGCCTGTTGTTCATGCTGGTGATCCTGATCGGGCTGTGGATCGTGCTGGCGGTCTTCGGGCTGGTGATCGCGGCGGTGTTCGCGCGGTTCCCCTCCAGCGTGGCCCCGGTGTGGCTGCAGATCCCGATCGCGGTCGGTCTGGGTGCGTGGCTGCGTCGGGGGGGGAGCCTGGTCTGGGGCACGCTGGTCGCCGTCGGGCTGATGTACGCGACGATCTGGTGGTCGGCCTCGGTGGACTGGTCGAGCGTGTGGGGGCCGGGGGAGGGGCTGCTGCCCGCCTGGCTGACGTCGGTGATCTCGCCGGTCGCGTTCTGGACGCTGCTGCTGGGGGTCTACGTCTTCATCGCGAGCGTGCTGCCGGTGCAGACACTGCTGCAGCCGCGTGATTTCATCAACGCCTACCAGCTCCTGATCGCGATGGGGCTGCTGCTGGCGGGGCTGCTGGTGGCGCGCCCTGAGATCGTGGCCGACGCGATCCAGACCGCCCCGGCGCCCGCGACGGACGGTGCGATGGCGCCCGCCTTCCTCCCGTTCCTGTTCGTCACGATCGCGTGCGGGGCGTGCTCTGGGTTCCACTGCCTGGTCGCCAGCGGGTGCTCCAGCCGCCAGCTCAGGAGCGAGTCCGACGCGACCTTCGTCGGGTACGGCTCGATGCTGACCGAGGGGTTCCTCGCGACGCTGGTGATCCTGGCCTGCGTCGCGGGCATCGGGATGGGCACGGGCTGGGCCGACGGGGGGCCCGGGCTGGTCGGGCGCGAGGCCTACCTGAACCACTACGCGACCTGGGGCGGCTCCCTGGGTCTCTCGGCCAAGCTCGAGCCCTTCATCGTCGGGTCGGCCAACGCGATGAGCTCGATCGGCCTCGATCGCGCGTTCGCCGTCGCGGTCATGGGGGTGTTCGTCGCCAGCTTCGCCGCGACGACGCTGGACAGCGCGACCCGCCTGCAGCGGTACGTCATCACCGAACTGGTCGGGGGCGGGACCGAGACCGGGGCGCCGGGGTTCCGGCTGCCGGGCATGGCCAACCGGTACGGGGCCACCGCGGTCGCGGTGGGGACGGGGCTGGCCCTGGCCCTGTCGGACGTGTTCAGCAACGGGCTGGCCCGGGCGGGCACGGGCGGCCTGATCCTGTGGCCGGTCTTCGGGGCGACCAACCAGCTGCTCGCGGGGCTGGCGCTGCTGGTCGTCACCGTCTGGCTGGTGCGCCAGGGGCGGTCGGTCTGGGTGACGGCGGTCCCGATGGTGTTCATGCTGGCGATGACCGGGTGGGCGATCGTGGAGCTCGCGCTCGGGTTCGGGCGGGCCAAAGACTGGCTGCTTCTGGCGGTGAGCGCCGTCATGCTGCTGTTCGAGATCTGGATCGTGATCGAGGGCGTGGGGCTGGCGCTGCGCCTGCGCCGCGCCGCACTGCCTGGGCGGGCCCCCGAGCCGGGCTGAGGCGGCAACGCCCGCGTGGGTGTGTGGTACCCTCGGGCATGCGCACACCACAGACACTGCTCGCCGCAACGATCACGTGGGCCGGGCTCGGGCCCGCGACCGCCCAGGACGCCGTGGCCTTGGACGCCCCGTCCTACGCCGACCGCCTCAACCAGGTGCCCGACCCCGACCGCCTCCGCGAGTACCACACGCTGCTCGCCTCCGAGCCGCACGACGCAGGCACGCCGGGCGACCGGGCGGTGGTCGAGAACCTCGCGGCCCTGTTCGAGAGCTTCGGGCTCGCGGTGGAGAAGCAGGAGCTGAGCCTGTACCTGTCGCGCCCCGTGAGCGCCCGGGTGCGTGTGTTTGCCCCGGACCTGGACGACGCCGGGCTCGAGCTCCCGCTGGTGGAGCGGCCCGTCGAGGGCGACTCGTTCGCCGGACGCACCGACGATCCCGACCTGCGCCCGGGCTGGAACGCGTACTCGGGCTCGGGCGAGGTGACCGCGGGCGTGGTGTACGCCAACCACGGGCGGCTGGAGGATTTCCGGCGGCTCGAGGAGCTGGGCGTGTCGTGCGCCGGCAAGATCGTCATCGCCCGCTACGGCGGGAACTTCCGCGGGTACAAGGCCAAGTACGCCGAAGAAGCGGGCGCCGCGGGCCTGATCATCTACACCGACCCGCAGCAGGACGGCTGGGGGCGGGGGCTGAGCTGGCCCGAGGGCGGGTACGCCAACGGAGCGCACATCCAGCGTGGCTCGATCAAGACGCTGGACTACTCGGGCGACCCGCTGACGCCCTTCGAGCCCGCCTTCCCCGACGCGGAACGCCTGAGCCCCGAGGGCGTCGCCCTGCCGACCATCCCGGTGCAGCCGATGGGCTGGGACGCGGCACGCGAGATCCTGGGGCGGATGCGCGGCCCCCAGGCCCCGGGCGATTGGCAGGGCGGGCTGGACTTCCGCTACCGCCTGACCGGGGGCGACGGCCTGACCGTCTCGCTGCGCGTCGAGCAGGTGCGCGAGCTCACCACGACCTGGAACGTGATCGGGACCCTCCCCGGGGCCGTCGAGCCCGAGCGGGAGGTGCTGATCGGCGCCCACCACGACTCGTGGGGGCACGGGGCCGGCGACTCGATGTGCGGGATGATCTGCGTGGTGGAATCGGCCCGGGCCTTCGGCGAGCTGGCGCAGCGGGGGGTGCTGCCCCGGCGGACCGTGCGGTTCATCGGGTGGGCGGCCGAGGAGCACGGGATCATCGGGAGCACGGAGTACGTGGAGTCGCGTGTGCGCGAGCTCGGGGCCGACGGCGTGGCGTACATCAACCTGGACATGGCCGCGATGGGCCCGAACCTGGGATCGAGCGCCTCGCCCAGCCTGCGCGGGGTGGTGGCGGAGGCCTCGAGGCACGTCCCGCAGGCCGGGGCCCCCGGGGAGACGGTCTGGGAGAACTGGGTGAGCGACCCCTCCGACCCCGGGGCGATGCCACGGTTCGGAAACCTGGGGGGCGGCTCGGACCACGTCGGCTTCCTCTGCCACGCCTGCGTGCCCAGCGTCTCGCTGGGCTCGGGCGGCTCGCCCGGCGTGAGCTACCACTCGCAGTACGACAACCTGGACTGGTACCGCGCGATCGTGGGCGACGACTACGAGCCGGCACTGATGATCACACGCATGGCGGTGGGGATCGCGGCCCGCCTCGCGCACGAGCCCGTCATCCCGCTCGACCCGACCGCGTACCCCGACGACGTGCGGGCGCACCTGGACAGCGCCGACCCGGTCGAGGGCGTGACGGAGTCGGACCTCGAGCACGCCCGCACCGCGGCCAGGGTGCCGGTGCTGCGCGAGGGCGTCGTCGCCCCGTGGCGGCACCCCGACACGGCGCGCCTCAGCCCGGGACAGCTCGACGCGCTGAACGCCGAGCTGATCGCGATCGAGCGATCGTGGTGCGCCGACGGGTTCGACGACGGGCGTGCGTGGTACCGCAACGGGTTCGCGGCCCCCGACGCGACGAGCGGGTACGCCGCGTGGATGCTGCCCGGGATCCGACGGGCCCTGCACGAGGGCGACGCGGCGCACCTGGCCTCGCAGGCCGAGGCGATCGCCTCGTGGGGCTCGGAGTTCCGGGATCGGATCGCGTCGATCGCGGCGCTGCTGGGCTCGCTGGCGCCGCCGGGTGCGGACGCGGGCGACGCGCCGGACCCCGCGGGCGGTCGGTTCCAGCTCGAGACGATCTCGATCACGCCGGTCGTGCCCGCGCCGGATGATCCGGACGGCGAGGACGACGGGTCGGAATGAGCGCACAAAAAAAACCGGGGCGCCCGTCTCGGAGCGCCCCGGTCCCGTTGGGACGGTTCAGAGCGGTGGTTCAGCCCACGGCGTCCTTGAGGCCCTTGAGCGGGCGGACCTTGACGACGTTGCGGGCGGGCTTGGCCTTGAAGATGGTCTCCTCGCCGGTGAAGGGGTTGATGCCCTTGCGCGCCTTGGTGGCGGGCTTGCGCTGGACGGTGACCTTCATCATGCCGGGGACGTTGAACGCGCCGGCGTTGCCCTTCTTGAGGTCGGCGGCGATCATGGCCTGCATGGTGTCGAAGACGGTGGCGACCTCCTTCTTGGTGATGCCGGCGTGATCCGCGAGGATGCCCATCACCTCGGACTTGGTGCGGGGCTTGTCCTTGGCGCCGGTGATCTTCGGGGGGGCCTTGGCCGCCGGTGCCTTCTTGGCGGTCTTCTTGGAGGTCTTCTTCTTCGTGGTCTTTTTGGCCATTTCCGGACTCCTTTTGCGGTCTCCGCCGCGTGCTTCCGTGCGAGTGCGGGCCGGGTCGCCGCTTCCACGCGGTCAATCGGTCCCGTTGCAGGGGTGGGTTGTAACGCACGATTCTCGGACCTGCAAGTCGCCGACCCCTACTTTTTCCGTGTTTTTTGCGATATCTGACCGCGGCGGGTCCTCGCATGACAGGTCCACCAGCATCGGGGCGTGGTCGCTCAGGCGTGTCTCACGCTCGACTTGCGAGTAGCGCACGCCCCGCAGCCGGGGCGCCAGCGGGGCGGAGACGAGGGTGTGATCCAGCCGGAATCCGCGCCCCTGCTGGGAGTACCACGACCGCTCCTGCCCGCGCGGGTGCAGCGACCGGTACGCGTCGGCGTAGCCCATGCCCGTGAGTTTTCCCATCAGCGCCGCGGACGTGAACGCCCCGACCCTCGTGTCCCGCCCGTCCTCGTCGATGCCCGGGCGACCGGTGTTGAAGTCTCCGGCGAGCAGCGCGGGCTCGCTGCGCCAGCGTTCGCCCAGGTGCAGCAGGTCGTTCCAGCAGCGGGATTTACGCTGGAGGGCCGGGTGGTCGTGGGCGCGGGCGTCGGGCACGTGGGCCGCCGCGAGGCGGACGCCCACGCCCTCGATCCGTGCCGCCAGGCACTTGGCCCCCATCGCGGTGCGGTCGCCCAGGGGGTCGCGCTCGAGGCCCCAGCGCGAGGCGATCAGGATGCCGTTGCGACCCGGGCTCGGGGCGGAGTCGAGCCGGTGCCGGAGCCCGTGGTCGTGCAGCACGCCGGCGAGCTGCCCGCCGGTGGTGGTGCGGAACTCGGTCAGCACGACGACGTCGGGGCGGTGGTCCAGGATCGCGAGCACGATCCCGGGCGTCCGCCTCGGCCCCCCGCCGTGCAGGATGTTCCAGACCAGGAGCCGCATCCGTGCCCTCGGTGATTGACGCGTGTGCCCGCCGCGTGCGCGGGCGGCGCGTAGCCTACCGGCATGTCGGAGGTTGCGCACTCGCCTGTGGTCGCGGTCACCCGGGAGCTGCCCGGGGTGATCGACGTGCCCGGGGCCGAGGTGCGGGTGCTGGGCGACGCCCTGCCGGATCGAGCGGACGTGCTCGGATTCGTCCGCGGGGCCTCGGCGGTCGTCAGCATGTTCACCGATCGCGTGGACGCGGAGTTCCTGGACGCGGCGGGGCCGGGGCTCAAGGGGATCGCCAACTATGCGGTCGGGCACGACAACATCGACCTGGACGAGTGCCGCCGGCGTGGCGTGCCGGTGTCGCTGACGCCCGACACCGTGACCGAGGGCACGTCGAACATGGCGTGGCTGCTGATCATGGCGTGCGCCCGCCGGCTGATCGAGGCCGACCGGTACGCCCGCTCGCCGGAGTACCCGGCCCGGGGCGGCCTGGGGATGGGTGAGCTGCTGGGCAAGGACCTTCGCGGGAAGAACCTGCTGATCGTCGGGGCGGGTCGGATCGGGCACGCGCTGGCGATGAAGTCTCGTCCGTGGGAGATGCGGGCGGGGTACGTCGCCCGCTCGCGCAAGCCCGGGTTCGAGTCCGAGCCGCTGTGCGCCCGGAGGTTCGAGTTGCTGGAGGGGCTGTCGTGGGCGGACGTGGTGAGCGTGCATCTGCCGCTGACGGACTCGACGCGCGGTCTCTTGGGGCGCGAGGCGTTCGGGGCGATGAAGCCGGGGGCGATCGTGGTGAACACCGGGCGGGGCGGGGTGCTGTCGTCCGGGGCGCTGGTGGAGGCGCTGGAGTCCGGGCGGGTGTGGGGGGCGGGGCTGGACGTGCACGAGCACGAGCCCGAGATCCATCCCGGGCTGCTGGGGCGGTCCGACGTGGTGCTGACGCCGCACATCGGCAGCGCGGAGGTCCGCTGGCGCGAGGCGATGACGTCGATGGTGTCGGCCAACGTGCGTGCGATGCTGGCGGGGGAGCCGGTGCCCAACCCGGCCTGAGCCGGGTTAGGCCCGGTCGATGCCGGCGAACTCGAGCTCGAGGTAGCGGGCGACGTAGTCGATGATCGAATCGGCCTCGGGGATGCTCGGGTGTGTGGTCGCGCCGTTGGGCTCGAACTTCATGCCCTTGAACCGCTTCACGGCCTCGGGGATGGGCAGCCCGAACTGGAGCGACAGCGAGAACGCGCGACAGAAGGCCTGGCAGAATCCGGAGATCGAGGACCCCTCCTTCGAGATCTTGATGAAGATCTCGCCCGGCGAGCCGTCCGGGTAGAGCCCGACGGTGAGGTACCCCTCGTGCCCGCCGACGCAGAACTTGTGGGTGACGGAGTCGTGGGTCTGGGCGAGGGTGTGTCGGGTCGCGAGCATGCGGTCGGCGTCCTTGCTGGTGGTCGGTGGTGTTCGCTCCGAGGTCGCCCGGGGCCGGTCCCTGGCCCGGGGGTGACCCGGAGAGTATCGGACACGCCCCGGTGCTGGCTCCAGCGGGCGAGACGCCGGGCGGTGGGGGTGGCGGGGGCGGAATCCGGGTCGGCGGGCTCCCAATCAGCCCCTGATGTGGCGGATTGTGCGCCGTGAGGCCCGATCAGACTGCGGGATCGCTTGCTCCCGGGCCCGCTCGGGCCGATACTCTTGCACGATGGCGCTTGCCCGAGCATCCAGACCCGAATCCCCGAAGGACGGGGCCCGAGAGGCGAAGTCCGGCACGCTGCGCAGCGCGCCGGCGCCCGCGATGCTCATCCTGCTCACCCTGACGGTGCAGGTCTGCGTCGGCGGGCCGGTCTGGGCGGCGACGGTGCTGCGTCACGAGGTCGCGGCCCAGCGCGATCAGGCCCGCCACCCGGGGGGCGCGGTGCGCGCCTTCGCCGGCATCGTGGCGACCTCGCCGGCCCGGGAGTTCGTGCTCGACCACGAGCCCGAGCGCCCCGTCCGCCCGGTCGGACGCACGCCGGCCTTCGAGGAGCGCGTCGGCTGTCTGCTGGACGCGGCCCTGCCCCCGCCGGCACGCTGACACGCGAACCGGCTCGCGCTCACGCGCCCACTCTCCAGCACCATCGTCAGACACTCACCCCGCTCCGGGCCCCGCGGCGACCGTCGCCGTCGGCCCGATCCCGGGACGGCCCGGACCGTCCCCGAAGGACTCCCCATCATGGCAGGCAACGCCGACATCCCGGTCCTCGGACCGATCCTGAACAAGATCTTCGGCACGCGCAACGAGCGTGTCGTGAAGCGGTACACCCAGCGCGTCGACCAGATCCTGGACCTCGAGCCGGAGATGCGGGGGCTGACCGCCGCGCAGCTCCGGGCCAAGACCGAGGAGTTCCGGGAGCGTCACGACGAGGGGGAGAAGGCCGACGACCTGCTGATCGAGGTCTACGCGGTGGCGCGCGAGGTGATGGACCGCGAGGTCGGCATCCGCAACATCTTCAACCCGGAGCACGACTTCGACCCGGGCCGGCTGGGATCGGAGGCCCGGGCGATCTACGACAGGACGAAGGCCGAGATCGAGTCGCTGGAGCCGGCCGAGCCGGAGGGCCGGTGGCTGGGCCACCCCGGCCCGGTGGAGGCGTGGCGTCAGGTCGAGCTGGACCCGGCTCTGTGCGAGGCGGTGCGCGAGCTCTACCCAGAGAGCCGCCCCCCGTTCCGGGCCCGCCCGTTCGACGTGCAGCTCATCGGCGGCATGGTGCTGGGCCAGGGACGCATCGCGGAGATGAAGACGGGCGAGGGCAAGACGATCGTGGCCCCGCTCGCGGCGTACATGGCCGCGATCCGGCGCCAGCAGGTGCACGTGGTCACGGTCAACGACTACCTGGTGCAGCGTGACCGCGACTGGACGTTCCCGTTCTTCGCCGGCGTGGGGCTGACGGTGGGCGCGATCCACCCGATGCACTCGCAGCCCGAGGAGGTCAAGCGCCGGATGTACCGGTGCGACGTGGTGTACGGGACGACGTCGGAGTTCGGCTTCGACTACCTGCGCGACAACATGAAGCGCTCCGCCGAGCAGCAGGTGCAGCGGAAGCGCCAGTTCGCGATCGTGGACGAGGTGGACTCGACGCTGATCGACGAGGCCCGCACGCCGCTGATCATCTCCGGCCCGGCCCACGACGACGCCCCGCGCTACACCGAGGCCGACAGGCTGGCACGGCACCTGGTGGACAAGCAGCGTCCCTGGCAGGAGAAGGAGGACGCGGTGCAGCGGTGCAAGGAGACCATCAAGGGCCTGGAGGGCGACATCCGCCAGGTCCGCGACCGCGAGCGGGTCCCCGAGCTGCAGAAGCGGCTGGATGAAGAGAACGAGCGTCTGCCGCGCCTGGAGAACGAGCGCGACCAGCACACGCAGTACTACGAGCTGGAGATGGACAAGAAGCGTGCGAACCTGACGCACGAGGGCATCGCGGAGGCCCAGCGGGTCGCGGGCGTGGGCTCGTTCTACGTCGACGAGAACATGGACCTGCCCCACCTGCTGGAGCAGAGCCTGCGGGCCCACGCGGTCTACCAGCGCGACCGCGACTACATCGTGATGGAGGTGCCCGACCGCGCCACGGGCCGGACCGAGCCCAGCGTGGTGATCGTGGACGTGAACACCGGGCGCCCGATGATCGGGCGCCAGTGGTCCGACGGGCTGCACCAGGCGGTGGAGTGCAAGGAGGGCGTCCCGATCAAGCCCGAGACGCAGACGGTCGCCTCGGTGACGATCCAGAACTTCTTCAAGATGTACAAGCGCCTGGCCGGCATGACCGGCACCGCCGACACCGAGGCGCAGGAGTTCCACGACATCTACAAGCTCGACGTGGTCTCGATCCCGACCAACAAGCCCATCGCCCGGGACGACTACGACGACCTGATGTACCTCCGCGAGAAGGACAAGTGGGAGGGCATCGTCGACGAGATCATGACCTTCCACGACCTGGGCCGCCCCATCCTGGTCGGCACCACCAGCGTGGAGAAGAGCGAGCTGCTCGGGCGCATGCTCGCGCAGCGCGGCTCGACCCGGCACGAGGTGCTCAACGCCAAGCAGCACGAGCGCGAGGCCGGCATCGTCGAGGGGGCCGGCCAGCTCGGCGCCGTCATGATCGCCACCAACATGGCCGGGCGAGGCACCGACATCAAGCTCGGCAGGTTCACCCGGGCCCAGCTCATCGAGCACTGGCAGCGGCGCGGCATCGCCGGGCGCGGGCTCACGCCCGAGTCCACCGAGGACGAGCTCCGCGAGAACGTCTTCCGCAAGGTCGCGGTCTCCGAGCTCAAGGACGAGGGGCTCAAGAAGCGCGACCTCGAGGACATGCCCTTCGAGGAGCTCGAGATGAGGCTCCTGCGCCACTGGGCACGAGAGAACACCTGGCTCAGCGAGGGCAAGATCGACTCGGCCGACCGCGAGACGCTCCTGACCGAGCTGGACGGCTCCGGGCGCATCGGCCTGCACCGCGTCCGCTGGTTCGAGAACGTCGAGGACCTGGGCGGGCTGCACGTGATCGGCACCGAGCGCCACGAGAGCCGTCGCATCGACAACCAGCTCCGTGGGCGGTCCGGTCGCCAGGGCGACAACGGCTCGAGCCGGTTCTACGTGTCGCTCGAGGACGACCTGATGAAGATGTTCGCGGGCGAGACGACCATGCGCCTGCTCTCCCGGATGGGCATGAAGGAGGGGGACGCGATCGAGCACCCCTGGCTCTCGAAGAACGTGGAGCGCGCCCAGAAGAAGGTCGAGGAGCGCAACTTCCAGATGCGCAAGAACATCCTCGAGTACGACGAGGTGATGGAGCACCAGCGACAGCGGTTCTACGGGCTGCGCCAGCGGGTGCTGGAGGGGCGCGACGTCAAGGGGCTCATCTTCGAGTACATCGAGGAGGCCGTGGACGACGCCATCGCCGAGTTCCTCGACTCGGAGTACCCGGCGCTGTGCGCCGCGGAGTTCGCGCGAGAGCGCCTGGACGTCTCCATCCCGCCGGACCGTCTGCGCGGCAAGGAGCGCGATGAGATGGAGTCGGCGATCCGCAAGATCGCCATCGAGGAGGCCCGACACAACATCGGGCTCACGCTGGGCGAGTACATGCCCACCGAGGGCAGCGAGATCAGCATCGACTTCGACTCCGCGGGCCTGCACCGCTGGGCCAAGAACCGGTACGGCGTGGAGCTGGAGACCGGCGAGCTGCGCGAGGGCGGCACCGAGGCCCGGCGCGAGGTGCAGCAGCGCCTCGAGGAGGCCGCGGTCCAGAAGATCGAGGAGGCCGACCTCTCCGGCATCGAGCTCTACACCGGGGCCGACTACGGGCTGGGCGAGCTGGCCAAGTGGGTGAAGCGCAAGTTCGACTTCGAGGTGCCGGTGGGCGAGCTCCGGGCCGCACGCGACGACGAGGAGCGCGAGGTCCGCGACCCCATCATCGAGAAGGCCGAGGAGCTCTACCGCAAGCGTGAGATCGAGTACCCCGTGGACCAGACGATGCAGGTCACGATGATGATCGCGCGCCAGGACCCCAAGGCGGCCTTCGAGCGGCTCGGCAAGTGGACCAGGCAGCGCTTCGGCTTCGAGATGGACGCCGAGGAGATCCGCACCACCCAGCCGAGCAGGATCATGGAGCGGCTCCGCGAGCACAACGAGAAGTTCGTGGACGAGGGCGTGCTCGACAAGGCCATCGAGGAGGCGCTGGCCAAGGAGAGCGACGACGAGCTCGACGCCTGGATGGTCGAGAAATACGGCGTCGGGATCACCGACCGCATGCGCTACCTCGACGAGGACGACCGGCCCGACGCGGTCCGCGCCCGGGTCGAGACCGTGCTCCGGGCCGAGCTGCTCCAGCTCGAGCAGGCGATCCTGATCGAGACCTTCGACACCTCGTGGAAGGACCACCTGTACTCCATGGACCAGATGCGCGACCTGATCGGCTTCCGGGCCTTCAGCCAGCAGGACCCCCGCATCGAGTACAAGCGCGAGGGCCAGCGGGCCTTCCTGGTCATGATGGAGAGCATCCGCGAGAAGGTCACCGACCTGATCTTCCGCGCCCGCATGCAGATGCAGCCCCCGCCCGGGGCCCGACCCCCGGCGCCCCGCCCGGCGCCGTCGCCCGCGGGCGCAAGGGCGATGTCGGCCGGCATGCCGCTGGGATCGAGCATCATGGGGCCCGGGATCGGCGGGATCGCGGGCCCGGGCATCCAGGGCCCGCGTCCGCAGTCGCCGCCCGCAGCGCCCACGCCGCCCCCCGGCGGGCCGGCGCAGGGCGGCTGAGCGCGATCGGGCCGTCCCCCGAGGGATCAGCCCGCGATCCGGTGCGTACCGGCCCACGGCGGTACGGAGTATCATGGCACGATTCCGAGGGCGACAACGCCCCGGGACAGCGTCCCGCGTCACCACGCGGGAGAAGGGATCGACCGATGCAGGGGACGGCGGCAACATCCACAATTGGCACGCACACGCACCGAACGCGACACGCCTTCACCATCATCGAGCTGGTGGTCGTCGTCGGCATCGTCGCCCTGCTCGTCGCGATCACCGCGGTGGTGGGGGCCGGCATCGTCGCCGGCGCACGCGGCGGCAAGACCAGCAACGCCATCAAGGCGCTCGAGGTCTCCCTCACCGAGTACGTCTCGGACCGGGGCAACATCCCCCCGGCCACCGTGCTCGAGCCCAACCCCGACCGCGAGCGGACCGACGACCAGAAGGAGATCCCCGTCGCCGACGCGGTCTTCGACGTGAACTACACCGAGCCGGGCTCCAGCCAGCCCACACCGCGCCTGATCAACTCGGTGGGCCTGTACCTCATCCAGCTCCAGGAGTCGCCCGGGGCCGACGCCCAGATCAAGAGCCTCAGCGACGAGTTCCTCCAGCTCCGACCCAGCTACACACCGGTCTCGGACACCGACCTGACCGGCAAGGCCGACCTGGGCGCCAACGCCGACCTCGCCGGCATCCCCACCGTGCTCGACGGCTGGGGCAACCCCATCCGGTACGTTCACCCCCGCTTCGACGGCCAGATCGGGCGACGATTCGACGACCGGCAGCGGGGCGACGCCGGGACGCCCATCGAGGTGACCGTCTTCCTCAGCGGCTTCGAGGGACGCGAGAACGACCTGGGCATCCGAGAGATCCGACGCAACCGCATCATGAAGTCCGAGTACCCCGAGATCGGCCTCAGCCAGCGGGACTCCGACGGGGCGATGTGCACCAACGACCGCCCGTACTTCTACTCCGCCGGGGCCGACGGGGATCCCTCCACGATCGAGGACAACGTCTACTCGACCGAGCCCAACTTCACCGAGCCCGCCTTCGAGAACAACTGACCCCCCCCTCCGCTCGCCACATCGCCCCTCTCTCGCACATGCCGGGCCGGAGGGGCCGGCACGAGTCTGCGAGGTTCGGGCCCTCGCCGTGGAGCCCCGGCCCGAGGGGTGCTACCATCCGCCCGCCACGGGGTGTAGCGCAGCTTGGTAGCGCGTCTCGTTCGGGACGAGAAGGTCGTAGGTTCAAATCCTATCACCCCGATTTTCCACGATTTTTCAGGCACGGTTCGAGCGTTGACCTCCCACGCCCGTCGGGTGTGCCCCGGGGTGATACGCTGCGGGCATGGCCAAGGCTCCCTCATCGAAACGACCTCCCGCCGCAGACTCGGACGATTCGCCTGCGCTCGCGCGACGGGCGAACGAACTGCTCGGCCGCATGGTGGAGCTCGACCTCGCCGAGGATCAGGACGCCGTCCGGGAGGAGCGTGAGCGCCTGATCGAGGAAGCGCAGGGCCTGGGTCTGCGGATGATCACCTGCAACGTCTCCGAGGGCTACATCCCCGACCCCGATCTGGAGGCCCTGCCCGAGGCCGACCTGAAACGGATCTCGGCCATCAGGGAGGACATGCACGCCCATCCGGAGCGTCACGTGGACGAGCTGCAGCGGCTCGTCGCGAAGCACCCGCACATCCCCATGCTCCACAACCAACTGGCCTGTGCCCTGGGCGCGGCCGGTGAGTCGGGGCGCGCACGGGAGATCTTCGAGCAGACCGCCGAGCGGTTTCCGAAATACGTCTTTGCCTTCAGCAGCCACGTCATGAACCTGATCCGCCAGGGCAGGATCGATGAGGCCCGCGAGCTGGTCGAGGGCGGCCCGCGCGGGCCGGTGCTGACACTCAACGCCTTCGACCCCGACCGGGACGCGTTCCACGTCTCCGAGGCGACTGCTTACGCCGCGATGGTGGGGCACTACATGCTCGCGATCGGCGAGCGCGAGCTGGCCGAGCTGCAGCTCGATCTGCTCCTGGAGACCGACCCGTACAGCCCGGAATGCATCCGGCTCGAAGAGGCGCTGTACCCGGAAGACGAGATGTCCGAGCTTGCCCAGGAAGTGCTGCGGAAGGCGTTCGATCGTCTGAGCCGCCTGCAGGCGTCCCCCGGGAAACAGCCGGGCTCGAAACGAGGATCCAAGGCATCCGCGCGTGGGAAACGAAAGCCCGGAAACAAACGCCGGTGAGCGTCACGCGAGCGTGCGGGCAGGCCGTGCACACCAGGGATCTCGGGCGTCCGGTTTGAGTCCGGTTCGACCGCCCCGCCTGCAACCCGGAGCGCCCCGCTCCGGACGCCCGATCAGTGGTCCCCCGGTAATGCGACCCGTCTCCAAATGGGATAAAAGTGTCTCTGAATCAAACCATGCGGTCTCGCACCACATATGGTAGGGGTATATACGGTATCGGGCTGCCATTCCGGTCGACCCGAAGGATCCGGCACAGGAAGCTGCCCGCACCCGATCCGGGGGCGAAGATGGAACAATTTCTTGCGTGAATCCGTGTGAAGGCCTTGCAAATCCACAGATTTGCGGGGATGATGTAACTGATACGGTGGCGCCTGAGAGACGCCACGAAAGAGGGATTCTTACAGATTCGAGAAGGAGAGAACCCATGGTCAGCATGCGTATGGGGCTGCTCGCCGTCGCCATTGCCGGCGCCGCGGCGAACGCCCAGACAACCGTGTACGTCGATCAGTCCGACGCCACGTGGCTCGGTTTCATGAACGTCTTCGAGCTGCCCGAGAACGGCGGCGGCTTCGTCTTCGGCTCCGGCTGGGGCGTGCCCGACCTCGTCGCGACGTTCGACGATCCCAACAACGAGCTCACCCTGTCGCCCAACACCGTCGGCGACCCCAACGAGTTCTGGTACCAGGAGGCCCCCGGCGGCGATCCCGGTGACCCGAACAACGGCGGCCCCGGCGCCCCCGGCAACAAGCTGATGGAGGCCAACCTCTACCAGGAGGTCACCGACTCCCTCGCCGGTCAGATGGTCACCTTCGAGGGCAACATCCTGTCCGACTCGACGACCGACGCCCACATGGGCCGGATCTTCATCAAGGACTTCGCCCCCGACTACTCCTCGTTCAACGAGACCGTCGTCGACATCACCGGCCCCGGCGCCTTCAGCATCTCGCTGATGACCGACGCCGGACCCGGGCGCCACGTCCAGTGGGGCTTCCAGTTCATCGGCGAGAACGTCTGGGTCACCGACGTCGCCCCCTTCGGCAACATCGTGATCGAGACCATCCCGACCCCCGCGTCCGCGGCCCTGCTCGGCCTCGGCGGGCTCGTGGCCTCGCGTCGCCGTCGCGCCTGAGCGACACGCTCACCGGCCTCGGCCGCGTGAGCAACCGACTCCTTCGACCGCCGGGAGTGCCCCTCCCGGCGGTTTTTGTGCGCCCTCGCTCAGCCCCGTCGCACCGGCAGGTGGATCGCCAGCTCGAACCGCTCCAGGCCGTGCTCGAACGGGAG
>JBICID010000045.1:0-28456 GCA_043101615.1 Phycisphaerales bacterium JB040 | reverse complement strand
GCCGGTGTCCTCGCCGGGCTCGAACACCCTGAGCCAGCCCGAGACGTTGATCGCGTAGACCCTGTTTCCGTCGTGGCTCCAGGCGTTCTGTCCGAACTGCGAATCGCTGGGGTATCGCCGGAGCACGCGTCGGGTCTGGGCGTTGACGATCCCGAGCATGTACTGCCCGTCGTAACGGTCCTGGGAGTAGACGGCGAAGACGGGCCCGAGTTGCGGGTGCTCCACGACACGGGCGAGCCGGGGGGCGTTGCCGAAGCGGTAGCAGGCCACGCCGTCGGCGACCCAGCCGTCGACGGGCTCGCCGGGCTCGAATGAGCCGACGGGCCTGAGCCCCGAGACGGTGTGGTGCTCGGTTTCGAGGCCCGTGCGTGTGTCGAACTGTGTCACGGTGTTGTTGATCAGGTCCGTCAGGAAGAGGGTCTGCCCGGACGGCGAGAACATGAAGCGGCTCAGGTGGTTGAGCGGGGCCGATGGCTCCAGGTCGTGTGTGGGCGTGAACCGATCGGCGTCGAGTCGACCGATCCGGATGCGCCCCTCGTACGCTCCGGCTACCAGGATCTCCGGGCCGCTCTGGCCGATGTCCGGACCGGGCCCGAAGACTGCGAACTCGAGCCCGGTGTCGGCGAGCTGTTGTCCGGGGTCCAGGCGTGTGTTGAGCAGGTCCCATTCCCACCCGCGGAGCTCTTCGGGCGCGATCGTGAGGAGCTGCCGGGCCCGGAACGGGTTGTGGTCCGCGAGCGCGTCGGCGGCGCCTGAGACCGAGCCGGCGTAGAGCATCCGGTCGGACCTGCTTCGCTGGCGGTGCTCGGAGGCGGCCGCGAACAGCGAGACGAGCAATCCCGCGAGCAGGGCAAGAACGGCGACGGAGACGCCCGCGAAGACGCCCTTGTTGCGTGCGATCAGGCGTCCGGTGAGGTAGCCCAGCGAGGGCGGGCGCGCGGTGATCGGCTCGCTGGCGAGGTAGCGTCGGAGGTCGGCCGCGAACTCCGCGGCGGACTGGTAGCGTCGCTCTCGGTCTGTCTCGGTGGCCTTGCGGATGATGGTCTGGATGTCGCCGCGGAGCTTGGGATCGATGTCGCCGATGGGGCGTGGTTCGTTCTCGATGGCGGCCCTCATGGCGGCGACGACGGAGAGGCCAGTGAGGTCTTTGCCCTTGACGCCGGTGAGGAGCTCGTGGGCGATCATGCCGAGCGCGTAGACGTCGGTGCGGACGTCGATCTCGCGGTTGCCCTGGATCTGCTCTGGGGACATGTAGGCGAGCGTGCCGACGAGCGAGCCGCCCTCGGCGATGGTGAGCGAGTCGGCGAGCGTGGCGTGGAGCGATTCGTCGGCGGCGCGGGCGATGCCAAAGTCGAGGATCTTGGGCTGGAAGCGCCCCGGGGCTTCCTCGTTGACGAGGATGTTGTCGGGCTTGAGGTCGCGGTGGATGATGCCGCGCTGGTGGGCGTGGTGCACGGCGTCCACGATGCGGGCGATGAGGCCGATGCGGTCGCGGAGGTCGCACTTGGCGGTGGCGTTGGCGAGCGAGACGCCGTCCACGCGCTCCATGACGAGGTAGGGGCTGCCCGCGAACTCGCCGGCGTGGTGGATCTGCGCGATGCCGGGGTGGCGGAGCATCGCGAGGACTTCCGCTTCGCGTCGGATGCGGGCGCGCAGGGTGGGGGAGTCGCTGCCGGGGCGGATGACCTTGATGGCGACGCGGCGGCGCGGGTGCTGTTGCTCGGCGTCGTAGACGATGCCCATGCCGCCTCGGCCGAGCACGCCGACGACCTTGAAGCCGTCGATCTCGTCGGGGGTGGTGTCGCGGGCGGCGAGGTCGATGGCGTGGTCGGAGAGCGGGTCGCTCTCGGCGCGGTCGGCGATGAGGAGGGCCTCGACGGCGGCGCGGAGCTCGGGCTCGGAGCCGCACGCGTCCTGGATGGAGCGCAGCTGCTCGCCGGTCTCGAGGTCGCAGACGGCCCGGAAGAGGTCGAGCGAGCGACGGAGGATCTCGGGGTCTCGGAGCGGCGCGGTCATTCGGGCTCCGCTTCCGTCGATCGGTCGAGGAGTTCGGCGCGGAGCCACGCGCGTGCGAAGCGCCAGTCGTTGCGGACGGTGCGCTCGGAGACCTGCAGGACTTCGGCGATCGTCTCGGTTGGCATGCCGCCGAAGAAGCGGAGCTCGACCATGCGGGCCTGGCGCGGGGCGAGCTCTTCGAGGGTCGCGAGCGCGTCGGAGATGTCTACCGCGTCGAAGGCGGCGTCGCCCGAGTTGCCGAGCCCGTCGAGGGTGACGCGCGACCAGCCCCCGCCGCGTTTGTCGGCGCGGCGCGCGCGGGCATAGTCGACGAGCACGTGCCGCATGAGTTTCGCGGCGGCGCACACGAAATGCGTCTCGTCGTTGAACGACTCACGGTCGCGGTCGGCGAGGCGGAGATAGGCCTCGTGGACGAGAGCGGTGGGCTGGAGGGAGTTGCCGGCGGGGGAGAGATAGGAGCGTGCGACGGAGCGGAGGTGGTCGTAGACGCGGGCCATCTCGTCGTTGACGCCGGGCGGGATCGGGCTCTGAGGGGCGTCGGGGGGCATCGTAAGGGGCACTATACCAGAGGCTTACGAACACGACCCGTCCGAGAAACTGAGGGTGAAAGAAAAGGACGGCGCTCCGTTGCCGGTGGGGGTGGCGGTTTCCGTGTCCCTTGGTAGACGGTGCGCTCGCGGGAGGTCCGCGACGTCCGTTCCGGGACTGGAGCCGGACATGAAGACTCGAACCCTTTGGTCATTCCTGGTGGTGCTGTTCGCTCTCGCGGCGTTCGCGCCCGCGGCCTCGGCGCAGGACGCGGATGGGGACGGGCTGACCGACATCCAGGAGGTCGTTGTCTATGGCACCAACCCGAACAACCCGGACACGGACGGTGACGGGCTGCTCGACGGCCCGGAGGTGCTCACCCACAGCACCAACCCGCTGCTCCCCGACACGGACTTCGACCTGCTGTCGGACGGCGCGGAGGTCCTGACCTACGGCACCAAGCCGCTGGTCCCGGACACGGACAACGATGGGCTGATCGACGGCGTGGAGGTCTTCAACTACGGCTCGAACCCGAAGCTGAACGACACCGACGGCGACGGGCTGAAGGACGGGGCAGAGGTCAACACCCACGGCACCAGCCCCACGAATCCGGACACCGACAACGACGGGCTCAGCGATGGTGCGGAGGTCAACACCTACGGGACGAACCCGAAGTCGAAAGATTCCGACGGCGACCTGCTGTTCGACGGCAACGAGATCTCGCTCGGGACGAACCCGCTGAACCCCGACTCAGACGGCGACGGGCTGACCGACGGGCAGGAGGTCATCACCCACGGGACGCTCCCGCTGTCGGCGGACACCGACGCTGACGGGCTGAGCGACGGCGCCGAGGTCAATACCTACGGCACCAACCCGCTGAGCATCGACTCGGACGGTGATGGCTTGTTCGACGGCTTCGAGGTCAACAACACCGGGACCGACCCCGCCGACTCGGACACGGACAACGACGGGCTGAACGATGGGGCGGAGGTCAACACCTACGGAACGAACCCGAACAAGGTGGACTCCGACAACGACGGGCTGGGCGACGGGCTGGAGGTCAACACCTACGGCTCCAACCCGACGGTCAAGGACACCGACGGGGACGGGATCGATGACGGGATCGAGGTGAACACGCACGGCACCAACCCTGTGCTCACCGACTCCGACGCGGACGGCCTGACCGATCCGCAGGAGATCTACACCTACGGCACGAACCCCGCGGTCGCGGACACCGACGGCGACGTGATCCAGGACGGCGAGGAGGTCTCGATCGGGACGGACCCGCTGGACCCGGATTCGGACAACGACGGGCTGAGCGACGGGTTCGAGTACTTCACGTACGACACGAACCCGCTCGACCCGGACACGGACAACGACGGGCTGAACGATTACCTTGAGGCGATCACGCTCGGGACCGATCCGCTGGACGAGGACACGGACGGGGACCAGCTCAACGACGGGTTTGAGGTCAACAACTTCGGGACGGACCCGAACGACGCGGACTCGGACGATGACGGGCTGAGCGACGGGCAGGAGGCCATCGGGTACGGGACGGATCCGCTGGACCCGGACACGGACAACGACGGGCTGAACGACTACGCGGAGATCGTCACCCACGGCACGAGCCCGTTCACGGCTGACACCGACTCGGACGGTCTGACCGATCCGCAGGAGATCAACACCTTCGGGACGAACCCGAGCGTGTCAGACACCGACGGGGACGGGCTCAACGACGGAGCAGAGATCAACACGTATCTCACCAACCCGCTGAACGCGGACACGGACGGCGACGGGCTGAGCGACGGGGCGGAGATCAATACCCACAGCACGAACCCGCTCGACGCGGACACCGACAACGACGGGCTCAACGACGGGCCCGAGGTGAACACTCACGGCACCAATCCGAGCATTGCCGACACGGACGGCGACGGGCTGAGCGACGGGGCTGAGGTCAACACCCACGGCACCAACCCGACCGGCGCGGACTCCGACGGCGACGGGCTGAGCGACGGGTTCGAGGTCAACACCAGCAACACCAACCCGCTCAGCGCGGACACCGACGGCGACGGGCTCGACGATTTCACCGAGGCGGTCTTCGGCGGCACCGACACCGACCCCAACAACCCGGACTCGGACGGCGACGGGCTCACCGACGGGGCTGAGGTCAACACCCACGGCACCAACCCCAACGGCACCGACACCGATGGCGACGGGCTCGACGACCTGGCTGAGGTCAACGGCCCCACCAACGCGCTCAACCCGGACACCGACGGCGACGGCGTGAGCGACGGCGACGAGGTCAACGTCTACGGATCCGATCCGCTCGTGACCGACACGGACGGCGACGGGCTCTCCGACGGGTACGAGGTCAACACGTTCGGCTCCAGTCCGACCAGCACGGACACGGACGGCGAGGGGCTGACCGACTCGTGGGAGAACGGCGTCGGCACCAACCCCAACAACCCGGACACCGACGGCGACGGGCTCACGGACCGGCAAGAGGTGGACACCAACCCCTTCGGCGGAGATCCCACGCTCGCGTTCTACCCGCGCTACGGCGCTACGGACCCGCTCGACCCCGACACCGACGACGATGGGCTCAACGACGGCGGCGAGCTGGTTTCGAGCACCAACCCCTTCGACGAGGACTCCGACAACGACGGCATCCTGGACGGCCCGGAGGTGAACACGGTCGGCACCGATCCGAATGATCCGGATACCGACAACGACGGGCTGGGCGATTTCTTTGAGGCTTTCGCGTCGCCCACCGACCCGCTCAACGCGGACTCGGACGACGACGGCGTGCTGGACGGGCCCGAGGTCAACACCCACGGCACCGACCCGATGAACCCCGACACCGAGGGCGACGGGCTGACCGACGGCGAAGAGATCAACATCTACGGCTCCAACCCGAACGCGTACGACACCGACGCGGAGGGGCTCGACGACTACGACGAGGCGACGATCTGGGGCACGAGCCTGGTCAAGGCCGATACCGATGACGATGGGCTGACTGACTTTGCTGAGGCCATCTCCATCGGCACCAACCCCCTGCTGGCCGATACCGACAACGACTTCCTCAACGACGGCGACGAGGTCAACGTCTACGGCTCCGACCCGTTCGCACAGGACACCGACGGCGATGGGCTCGGCGACGGCGAGGAGGTCATCACCCACGGAAGCAGCCCGACGCTCACCGATACCGACGGCGACGGGCTGGGCGACGGCGCTGAGGTCAACAACTACGGCACCAACCCTGCCCTGGCGGACTCGGACGGCGACGGGCTGGAGGACGGCGTCGAGATCTCGGGCAACACCAACCCCAACGACCCGGACACCGACGGCGACGGCATCACCGACTACGACGAGTACTACGTCTCCGAGACCTTCCCCAACAACCCGGACTCCGACGGCGACGGGCTGAACGACGGCGAGGAGTTCTACACGTACAACACCGACCCGAAGAACACGGACTCCGACTCGGACGGGCTGACCGACGGCGAAGAGGTGAACACGCACACGACCGACCCGAACACGCCGGACACCGACAACGACGGTCCGTTCGACGGCGATGAGGTCAACGTGTACGGCACCGACCCCAAGAACCCGGACTCCGACTTCGACGGGCTGCCCGACGGCGACGAAATCTTCGGGTACGGCACCGATCCGCTCGATCCCGATACCGATGACGACACTCTCACGGATCAGGAAGAGGTTTTCATCTACGGAACCGATCCCACGCTCGCCGACACCGACGGCGACGGGCTGACCGACTTCGACGAGCTGGTCGTCCACCTGACCAACCCGCTCGACCCGGACACCGACGGCGACGGGCTGCTCGACGGCGACGAGACGCAGGTGTACGGATCCGATCCGAATCTCACCGACAGCGACGGCGACGGATTGCTCGACGGCGACGAGGTCAACGTCTACGGCACCAACCCCGCGAAACGCGACACCGACGGCGACGGGGCCTTCGACGATCAGGAGTTCGGGCTGGCTGGGACTGATGCGCTTGACCCCGACTCCGACGACGACGGCTTCACCGACTACGAGGAGATCTACGTCTTCGCCACCGATCCGCTGGTCGCGGACGGCGACGACGACAACGACGGCATCCCGAACGCGGCGGACCTGTGCCCGTTCGGGCCCGATGGGTTGGACCTCGACCTGCCCGATGCGTCGCTGAGCCCGTTCGCGGCGTGGCGGATGGAGGGCCTCAACGCCGGCGTCATGGAGGACCAGTTCGGCGTGCTCGACGCCACGCACAACGCGGCCGGGCTGACCCCCAGCTACACCGGCAGCGGGTATGAGTACGACGGCACGCAGTTCGGGACGGCCATTCCTGCTGGGGAAGAGCTGTTCAACTTCAATGACCGCAGGTCCTTCACCGTGTCGCTGTGGGCACGGATCGACCCGGTGCAACCGGACCCGACCGCGTCGGCGCTGTTCGCGTTCACCGACCTTGTGAGTGCCCCGACGTCGCGCTACCCGTTCGCCCTGGTGATGTTCGGGCAGGCGGCCGGTCCGCTGCGGGGCACGATCCAGCTCATGACGAGCGACGGCCTGCAAACCCCCGCTGTCAGCTCGGCCCCCGGGTACAACGACGGCATCTGGAGGCACATCGCGATCGTCAGCGACGACGCGAACATGCTCCGGCTGTACATCTCGGGCGAGGAAGTCGCGGCCGCGCCCGACACCACGACCGGCAACACGAGCCTGAACAGCCCGCTGTACATGGGCGCCGATGCGGGGGACAACTATCCCCTCGCAGGCGCGATGGACGAGGCCGCGTTCTTCAGCCGGGCGCTCACCCCCGCCGAGATCGCCGACATCGCCCTCAACGGCCTGGGTGACGGCGTGCCCGATAGCTGCCCCACGGCCTGCACGCCCGACGTCAACGGCGACGGCATCGTCGACAACGGCGACATCGGCGCATTTGTGTCGCTGTTCCTGCTGCAGGACCCCGCAGCCGATTTCAACGACGACGGCATCATCGACAACGGCGACATCGGCGCCTTCGTCGCGGCCTTCCTGGCCGGGTGCTCATGAAGAGGCGCAAGCAACGAGCATCGGCCGGCGGGCAGCGCCGCTGAACGGATCGACCCGACAAGGTCCTGTGACACCCAACGCCCCGGGCAGCACGCCCGGGGTGTTGTCTCATGCGGTTCGGGAAAGACTGAGGACGGTCCGGCGATGCCCTGAAGAGGGGTGTCTGACACAATTATGAGGTTGTGCGCGACGTCGGCGTGACAGAACGCGCTTGGAGACGCTCCGTCCGATGCGTACGATAGAGGTAGATTCGTGCCCGCCTTCTGAATCGGAGAGTGGCCATGATCATGCACGGAGCCGTCTTGGTGCTGTCGCTTGGGCTTGCGGGGTTCGCCGGGTCGCATGGGCTGGTGGGCTCGAGCGGCGCGGCCGACCATCCCTGGAACCCCTTCGTGAGCGTGGAGGGGTCGCTGCTGGCCGAGTGTTTCCACAGCGCCGACCTGACGATCACGCACGCCAGCGCGACGCCCTGGGCGACGGTGGTCGCCGATTCGGACGAGGTGACCGATCCGATCTCCGCAAACCCCGGGCACGCGGAGGTCTCCGGGCAGCGCGTGACGGACTACGCCCCCGACTACGCCGGCCCGAGCTCGCCCGCGGTCGAGGGGATCGAGTGGCGGTTCCGCGGGGACGCGACCAGCGCCCACCGCAGCGCCTCCTTCTCCGGGCGCGTCGACTTCACGACCGACGAGCCGGCCCACGTGCTGATCCGCGCGGCGTTCCCGGGCCACGGCTCGGTCGAGCTCGACGAGATCCGGGGCGACTACCACTACAGCATCACCATCATCCCGAGCCCCCTGTTCCACCGGCGGGCGATCCTCGCGCCCGGCGAGCACACGCTTGAGTTCTCGGGGTACTACGACGACATCAAGGGGATCGACCTGGACGCCGGGCTGGACCTGCTCGTCCGCTTCGAGCCGGTCAGCTGCGCGATCATCGATCTGAACGCGGACGGCGTGCTGGACCACGGCGACATCTCGCTGTTCATCATGCTGTATCTGGCGGGGTGCTGAGAGTCGGGCGGCAAACAGGATCAGTGCCGATCGGGCGCGTTGTTTCAGGCCGCGTGTTGTATCAGAGGTGGTGTTGCATCAGGGAGTTCCGACCCGGAACGTCCGGTATCAAACTGTTTGTGATTGGCGGATTCGGCACTTCCTGCTTGTGCCCTGTTCGGTGCTCTGTTACGCTCCGAACTCAACAGAGGACTGAGATGCAAATGAAACTGAGATGTATTGTGTGTGCCCTGCTCTCGCTGGTGCTGCTGCCGGCGATCGCTCTCGGCCAGAACGAGATCCCCGTGACCTACCAGGGGCGGCTGACCGACGCCGGCACGCCCGCCGAGGGGCTGTTCGACATCTGGATCAGGCTGGGTGACACGGAGCTCGAAGACGGTTCCGGCTCGATCCTCTACGAGGAGTACTTCCTCAACGTCGAGGTGAGCGACGGGCTCTTCCTGCTGGAGCTGAACTACCCGCGCGACGGACGGGCCGATGAGGCGCGCTGGCTGGAGCTCAACGTCCGCCCGGCGGGGGGCGGCGTGTACGAGCGGCTGTCGCCACGCCAGCGGGTCACGCCCGCCCCGGAGGCCGGCAACACGCGTGCGGCCCGCCTGCAGCCGGACGACAGCGTGCTGATCGGGAACGGGACGGACTGGGGGAGCGCGGCCGTGTACAACGTGCCCGGTGCGCCGGGAGGATCGATCCTGCAGGCCCAGGTCGAGCAGACATTCACGGCGGCTGCGACAGGACGGCCCACGGGGATCAGCGGGCACTTCAATCGCAACTTCGTGGGCGAGGTGCTGGTGACGGCGGAGATCCTGGCCGCGAACGGGATCGATCTCATCGCGTCCGGAACCTCGACGACCTCGGCACCGATCAACTTCATCAGCTTTGACTTCATGGACCCGTCCAGCGACGGGATTCTGCTCTGCGACGAGATGTACCGGATCCGCGTGAGCTACGAGCTGACCTCGACGGGGGCGCCGGCGAACAAGGCGGCGACCGGGTTCACCGGCAACAACCCGTACCCGGGCGGCGAGTTTCTGTCGAACTCGGATCTCGATCTGACGGCCGGGGTGGTGGTCGAGCGAGGGTTTGCCCAGGTGACGGTGTTCGACAACGGGCTCGCGTTTCTGAACGGCGGCCTGATTGTCGGGCCGGACGACGGGGGCGATGCGTCGGTGGTGCTGCCGAAGGGATCTGTGAACCCGGGCGAGATCACAGGCATGCCCGGCGTGGTGGTCGGCGTGGCGGCGCTGCCGGCCGATCCGGCGAACGTGGAGCTGGTGGCACGGGTGCTGCCGCCCGCGGACGGATACGTGCACGCGATCGGTATCGGAACCTTCAATGCCAACGGCGGGGACGACTCGGGCTCACTCCTGATCGACAGCTCGAACGGCGGCGCGGTGTCGGTTCCGTTCAACTCTGACCTGGACATCAATCGGAACGTGTCGGCCGGGATGACCGTGCAGCAGGTCTTCGAGGTGCAGGCCGGGCAGCAGATCGATATCTACCTGAGTGCGCCGGGCAACGTGACCACGCAGAGCCTGGTGGCGACGTTCTACCCGGTGAGCTACCGGGCGCTGTCGCCGGTCGGGCCGTGAGCCGAAGATGTGACCGGGTCACGAGCAAGTGTTGAGGCCAACAAAAAACGCCCTTGGCTCGATGCCAGGGCGTTTTCACGTGGGCGTGAAGTGGAGACGATCGGGGTCGAACCGACGACCTCTTGCATGCCATGCAAGCGCTCTACCAACTGAGCTACGTCCCCAAGATGTCGGCCCCGGGCGGGCCCGGGGCGGTCTCAATCGTACATCCGCCATCGGCCCGGTCAAGCGGGGACTGAAACCCCGCACCCCCAATCGGGGGCCAAAAACCGTGGCCGGGCCCGTCCCGCGTCGGGTGGGCGTCACCGTACGATCGATCCACCGATCCCGCCCGCTCCGGGCCTAGGCAGGAGGAACCAGGCATGCACGCCCGCTCGACCCGATCGCACGCGACGTTCACGCTCACCGGCGTGCTCGCCTGTGCCATGTGCCCGCACGCCGTGCTCGCCCAGCCCGGCGAGGCGTCGTACGAGGAGGCCGAGGACGTCACGCTCGATCTGGACACCTCCGAGCGTGGCGCGGCCGGCGAGCACGGCGTGTCTGGGTGGTACCTCCGGGGCGGGCCGGTGGCGCACCGGTTCGACGACACGGACTTCTCGATCTTCGGCGTGGACTTCGAGTCGGGCGGGGGCGTCCTGGTCGCCGGCGGGTACGACTTCGGCCCGGTGACCGGCAACCCGCCCCGGGACTTCAACATCGGCCTGCGGGCCGAGGCGGAGTTCTCCGCCCTGCACTCGGACGTGGACTCCGTGGCCGGGACGAGCGTCAACGGCGACATCGGCGCCGCGTCGCTGTACGTGAACGGGTACGTCGACTTCGATTTCCCGGGGCCCGTCACGCTGTTCGCGGGGCTCGGCATCGGGAACAACGCCGTGGCGGTCGATATCGACGGCTTCGTCGACGACGAGGACACCGCGCTTGGGGCGCAGTTCATGCTCGGGCTGGAGGTCGACATCCGCAGCGGCTGGGGGGCGTACGTCAACGTGCGTCACCGGCGCTACGACGACATGGAGTTCGACGGGCTGGAGGTGGACGACCTCGAGAACTCCGCCATCAGCGCCGGTGTCCGCTACTCGTTCTGACCCCCCCCG
The DNA here is from genome assembly GCA_043101615.1 of Phycisphaerales bacterium JB040. Taxonomy (GTDB): domain Bacteria; phylum Planctomycetota; class Phycisphaerae; order Phycisphaerales; family UBA1924; genus JBLHKT01. The sequence goes on along the minus strand of JBICID010000045.1, from coordinate 17,164 downwards.
TTCCCCCCCGTTCCCCTCCCCGATCCCCCCGCCCCCACCGACTCCCGCCCCCTCGACTCCCCCGGCACCCTCCGAGCGCTCGCGCCTTCCCTCAAGCCGCGCGGATGGCGTGAGGTGGCGGGGGCGCCCACCCGTTTCCGGGTGCCGGGACGCATGCGCGGGCCCCGGATATCGGGCCTTGAGGGGTCAAGGCGTGCCGCCTGTGCGGGCTGCGCCGCTCGTCGCGGCGGCGGCGACGCGGATCGCGCCGATCGTGACGCCTCCGACGCCACGCCCACACCCCGACGCCCGATACCTGCCCTGTCGCCCCGGTCCACCCCTGACGAGAGCACGGCATGGTCTCCAACCACCGCAACGCCGCACGCTGGACGATGGAGCCCACGGGCAAGATCCGCCTGGGCGCCCCCGCCAGGTCGCCCCGCTCGGCACGCCCGGCGCGAGCGGACGGCTGGATCGACGCCAGCGGGCACATCGGGGCGGTGGAGACGGTGGACGGCGAGCCGGCGCACGTCGAGCTGCTCCCCTCCGAGGTGCTCGACCTGCTCGAGGCCCGCTTCCCGGGCACCCGCTGGTTCGTTGGCGACGGCCTGACCTCGGCCGCGTGATTCCGGTGGCGTGGAGACGGCGCCGCCTTCTCCACGACGTAGGGCAATGCACTTGCCGATTGAGGGCCGCACTGTCATCGGGTTCGGACTGCTGAGCCCGCTCGGTCATGCGGGGCCGCGTGCTCACGCCCGCGGCTCGGAAAGACGGGTGGCGTGGAGACGACGCCGCCTTCTCCACGTTGTGGGCGGTGCTGGCCCGATGAGGGCTGCGCCGTCATCGGGGCACCCAACAACCCGCCTGCACACTCTGAACGTGCCCGGAGCGCAAGCGACGGGGCCGTCTTGCGTCGTGTCCTACTTCCCCAACACCCGCCCGACCGCCTCCAGCACCCGCTCCACCTCGATCCGATCCACGCGGCACCGCTCCGGGTGATCGTTCGCGCTCTCGCTCGGGTCCAAATCCGGGTCCGCCACCAGCACCGCCTCGCGATCGTGCGGGATGGTGGTCCAACGGGCATCGGTCGGGCCGAACAGGCTGACGAGCGGGATGCCGAACGCCGCCGCGATGTGGCGCGGGCCGGTGTCGTTGGTCACCATGAGCGACGCCCGAGCACAGATCGCCTTCAGCCCGCCCAGCGTGTGCGCGTGCTCTGCGAGCACCACCGGGTCGGAGTCCGCACCCGACGCAATCTCGCGGCACAGCTCCAGCTCGCCCGGCGACCCGTTGATCAGCACCCGCAGGCCCCGCTCTTTCGCCAGCCAGTCCGCGAGCGTGCTGAATCGTGACGCGGGCCAGCGCTTGGCGGGGTTGTTCCCGCCCGGGTTCAGCAGCGCGATCGGCTCACCCTCGTCCACGCCGGAGCTCGCGAGCGTCTGCTGCGCGTCGGCCCGATCTTCATCGGTCAGGCCGAGTTCCATGCGGGCGTCGTCGGGCAGGATCATCGGGGCCCGCTCCGCGTTGTCGAACGGGCCGGTGTCGAGTTCGGGCAACTCGCCGGTCAGCATCGCTTCCGACGCGGCCCAGTAGTAGTTCACCGCCGGCACCATCCGCCACCCGCCGCCCGGGTTCCTCGGCGGGCGGAGTTTCTGGGTGAGCAGCATGGTGCGTGCGTCGCGGTCGTACCCCACGCGCCGGGGGATGAACGCCAGACGCGTGACCAAGGCGGTCGAGAATGAGTTGGTCAGCAGCAGCGCGGTGTCGTAGCGCCGCGGGCGCACAAGCGACGCGGCCTTCTTCGGCGCCATCATGCCGTGCGGGCGGAAGACGTGCATCTCGTCCAGCAGTCCAGACCCTCCCAGCACGCGATCGATCCCGGGCCGCAACAGCCCCCCGATGAACGCCCCCGGTAGCGCATCCCGCACGCGGCGCAGGGCCGGCGTCGCCATCACCACGTCGCCCACCCACGAGGGCAGCACGATCAGCAACCGGTGCGGCTTGGCGGGCGGGTGCGGGGCCATCGCCACAGGTTAGGGCGAACACTGGAAGTATGGTGAGGTGGTGAGGTGGTGAGGTGGTGAGGTGGGGGGGGTGGGGGGTGGCGTGGAGTCGGCGCAGCCTTCTCCACAACGGGAAGTCGCTTCGCAAGCCCTCGGCGCGAGCCGAGGGAGATTTGGGAGAAGGGGGGGGGAAGGGTCCGAGCTCCTTTGCTCACGCGAAGGGCTAGTTCTTGTGAGGAACGACTTTTGGAACCCAGGCCCCTCCGCTCGCGCGGAGGGCTCGTTTGAGCGCCGGTATGCCCGGGTCCCCCGACTCACGTCGGGGGCTCGTGTGTGAACCGTCGGTATGAGCACGGGGCTCTGGCGGAACAACGCAGCTCAATTCCCTGCCTCGTCCTTCCACAAGGCTTCCAGCCGTTGCACGTCGTACGGGCTCAGGTCCAGCCGGATCACGTTCGGGTAGACGCGCTCCAGATCGAGGTCCCACAGGGCCGGGTAGTTGCCGCCGCTTGCGTTGTCCCCGGCGGGGAACAGCTCGATCCAGGCCTTTTCGATGGTCTGGTCCGGTCCGAGTCTGATGAGCCCCGGCTCGAGGATGTCCGAGGTTGGTTCGAAGCTCACCCAGCTAGAGCCGCCCTCGAGAACTCGGAGTCCCTGGCGGGTGTACTGGCCGTAAGAATCTCGCAACGCCCACCACGCCGGTTCGGTCTCTCCGAGGTAGCTGGGCTCGGCCTCACCCGAAACCTGTGCCATGAGGACACCGTTCCCGCCGAACGTGAAACCACGCGGCACGTCAGATTCCAGAGCCGAGCTGGGAATATCGAGCGAGATTCCGATGGGTCTCTCGGCCCGAAACTCATGGTCCCACTTCATGCGAACCCGGAGCTTCTTCAGCCATTTCTCAACCTCGTTGTCACCTGTCGTCAGGGTTGCGGCGTCCGACTCCACGATTGAGTCTTGTCTTTGCGGCCCAGTAAACGTGGCGATCAGAACATCCTCGGAACCACGGACCTGCGCCACCGGCCACCAGATATCGGCGACTCGATCGCCCTCGAAAATCGTTCCCTCGACCGGCACGGGTGAGACAGGCGACGAGCTTATGAAGTTTGGCCAACGTACCCAGCTCTGCAACCGCACGGTGTTGTCATTCCGCTCCCCAAAGACAAGGTCTACTGGCGTCACCGAATGCCACCCGCCATCGGTCCGGCGTCCGATCTCGTAGAGTCGACGGTGCAGGCGCACCCGGACCGCACGATCGTTTACCAGCCTGCGGAAGTCTGTTACGCGGGCGTGCACCGAGGCCATCTGCGGGAGCACGTCCGGCACGTCGAGTTCCAGCACGTACACCGAGCGTGCCCAGCACTCTTCCTCAAGGCTCATCCGCTCCTGCCTCGCCAGGGCTTCGTAGACGTACAGATAAAGGTTGCCGCGGGTCGAGGTCGGGTCGGTCAGAACCTCGTGCGGCTCACCCCTCGCGAGCCGGGTGAAGAGCCAGCGGTCGAGACGCGTGGTCGAGTCCGGATCGTACAGCCTGACTTTGATCGCTCTGGAGAGACGCTCCTTCAGCGGACGGGGCGCGGTCGAAGACGTAAACGATCCGGGCTCGTCAGGCAGCCACGCAACGGAAAGCACGAGCGCCGGCGTGGGGACGAGGTCGAGCCAGTCGTTCGATTGCCTCATCCGCGGCCACACGCTCACCACGTACCCGCCCAACACCGCGAACACCGCCACCGCGATGCCCCAGCGTTTCCGTCGGGTTCGACGCATCGAGCGCTTGCTCGGGTGCTCGCGTCCGCATTCAGGGCAGACGACAGGAATTTCGGAGGTCGCCTCGCCCTCACCGCCAATGCCTGTGAGGTCGTACCAGCACCGGCGGCACCGGAATGCCGGGCGTCCGCGCCGGCCCGCCCGGTCCCACCACGCGCCCCAGATCAGGATTGCAACACCCATCGCCGCGATCGTCCAGCCCGAGATGGAGAACAGCCACGCCATGGTGTGAGCCTACCGCAATCCGCTCGACGCAAGCCCTCGGCGCGAGCCGAGGGAGTTGGGGGGAGGGGGGGAAAGGGGGGGGGAAGGGTCCGAGCCCCTTCGCTCACGCGAAGGGCTAGTTCTTGTGAGGAACGTCTTTTGGAACCCAGGCCCCTCCGCTCGCGCGGAGGGCTCATTTGAGCGCCTGCGTGCCCGGGTCCCCCGACTCACGTCGGGGGCTCGTGTCGGTTCGTGTCAGTCGTGGTCCGGTTCCAGCCACAGCGCCCGGTCGTGCCGGCGGCGGTGCCAGTCGTTGGTCACGCGGCGCAGCTCGGCCGCGAAGCCCATCGCGGGGATGCGCCCCACCGCGAGTGTGGCTTCCAGGTGCGTATCCGCGGCCGCGATCTCCAGCAGGTCCACCCCGGTCCGCTCCGCGAGCCCTCGGGCCGCGGCGAGAACGGTCTCACGCGTCCGCTCGTCGGCCAGCGGGCGCGGCTCGATCTCGGTGCAGTTGGCCCGGAGCGTGATCCGCGACGCGGGCACCGGCGCAGGGGCCTTGCCCGCGCCCTCGCCCGCCAGGATCCGGTCCACCGCCTCGGGCAGCCCCCGGAAGTCCCCGTTCGGCCCGACACGCAGGCAGCGCGACTCGTCGATCCCCGCGCTCATGCCCGCCTCCAGGTCGCGCGGCTTGTCGCCCACCATCCACGAGCGGGCGATGTCCAGCCCCAGCTCCGCCGCGGCGCTGGTGATCATGCCGCAGTTGGGCTTCCGCCACGCGTGCTCGCGCTTGAACTCCGGGATGCCACCCGTCGGGTGGTGCGGGCAGGCGTACGAGGCGTCGATCAGCGTCGAACGCAGCACCGGCGACAGCGGCTTGGGCTCCCCCGAGGCCGGGTCGTAGTCCACCGGCTCGAGCTGGTTGCGGATCTCGTCGTTCACGGCATCGATGTCGTCCACGGTGCCCCCGCCGCGTGCGACCCCGCCCTGGTTGGTGATGATCACGTTGACATAGCCCGCGTCCTTCAGCCGGCGCAGGGCGTCGGCCACCCCGGGCAGCAGGTGCACGTAGTCGGGGTTCAAGAGGTCCCCGGTCGTGTGGTCGCCCCACGCCTCACGCGGCAGGTCCGCGTTGCGGTTGATGGTGTCGTCACGGTCCAGAAACACGGCGGGCCTGAGCATGAGCCAAGCCTACCACGCGCCGTGCCCAAAAGGTTGCACCACCCTGGCGCACAACCGACGCAACATGTGACCCCAGACGCGGTACTCCGCTCCGTGACCCCGGACCCGTTCCAGCCTTCCGAGCAGATCGAGCACCCCTCGGCGCTCTTCCGCATCGCCCGCATCCGACCCGGCGAGACCGGCGTGGTCGCCCTGTCGGCTGGCTTCTTCTTCCTGCTCCTGTTCGGCTACTTCCTCATCCGCCCGGTGCGCGAGGCGATGGGTGTGGAACGCTCCATGGGCGACCTGCGGGCGCTGTTCGTCACCACCTGCGTGCTCTCGCTGGGGGTCACGCTGCTGTTCGGCTCGGCCGTGTCGAGGATGGACCGCTCCCGCTTCATCCCGATCGCGATGCGGGCGGTGATCGCCTGCCTTGTCGGCTTCGCGGCCTGGCGGCTGCTGCACCGCGAGAACCTCGGCGTCTGGTCCGGCTACGTCTTCTACGTCTGGCTCAGCATCATCAACCTGTTCATGGTCAGCGTGTTCTGGGCCTTCATGGTGGACGTGTTCAGCCTGGAGCAGTCCAAGCGACTCTTCCCGGCCATCGCGATCGGGGGCACGGCCGGGGCGCTCCTCGGGTCTCTCTTCGCCTGGCAGCTCGCCGAGCAAATCGGGCCGGTCGGCCAGATGCTGCTGGCCGCGGGGTGCTTCGAGCTGGCGGTGCACGCGATGAAGGCCATCGACCGGAGGGCAATCAGAGAGGCCAATCACTCGGCATCGTCCACACCGAATCAGCAAGAACAGGGATCCAAAATCGGGGGGGGGTGGATCGACGGGGCGGTGGCGATCGCGCGGTCGCCTTATCTCATCGCGATCGGCGGCTGGATCGTGCTGATGGCGGTGAGCTCGACCCTGATCTACTTCACGCAGGCACGCCTGGTGACCGATGCCGCGGAGGAACTCGAAGAGCGCATCAGCCTCTTCGCGCAGCTCGACATGTGGACCCAGCTCGCCACGCTGCTGGTGCAGGCCTTCCTCACCGCCCGCCTCATCCGCTGGCTGGGCGTGGGCGGCACGCTGGCGGTCCTCCCGATCGTCACCGTGCTCGGCTTCGGGGCGCTGGCCCTGGCCGCGTCGTCGGTGGCGACCGAGGCGTGGCAGCTCTTCGCGGTGTTCGCGGTCTTCAACGCGCTGCACCGCGCCACGCGCTACGCCGTGGCCCGCCCGGCCCGCGAGACGCTCTTCGCTGTGGTGCCCCGCGCCGAGAAGTACAAGGCCAAGCCCGTCGTGGACGTCTTCCTGTACCGGGGGGGCGACGTCGCGGGCACGGGCGTCGATGCGTTGCTGGCGTCCGCGGCGATCGGGCTGACCGGCATGGCCATGGCCGCGGCCCCGCTCGCGGCGTTCTGGGGCGGGCTGTCGCTCTGGCTCGCCGTCGCGCAGCGCCGCAGGTCACACACCGAATCAACAGGGTCTCTCAGTCCAACGCTGTCCGCACACACAGGAGCACGACCATGAACACCCGTCGCGAATTCCTCGCCAGCGCCGCCGCGCTCACCGCCGGGGCCGCCCTGGCCCCCTCGGCCCTCGGCGCCCGCACCCGCACCAGTAGGAAGCCGCTCAAACTGCTCATCCTGGGCGGCACCGGTTTTCTGGGACCCCAGATCGTCCGCGACGCCGTCCGCTCCGGGCACGAGATGACCCTGTTCAACCGCGGACGAACCGGGCCGGACATGTTTCCGGATCTCGAGACGCTCACCGGCGACCGCTACACCGATCTGTCCGCCCTCGAGCGGGCCGTGGCCGACGGACGCCGCTGGGACGCGGTCATCGACACGTTTACCTACGTCCCCAAGACCGTCACCGACGCGATGGACATCCTGCTGCCCGCGATGGACCAGTTCATCGTGATCTCGACGATCTCCGTCTACGCGAACTCGCAAGCGGGCGACGACGAGACGGCCGAGCTGGCGACCGTGTCGGACGACGTCGCCGCGGGCATCACGAATCATCGCGAGGTCGGCGTGCATTACGGGGCGATGAAGGCTCGCGTCGAGCAGGCCGCGGAGGAGCGGTTCCCGGGACGCGTGACCAACATCCGCCCGGGCCTGATCTGCGGCGAGCGCGACACCACCGGGCGGTACTCCTACTGGCCCCTCCGCGCCAAGGAGGGCGGCGACATGATCTGCCCCGGCGACGGCGGCGACTTCGTGCAGTACATCGACGTGCGCGACCTGGGCGAGTTCGTCATCACCTGCGCCGAGCAGAAGCACACGGGTGCCTACACCGCCGACTCGCCCGCCGATACCCGGACGACGACCAGCATGATCGACGCCGCCGCGAAGGCCTCGGGCGCCGAGCCCAACCGCGTCTGGATCCCCTCCGACTTCCTCACCGAGCACGGCGTGCAGCCCTGGCAGCAGATGCCCGTCTGGCTGCCCAACGACCGGTTCCCCGGGCGCGGTCGCCTGAGCGTCGAGAAGGCCATCAAGGCCGGCATGAAGATCCGACCAGAGATCGAGACCGCCCGGGCGGTGCTGGACTACGTCCGCACACGGGGCCCCGAGATCCGCGAAGAGCACGGCGACGAACAGGCCGACCAGTGGGCCGCCCGCGTCCGAGGCGGCCTGGCACCGGAGCGCGAGACCGAGGTGCTGGAGGCGTGGCGGGCACGCGAGGGCTAGCCGACCCGGACGGACCCCTCCCCCATCCCCCCCTCCTCCCTCCCCCCCCCCGGGGGGCGGGGGGTGGGGCGGAGCGTCGAACCGCCTTGGACGGTGAATCGCTTTTCAATACACTCCGGCGATGGTCGACGGAGACCGCACCCAGGATCTGCCCTCGGACGGCGATCGGCCGACGCCGGGTGCGCCCGTCGCCGGAGCGCCCGCCCCGATGCCCGAGCAGATCGGGCAGTTCAAGGTGCTGGGGGTGCTGGGCGAGGGCGGGTTCGGCGTGGTGTACGAGGCCGAGCAGGACAGGCCGGTGCGTCGGCGGGTGGCGCTGAAGGTGATCAAGCCGGGGATGGACTCCAAGGCGGTGATCGCGCGTTTCGAGGCCGAGCGTCAGGCGCTGGCGATGATGGACCACCCGTGCGTGGCGCGTGTGTTCGACGGTGGCGTGACGCCGTCCGGGCTGCCCTACTTCGCGATGGAATTGGTGCGTGGGCTCCCGATCACCGAGTACTGCGATGCGCACACGCTCACGCTGCGGGAGCGGCTGGAGCTGTTCCGGAGCGTGTGCGACGCCGTGCAGCACGCGCACAGCAAGGGCGTCATCCATCGCGACCTCAAGCCGAGCAACATCCTGGTGGTCTCGCGTGACGGCGAGCACTCGCCCAGGGTGATCGACTTCGGGATCGCCAAGGCCCTCAACCAGCGTCTGGCGGAGGCGACCATCTTCACCCAGCAGGGGCAGATGATCGGCACGCCCGAGTACATGAGCCCGGAGCAGTCGGAGATCGGGGCCGAGGACATCGACACCCGCAGCGACGTGTACTCGCTGGGGGTGATCCTGTACGAGCTGCTCACGGGGTCGCTCCCGTTCGACGGTGCGTCGCTCCGGGCGGCCGGCCTGGGCGAGATCCAGCGGATCATCCGGGAGGTCGAGCCCCAGCGTCCCAGCACCAGGCTCTCGACCAACGACGCCTCGTCCAGCGCGGTCGCGTCCCGACGCCGGACGGAGATCAGGAAGCTGTCCTGGACGCTTCGTCGCGACCTGGACTGGGTGGTGATGAAGTGCCTGGAGAAGGACCGAGCCCGTCGCTACGAGACCCCCAGCGCGCTGGCCGAGGAGCTCCGGCGCTACCTGCACGACGAGCCGGTGCTTGCCGGCCCGCCCGGGGTGGGGTACCGCCTGGGCAAGTTCGCGCGACGCCACCGGGCGGGCGTGACGGTCGCGACGGTCTCGGTCGCGGCCCTGGTCTCGGGCGTGGTGGTGCTGTCCGTGCTGCTGCGGAGCGTTCGCGCCGAGCGGGACCGCGCCGAGCGTCTGGTCGGGTTCCTCGAGGGCTCGGCCCTGGCCCCGGCGCTGCTCGAGGACGCCGGGCAGAACGCCTCGCTCTGGGACGTGCTGGTGGCGGCGACGCACAACGCCCACGAGGGCTTCGCCGACGACCCGGTCACGCGCGCCCGGGTGCTCGGCGCGATCGGCTCCAGCCGGCTGCACCTGGGCGACGAGGCGGGCTCGCTGACCCCGCTGGGCGAGGCGGCACGCCTGATCGAGGCGAACGACGCCGAATCGAGCCCGTGGGGTCGACGGGCGATGGTGCGCTACGCCAACGCGCTCGGGCGCGCCGGGCGTCACGACGAGGCGCTCGCGCTGCTCGACCGGCTCCCCGGAGCGACCGGGAGCGACGAGGCGGAGACCCTGACGATGCGTGCCGGCGTCCTGAAGTGGGCGGGCAGGCTGGACGAGTCCGCCGGGGAGTACGCCCGGGCGGTCGAGGCCTGGGCGTCCGCCGCCGGGCCGGACGCCCCGCAGACCCTCGGGGCACGGTACGACGCGGCGCTGGTCGACCTGGAGCGTGGCAGGCTCGCGGGCGACACCCCTCCCGGCGAGAGCGCACGCCGCTACCGGTCCGCGCTGGACGCGATGCTGGGGGTGCTGGCCGACCAGGAGCGGGCCCTCGGCCCCGAGGACCCCGGCGCGCTGCTGACGGCCCTCGAGGCGGCCTCGCTGCACTCACGGCTGGGCGAGTTCGATCGGGGCGCCGCCCTGTTCGACCGCGCGATCGCCGGGCTGACGCGCCGCCTGGGGGAGGTGCACTGGAGAACCCTGCAGGCGCGCGCCAACCTCGGCTCCATGCGCTACCGCCAGGGGATGTACCCCGACGCGGTCGGGATCTACACGCCGGTGCTCGACGCCTATCGCGCGACCGGGCGGCTCGCCACCCGCGACGCCTTCGTGGTGGCCAAGGCCCGGGCATACGCACTCGCGCAGCTCGGCGAGCCCGCCTCCGGGCTGCCCGCGCTGCGGGAGGTGCACGCGGCCGCGTCCTCACTCGGGTCCGCCTCCGGCGTCGCTTCGGAGGAGGTCAGCGCGGAGATCGCAACGCTGTACGAGCGTGCGGGCCTGGAGGAAGAGGCGCGGCGCTGGCGCGCCCCGGACTGAGGCGGCGGCGTCTACCGCCTGCGGCGCAGCCCCAGCGCGAGCGTGCCCAGCGCCAGCACCGGCGTGCCCGGGGCCGGGAGCACGGCCAGCGACCAGGCGCTCTCGCCGGCGTCGCTCAGGCTCACCGAGACGGAGTAGGTGCCCGGCGCGAGCGTTCCGTCGCCGAAGAGCGTTCCGGTCACCGCGGTCAGGTCGCCGAAGCCGGCGCCCGTCGTGAAGACCTGGAAGGGGATCGGGTCGCCCGAGTCGGAGACGAGCTCGAAGACGATGGTGGAGCCCAGCGAGCCCGTTCCCTCGTCGACCAGTCGGAGGTCGGCCGCGAGATCGATCTGGAGGAGCCCCGCTCGGAGCGTGGTGGTCCCTCCTCCGAAGCCGCCGATGAGGCGCATCGAGCTGCCGCGTGTCGGATCGTCCACCCCGCCGGTGGTGGTGCCCGAGATCAGGAAGCCGGACGGGGCGACCGTCTGGACCTGCTCCCCGGTGGAGAACAGCAGATCCACGTCGTCGAGCGAGCCCGACCCGCTCACGATGCCCGAGCTGTCCGCGATGTCGGCGGAGAGGGTGCTCCCCCCGATCACAAACGACGCCGTGACGTCGGCGTGGGCCGTCCCGGCGAGGGGTGCAAGTGCGAGCGATACCAGCGAACGCGCGAGGCGAAGGTCGGCAGTCATGGGGATGTCTCACTCCAGTTGGGAACGCCCCGGCTGCCCGATCCGCCACACGCGGAGGTGCACGACGGCAGGGGCGACGGACCAAAGACGCAGGACCAGAAAGCCAGAACCAGAAACCCAGGACCAGAAACCCAGGACCAGAAAGCCAGGACCAGAAACGGAGGACCGCGTCATTTTATCAGCCGGCGGGATTTCTCCAAGCGAAATTGTGGCGTGGCGGGCCTCCCGGGGCCGGGTGATCCCGCGGGGCCAGTACCGGCTGCGGCAGACGGACGCGTCCAGGCCGGGAGAGGGGGGCCGGGGCGTCACCTGGTGAGCCGCGGGCGGCGATGCCTCAGGAGCCCGGCCCGTCGCCCGCGGGCAGCACCGTCAGCTCGAAGGAGCGTGTCGCCTCGAACGTCTCCGAGAAGTACACCGCCAGCTCGACCGTGTGCGTCCCGGGCGTGTCGCAGGTCAGCGTCACCTCGAAGCTCGCGCTCGCGTTCGGCCCCAGCGGGGCGTCGTGCGTCATCTCGAGGAACCCGTAGCCCGTATCGACGTAGGTCGGCGCCGGATCGCCCGAGACGAACGCGATGCCGACCTCGTCGGCGTTCACCACGTCGATGGTGTCGATCGTCCGCCCCTCGCCCGAGGTCTCGGTAAGGGTGAGCGTGATCGTGAAGGGCTCGCCCGCCGTGACCGAGCCGGGCGCCTCGACCGAGACGCCCGTGTCCGCCGGCCCGTAGTCCAGGTCGAACGCGTCGGCGAAGCTGGTCGAGACGCCGGCGAACCATCCGGCCACCAGCCCGCTCCCGCACCCGACCGCGAACAGCACCGCCCCCAGGATCATCGGCACGACGATCGACCCGGACTCCCGTCGCGGGGCGTGCCCGGAGTTCCAGTTCTGGGCCGGGGGCGGAAACTGCGACATGGCGGGCTCCGAAAAATGGGGGGCATGGTGTGTGTACGGGGGCGGCTCTCGCCGAAGCCTACCGGAATCGGGATGCGCCGTCGAGGCTGCCCGCGGAAGGCGCGGTCGCGCACAAAGAACCCCGCTCAGGGAGCGGGGCTCGGAGACGTCTCAATCGTGATCGCGGATCACGCGATCGTCACGTTCTCGTCCAGGTACACGTCCTGGATCGCGTGCAGCAGGGCCGCGCCCTCCTTCATCGGACGCTGGAACGCCTTGCGACCCGAAATCAGGCCCATGCCGCCGGCACGCTTGTTGATCACCGCGGTCGTCACGGCGTCCTGCAGGTCGCTCGCGCCCTTGCTCTCGCCGCCCGAGTTGATCAGCGGCACGCGCCCCATGTAGCCGTTGGCCACCTGGTAGCGGCACAGGTCGATCGGGTGCCCGCCCTGGCCCTTCTCGTCCGAGCCGGCCAGCTCGGTGTAGACCTCCTTGCGGAACTTGCCGTAGGACGAGTCGCCCGAGTTCAGCACCGCGTACCCGCCGTTGTTGGTCGGCAGCTTCTGCTTCAGGATGTCGGCCTGGATGGTCGCGCCCAGGTGGTTGGCCTGCCCGGTCAGGTCGGCGGCGCTGTGGTAGTCCACGCCGTTGACCTTGAAGGCGGAGTTGCGGATGTAGCACCACAGCACGCAGACCATGCCGTAGGAGTGGGCCTCCTCGAACATCTCGGCGACCTGGGTGATCTGGTGCTCGGACTCGTCGGAGCCGAAGTAGATGGTCGCGCCCACCGCGACGGCGCCCATCTCGGCGCACTGGGAGATGGTGCCGAACGGGATCTGGTTGAAGGTGTTGGGGTAGGTCATCAGCTCGTTGTGGTTGAACTTGACCAGGAACGGGATCTTGTGGGCGTACTTGCGGGCCACCGAGCCCAGCACGCCGTAGGTCGAGGCCACCGCGTTGCACCCGCCCTCGATCGCGAGCTCCACGATCTTCTCGGGGTCGAAGTAGTCGGGGTTCGGGGCGAAGGAGGCGCCCGCGGAGTGCTCGATGCCCTGGTCGACGGGCAGGATCGAGGTGTACCCGGTGCCGCCCAGCCGCCCGTGGTTCAGGATCGTCTGCATGTTGCGCAGGACCGTCGGCGACCGGTCGGTGTTCATCATCACGCGGTCGACGAAGTCGGAGCCGGGCAGGTGCAGCTTGCTCTTGGGGATGGTGGTGCACTCGTGCGTGAGCAGGTCGTCGTTCTTGAGGGTCGCGGCGATGTCGATAGTGAGTGCGGCGGTCATCGGTGGCTCCTTGAGATGCTCCCCCGGGAAAGCCTCGGGGGGAAAGTACTTTAGGCCCGAGTGGGACGCGACTCACGGAGTCGCCAGAAGCCCGGGTCGGGCGGGCATAGGGTGTGCGTCCGCGGCGCGGGGGGGGCGAAAGGACGGGCAGGACCGCTATGGACGACGGGCACGTGGCACACTCGGCGCGGGTCGGCATCATCGGGGGCGGCCCGATCGGCCTCGAGACCGCCTGGGCCCTGGGCCGGCGCGGGGTGGACGCGACCGTCCTCGAGGCCGGGCGGGTCGGCAGCACCATGGCCTGGTGGGCCCCCGGCACCAGGTACTTCTCCAGCCCCGAGCGGATCGAGATCTGCGGGGTCCCCCTCGTCACCGCCTCGCAGGACAAGGCCACCCGCGAGGAATACCTCGACTACCTCAGGCAGGTCGTGGGCGCCCGCTCGCTGGACGTCCGCCCCGGGCGGCGCGTGCTCCGCGTGTGGCGCGAGGGCGACGGCTTCGTCGTCGAGACCGCCCGCAGCGTGCACGGCGTCGGCGGGGAGCCGGAGCTGCGCCGGGAGGCGGATCGGAAACAGGCAGACCGCGAGCACGCGGGCACGCAGCGCTGGCGATTCGAGCGGCTCGTGCTGGCGATCGGCAACATGCACCGCCCCCGGACGCTCGCCGTCCCGGGCGAGGGCCTGCCCCACGTCAGCCACTACCTGCGCGACCCGGGCGAGTACGCGGGTCTGGACGTGCTGATCGTGGGCGGGAAGAACTCCGCCGCGGAGGCGGCGATCAGGCTGCACCGCGCCGGGGCCCGTGTCCGGATGAGCTACCGCCGGGGCATGTTTGACCGCGAGCGTCTGAAGTACTGGATCCACCCGGAGCTCGAGTGGCTGATCCGGAAGGGCGCGATCGGGTTCGAGGCGCGGACCGAGGTGGAACTGATCGATCCCGCCGGGGTGGTGCTGCGGGGCACGGAGTTCGATCCCGAGCACCTGGGCGAGGTGCTGGAGGGCGCCGAGCCCGTGCTCGCGCCGCACGAATCAAGGCGGGTCGCGCCCGACCGCGTGCTCCTGCTGACCGGGTACGTGCAGGACCGGGGCCTGTTCGACGAGCTGGGCGTGCAGACCTGGGGGGAGGAGCAGCGCCCGCGGTTCGATCCCGAGACCATGGAGAGCAACGTCCCGGGCGTGTACATCGCCGGCACCGCGGCCGGGGGCAGCCAGCGTCGCACGAAGGTCTTCATCGAGACCGCGCACGTGCACGCCGAGCGGATCGCGGCCGCGGTCGTGGGGGAGGTCAGCCGCGCCGAGGCCCCGCGCTACGGGGCCATGGAAGAGAGCTGAGCCCGCCTCCGCGCAAGCCCTCGGCCCGAGCCGAGGGAGCCTCTCGAGGCCGCGGTTCGGGTGGGCCTGGGAGGGCGTGTCCGGTCGGAGTACGGGCATGCTCCCCGTTCCGGCCTTCTGAGAGCCTGTAACGCTCGCGTGCGACGCCCCGTAGTCCCTGCACAGAGCCCGCCTGTTTGGGCTTGACCGAGACAGCGTGGGCGAGACACAGCAAGGAGCATGCGATGAGGACGAACGCGACGACGATGAGCCTGGTGGCGGGGATGGCGGTGGGCGGGGCGGTGCTGGCCGGGCCGCCTCGCGCCGGCGAGATCAGCGAGCACGCACGCGTGCTCATGCACGTGGACCTGGACACCATGCGTTCGACCCACGTGGGGGAGTGGCTGCTGGGCCGCATGGAAGATGAATCGAACGATTTCGCGGAGCTGCGCGAGGTGCTGCCGGGGTTCACGCTGCGGGCCGAGGGCGGGCTGACGGGGCTCACGGCCTACGCCGGGAACCTCAACGACGACGGGCCGGAGAACCTGGTGGTCGTGCTGAAGGGGGACGAGCACCTGCGCACCTGGTTCGACGCCATCGCGGACAAGCTCGAGCAGGAAGCGGGCCAGGAGCCGGTCAAGGTCGGCGGGCACTCGGCCCTGCTGGTCCCGATGGACGACGAGACGGGCTACCTGACGCTGGTGCGCGAGGGCGGCTCGTACACCGCGGTGCTGGGCCAGAGCGAGGAATCGTTCACCGAGGGCGTGGGCGTGCTGACCGGCGACCGCTCGTCTCTGGGCGCGGAGGGCCGGGCGGAGCTGTCCGACGCGTGGCGTGACGGCACCATCATGCTGTTCGGCGCGTCCAAGCTCGAGCTGTTCGGGCAGATGGACGAGGCCTCGGCCGTGATGGAGTCGGTCAAGAGCGTCTGGGGACGCTTCGGCGAGGACGACGGGACCCTGTTCGCACAGGCGAAGTTCACCTCCGACGCCGACGAGAAGGTGCAGCAGCTCGTCACGGCCTACCACGGGCTGATGGCGTTCGGCATGCTCATGCAGAACGACCACGAGGAGCTGCGCGAGGTCATGAAGATGGCCCAGTCGCTGACCATGCAGGCCTCCGGCGGGTCCCTGATCGTCTCCTTCGAGCGCGACGCCGAGGAGATGATCCGGTGGATCGAGGAGCAGGAGGCCAGGAAGGACGGGTGGGACGACGGCCACGACGACCACCACCACGACGACGACGGCTGGGGTCACGAGGACGACGACGATGACGGCTGGGACGACTGATCGGGTATCGTGTGATCATGAGCTCGACGCACGTCGCGGCACGATCCTCCGGGGCGGGCGGTTCGGACGAGCCGTCCGCCCCGGGGGGCGGTGCGCGCGGGGCGGCCCTCGCCGGGGGACCGGCCTCGGCCCTGCGGGGGCTCAGCGACGAGCGCCTGGCGGCCCGGTCCGCGGACGGCAACCGGGAAGCCTTCGCGGAGCTGGTCCGGCGCTACGGGGACCGCGTGCTGGGGCTGACTATGAGCCGCCTGCGCCTGCGGGCCGACGCCGAGGAGGCGGCCCAGGAGACCTTCCTGCGGGCCTGGCGGGGCATCCGGACGTTCGATTCGGAGCGTCGCTTCGCGGCCTGGATCATGACGATCGCGCACCGGCAGGCGGTGGAGGTAATGCGCCGGCGCAAGCGCGAGTCCGACGACCGGGAGCGGCGCGTGACCGAGGCCCGCGCGAGGGAGCCGGGCCCCGAGGACGCCGGCCCGGGCGTCGCCGACGGGCGGGTGTGGGCGGTCGCACGCGACGTGCTGAAGGCGGACGCGTACGAGGCGGTGTGGCTGCGGTACGCCGAGGGATGCTCGCCCCAGGAGGTCGCGCGGGTGATGGGCAAGTCCGGCGTCTGGGTGCGCGTCACGCTGCACCGGTCGCGATCGCGCCTGGCCGAGGCGCTGGGGGACCTGGCGGGGCAGACCGAAGGAGGGGCCCGTGAAGAGGTCGCATGAACAGATCGAACGCCTGCTGGGGGAGACGCCCTCGCGTGCGCACGCGAGCGAGGGGTTCGTCGACGGCGTCACGCGCGCCATCGCGGGCACCAAGCCCGGGAGCGCGCCCGTCGCCAGGTGGGCGATGCCCGCATCGATGAAGGCGTGCGTGGCGCTCGGGGCCGTGGGCGTGGTCTCGGCGGCGGTCTGGGTCGGGTCCTCCGGCTCGCCCGCTCCCGATGAGCCCGGCCTCGCGGATCGGAACCACGCCCCCGACGCGTCTCCGCAGCCTGACACGCAGGCCATCGCGGCCCTGAGCGACCTCTTCGCGTCGTACACGCGGTTCCAGGCACGCGAGACCGGTCGAAAACCCGTCGACGTGATCGACGAGGGGCGACGGCTGGTGAGCAACGCGCGGCAGCTCGGGCTGAGCTTCCTCTCCGCCTTCCCGTCGAGCTGGACGGAGATGCTGCTGGGCGACGGGCTGTTCTCGGGCGGGCGCACACCCGAGGCGCCCGGGCCCACGACCGAGGGCTGAGGACCATCGGGGTGGTCAGCGGTGCGGGGGTGGGGGTGTAGGGGTCGGGGGGGCTGCGCTGTTGAACGGGGCAAGGGTGCGGGGTTGCGCGGGCGGAACGCTCGCACCGGTTTGCTTCGGATCGCACTGTTGATGGCTCGTGCCAGGAGCCGTTGACGCGATCTCGGAGAGACCTATGCGACCGAACCTTCTGCTGTGTGTGTGTCGCGTGCTGTGCCTGTCCTCCGGCGCCGCGCCGGGGGCGGTGGCCGGCGGTGGGGGGGGCGGGG
>JBICID010000044.1:0-36145 GCA_043101615.1 Phycisphaerales bacterium JB040 | reverse complement strand
CGGGCGGACCCCGGCGATCCAGGTCGACGACGACCTGTTCCGCGGGGCCACCCGCGCTCGTAGGGCAGGTAGATGGTGTTGGTCTCGGGGTTGACGCCGCGTGCGCCGATCCCGCGCGCCAGCGCCTGGATCTCGAACAGCGCCAGCCGGTCCACGGGCTTGCACAGCACGGTGTCGTTGGAGCGGTTGCCGATGATCTCGGACCGCGCCAGCAGCTCAACGTCCGGGCCGTCACGGTTCGAGCCCATGCCCTCGGCGGGGGCGTTCGGGTTGTACGGGCGCCCGTACGGGGCGCCGTCCACGTTCGCGTCCGGCTCGCCGAGCACGCGCAGGGCCCACTTCTCGATCGAGTCGGCCTGGTCGAGTCGCTTCCAGTTGTCGTCGCCGCGGTCCTGGTTGCGGGCGTCGTCGCCCTTGGCCCGGCGCCGGAAGGGGCGATCGCTGGACGGACGCGGGTCGATGAACAGGGCCCCCACCCGCTTGCGGCTCAGCGTGCCCGTCTTGGCGTCGAAGCGGATCATGAACGAGGACCGACCCGTGGTCTGCTCCTGCAGCCCCAGCGCCTGCTGCGTCACGTCGTAGTACTCGGTCTCGGGCAGCACCCAGTTGCCCTCCTCGCGCGGCAGCGGGTTGCGGTCCCCGCCGTACAGCTCCGAGTCGTACCACGTGTCGCGGATCAGGCCCGAGTTGCTGGCCTCGCGCATCGACCCCGGGGGGGCGTAGCCCGCGACGGCCCACCCGGAGGGCAGGTCCACCACCTCGGCCTGCGGGACCGGCACGAAGACGTCGCGCACCACCTGGTTCGCGTAGCTCGTCGAGAACAGGGGCACCTGCCCGCGGTTGGGCATCGGCTCGTAGTCCACGACCGACCCGACCTGCACCGCCGGGACGAGCTGCACGGTGCCGTTGTCGCGCTGCACCACCACCACCGCGCCGTCGCCCCCGCGCCCCGACCGCAGCGCCAGGTCGCGCGCCACCCCCACCGCCGCCTGGATGCTGTTCACCGCCAGCGAGCGGTTGGTGGACTCCACCATCGCGCTGAACGAGGGCACCGCGATCGTCGCCACGATGCCGATCACCGCGACCACGATGATCAGCTCCGTGATCGTGAACGCGAGCGGCTTGCGTCGTCTGGTCCGTCGGGCTGCGCGGGTCATGATCCCACCTCCACGATGTTGTCCTTCTTGGCCTGCTCGCGCGCCGCCAGGATCTCCGCGTCCGACGCGCCACCCGGAAGACCCAGGTCGACCGGGGACTCGGTCCCGAACAGACGGTCCGGGCCGGCGCTCACCACCGCCCACCGCGCCGAGCGCAGACGGGAGTTGCCGCGGGCGCCGTCCGCGTCCAGGTCGCCCTGCGTCTGCTCGTAGAACGCCTGGGTGTCCTGCAGCACCGCCGGGATGTTCAGGTCGCTCGGGCGGCTCACCTTGCCGATGTCCTCGGGGTCCCCGCCCGCGTCCACGCTGTTGCGCCCCGGCTCCCACCGGTAGTAGCGGTACGGCGTCCCGTAGCGGTCCACGATGCTGATCGAGAACGGGTTGTCGGCCCCGGTCGGGGGCGAGCCCCCGTGCTCGGCGGCCTCGACCAGCTCGGCCTGCGCCAGCGCGCCCGACCCGTACAGCACGCGCGTCGAGAACGCGTCGTTCTCGCCCACCGGCAGGTACGACTCGAACGTCTCCGTCGTCCCGCGCCGGCTGATGCCCAGGAAGCTGCCGTCCCGGGCCGGCTTGCTCAGGCGCGGCCCGTCGCGACCGTCCACGCCCGCGGGCAGCACACCCGCCAGGTAGACCCCCAGCGAGAACTTGCTGTAGCGGGCGTCCGAGAGCCCGGCGTTGTTGGCGAAGGTCCGCACCGCGTTGCCCCCCGCGTCCTCACCGCCTCGCAGGAAGTCAAGGTCGCGCCCCGTCGAGTAGACGCCCACGAAGGGGATCGGGGGCGTGATGTTGCGGTTCTCGAAGACCGGCGGGCCCGAGGTGCTCTCGGCGATGCTCGGGCTGTCCAGCACGACCGGCCCGACCACGGGCAGCGGCGCGCCGTCGTAGGCCAGCGGGACGTAGAACCCGTGGTCCTGCCGGAACGTCTCGAGCGCCAGCCGGATGGAGCGCAGCGCCTGCCCGTCCGACGCAGCCGCGGCGGTCCGCAGCGTGCGGGACAGCCCGATCACGCCGATCGCCACCAGCAGCGCGATGATGGACACCACCACGAGCAGCTCGATCAGCGTGAAGGCCCTGGATGTCGTCGGACGCGTGGTCACGTCAACACTCCTTTCCGGAGAACGCCCCGGCCCGCCCGCGACGCGGGAGGGCGGGTACAGGCGGTATCAGACCCCGCCGCCCTGCAGCGACTCGATCATCTTCACCATGGGGAGGAACATCGCCAGCACGATCACCAGCACCATGCCGCCCAGCACGATCACCATCAGCGGCTCTATCAGCTTGGTGAGCGACTGCACCGCGACGTCGACCTCCTCGTCGTAGTTGTCCGCGATCTTCATGAGCATGGAGTCCATGTCGCCGGTCTCCTCGCCCACGTCGATCATGTTCACCACGATCGCGTCGCACGTCTTGCTCTCGCGCAGCGGGCCCGCGAAGGTCTCGCCCTCGCGGATCGAGTCGTGCACCTTCGTCAGCGCACGCTCGAACACGTAGTTGCCCGACGTCTGGCCCGTGATCGTCACCGCCTCCAGGATCGGCACGCCGGCCGAGATCAGCGTGCCCAGCGTCCGCGTGAACCGCGCGATCGCCGACTTGCGGATCAGCCCGCCGAAGATCGGCGTGTACAGCAGCAGCACGTCGGTCGCCGCCTTGCCCGGGCCCGCCTTGCGGACCAGCTTCCACAGGATCGGCACCACGATCAGCCCGCCCAGCACCGTCACCGCGCCCTGGAAGGGGAACTGGCCGGAGTTGGCCCCCGCGAACCAGCGGCTCGTATTGATCAGGCCCTGGGTCACCCCCGGCAGCTCCACGCCGAACTCCGCGAAGATCTCCTCGAACTTCGGCACGATGAACACCATGATCGCCGTCAGGATCAGCAGCGCCAGCACCACAACCACCACCGGGTAGATCATCGCGCCCTTGATCCGGCGCTTCAGACGCTCGCTCTTCTCCATGAACTCGCTCAGACGCTGCAGGATGATGTCCAGCACGCCGCCGATCTCGCCCGCGTTGACCATCTTCACGAACAGGTGGTCGAACGCCTTCGGGAACTTGGCCATCGACTCAGACAGCGACGAGCCCCCCTCGACCTCCTCGCACACGCCCAGCAGCACGTTCTTCATCAGGCCCGGCTTCTGCTGCTGCTCCAGGATCTGCAGCGAACGCAGCAGCGGCAGGCCGGCGTCCTGCAGCGTCGAGAGCTGACGCGTGAACAGCGTCAGCTGCTTCGCCTTCACCTTGCCGATCGCGAACGACGTCCCGCCCTTCTTCTTTTTCTTCTTCTTGGCGCCCGAGGCGTCCTCCGCGGCGGCGGACTTCTTGCCCTTCTGCTCGCGCACCGACGTCGGGAAGTAACCCTGCGTCTTGATGCGCTGGATCGCGTCCTCGTTGTCGTTCGCCTCGATGGTGCCCTTCTGCTGCTTCCCCGCGGCGTTCAGGGCCTCGTACGCAAAGGTCGGCATGTCTCAACCCTTCCCGCGCCCCGTCGGGGCGCTAGCTCGCGTCCGCCCTCCCCGGAGCGGCACGCGCCGAATCAGTCCTCGCTCAGCGTCTCGCGCAGCACCTCGTCGATCGAGGTGTGCCCCTCGTAGATCGACAGCAGGCCGCACTCGCGCAGGCTGCGCATCCCCCGCTTGCGGGCGTGCTCGCGCAGCACCGCCGTGCTCGCCTCGTGCATCACCAGGTCGCGGAGCTGGTCGTCCATCGACATGATCTCGAACAGCGCCATGCGCCCCTTGTACCCCCCGCCCACGCCCTTCGACCCCGGGCCGGGCCGGAAGAACGTCCGCCCCTTCACGTCGTCCGGGCGGAGGCTCAGCTCCATCAGCTCCTCCTCGGTCGGCGTGTACTCCTCGCGCGACTTCACGTCCAGCTTGCGCACCAGACGCTGCGCCACCACGCCCTCGATCGTCGCCGTCAGCAGGAACGGCTCCAGCCCCAGGTCGATCAGGCGGATGATCGAGCTCGGCGCGTCGTTGGTGTGGAGCGTCGTCAGCACCAGGTGGCCCGTCAGCGACGCCTGCACCGCGATCTGCGCCGTCTCCAGGTCGCGAATCTCGCCCACCAGGATCACGTCCGGGTCCTGACGCAGGAAGCTCCGCAGCGCCTTGGCGAACGTCAGCCCCACCTCCGGGTTCACCTGCACCTGGCACAGACCGTCGATGTCGTACTCGACCGGGTCCTCCGCCGTCAGCAGCTTCGTCTGGATGTCGTTCAGCTCCGCCAGCGCCGCGTACAGCGTCGTCGTCTTGCCCGACCCCGTCGGGCCCGTCACCACCACGATGCCGTTGGGCTTGTGGATCAGCCCCTGGAACTTGTCGTAGTCCTCCTGGCGGAAGCCGATCCGGTCCAGGCTCAGCTCCACGTTGGACCGGTCCAGCACGCGCATCACGCACGACTCGCCGTAGATCGTCGGCAGGATCGCCACGCGCAGGTCCACCGGGTTGCCCCCGATGTTCAGCTCGATGCGACCGTCCTGCGGCAGGCGACGCTCCGCGATGTCCAGACCCGCCATCACCTTCACGCGGCTCGTGATCGCCGGCCCGAGGTGCTGCGGCGGCGGCACCATCTCGTACAGCACGCCGTCGATGCGGTACCGCATCTTGAACTCGTTCTCGAACGGCTCGAAGTGGATGTCCGACGCCTTGTCCCGGATCGCCTGCAGCAGCACCAGGTTCAGCAGCTTGACGACCTGGTTGTCGTCCGCCATGTCCTCGATCGAGATGCCCCCGCCAGTGGGATCCACCCGCCCCAGCCGGTCGTCCGACGCCAGCTCGCTCATCACGTCCGCCATGGACGTCTCTTTGGAGAAGTGCTCCTTGAGCAGGCGGTCGATCTCGCCCGGGGCCGCCACCACCGCGGTGATCTTGTAGTTCAGCAGCAGGCGCAGGTCGTCCACCGCCTGGAAGTTGTCAGGCGTCTTGATCGCGACCCTCAGCCGCTTGCCCGACTCGTCCACCTCCACCGGCACGCACTGGTACGCACGGGCGTTGTCCGCCGGGATGGCGTTGATCGTCTCCTCGTCCAGCTCCACGCCCGACAGGTCCACGAACTCCATCCCCGCCTGCCCGGCCAACGCCCGGTCCACGTCCGCCTGCGTCGCGTACTCCAGCTCGATCAGCAGCTGCCCGATCTTCACCTTCTGCGAGCGGCTCTTCTGGATGGACAGCGCCTCGTGCACCTGCTCACGCGTGACAACGCCGAGCTTCGTGAGCACGCGACCGAGCTTGCGACCTTTGAGTTCAGACGGGTCCATGCGGACACGGTCCTTTCCGTGTGAGCGGGGCGGCGAGGCCGTCGCGGGACCAGCGACCGATCCGTGCGAGAGGCCCCAACCAAGGGGGGAACGCCCGGGGGTGGCCGGAACCGCCAAGCTGCCGCCCGGCGGGTGAGCCGGGCGGCACCCTACGCTCGGGTGATTGTCCGACCGGCACCGCCATCCGGTCTCGCAGTCCGAGCGAGTTCCGCGTCGCCCGAGAATGCAGCCCGGACGACCCGTGATGTCCACACCCGCTCGGAGTCCGTGACCGAGTGTGTCCAGACAGCGGTTCGAATTGTACCAACGCCCGGTTCCCCTCGCCAGAGACTGTACGAAAGGAACATGCGTTACGTCATATAGATAATTGCACTAATTGGTCCGCGTCAATGAAGCGACGAACCCTCACTCTGGCTGGACTTCATCATCGTCCAGCTCCGGGCGACCGATCGTGCCACCCACAGCGTGCACCTTGTTTCTTAGGGCAGTTGGATCTTTGCACTTATCAACCATCTCTTCGGCGGAGATCATGCCCTTGCCGTACAGCGACCACAGGTGATCGTCCAGCAACTGCATGCCGTACTTCTTGCCCGTCTGAATCATCGAGTCGATCCGGAAGCTCTTGTTGTCGCGGATCAGGTTCGCGATCGCGGGCGTGATCACCAGGAACTCGTACCCCGCGACCATGCCCTTCGTATCAACGCGGCTGAGCAGCACCTGGCTCAGGATCGCGATCAGGGCGGTCGACAGCTGCACCCGAATCTGGTTCTGCTGGCTCACCGGGAAGGCGTCCACCAGGCGGTCGATCGTCTTGGCCGCCCCGGTCGTGTGCAGCGTCCCGAACACAAGGTGACCGGTCTCGGCGGCCCGGACGGCCGCCTCGATGGTCTCCAGGTCTCGCATCTCGCCCACCAGGATCACGTCCGGGTCCTGGCGCAGGGCTCGACGCAGGGCCTCGGCGAAGCTGGGCACGTCGTTGCCCACCTCGCGCTGGTTCATGATCGACTTCTTGTGCTGGTGGTAGTACTCGATCGGGTCCTCCATCGTGATGATGTGCCGGTCGAGGTACATGTTGATGTAGTCGATCATCGTCGCCAGCGAGGTCGTCTTGCCCGAGCCGGTCGGGCCGGTCACCAGGAAGAGGCCGCGGGGACGCCGGATCAGGTCACGACAGATCTCGGGCAGGCCGATCTGCTCGAAGGAGAGCAGCTTGTTCGGGATCTGGCGGAGCACGATCGCCAGGTCGCCGCGCTGTCGGAAGACCGAGACGCGGAAGCGGGCGGCGTCGCCGTACGCGAAGCCGAAGTCGGTGCCGCCCTCCTCCTGGAGCTCCTGCTGGTTGCGTTCGGGGGTGATCGACTTCATGAGCCCGACCATGTCGTCGGAATCGAGCACCTTGGTCTGGAGGTTCTTGAGTGCGCCGCTGAGGCGGACGGTGGGCTGGCGCCCGACGGTGAGGTGGAGGTCGCTGGCGCCGGTCTTGACGACCGTGTCCAGCAGGCGATCGATCTGCATCGTGGACATCTGATTCTCCGATCAACCGGCGACTGGCGCCGGCGTGGGTGCTCTCGTGGTTATCCCTCGGCCACCTGGCTGACTCGCGCGATCTCCTCGGGGGTCGTCACGCCGGTCATGACCTTGATGCGCCCGTCCTCGACCAGCGGACGCATCCCAGATGACAGCGCCGCCCGGCGGAGCTCCGCGACCGGGGCCAGGTTGAAGGCCAGGTCCCGAAGCTCGGAGTTCATCTGCATCATCTCGAAGATGCCCTTGCGACCCTTGTAGCCGCCCGGCGCGTCGGCGTGCGGCACGGCCTTGTACACCTTGCCCAGGGCGTCCTCGCGCTTCACCCCGATCAGGCTCAGGTACTTCGGGTCCAGGTCGCCCTCCTCGGCGAGCTTCTTGGACTTGTCGAACAGCACCCGGATCAGGCGCTGGGCCATCACCGCCTGGATCGACGAGGCCACCAGGAACGGCTTGATCCCCATGTCGATCAATCGCGTAATCGCCGACGGGGCGTCGTTGGTGTGCAGCGTCGAGAAGACCAGGTGGCCCGTCAGGGCCGCCTGGATCGCGATCTCCCCCACCTCCTTGTCGCGGATCTCACCGACCAGGATGATGTTGGGGGCCTGACGCAGCATCGAGCGGAGGATCGCCGGGAACGTCAGCCCGATGTCGTCGCGGACCTGGCACTGGTTGATGCCCTCGAAGTTGTACTCGACCGGGTCCTCGGCGGTGATGATCTTGCGGTCGGGTCGGTTGAGCACGTCCAGCGCCGAGTACAGCGTGGTCGTCTTGCCCGAGCCCGTCGGCCCGGTGACCAGGAAGATGCCGTTCGGGCGACGGATGATCCGGTTGAAGATCTCGAGGTTGTCCGGCTCGAAGCCGAGGTTCACCAGGCCGATGCGAACCGCGTCCGGGCGCAGGATACGCAGCACCACGCTCTCGCCGTGGTACGCCGGGCAGGCCGACACGCGGAAGTCGATCTGGGTGTCGTCCACCGGGATCTTGATGCGCCCGTCCTGCGGGACACGATTCTCGGCGATGTTCATGCCCGCCATCAGCTTCACGCGGCTCAGCACCGCGTTCTGCATGCGCTTGGGCAGGTTGTCACGCTCGATGCAGACGCCGTCGATCCGGTACCGCAGGCGGACGCGGTCCTGCATCGGCTCGACGTGGATGTCGCTCGTCCGCATCCGCACCGCCTCCTCGAGGATGCGGTTGCACAGCTTCACGACCGGCGAGTCCTCCCCGGTCACGTCGATCGAGCGGTCCATCGAGCGGTCCACGGACCGGTCGATGGTGCGGTCGATCGAGTCGGTGACCAGCGACGCGCCCGGGTCCACCGGCTTGGGCGGGGCCGCGACACCGCCGCCACCGCCGACCTCGCCCCCGCTCTCGATGAAGGCCCGGATCCGCGTGCGGCTGGCCAGCACCGGCTCGATCTCCTGGTTCAGCCGGAACCGCAGGTTGTCCAGCAGTTCCAGGTCCATCGGATCGTGCATGATCAGGCGGAACTTGCCGCCCGACTTGCCCATCGGCAGCACCAGGTACTTCTTGATGATGTTCTGATCCAGATCGCCCATCTCGATCTGCTGCGCCACCTCGGGCTTGCCCAGGTCCACGTACTGCATCCCCGACTGCTCGGCCAGCGCCTTGGCGACCTGCTCCTCGGTCGCCAGGCCGAGGTCGACCAGCGTCTCGCCGATCTTCTTGCCGGCGCTCTTGCTCTCCTTGGCGGCCTTGTCGGCCTGTGCGGCGTTGATCACGCCCCACCCCACGAGGATCTGCCCGATTTTCTTCTTCGATCTGGCCATGCAGCTTCCGTTCGTGTCTGGACTGTCAGCGATCGCGTGCCGGGAGCAAACAGGCCCCGACCGCGGGTCGTCCCTCGCGGGCAGAAACTATAGCGGTCCCACGCACAGGCCGGTCCATACGGGTCCGGGCCGCATTGAGTTCCGTACCATCGACCGTGCACGAACGCCCACCCATCCCCAGCGTGCTCATCACCGCCGGGCCCACCCACGAGCCCATCGACGCCGTCCGCTTCCTCGGCAACCGCTCCTCCGGACGCCTCGGGATCGAGCTGGCACGAGAGACCGCCCGGCGCGGGCTGCGCGTCCACCTGCTGCTCGGCCCGATCGGCGCCGACCCCGACCTCCCGGGCGTCCGGATCGATCGGTTCCGAACCGCCGGGGAGCTCCGCGACCTGCTCCGTCTGCACGCCCCGTCGGCGGACCTGATCATCATGAGCGCCGCGGTTGCCGACTACCGCCCGAAACAGACCATGCCCGACGCGAAGCTGAAGCGGGCCCCGGAGGGGCTCACGCTGGAGCTGGAGCCCACCCCGGACCTGCTGGCGGAGCTCGCGTCAAGCCGGCGCCCGGGCCAGGTGCTGGTCGGCTTCGCCCTGGAGCCGCGCGAGCGGATGCTCGAGTCCGCCCGGGCCAAGCTCGAACGCAAGGGGGTGGACCATCTGGTCGCAAATCCGCTTGAGACAATGGACTCGGGGCTGATCGAGGCAACACTCCTGACCCGGCACGCACCCTCCACCGAGTCCACCGGCGCCCCGGTCCCCAAGTCCGAGTTCGCCGCGTGGCTGCTCGATCGCGTGCTGACCGACGCCTGATCCTGCGCCCCGAACGCCTAGAAGAGGTTCACGATGCCCGACGGACGCTCCCCATCCGACTCTCCGCGTCGCGGCCCGTCCCCCAGGGGCGGGCCGAGGGGATCGGGCGGCCCGCGCGGGCGCCAGGGAAGGCCCGGGGGGGCTGGGGGAGGACGCCCGGGACGCCCCGGCGGGCGTGGCGGGGCGCGGCCTGGGGGGACGAGGCCCACACGCCCGCTGCCGCGCGGGCTGGAGATCGTCGAGTCGCACGCCGGGATCATGGTGCTCAGCAAGCCCCCGGGGCTCGAGGACGCCTCGCACGGGACCAGCGTGCTGCGGGCCGCACGCGATCAGTTCGGACAGGGTGCCCGCCCGGAACTGCTGACCAGGCTCGAGCGACACGCGAGCGGGCTGGTCGTGGTCGCTGAGCACGGGCGCGTCGCGGCCAAGTTCCGCAAGCCCCTGAGCCCGAGCAAGGCGCCCCGCTTCTTTCTTGCGGTGGTCGAGGGCACGCCGCCCAGCGAGACCGGCACCGTCAACGCCCGCCTGCGCATGGGCACGCACGGCGTGGTGGAGTGCGTCCCTGAGGGGGAGCCGACCGAGGGGTCCCGCACCGCGATCAGCCACTACCGGCTGCTGGGATCGGGCAACGGGCTGAGCCTGCTGCGGATCCGGGGCGAGACCGACGAGGAGGGGCAGACGCGCGCACACCTGGCCTCGATCGGGTGCCCGATCGTGGGCGACCGGTCGAACTCCTCGTCGCGCGACGACCTGGGGCGCCTCGGGCTGCACCTGGGCGAGCTGGCGTTCGACCCGCCCGGCAAGTTCGAGACGATCCGGCTGAAGGCGCCCGCCCCGAGCGAGTTCTGGAGCGTGTGCGGGCTGGAACCGCCCGAGCACGCCAGACCGGCTGAGGCCGCCCTCGCGCCGAAGGCCGAGGACCAGCCCCGCGAGGCCCCAAAAACCGACGACGAGGGCTGGGAGCACGTCGCGGGCTGGTACGACGAGCTGGTGTCCGAGCGGCGCAGCGACCACCACGACCGGGTGGTTCACCCCGGTGTGATCCGGATGCTCGATCCGAGACCCGGCGAGCGGATCCTGGACGTCGCGTGCGGGCAGGGCGAGCTGTGCCGGCTGCTGGCCTCGCAGCGGCTGGAGGGGGGCGAGGTGGGCGTGGTGGGCGTCGACGCCTCGCCGAGCCTGATCGAGGCGGCGCGCGAGCGCTCTCCCGAGCGCCTGAGCTTCGAGGTGGGCGACGCGCAGCGGCTCGCCGCGGGGCTGGGCGAGTTCGACGGGGCGTGCTGCGTGCTGGCGCTGATGAACATCGAGGACCTGGACGGCGCGATGCGGTCCGTGGGCGACCGGCTGAGGGCGGGCGGACGCTTCGTCGGTGTGGTGATGCACCCGGCCTTTCGCGTGACCGGCGCCAGCGACTGGGACTACGACGACCGCGGGGGCGTCCCGGTGCAGTACCGGCGCGTGGGGGCGTACCTGTCGGACCGCAGCGACGAGATCGTGATGAACCCCGGCGGCGTGTCGGACGGGGCCCGGCCAGTTGTCACCCGCACGCACCACCGCCCGATCGGGCGGTACGTGCGGTCGTGCGCACAGGCGGGCCTGCTGGTGGACTCGGTCGAGGAATGGATCAGCACGCGGACCAGCCAGCCCGGCCCGCGCGCCGAGGCGGAGAACACCGCCCGGCGCGAGATCCCGCTCTTCCTCGCCTTCCGGGCGGTGAAGGCGAACCGCTAGGGCTCGTCCGCCTGCTCGAACTCCAGCCCGGGGTCGGCCCCGAGCCGGTACCACGACCGGATCACGCCCCCGGGCCGGAGCGTGAAGGGCATCCGCACGACCCGCGGCGTCGTCAGGCCGGACTCGAACGCCCGCAGCGCGTGCCCGCCCCCCGTCTCGACCGTCGTCAGCAGCATCGGCACGCAGGTGTCCGAGACCCGCTCGGGCGTCCGCAGGGTCCCGGCGGGCAGGCGGTCGTGCCCGGCGTCGCGCCACGAGGCGATGCGGTCCCGGTCGAGCACGAAGACGGTCTCGCGCACGAGCGTGGCCCGCTCGAGCGTGCCCTCGTGCAGGGACCCGCCGGGCTGGAACAGCACGCCCGGCTCCACGAGGGCCAGCTCGATCCGGACCCGCTCCGGCACCAGGGACGCCTCCGGGTACCGCCCCAGCAGGTGACGCGAGATCGCGACCTGCGGCTCGCGTTCCAGCCCGGCGAGCATCGTCTCGGTCACCACGACGTCCGGGCGCCAGTCGTCCCCGGGCGTGTACGAGCACGCGTCTTCGCACAGGGCGAGGTCGAGGCACCCGGAGAGATCGAGATTCGTAGCGATGGCACGCACGCTCTCCAGCGAGGCCTCGAACAGGTCGAGCGCCCGAACGCGGACGGGGTGGCCCTCGGCGTGCGCACAGAAGGCGGCGACCGGGAGCGAGAGCAGGGCGAGCGGCCCGCACCCCGCGTCGAGGACCAGGACGGCCTGGTCGCCCGGTCGTGGGCGGGCCCGGGCGATCGCGCCGTGCAGCCCACGCCAGAAGGCGACGGTCCGCGCGAGGTCTCGACCCGAGGTCGCGGCCCGGTGCGGGTCGATGGCCTCGCCGCCCGGCGTGGGCCGGGCGGGGCCGGGAGCGGGAGCCCGCCCGTGCGCGGATTCGAGCAGGTCGATGACGCGCTCGGCCGCCCGCAGGCGTTCCTGTTCGGGAGTGTCGCTCGCGAGGACCGGCCCCATGCGTTCGTGGATCGAGTCCATCCGGGGCGTTCCTTTGGGTGTCATCGTGGCGCGGGCCGTTGAGACGCCGGGTGGCGGGCGTGGTACGATTGGGCGCATGCGGGTGTAGCTCAATGGTAGAGCGCCAGCCTTCCAAGCTGGATGTTGACGGTTCGAGTCCGTTCACCCGCTTTGGGCCTGCATGTGCGCACACTCGCCTGCGCTTTGAGGCCCGAATCGATCTCTGATCACTCCGAGTATCTGGCCAGGAACGCGGTCTCGGCCGATTCGTCGCCGGCCATGACGATCTCGTGCCCGGCCTGGAGCTTGGTCTCGGCGGGTGGGTTGATGCTGAGGGTGCCGTCCTCGGCTCGGACGGCGACGATGGTGCACCCGGTGCTCTCGCGGACGCCGGACTCGAGCAGCGAGACGCCGTGCAGGGACTTGGGGGCCGGGACACGGAAGATGTCGAGGCCCTCTGTGACGGTGACGATGCGGTCGCCCTTGATGAGGTTGAGCATGTGCATCGCGCCCATGGAGGCGTAGGAGTGGACAAAGTCGGCCCCGGCGCTGTGCATGGTCTCGGCGGTGCGCTCAAGGGTGGCGCGGCTGATGATCTGGATGTCCGGGCGTACGGAGCGGCAGTAGATGGTGAGGTAGGTGTTGAGGCTGTCCTCGTGTGTGGTGATGAGCACGGCGGGGGCGTCGAACAGGCCGGCTCGCTCGAGCACCTCGGGGTCGCGTGCGTCGCCGACGATCCCCCGCCCGCCGGCGCCGGTCTGCTCATCGGGGATGCGTTCCTCGATCAGGTCGACCATGGTCCAGCCGACGCCCCGCTGGGAGAGGGCCTCGGCGGCGGCCCGCCCGACGCGTCCGCCGCCGAGGATGACGACGGGCTTGACGGAGACGTTGTAGATGACGAAGTGCTCGTCGTAGCGTTCGAACTGCTGCTCTGAGCCGGCGAGCATGAGGATGGTGGAGTCGTTGACCATGGACTCGGGCGTGGCGTGCCGGAAGTCGCCCCGGTCCCAGAGGCCGATGACGCTGACGCCCAGGTCGCGAAGGCGGTTCTCGCGCAGGGTTTTGCCGACCAGCGGTGTGCGGTGGGCGTTGGCCTCGGCGATGATGAGCTCGTCGAGCCGGCCGACCTCGTGGGTGATCGCGTCGCCGCCGACCATGCAGCGGGCCAGTGCCCGCCCCATCATCTCGCTGAGTCGCAGGACGCGGGTGGCGCCGGCGTGGCGCATGATGGCCTCGGAGGTGTCGGACTTGCAGGTGGCGATGATCGGGATGTCGGGCGCGACCTGCCGGACCATGAAGGCGACGTTGGTGTTGACCACGTCGTCGTGTGTGGTGGCGACCAGGGCCGCGCGGTCGGCGCGGACCCGGCGGTAGGTCTCGGGGTCGTCCAGGGGGGCGAAGACCACGCGCAGGCCCATGTCGTGCAGTCGGGAGGCGTCCTCGAAGTCCGGCGAGATCAGCACGTAGTCGTGCTCGAACTTGGAGAGTTTGCGGATCAGTGCGGTCGTCACCGCGTCGTACCGCGTCAGGATCACGTGCCCCTCGGTGTCCGCCGGCAGCTCGCGCGGTGTGCGTGCGGCGGCCTGGGCCTCCACCCACGGGGCGTAGAAGAACTGGATGATGGTGAACGGGAGGAGCACGAGCAGGAAGACGATCCCGGTGCCGAGCACGATCATGGAGAAGATGCGCCCCAGGTCGCTCTCGAAGGTGATGTCGCCGAATCCGAGGGTGCTCATGACCGTGAGCGTCCAGTAGAAGCCGGTGACCCAGCTGTGCTGCTGGTCCTCGTGCATCATGATGAAGTGGAAGAGGATGCTGTAGGTCACGATCAGCGCGCAGAGGATCAGCAGGAACTTCACCAGGGAGCGGATGTTGCGCTGCGTGCGCCGCTCGTTGAAGAAGACCAGGATGTGCGAGGTGGTGAACTTCATGTGCCTCCGTGCGGTGCTCGTCGCGCGTCCCCGGAGCATACCCGGGGCGGGCACGCCGGCGGGGGGCTCCCGGGGGCCGCCGGCCCGGCTATCCTCGGCGCGTGCCGGGCGCGCCGTCCACATCGCTGGGGATCGACATCGGGGGAACCTCCGCCAAGCTGGCGGTGCGCACCGGCGACGGCGCCGAGCGCCGGCTCGCGACCGCGGCCTACGCCTCGCCCTCGCTGGAGGAGCTCGCACGCGTGGTGCGGGCCGGGCTGGAGGGGCTCGGGTTCGCGGGCGCGGACGCCCTCCGCGTCGGGTGCTGCGTGCCGGGGAAGTTCGCGCTGGGCGCCGGCGGTCGTGCCGACACCGTGGCGTACAGCGCCAATCTCCCGTGCCTGAACGGGGTGGACGTCGGCGCGTTCGTGGGCCGGCTGACGGGTGTGGAGCCCGGTCGCGTGGCCGTGCTGCCCGACGCGATCGCGACGGCGCTGGGCTCGCACGCGGCCCGCCCGGCGCCCGGGCGTCTGCTGTGCCTGGCGATGGGCACCGGGGTCGGTGCGGCGCTGCTGGTGGACGGTCGCCCGGTGACGGTGGCCCCCGGCTCGGTCGGGCACCTGGGCCAGGTGGACGTCTCGCTGTCGGAGGACGCGCCCGTGGGGCCGGACGGTGGGCGGGGTTCGCTGGAGGCGTACGTGGGGCTGCCCGCGCTGCGCGCACGCTTCGGGGAGTCGCGCGAGCGTCTGCGAGAGGCGATCGGCGCGATGGGCGAGGGCGACCCCGCGCTGCGTGCGCTCGCGCGGGCCATCCGGATCGCGCACGCGCTGTACACGCCCGACGAGGTCCGCCTGCTGGGCGGGGTGGGCGTGCTGCTGTCCGAGCGGCTGGACACGATCGCCGGGCTGGTGAACCGCGACCTGACCGGCGTCGCGAACGCGGGCTGGACGCTGCACGCGGGGGACGACCCGTACTACGCCGCCGTGGGCGCGATGTCCGCGTGCTCGCCCGCCTGAGGCGTCGGCGGCCCGAGCTGGCAGACGGCGAGGCTGAGTCCGCTGCCGATGACCAGCTTCCACGGGAAGGCCAGCGAGACAAGCCACAATTGCCAGTGGGTGCGCCCGGTCTGTTCGGCACACTCCCGGAGCGCGTCGAAGTCGGTGCCCATCGCGGCCCAGGTGAACTCCTGCATGGCGAGGACCACGAGGAAACCGACGACGAGGGCGGCGATGGCGCTGACGCCGTTGCCGCGTGGGGTGAGCAGCACGCTGAGGAAGACGCCGATGAGCCCGGCGTAGGCGAACGTCATGACGGTGAGGGCGAAGACGAGCAGCGAGCCGCCGGTGACGCTCTCGATGCGTCCCTGCTCGAACTGCCAGCCCTGCCAGTAGACGCACACGCACGCGAACCCGCCCAGCACGAGCCCCCAGCCGACGACGCCGAGGCGTCCGACGCGCAGGTAGTGGCCCTCGGTCCGGCCCGGGCGCACGTGCCGGTACACGTCGGTGACGAAGGCGGAGCTCATCGCGTTGATGGCGCTGTTGAGGCTGGAGAGACCGGCCGCGAACAGCCCGGCCATCATCAGCCCGGTCAGCCCCGCCGGCATCTCCTGCAGGATGAACTGGAGGAAGACCTGGCGACCGTCCTCGAGCTCGGTGCGCGGCCCGCCGGCGCCGAACATGTCGGGGCGCTGGTAGAAGACCCACAGCAGCAGCCCGACGACGAGGAAGAGCGCGACCGAGGGGATCCCCATCAGGATGCCCGCGATCATCGACTTTGCACCCTCGCGTTCGTTCCTGCACGTCAGCATCCGCTGGGCGAGGTCCTGGTCGGTGCCGTACGAGCCGATGCCCATCAGCGTGAAGCCGACCACGGCCGTGAGCACGGTGAACGGGAGGCGCGGGTCCGCACGCCAGTCGAAGAGGGTGAGCTTGTTGGCTCCGTCCTCTCCGCCGGTGCTGAGCGCGGACACCGCCTCGCCCACCGGGACCTCGAGCCGGAGCAGGATCAGCACGATCGCGCCGACGCACGCCCCGAGCAGGACCGCCATCTGCACCACGTCGGTCCAGATCACGCTGGCGACGCCCCCGATGAGGGTGTAGGTGATCCCGACAAACGTGAGCACGCCGATGGCGAGCAGCAGGTTGCCGGGCTCCAGCCCGTGCTCCACGCCGAAGAGGACGAGCGAGGCGGGGATCGCGCCGATGTAGATTCGGGCCCCGCTGGCGAGCACGCGCCCGAGCATGAACGTCACGCTCGCGGCCTGCTTGGCCCGGTGCCCGTAGCGTCGGTCGAGCAGGCCGTAGATCGTCTGGACCCGCTGCCGGTAGAAGGCCGGGATGAAGACAAAGGCCACGATCAGGGCCGCGATGACCATCCCGAGATTGGTGGCGAGATAGGTCAGATTGCCGGCGTAGCTCGACTCGGGCACGCCCACGAACGACGCGGCGGACATGCTGGTCGCGACGATGGAGACGGCGACGGCCCAGGCGGGCATGTTGCGTCCGCCGAGGAAGTAGTCCTCGGTGTCCTTCTGCTCCTTGCGGCTGAACCAGACGCCCGAGGCGACGAGCAGGGCAAAATACGACGCGAGCACGCCCCAGTCGACCGGGGTGAAGGCGGCGATGACCGGTACACTGTGCATCGCCGGAGCCTACCCGCCCAGAGGGAGAGACGCATGCCCGTTCGCGCCGTTCCGCTCGTGCTGATGCTCGCACTCGCGTCCTGCACGTCGCCCCGCCCCGTCGTGGAGCGTTCCCCCGAGCCGACGCCGCCGGTCGAGGCGCGCGCCGACCCGATCGTTGAGGCGCTCCGCCCCCGACCGGGCGACCTGCACGAGCGTCTTGGCGACGAGATCATGGTCGCGGGGCGGCTGGTGCACACCGGGGCGCCGGTGCGTCTCTGGTTCGATCCCCCCCACTACGACGCGTACCGGGTGACCTACCGGTTCAAGCCCGAGGGCGAGCGTGCCTACGACCCCGACAACTCCGACGTGGGCTCGCCCAACCGGTATGGCGACCGGGCCGGGATGCCCGAGGGGGGCTGGACGCTGCCCACGCTCGCGCGACGTGTCGATCAGTTCGTGATCCACTACGACGTGGCCGGGGTGTCGCGGTCGTGCTTCCGGATCCTGCACGACCTGCGCGGGCTGTCGGTGCACTTCATGATCGACGTGGACGGGACGATCTACCAGACGCTCGACGTCGCGGAGAAGGCGTGGCACGCGACGATCGCCAACGACCGCTCCGTCGGCGTGGAGATGGCCCAGATCGGGGCCTACCCGCCCGGGTCCGGGACGCTTGACGAGTGGTACGAGACGGGCGGGGGGGGCGCGGACGGGGCGATGATCACGCTCCCGGGCTGGCTGGGGGACGGCGGGGTGCGCACGCCCGGGCCCTGGTTCGCGTCGCGCAGCGAGCGCGTCACCGGCACGATCCAGGGGCGCCTGCTCGAGCAGCACGACTTCACGGACGCGCAGTACGCCTCGCTGATCCGGCTGACCGCGGCCCTGCACGCGGTGCTGCCGGGCATCCGGCTGGACGTGCCGCGTGACCCGGCGGGGAACCTGCTGACGCGCACGCTCGGCCCGGACGAGTTCGGTTCGTTCAGCGGTCTGCTGGGGCACTACCACATCCAGGAGAACAAGATCGACCCGGGCCCGGCGTTCGATTGGGAGCGTGTGCTGCGCGGGGCCCGTCTCTTGCGGATCGAGGCCCCGTAGCGGGCCGTCTAGTCCCCGATGACCCGGTCGAGGCGCCCCGAGGCGTCGGCGAGTCTTCGCTCGGCCTCGTCGCGATCCAGGCCCAGCCGGTGCATCACCACGGCGCACTTCACACCGCCGGCGGCGCGGTCGAGCAGCTCGAACGCGTCCTGGCGCGAGAGGCCGGTGAGGCGTGTGACGATCCGCGCGGCCCGGTCGCGGAGCTTGTCGTTGGTGGCGCGCAGGTCGACCATGAGGTTGGCGTAGACGCGCCCCTCGCGGACCATCAGCGTGGTCGAGATCGTGTTGAGGGCCAGCTTGGTGGCGGTGCCCGCCTTCATGCGGGTTGAGCCGGTGACCACCTCCGGGCCCGTGTCGAGCACGACGAGGTGGTCGCAGCCCTCGGGCTTGTCCACCGGGCTGCAGGTGATCATGGCCGTCAGGCACCCCGGGCAGAGACCCTTGGCCAGCGCCATCGCCCCGCGGACGTACGGGGTGGTGCCCCCGGCGGCGAGGCCGATGACGGTGTCGTGGGGCGTGAGAGCGAGGCGATCGAGGTCCGGGTGGGCCCCGTCCGGCACGTCCTCCCTGGACTCGCTGGAGACCCGCAGGGCGGCGTCGCCGCCGGCGATGATGCCGACCACGCGACCCGGTTCGACCTGGAACGTGGGCGGCGCCTCCGAGGCGTCGAGCACGCCGAGGCGCCCGCTGGTGCCGGCGCCAAGGTAGACGAGGCGCCCGCCTCGGACAAAGCCGGGCTCGGCGGCCTCGATCAGGGCGGTAAGTGCCGGCGCGGCCTCGCGCAGGGCGTGGAGGACACGCTCGTCCTCGCGGTTGATCAGCTCGACGCACGCCGCCACGCTCAGGGCGTGCAGGCGGTCGCTGGCGGGGTTGGCCTGCTCGGTGGCGATGCGGCCCCGGTCGGGCGGCAGGTTGGGGGAGGCGTCAGGCATGCTCGATCATTCTCCACCCGCCGCCCGGGGGCAGGGTCCAGTCGCCGGCGATGGGGCCGGCGTCGTCGGCGCCCGCCGGCGTGCATCCTGTAATCCGCGCCAGCGTGACCGGCTCCCCGAGCAGCGAGAGCGTGCCCAGGACCGCCATGCCCGCGGCCTCACGCCCCTCGATTGGCACCCCGATCCGGTCGGCGGTCACGACCCGCTCATCTGGGAGCCCCCCGAGCCGGAGTTCCTCGAGCAGCGCGAGATTCCGGGCCCCGCCTCCCGCCAGCACCACGCGGGCGGGCTCCGGGACCCTTGCCAGCAGGGTTTCGGCGATGGTCCGGCCGACGGCCTCCGTGCCCGAGGCGCACAGCGAGGGGCCGCTGATGGACCCCCGCCAGCGTTCGACCCAGTCCGACGCCTCGTCACCCTGCCCAAGCGATCGCCCCAACCCGGCCTGTCGAGACAGGATCGTCCGGAGCTCGTCCGCCGCGCGAGGTTCGGAGATGGCCTCCTTCGCCCGGAGGCCGTCCGGGTCGAACGCCAGCCCGAGCCCGGCGCGTGCGGCGGCGTCGAGCACCCGGTTGCAGGCGCACAGGTCGAAGCCCTCGACGGACCCGTCCTGGTGCAGCAGCGTGGCGTTGCAGAACCCGCCGAGGTTCACGATCACGCAGGGCCTGGGAGCATCGGCGAACAGCAGCGCGTCGGCGAGGGGGGTGATCGGGGCCCCCTGTCCGCCCGCGGCGACGTCGGCGGCCCGCAGGTTCGAGACCACGGGGAGACCGAGCGCACGCGCGATCGGGGCCGGCTCGAGGAGCTGCCACGTCCGGTGGCG
Source organism: Phycisphaerales bacterium JB040 (assembly GCA_043101615.1). Classification (GTDB taxonomy): domain Bacteria; phylum Planctomycetota; class Phycisphaerae; order Phycisphaerales; family UBA1924; genus JBLHKT01. The sequence goes on along the minus strand of JBICID010000044.1, from coordinate 16,510 downwards.
GTCGGCGGGCGATCGCCCGTGGAACACGGTCTGCCCGTGCACGGTGACGAGGCCGGGGCGGGCATCGAGCGTGCCCAGAAATCCCGAGAGGCATTCGGCGTGACGCTCGCCGAACGACCAGCGCAGCTCGGCGATGTCGGCGGGCGTCATGGGTTCGCCGGAGGCGAGGGCGCGGAGCCCGTCGGCGGGTGTGCCCAGCCCGAAGGAGGACACCGCGACGACTTCGGCGCGCCGGAGGTTGCCTTGACCCGTGACACGCACGGCGGCGAGGTCGAGCCCGTCGAGGCTGGTGCCGGTCATGCAGCCGATGGCGAGTCGGGGTCGGTCGGTCATGGGGAGACCGCCTCCCAGAAGGCACAGCTTTCGTCGAGCCCGCCGGGGCGGGACCGCTCGAGCCAGAGGCCACGGTGCTCCTGGATCAGGGCGTCACGCTCGTCGCGGAGGGCGTCTGCTGAGAGGCCGCTGTCCGCCCCACGACGGTGGAGGGCCACGCGCGCGCCGAACATGGCCTGGGCGAGCGCGTGCCGGCACTCGCGTTCCAGGAGCTCGCCGGCGCCGGTCGGGATCGAGGACGCGAGCGATTCGAGCCGGCGGAGCGTCTCCAGCCACGGGGCGGGGTCCACGGGCAGGTGGAACCGGGCCGGGGGTGGGTGCAGCTCGGTAAACAGCGCGCCGGCGTTGGCCAGCCGGGCCGGGGTGTCGGGCTGTGTGCGCACGCCCGCGACGGCCCGGATGGGGGCATCCGCATCGCCGAGTTGTTCGAGCCAGCGACCGATGGCGAGCGACTCGTCGCCGAAGACCTGCAGCGAGGCGGCGTCGAGGAAGGTCTCGTGGCGCTCGTCTCCGGTCCAGGCGGCGTCGGCCGCTTCGGCGATGGCCAGCAGCGCCACGGGCCAGACCTGGTGGTGCCCGAGGTCGCCCCAATCGGTCACGAGCAGCCCGGCGGCGCCCCCGGCGACGCCCTGGCGGGCCGCACGCCGGATGTTCGCCCGGCGCTCCGAGGACCGCCCGGTGAAACTGCGCCAGGACGAGGTGCCCGGGCAGGCCCACCAGGGGTGACCGGCGTCGCGCCACGGCGCCGACATCGACCGGAAATCGGACGCCGGCTCGTACCCCCAGCACAGGCCGACCGCGCCCTCGGGCAGGGCGCCGACGACCTCGGGGTGCTCGCCGGCGATGTCGCCCCAGACCATCGGTGTCCGCCCCGATTCCAGCACGTGCCGGCAGACCTTGCTGACGAACCGGCGATAGACCTCGGCGCGTCCGTGCGCTCGCACGGCCTCGGCCGAGCGTCCCTGCCCCACGTCGTGCGTCTCGTCGCACCCGATGTTGACCTGGCGCGAGGAGAAATGTGGCAGCAGCTCCCCGAGCAGGCGCTCGACGAACGAGAGCGAGTCCGGATCGGTCGGGCAGAGGCTGAACGGGCCGGAGCGGGGCATGCCGAGGAATGTCCAGTCTCCGTGCGTCTCTGCGAGGCGGGCGAACTCTGGGTGCTCCAGCCAGCGCTTCAGGTGCCCGAAACAGTTCTGGTTGGGCACGAGCTCGATGGCGTGCTGTGCGCACAGCCGGTCGAGCGTGCGTGCCTCGTCCGGGGTGATCGGGTCGCACCCGCGCCAGACGGGCTCGGCGAAGGTGTAGGCGAAGGCGTGCTCGGTGTAGCACTGCAAATGGTTCAGCTTCAGGGACGCGAACGATTCGATCAGGCGCCCGAACTCGGCCATCGTGGGCACGCGGCAGCGTGAGACGTCGAGCATGACGCCGCGTCCGGCCAGGGCCGGGGCGTCCTCGATCGTGCCGGTCGGGAGGGCCTGCCCGTATTGGCGGGCGAGCTGGTGGAGGGTGGCGTTGGCGGCCCGCTCGCCGGCGCCGTCGCCCGCCAGCACGACGACGCGGGCCGGGTCGATCGAGAGCCGGTAGCCCGAGGGCGGGAGATCGGGAGAACGCGTGACGATCGGGCGTCCGCCCGGGGCGTGACGGCGTGCTGTGTCGAGCGCGACCGATCGGGGTCGGGGGATGAGCAGCGGGGCTGCCTGATCGGGCGGTCTGGGCGGTTCGGGCGTGCTCATGCGGTCCGGCGATGGTATGGTGGCGTCGCCCGATGACGACCGACACGACCGAGCCCGAGCAGACGCGCGAGGACCCCGGGGACGCCCCGGGTCCGATCGTGCCGGTCACGAAGGCCAGACGCCTGCTCTCACTGGACGCGTTCCGGGGGTTCGATATCGCGGCGATGCTGCTGGTGAACCTGACCTGGGACAAGAGCGTGTTCCACCCGCAGCTCTTCCACGTGGACTGGAACGCCCCGCGCCAGGGGGCGACCTTCACCGACCTGGTCTTCCCCTGGTTCCTGTTCATCGCGGGCGCGGCGATCCCGCTGTCGATGCGGAGCGGGCGCGGCCGGTCGCAGTCCGGCGGCCGGAAGGTGCTGATCGCCTTCCGGCGGGCGATGGTGCTGTACCTGCTGGGCGTGCTGCTGACGGTCGCCGGGCAGTGGTACGACCGCCCGGCGGTCTGGAAGGACCTGTTCAGTTGGAACATCCTGCAGTTGATCGGGTGGGGGTACTTCGCGGCGGTGTGCGTGTTCCTGCTGCCGCGCTGGGCGCAGGTCTCGTTCGTGGTCGTGGTGCTGGGAGCGAAGTGGCTGGTGATGGCGGGACTGCCCTACGAGATCGTCACCGGGCCCTTCTCGCCCCGGGGGGCCGGGCCGGGCGAGGGGCTGCCCGCCCCGACCGGGCCCGGCACGTTCGAGCACTTCGATGCGGTCAAGCGGTATCTCGCGGCGGAGCACCTGGAGCCCACGGTCCTCAACAAGGTCATCGGGTGGCTCGGGATGTGGCAGCAGGTGCTGCCGCTGGCGGCGGTCGCGGTGTGCGGCGGTCTGACGACGGACCTGCTGCGACGGGGCGTGCGCGGGTCCGAGCCCGAGGACGCGAGGACCGAATCGGTCAACGCCGGTCTGGCGCTGGGCGCTGGGGCTCTGCTGGTCGGGCTCGGGTACGTGCTGCAGTGGGGCTACCGGGCGGAGGGCGGCGGGCTGTGGGGCGCCTGGACGGTGCCTTTCAGCAAGTGGTTCATCTCGCCGGCCTACTGCCTGCTGAGCGCGGGGACGGGGATGATGCTGTACGCGGGGTTCTTCTACGTCATCGACGCGCGGCGCTGGACTGGGGCGTGGGCGCTGCGTGTGTACGGGCTCAACGCGATCGCGCTGTATCTCGCGGCGGAGCTGAGCTTCAAGATCCTGTGGGCCCGCTGGCAGATGCCTGGGCCGGGCGGGCGGACGATGAGCTGGGCCTCGGGATCGCAGGAGTGGCTGGCGGCGTGGCTGGGGCGTGGGCCGGGGCTGTGGGCGCACGTGCTGCTCTACCTGGGGCTGTGGTGGGTGTTCTGCTGGTGGCTGTACCGGCGGAAGTGGTTCTTCAAGGTCTGAGTCGCGTGGCGGGGCGGGGATCGGGTATGCTGGGGCGCCGCCCGGGAGACCAGCATGCCGCCCGCCGCCCGCATGGGAGACATGATCAAGCAGGACGCGCCGCACTGTCACGCGCCGATCCATCCGCCCGCGCCGACGCCGACGCCCGCGCCGCACCCCGGCCTGCCCCTGACGATCGTGAAGGGGGCCCCGAACGTGCTGATCGGGGGGGCGCCCGCGGCTCGGGCGACGGACATGTCCGGCCCGTGCATGCTGCCCTCGTGCGTGCCGGCGGGGCCGGGGATGATCGCCAAGGGCTCGGCGACGGTGTTGATCGGGGGGATGCCGGCGGCCCGGGCCAACGACCTGACCTCGCACCCCACCTGCGTGGCCCCGATCCCCGCCCCCGTGGGCAAGGTCCTGCCACCCTGCTGCCCGACGGTGCAGATCGGCGGATGAGTTGAACGCGGGCGAGCCCGAACGCTTCGGGGCCGTGTGCCCGATCTGCGCCGGGCCCGGGGAGCCTCGGTCGTCGCTGGACCTGGCGGAGCGGTTCGGGCAGGAGGGACCGGGCGTGCGATTCGGGGCGCTGCGCTGTCGCGCCGAGGCGTGCCAGGCGGAGTACCCGATCATCGACGGGATCCCGGTGGTCCGTGCCGACGTGCGCGACTGGCTGGCGGGCACGCAGGCCTCGGTGCATCGCCGGACGGATCTGCCCGTGGGGCTGGAGCGGATGCTGGCGGACACGTTCGATCCCGGGAGCCGCGAGGACCTGGACCGGTACTACCTGTCCGTGTACGCGCGGGACGCCTACCCGGAGGACGGCGCCACGCCCGGGGTGGTGCGCCTGCTGGACGGGGCGTTGGGGCTCGTCCCGGGTGGGATCGATCCCGGGGAGCCGGTGCTGGACCTCGGGTGCGCGGTCGGGCGGGTCTGCTTCGAGCTCGCGCAGCGCGGGCACGAGCGGGTGGCTGGGCTGGACGCGAACCCGGCGCTGCTCCGGTGCGCGGCCGGGGTCCGCGACCGAGGGATCGCGGAGTACGTGCTGAAGCGGGGCGGCGTGCTGTACGAGCCGAAGCGCGTCGCCTGCGAGCCGGTGCACCGCGAGCGCGTGTCGCTCTGGTGCGCCGATGCCCTGGACCCGCCGTTCGCGGAGGGGACGTTCGGGTGCGTGCTGGCGCTCAACGTGCTCGACTGCGTGGCGTCGCCGATGCGCCTGCTGGAGCGTGCGGGCGGTCTGCTCCGCCCGGGCGGGCGGCTGGTGCTCACGTCACCCTACGACTGGAGCACGAGCGCGACGCCGCTGGAGGCGTGGGTCGGGGGGCACTCGCCCCGTTCGCAGCACGCGGGGGACTCGGCGAGCGTGCTGCGCTCGCTGTTGAATGCGGGTTCGGGGGGAGTGGGCGGTCTGCGCCTGGTGGCGGAGCGGGACGGGCTGGAGTGGGCGACGCGCCTGCACGATCGTGCGGAACTGCGGTACTCGGTGCACGCGCTGATCGCGGAGCGTGTGCAATGAAGAGTTGAGCCGTACTGAGGGGGTCTAGAGAGGCTTGGGGTTCCAGCCGGCGCCGGAGTCGTCGTCGGACCCCGAGCCCCAGCCGGGGGAGCCGGACGATTTGCGTCGGAGCGAGCGGGCCGGCGCGGGGGGCGCCGGGTCGGGGGATTTGGTGCGCTGGTCGGGGGCGGTGGTCTCGCCGTGGGAGCGCCTGAGGGAGCGGAGCCTGGGCTTGTCGGTCTGGTCGTCCGGATCGTCCGCCTTGGGCTCGGGCTGTTCGCGACGCTGGGCGGGGGCCCCGGCCTTCGGGGGGTCCTGGGCGGCGTAGTCGAGCCCGACCCGGAGCGCGGCCTCGGTGTTGCGGTCGATGCGGTCGGGGTCGGCGATCGAGGCGATGACGATGGCGGCGGCGGCGGACCGCGCGCACAGGCCCTCCGGCGGCTCGACCGGCGGGAGCTCCGCGGGGGCGATGCTGCCCCCGGACCAGCCGACGGCGGCGGCGACCCAGGCCGCGGGCCCGTTGTAGCCGGCGTCCTCCGCGGCGACCAGGGCCTTGCGACGGGGCGCGGTGTCGCCCGGCTCGTCGAGCCAGCGCTGCACGATCTCGAGCAGCGCGCCGTCGGTGTCGGCCTGCCCCGCGCCCTCTCGGGGGGGGGCGGCGCTGACGGTGTCCAGGGCCCACGCGACGGCGTGCTGGGGGTGCAGGGCCCGGGCGACGACCCGGATGGCGTCGATCCACATGCCCCGGTCCATCAGCCGCGACAGGAACGCCTCGACGGTGTCGCCCTGCCTGAGCAGCGCGATCGCGTCGTCGTCCAGCTCCGCCGGGGCGAGGTAGGCCCTGGCGTCGGTGTCGTCCGGGATGTGCGGGAGGAGTGGCGGCATGGGGGAGTACTCAGTTGATCTTCACCACCCCGCCCTTGACGGTGCAGGCGCCCCCGCCGTCGAAGGTGCCGACGGACCCCTTGGCGGTGAGATTGCCGCCGGCCTTGACGTCGACGTTGCCGTTGCCCTGGAGCTTGGCGTTGGCTGTGGCCTTGATCTCGATGTCCTTGGACGCCTTCTCGACGATGGAGCCGGACCCCTGGATCGTGATGTCCTTGCCCTTGACGGTGATGGTGCCGTCCTTCTTCATCGTGAGGGTGGCCTGGCCGGTCTCGAGGTGGATCTCGTCGCCGGCCTTGATGGTGATCTTCTTCTTGACGTCGATGGTCTGCTCGCCGGTCTCGACGGTGAGGGTGTCGTTGCCCTCCTTGAGCGTGACGGTGCGGTCGTTGTGGATGGTGATGGTCTGGTCGCCGGGGTCCTTGTACTCGGTCCCGATGGTCTGCGTGTCGTTGTTCTTGACGATGCGTTCGGCGTCACGCTCGGCCTGGATGAAGAGCAGCTCCTCGTCCTTCTTGTCCTCCAGGACGATCATGTTGGCGTTGTCCTGGGTGCCCTTCTTGGTGGAGCGTGACACGACGCCGGACTGGGTGGCCTCGTCGGGCAGCGCGAACGGGGACTTGTTCTTGCCGTTGTAGACGCACCCGGTGACGATGGGCTTCTCCAGGTCGCCGTCGATGTACTCGACGATGACCTCCATGCCGTGCCTAGGGATGAACTGGCTGCCCCACTTCCCGTGCGACCAGCTCTGGATAACGCGGACCCAGCAGGAGGAGTCCTGGTCGAACTTGCCGTTGCGGTCCCAGTGGAACTGGACCTTGATGCGCCCGTGCTCGTCGGTGGTGATCTCCTCGTTATTCTGGCCGACGACGACGGCTGTGTGCGGCCCGACCGCGCGGGGCTGGGGCGTGACGCGCGGGGGCTGGTAGCGGACGGTGGCGGGGATCGCGCGGAAGTTGACCTTGTACTTCTTGCAGCGTGCGTCGCCGGTGCCGGGGTCCCAGTTGTCCTTGTCTGCCTCGGCCGCGATCTGGGTGGAGATCACGGTGCACTTGATGTTCTCCGAGTCGTTGTAGTGGTCCTTGAGCTCGAAGTTGTAGCCGGCGGTGATGCCGACGGCGTTGCCGTGGCCCTGGATGTAGTCGCCCCGGGACGCGAGCTGGGCCATGCGCGACTTGACGTAGCGTTCGCCGGCGGCGGGGTCGACGTACCGCCCCGGGAACTCGTAGACCTCGTGCTCGGCCTGGTCGTAGTCGCCCTTGTCCTTGGACTCCTTCTTGAGGTTCTTGGCGGGGTCTGTGGGGTCGTAGTCCTGGCTGACGAGCGCCCCGCTGCGGACGGCGTGCCAGCGGTTCCAGCCGCGGACGGAGTCCACGGCGCTGGGCTCGGACTCGTCGCGATAGGGGATGGTCTCGTAGCCGGAGACCTCGGAGTGGCCGGATGGCCCGTCTGCGAGGATGAGCTTGGAGGAGTCGGCGGTGTGCTCGAAGTAGTGGTAGATGCCCTCGCGCTCCATCATGCGCCGGGCGAAGTCGAGGTCCGACTCGTTGAACTGGACGACGTAGTTGAGGCTGGTGTAGGACTCGGTGAGGCTGCCCTGGCTGTAGTCGGAGGAGAATCCGGCGTCGGCGAACACCTTCTTGAGGATGTCCTTGACGGAGTTGTCTACCTTGCCGTCGTTGGAGTTGAAGATGCGGCAGTCCTGTCGCATCGCGAGGAACCGTGTCCACGGCGCGAGGCGGAACCGGTAGGTGTACATCGACTCGGCGGACTCGCCCAGCACGCCGGTCACGCGGCTCATGGAAACGACGTACCCGCAGAAGGACCGCCCGTTGCCCTGCTTGTTGGTGAACGTGACGGAGAGCTTCTGCCCGCCGAAGTCCTTGAAGTCGAGGTCCTTCTGGTCGGACATGACCTCGAGGCGGATGTCGAAGCCCTTGTTGAGGGTCTCGGTGGCCTTGAGCTTCTGGAAGACCAGCTTGGCATCTGGCTTCGGCCCCTTGACCGTGACCGACCGTTCTTCCGTGGATTGCTCAGCCAATCGTGGACCTCCGGGTGCCCAGTGTACCATCGCGGGGGGCAGCCATCCAAACCGGGATCTGGTAGACTGGGGCCCGGCCCGGACCCCGGTCAGGAGGCAGGATGCTCGGCGACAAGCTCGTGTACATGCTCCAGGCGCTGGGACGCATCCCGGGGCTGTCGTTCTTCGACGACTACGCCCAGTCGATCCTCGAAAAACAGCTTGAGATGCGGTCGCACAAGGAGCGGGCGCAGGAGCTCAAGGAGCGCGGGGACGACGTGGCCGCGTTCGGCAAGTCCGGGGCCAACAAGGCCGGCGGGGCCCGGGAGAGCAAGGGCGGGGGCCGGGGGGGGCGGCCCGAGCCGGGACGGGACGGGGGCGGGGTGCCGGGGGCGGGGTAGGTGCGGTGCGGGGCGGGGCCGATCCGGGCGCCGGCGGGCGGCTGCGGTCCGGATCGTCGCGCGAGAGTGAGGACGTGTGGGGCGCCGAGGACCGCGGGCTGCGCAAGGGGCCGGCCAGCAACCGGGACCGGCTGCGCGACCCGGACTCCGGGCGTGCCAAGAAGTCCGACCGGCTCAGGAGAAAGAACTACGACCTCTGAACGCGACGCGCCCGGAAAGGCAACGTCCGGCGGAGTTTGCATCCCTGCTCCCGGCGACGGGCCGGCGACGGTCCGGGCGCGACGGGCGGGAGTGTCTGGAACCGATCCCGTGCACGGAGAACGACGCGTATGAACCTCAGCTTCAATTTCGGCTCGATCCCGGGCGCCGAGCCGAAAGCCCCGGGCAAGGCGTTCCGGATCGCGGTCCTGGGTGATTTCTCGGCGCGCGCCAACCGTGGCGAGCAGGAGGCCGGGGGCGATCTGGCCTCGCGCAAGGGCCACGCGGTCGACGTGGACAACATCGACGACGTGGTGGCCCGGATGGGGATCTCGCTGACGGTGCCGGTGGGCGGGGAGCGGGTCGAGATCGAGATCGGGTCCATGGACGACTTCCACCCCGACGAGCTGTACGACAGGGTCGAGGCCTTCGAGGAACTCGGGGGGCTGCGCCGGCGGCTGAACTCGGGCAAGTGGGAATCGGCGGCGGCGGAGCTGCGCGAGATCGCGGAGGAGGCGGGGGAGGTCGCGGTCCGCAAACGCAAGCCCAGGGCCCGGGGCGGGACCATCCCGAACGCGAAGCTGAGCGACTTCGGCAGGCTCATGAGCCGCCCGGCTGGGGTCGAGCGGGGGTCGAGCGAGGCCGAGGCCCTGATCCGGTCGGCGGTGGCCCCGTTCGTGGTCGAGGCGCGGGACGCGGCCCAGGACCGGCTGATCGAGGTCGCGGACAAGGCGCTGTCCGGGCTGATGCGCGACATCCTGCACGACCCGGACTTCCAGACCGTGGAGAGCCTGTGGCGGTCGGTGGAGTTCCTGGTGCGTCGGCTCGAGACCGGTCGCGACCTGCAGATCGTGCTGTACGACGTGACGGCGGAGGAGCTCGCGGCGGACCTGGCCTCGGCGGACGACCTGACCGAGACCGGCCTGTACGGGATGCTGGTGGAGAAGCCGGCCCAGGACGCCCAACAAGGCCCGCTCTCGCTGATCGTGGGGTGCTACACGTTCGAGGAGACCCCGCCGCACGCGGAGCTGCTGGGCCGGATCGCGAAGATCGCGGCGTGCGCGAGCGCGCCGTTCCTGAGCGGGATCCACAACGACGTGATCCGCAAGCCGGACCCGAACGAGACGCACCCGCTGGTGCTGGAGTCGTGGTCGCAGCTTCGGGCCCTGCCCGAGGCGGCGTTCCTGGGGCTGGCCTGCCCGCGGTTCATGCTGCGCAACCCGTACGGGAAGAGGACCGACCCGATCGACCCGTTCGAGTTCGAGGAGTTCACGACGCGGGGCGGGATCGGCGGGATGCTGTGGGCCAACGGGGCGGTGCTGGCGGCGCTGCTGCTGGCGCAGTCCTACCAGATGTCGGGCTCGATCGCCAAGATGCGCGTCGGCGCGGTCAGCGGGGCCGGGGACATGCCCTACCACTTCATGACCGACGAGCACGGCGACCAGGTGGCGCTGCCCTGCACCGACCGGCTGCTGGGCGAGCGCCAGATGGCCTGGGTGACCGGGCAGGGCTTCATCCCGGTGCTGTCGGTCCGCGGCACGCCCGAGGCGCGGATCGGGAGCTTCCTCTCGGTGGCGGGCGGCACGCTGGCGGGGCCCTGGACGGACCCGAGCCAGCTGCCCAAGTCGTCCCCCCCCACTCCCACGCCCGAGGAACCCGACGACGAGGACGACGGGGACGCCGAGGGCACCGGCGACGAGGAGCTGGACGCGTTGCTCGCCAGCCTCGAGGAGGAGGAGGAGGAGGAGGACGACGACTCCGGGGACGACGACGACGAGATGGACCCGGAGCTCGCGGCCCTGCTGGCCGAGCTCGAGTAGCGCCCCGGGCTTCAGTCGAACGAGTAGCCGAACTCGTCGTTCTCGACCGAGACGCGGACCTTGCTGATCTCTCGCCCGTCCATGAAGGCCCGCAGGAAGGCCTCGGACATGGTGGGCAGGACGGTGTTGGTGAGGATGGCGTCGATCCTGCGACCGCCGGACTCACGCGCCACGCACCGCGACACGCTGAGGTCGATCACGGCGTCGTCGTACTCGAACGGGACGTCGTGGGACTCGTGCACGCGGTCGGCGATGCGCTTGAGCTGGAGCCTGGAGATCATGCGGATCATGTCGTCGGAGAGGGGGTAGTAGGGAATGGTGACGATGCGCCCGAGCAGGGCGGCGGGGAAGACCTTGAGCAGGGGCTCGCGCAGGGCGTGGTTGAGGGCCTCGGGCTTGGGGAGGAGTTCGGGGTCGGCGCACATGTTCATGATGAGGTCGGTGCCGGCGTTGGTGGTGAGGAGGATGATGGTGTTCTTGAAGTCGATGGAGCGTCCCTCGCCATCCTCCATGTGGCCCTTGTCGAAGACCTGGAAGAAGATCTCGTGGACGTCGGAGTGGGCTTTTTCCACCTCGTCGAGGAGGACGATGGAGTAGGGCTTGCGCCGGACGGCCTCGGTGAGGATGCCGCCCTCGCCGTAGCCGACGTACCCGGGGGGGGCGCCCTTGAGGGTGGAGACGGTGTGAGCCTCCTGGAACTCGGACATGTTGATGGTGATGACGTTCTGCTCGCCGCCGTAGAGGGCCTCGGCGAGGGCGAGGGCGGTCTCGGTCTTTCCGACGCCGGAGGTGCCGGCGAGCATGAAGACGCCGATGGGCTTGGAGGGGTTGTCGAGTCCGGCGCGCGAGGTCTGGATGCGCCGTGCGATCATCTCCATGGCGTGGTCCTGGCCGACGACGCGCTGGGAGAGTGTCTTGGCCAGGTCCAGCACCGCCCGGGCCTCGTCCTTGACCATCTTGCCGACGGGGATGCCGGTCCAGTCGGACACGACGGCTGCGACGGCGGTCTCGTCGCAGGAGGGGAGGATGAGCGGGTGCTCGCCCTGGAGCTCGGTGAGCTTGCCCTGGAGCTCGACGAGCCGGGCGCGGAGGTCGGCGCGCGCCTCGTCGGTCAGGGTCTCTTCGCCGGTCTCGGCGGCGGCGTCTTCGGAGGCCTCGTCCGCGGCGTCGGACTCGACCGGCTCGGCGCCGGTGGGCCCCCTGAGCTTGGTGCGGATCTCGAGGATCTGATCGACGAGTTCTTTCTCTTCCTTCCAGGCGGACTCGCGGGTCTCGAGGTTGTCCCGCTCGGCGGCGATGCGATCTGCGATCTCCGCGAGGCGGGCGGAATGATCGGAGCCGGTGGCCTCCTCCCTCCGGAGGATCTCGGTCTCGGTCTCGAGGGCCTGGATGCGTTTGCGGGCGTCGTCGACCTCCGGGGGCACCGAGTGCTGGCCGATGGCGACGCGGGCGCAGGCGGTGTCCAGGAGCGAGACGGACTTGTCGGGGAGCTGGCGGGCGGGGATGTAGCGGTGGGACAGCCGGACGGCCGCCTCGATGGCCTCGTCGAGGATCTGGACCTTGTGGTGTGTCTCGAAGATGCCGGCGACCTTGCGCATCATGAGGATGGCGCGGGCCTCGTCGGGCTCGTTGACCATGACGGTCTGGAAGCGCCGGGTGAGGGCGGGGTCCTTCTCGATGTGCTTCTTGTACTCGGCCCAGGTGGTGGCGGCGATGGTGCGGAGCAGGCCTCGCGCGAGGGCGGGCTTGAGGAGCTGGGCGGCGTCGCCGGTGCCGGCCTGCCCGCCTGCGCCGATGAGCCGGTGCACCTCGTCGATGAAGAGGATGATGGGGGTCTCGGAGGCCTGGACCTCCTCGATGACCTGCTTGAGGCGCTGCTCGAACTCGCCCTTCATGGAGGCGCCGGCCTGCAGGGCGGAGACGTCCAGCTCGAGGAGCTTGACGTTGAGCATGGAGGGCGGGACGTCGCCGGCGACGATCTTGTGGGCGAAGCCCTCGGCGACGGCGGTCTTGCCCACGCCGGCCTCGCCGACGAGCACGGGGTTGTTCTGACGCCGGCGCATCAGGATGTCGATGACCTGGCGGGTCTCCTCGTCGCGCCCCACGATGGGGTCGATCTTGCCCGAGCGGGCCTCCTCGGTCAGGTCCTTGCAGAACTGGCGGATGGCCTCCTGCTTGCCCATCTGGGCGGGGGACATGGCGCCGGAGGCCTCGCCGGGCTCGCCGGCGCCGCCCGGCGAGAAGCCGTCGGAGGTGCGGAGCCCCTCCTCGCGCGAGCCGGAGACGATCTCGTCGAAGCGGTCGACCAGGGTGTCGGTCTTGATCTTCTTGAACTCGTCGGAGATCGAGTCGAGCACGCGGCGCAGGCCGGGGGTCTTGACGATGCCGACCATGAGATAGCCGGTGCGGACCTGGGGCTCGTTGTACAGGAGGGTGGCGTAGACCCAGCCCCGCTCGACGGCCTCCTCGATGTGGGAGGACAGGTCGGAGATGGAGGAGGCGCCGCGCGGGAGCCTGTCCACGCTCTCGGTGATGTCGCGTGCCAGGGCGGAGGGCTCCAGGCTGAACTGCTGGACGATCTTGTGCAGGTCGGTGTCCTGGAGCTGGAGGATCTGGTGGATCCAGTGGACCAGCTCCACGTAGGGGTTGCCGCGCATCTTGCAGAAGACCGTCGCGGCCTCGATGGACTTGAACGCGACCGGGTTGAGCTTTCCGAACAGATTCGAGCGGGGGATCTCGGCCATGGTGTGGTCCTGTCGGGCTGAGTGCGTCGTGTGTCGGGGGGCGGGGGGGGGGTCAGGGGTCTCCGGAGTCGAAGATGGCGTCGGACACGTCGTGGTCGGGCGGCTCGGTGGTGAGCCAGGTGGTGAGGCCGAGCCTGGACTCGCCCCCGAGCCTGGTTGGCGGGACGTCTTCGGCGCGCAGGATAAGCTGAACCTCCCAGGAGAGCGCGCGGCTGAGGTACCCGCGGACCCAGTCCCGCAGGCGCCCGAACCTGGCCGAACCGGGCAGGAAGGTCCGGAAGTGGGCGATGGACATCGGGCCCATGACGACCCGGAAGCGGGACTGGCAGTCCCAGAGCTGCTCGCCGCAGAAGACCGATTCGCCCAGCGTGCCCGAGCCCCTGGAGGCGCCGAGGCGGCACCGGTTCTGATCCGGGATCTCGATCCAGTTGCCGATGAAGGGCTCGATGGAGACCGGGACGCCGAAGTCGTCGGCGAGGATGGCGGCGAGGGTCTCCGCGGGCCGGCTGGGGGCGTTGAAGCGTGCGGCGTAGAACCGCTTGGCGTCGTCGGGGACCGAGTCGCGTCCGAGGTTCTCCTCGACGCCGAGCCCGACGAGCGAGCCGATGTAGTTCGAGATCCGGTCCGAATCCGACCGGTCGCGCTGCACCTCCGGGCGGGCCGATCCCCAGGCCCGGTAGAGCAGGGTGATCATGCGGTGGTGGAAGACGTCGAGGAAGGCGCGGAGGGTGGGGTCGTGGCTGTTGTAGTCGCGTTCGCGGACGTACTCGGTGAAGTGCAGGGGCATGGGCCCGTTGGCCCCGAGCAGACCGAAGAAGAGAACGTCCACCTGGGCCCGGCCCGACTTGGGCTGCCTGCGCAAGCCCGCGACCGCGGTGGGCGGGAAGGCGACGGAGGGCTCCTGCCCGAAGCGGACGGGGTCCTGGGAGGGGCGTGCGGACCGTCCGAGCCTGGGCAGCTCGGGGTGGGCGCACTCGATCAGGCGCATGAGCTGATAGAAGTCGAAGCGTCGGGGGTCGTCCCCGATCCGCTCGCTCAGATGTTCCGGCGCAGGCCGTGCCTCTGGGGCCATCGCTTGATCTCTCCGCGCTGCTCTGACCGGATGAAGGTCTCGGTGAAGACGTTGATGGTGGCGTGGAGCGCGAACAGTCGCTCCAGGACCGCGCCGAGCACGAAGACGCCGACGCCCTCGTAGGCGAGCTCGTCGAACTCGACGCCGATCTCCAGCCCGCGTGCGAAGGAGACGGGCCCGGCGCGCCTGAGCCGGCGCACCACCGGGCCGGAGGTGATCTTCCTGATGCCGTCGAGCTGCTGGCGTATCTCGGGCCGGTTGGTGTTGGCGTACAGCGCGAGCATCTCCCTGAGCGACTCCGCGGCGCTGCCCCGGTCTCCGTCGAAGATGGAGCCGAAGCTCGGCATGAGGTGGGAGATGAGCCGCCAGGAGGTCTCGCCGGACGGGTACGCGGGCTGGGGGGTCGTGGGCTGCCCGAGGCAGCGGATCGACTTGACCGGGAGGCCCGAATCGAGCGTGAAGTCGGTCTGGCCGACGCCGAGCGGCATCTGCACGGGCAGGTCGCGGTTGGTGCACAGCACGCGTCCGCCGAGCTGCCTGAGGGCCTCGTCGTAGGGCGGGGCGGCCTGGTCCACGAGGGAGACGTACACCTCGCTGCCCACGTAGCGTGTGGCGCGACGGTCGCGCTGCTGCTCGCGCTGGCTGAGCAGCCTGGGGACACGGCGCATGCTGAAGAAGCGGGTGCCGGAGCGGGACCGGGTGTCGGCCGAGGAGTAGAAGCGTTCGAAGTTCTGGAACTGGCCCTCGCCGCGTGCCCCGAAGCCCTCGAGCTCGAGGATGTCGAAGACCTCGAAGTCGTTGGGGGCGGTGCGGTCCACGACGACGCGGTGCTCGCTGTGCTCGTCGGTGAGGTGGATGCGGTCGATGCGTCGCTCGAAGAGGTTGGCGGCGGGCGTGCAGTGCAGGTGCACGTGCTCGGTGGTGAGGGCCCCCTCGAGCTCGACGTCGGCCTGGGCGAGCAGGACGGAGACGTCGACCTCGGTGCCCTGGCAGCGGGCCAGGCCCTCGCCGAGACCGTGGATCCCGGCGAACATGAACCTGGGCTGGAACGCGAAGTACTCCCTGAGCAGGCGGTGGCCCTCGAAGCCGGCACGCCCGACGGGCAGGAGCGCCTCGTCGGGCTCGAAGCCGATCTGGCGGACGCCGCCGCGGGCGCACCGGTGGGTCCACGCGGGGGGGCGGCCGGTGTCGTGCACCGCCACGCCGACGACGTGGGTGAAGAGCTGCTCGTACATGCGGTAGGAGCCGGGCCCGATGTCGCGCAGGTGCAGCACGAGCTCGTCCAGCGGGAGCTTGGCGAAGGGGATGCCGCCGAGCGTCCGCAGTCGGAGCCGGAGCACGGCCCGGGTGTGGTCGGCGCCGCCGAGCTCGAGCGAGGCGATGTTGCGTGTCTGGTAGTCGACCTCGGCGATCTCGACTGGCCAGAGACGCAGCGTGTGCGCGGTGGTGTACGTGCACGGGGTGCTGCGTTCCTTGCCGGTGCCGGACTTGATGACCGAGCCCCGGGGCAGCTCGGGCCCCTCGGCCAGCGAGCCCTCGCTCATGTCGGGGTGGAACTGGACCATCGCCATCGAGGGCAGCGGGCTCAGGTAGTGCGGGGCCAGGGTGGAGAGCAGGTGCTCGGTGAACTTGGGGAACTCGCTCTCGATCTGGAGCTGCACCCGGGCGGCGAGGAAGGCGAAGCCCTCGAGCAGGCGCTCGACGTACGGGTCCGCGACGTCGAGCCCCTCCATCCCCAGCCGGCCGGCGATCTTGGGGAACTGCGACGCGAACTCGCCGCCCAGCTCCTTCACGTGCTGGAGCTCCTGGTTGTACAGCCTGAGCAGTCGGTCGTCCATGCCGGTTACCTCGACGCCCGCTCGATCCGGCTCGATCCGTCCTCGAGGTCGACCTCCGTCTGCAGGAACAGGTGCTCCGGGAGCGGCCTGGCCCACAGGTCGCCCTCGATCTCGAAGGCGAGGCGGTTGCCGCTCGCGGCGAGGTTGCCCTCCTGCTCGACCACCTTGACGCGGACCGTGTCGGGCAGGATGCGGGGCTCGAAGCGGCGCACGCACTCGCGGACCGATCGCTCCAGGTCGGACACGTCCACCGTGCTCTCGGTGACGCCGGTCAGGTCGCGCAGCCCGTAGTTGATCACCGAGTTCGCGGCGTGCTCGTACCCCTCGAGCATGCCGGTGGGCTCGAGATTGCCCGAGTTGAGCAGCCAGGTGAGGTCGCGGATCACCGCCTCGCGCAGGCGCCCGAGCGAGAGCACGCGGCGCTCGCGCGACTCGACCTCCTTGGACGGATCCTCGTCGGTCAGCCGGTCGAGCAGCGAGGGCTGCAGGGTCTCGGATGTGGTCAGCTCCGGCACGCTCCGGCCTCCGCGTGGGGGGTGGTCATTCGCTGCTTGCGTTGAGCTCCAGCTCGCGGACCTCGAGCAGGGGGACGTCGCTCGAGTCGGTCGCGAGCATGCGCTGCCCGAGCCCG
>JBICID010000043.1:0-69014 GCA_043101615.1 Phycisphaerales bacterium JB040 | reverse complement strand
CTGATGGTCACCGAGAACGAGAACGTGGCCCGCAACCAGGCCGACTTCGAGCAGGTGGACGTGCGGATGGGGGTGCACCTGTACAACCTGGCCGTGGATCCGGGCGAGACGACGAATCTTGCGGAGCGTCACACTGAGAAGGTTGAAGAGCTTCGGGCATTGCACCGTGCCTGTCGAGCCGAGGTTGGCCAGCCGGTTGAGTAGGCCGTGTCGGATGAGCGACTTCGGGTGCCACGGCTTGCCTTGCAAGCCGTGTGTTGGCATTAGCGAGCACGGGTTGTCCTGTGGTCAACCCGTGGCACCCACCGCCTTGGAATAACCCGTAGCGCCCTCTGCTTGCAGGCCGCGTGCCACTGCCCCCTACACTGACCCCCATGTCCTCCGAGGGGTCCCCCACCACAGCCAGACCGATGTTCGCCAGCCCGTGGTGGGTGCTGGCCATCCCCGCGGCGTTCACGCTGTGGCGGCTGGTCTATCTGTGGTTCTCGCCGCTGGAGCTCTCCGAGGACGAGGCGATGTACTGGGACTGGTCCCGCCACCTGGCGCTCGGGTACTACACCAAGCCGGGCGGGATCGCGTGGGTGATCCGCCTGGGCACCGAGGTCTTCGGTCACACCGAGTTCGGCGTGCGCGTGGGCGGCGTCGTCGCGGGCTTCTTCACCGCCCTGTTCGCGGGGCTGCTGGCGCGGGACATGTTCAAGGACCACGCGACCGCGGCGTGGGCCACGCTGTGCGCGATCGCGGTCCCCGCGTTCGCCGTGCTGGGCGTCTTGAACACCATCGACGCCCCGTACCTGGCCTGCTGGAGCGTCGCGGCGTGGGCCGGGCACCGGGCGCTGGTCGCGCGCGATCCGCGCGCCTGGGCGTGGCTGGCGCTCGCGATCGGCCTCGGCCTGCAGTTCAAGCCGACGATCCTGCTGCTGCTGCCGGGGCTTGCGCTCGGGGCCTGGTGGAACGGGCGCGACCGGTCGCCCGGGCCCGGCGAGCCCTCCCCGGGCCGGGAACGGGCCCCCTGGAAGGCCCTCGCGGGCGTGATTCTGCTCGCCTCGCTTGTCCCGACGCTGGTCTACAACGCGACGCACGGCTGGGTGCAGGCGTCCCACCTGCTCGAGCACCTGGGCTTCTCGCTCACCGGGGACGCACCGCGTGAGGTGCCCGAGGAGGCCGGCGTGGGCTGGAGCCCGGTGTGGACGCTGGAGTATCTGCCGATCCAGCTCGTCGTGTCCGGCTCGGTCGGGGTGCTCGCCATCATCGCCTTCGCCAAATTGTGGAAGAGACGCGCGGGCGAGGGGCCCGGCGTGACAGACGAGACCTGGCGTTCCGTCCGGTTCGCGGCCTGGATCTCAGCGCCGCTGCTGGCCTTTTACCTCGTGGTGAGCTTCTTCACGCGCGTCGAGGGCAACTGGCCCATCGCGGCCTGGTTCACCGCCTGCCCGCTCGCGGGCTGGGCCATCGCGACGGGCGTCCGCGAGCGTGACCGCGGGCTGCGGGTCGGGGGTATCGTCACCGGCGTGATCGCCCTGGCCATCCCTGCGGTGTTCGTGGTGCTGCCGTGGTTTCACCTGAAGGAACGCTTCGGCGTGAGCCTGCCGGCGCACCGGCTGATGGGTTTCCGGTCAATTGCGGACGAGGCCGCCGAGGCGATGCGTCGGGCCGAGAACGAGACGGGCCGCCCGGCGTTCGCGATGGGCGTGACGTACGGACGGACCGCCCTGCTGAGCTTCTACCTGCCCGGGCAGCCCACGACCTACTGCGCGGCGCGGTACCGCACCGGGCGCTCCGGTCGGCAGTACGACCTGTGGCCCCACACCGACCTGGAGAACCCGGAGACCCATGCCGCGCTCGCGGGGCGCCCCGGCGTGCTGGTGCAGTGGCCGCAAGCCTTCTGGGAGCAGGCCTTCGAGACGGTGACTCCCGTCGGCGAGGTGCAGCGCAAGCCCGATCGGTTCTACCCGGTCTGGATCGGGACGGGCTACCGCGGCTGGGACGGGCCGGTGGAGGTCGGCGAGGAGTGAGGGCGAACCCGTTCGCGATGCTCCCGCTCCCGGATCCGATCGCCGTTCTCATGCTCAGGCCAGGTCGTCGGGCGGGGGCAGCTTCTCGTCGGGTGCCTGTTCGACGGCCTCGCGCAGGTCGTCCAGCGCGCCGCGGACCTTCTCGCGCCCGGGCCTGTCGATCAGGCTCACGGTGATGGCGACCGCGAAGCCGACGATGAAGCTGGGCAGCAATACGTCGAGCGATTCGAGGTAGCCGAGCCAGACGTCCACCCACTCCGCGTCGCCGCCGACCCGGCCCATGAGCGCCGGCAGGGCGAACTTGAAGAAGGGCACGCCCAGGAAGCCGGCGACCATCGCGCACTTGGCCCCCAGCGCCGTGAGCCCGCCCCAGAACAGGCTCAGGATGATCGTCGGGCAGAACGTCGCGGCGATGCCGGACCACCCGAAGATGATGATCCAGAAGACGCCGTTCTCCTTGTCGTACAGCATGATCCCGATGCCGATGGCGAAGGCGAGCAGCGCCAGCGCCACCGTCACCTTGCGGCTGAGGGTGACGAGCGTCGCGTCGGGCATGTCGGGGTGGCGGGTCTTCTGCCAGTAGTCGCGCACGCCGGCGCTGGAGGCGACCACCAGCAGCGAGTCGATGGTGGACATGATCGCGCTGAGCACCATCGCGATGAAGATGCCCGCGAAGAAGGCGGGCAGCAGCTCGAGCGCCGCGGTCGGCAGGATGTTGTCGGCGTTGTTGCGGATCGCCTCGCCGTCGTAGATCGCCCGCCCGAACAGGCCGACCAGCACCGCGCCCGAGTCGGCGAGCAGCGTCCAGGTGAGCGCCGTGACCGTGCCGGGCAGGATCTGCTTCTCGTTCTTCATCGAGATGTACCGCACGAAGACCTGCGGCGAGCCGAGGAAGCCGATGCCGATGGCCGCGAAGCCCAGCAGGGCGACGACGGCCCCGGTGTTCCACGACCCTGTGCCGGGCCCCTCCTCGCCGGGGCCGTGCAGGGCGAGCAGGTCCGGGTTGATCCCCTCGAGCGCCCCGGTCACGTTGGCCAGCCCGCCGACGTGCATGAGGATGACGATCGGCAGGGCCACCAGCCCGATCACCATCAGCGAGCCCTGGAACACGTCCGACCAGACGACCGCGGTGAACCCGCCCTGGGTGATGTAGATCATCACGACCGCGAAGCCGACCGCGGCGCCCACGTAGTGGTTCCACTCCAGGAAGCCGTGGAAGGCGGTCCCGGTCGCGAACACCTGCGAGCCGGCGTAGATCGGCACGAAGATCACCAGCGAGCCCGCGGCGATGAGCCGGAGCCAGTGCCCCGAGTCGCGCAGGCGCGCCTCCAGGTAGTCCGGCACCGTGATCGCGTCGTAGCGGTCCGAGAGGCGCTTGAAGCGTCGGCTCATCAGGATCCACGCCCCGCCCACGCCCAGGAGCTCGCCCAGCACCACCCAGAAGGCCTGCACCCCGACCGTCCAGCCCATCCCCGTCAGCCCCAGCAGCAGCCACGCCGACTCGCCCGTGGCCCGGGCGCTGAACGCCACGTTGAAGAACCCGAGGCGCTTGCCCGAGGCGAAGTAGTCGCGGATGTCGTGCATGCGCCGCGAGGCCAGCACGCCGATGGTCAGCAGCACGCTCGCGTAGAGCGCCACGGCGACGACTTTCCAGATCATCTCGAAATCGATGGGCGGCCTCCTTCGGGCAGGGGCGCAGGGTGTTGGGAGGGCGCACGCGCCGGCTGATCCCGCCCGATCGGGCGAAACCCGCAGCATACAGCCTCCACCGCTCCCCCGCAGTCGGTCCGCTCGCGGGCCTCAGCGGTCTGCGCGCAGCCCGAACAGGTCCGCGGGGCGACCCCCGACGCCGGGCACGAGCCGGAACACGCCCCCCGCGTGCGGCTCGGCGGCGAGGCGCTCGTCGGAGAGCCCGGCGCGGGCGGTGGTGATGAACAGGACCTCCAGGTCCGATCCCCCGAAGCAGCACGAGGTGACCTGCGAGGCGGGCAGCCCGACGTCGCCCAGGCGCTCGCCCGTGTGTCCGTTGACGTGCACGACGCGCGAGCCGCCCCACAGGGCGACCCACAGGTTGTCGTCCCGGTCGATGGTCATGCCGTCGGGCGAGCCCTCGAGCGCGCCGAACTCGATCAGCGTGCGACGGTTGCGGACGGGCGTGTGCGGCTCGGGCGCCTCGGCGTCGAAGTCGAACACGTCCACGCGCCGGGTCGGGGTGTCGATGTAGTACATGCGGGACGCGTCGGCGCTCCACGCCATCCCGTTGGAGAGCGTGACGGGCGAGACCATCGCCCGCAGGGTGTGGTCGTGGTCGAGGCGGTACAGGGCCGCGTTGTCGCGCACGCCGCGCGTGCTCATCGTGCCGGCCCAGACGCGCCCGGAGGGGTCGGCCTTGGCGTCGTTGAATCGGTTGCCCGGGTCGGGGTCGTCGAGGCCCCGGATCGGCTCGAGGCGGTCGTTCGCCCAGTCGTACAGCGCGAAGCCGTCCTGCACGCTGACCAGCCAGTGCCCGTCGGTGCAGGGGATCGCGCTGGAGAGGAACCCGTCGAGCAGCGTCCGGACCTCGTGCGCCCCTGAGGCCGGCTCGAACCGGTGCAGCTCCCCGCCGGGGATGTTCACGAACCAGAGGGCCCCCTCGTGCCAGACGGGCCCCTCTCCGAGGGCGCAGCGTGCATCGAGCGCGAGTTCGGGTCCGGGCATGCTCAGCCGTCCCCCTCGCCGTCATCGGACGGCGCGTCCTGCACGCACCGGAACCCGACGTGCGACAGCCCCGTGTCGGCCGAGGCGCCCTGGCGGGCCCCGGGGCGGTAGCGGTCGCAGTAGCTCACGTGGCAGAGGTGCGACCCCCCGCGCATGGCCCGCAGCGGCTCGCGCTCGCGCCCCGGCGCCCACGCCGAATCGGGCCCGCGCGGGTTGTCCGCGACCGCGATGCCCCGCAGCTCGAGCCCGCGCACGCGGCGCTGGTACTCGTCGGCCCGGTACCAGTCGGCGCACCACTCCCACACGTTGCCGGCCATGTCGTGCAGCCCGAACGCGTTGGGCGGGAACGAGCCCACCGGCGCGGTCCCCGCGTAGCCGTCGGCGTTGTCCGCGTCGCTGTGCTCGTACGGGAAGTCGCCCCACCAGGTGTTCGCCAGCGCGGGCTCGCCCGCGCCGGGCCACTCGTCGCCCCAGGTGTAGCGGGCGCTCTCCAGGCCCCCCCGGGCCGCGTACTCCCACTCGGCCTCGGTCGGCAGCCGCTTGCCCGCCCAGGCGGCGTACGACGCGGCGTCCTCCCAGGACACGTGCACCACCGGGTGATCCATCCTGCCCTCGATCGTGCTGCCCGGGCCCTCGGGATGGCGCCAGCAGGCCCCCACCACCCATCGCCACCACTCCAGGCCCGCCCCGCGCCCGCCGGTCGGGTCATCCGGACGCGCGGGCGACACGAACACCAGCGACCCCGGTTGCAGCACCTCGTCGTCCGGCCTGGGGGTGCCCGGCGGGAGCTGCTTCTTCAGCTCCTCCCAGTCCAGGGCACGCTCCGCGACGGTGACGTACCCCGTCGCCTCCACGAAGGCGGCGAAGGACGCGTTGGTGACCTCCGTCCGGTCGATCCAGAAGTCCCCCACCCGGACGCGATGGGCCGGGCCCTCCTCGGGCCACCCCCCGGCGGGCGTCCCCATCACGAACTCGCCCCCCTCGATCAGCACCATGCCCTCCGGGGCGTCCTTCGGGGCGGACTCCGCGACGGGCTGAAGCAGCAGCAGGACCCCGGTGACGGCGTGCGAGGCGATCGGCATGGCACGAGCCTAGCAGGTTCTCGGACTCGGATTCGGGGGGCGACCGCCCGAGACCGTCCAGCTTCACGCCCGGAGGCGCGGTTCCCAGCGTCCGGGCGTTGGGCTCGACGGTGCGGGCCGATCTATGGGGCATGAGCGCACACACCAACGACACCGCCGGTCCGCTGTCCACCGAGATGATCACGCAGCTTGTCGCCGCCCGCGACCAGGCCGAGCCGGTCCGCCGGGCCGCCCGGTTCGTCGGGTTCTACTCGCGCCTGATGGTCATCGGGGCGGCGATCATCGCCCTGTTCGCCTTCAACCAGTCGGACACGCCCGGGATGATCCTGGCGGGCCTGATGGTGGCCCTGGCGGTGCACCAGATGAAGATGGCCGGGTCGCTGCGGAGCATGAACCCCGCGGCGGTGAAGGGCCTGGTCGTCAGCCACGCGCTGGTGGCATTCGCCTTTGTCGGGTACGCGGCCTGGGACCAGTTCAGCCCCGGGGTCGCCCCGCTGGTGAGCAAGGCCCACGCCGCCACCGCGAGCAACCTGCCCTTCGAGGTGCCCGCGGGCATGACCAAGTACATCGGGACCGCGACCTTCGTGCTCGCGGCCGTGGGCCTGCAGACCCTCGCCATCCTCTACATCAACGCCCAGAAACGGACCATCGGGTCCTTCTCGACCCACAGCGCCCCGTGGGTGAACGACCTGTTCCGTCGCGGCGTCATGGGCTGAGCCCCCCGCCCCGTTGGGCCCGTTCCGCAGCCCGCGTGCGTCGGGGCGGTACAGTTGGGGCATGATGCGACTCAAGATCACGCTCGTGGGGATCGCCCTGGCCTGCGCCGGGGCGTTCTCGTTTGCCTCCGCCCAGTCGGTGGACGTCCGGTCCGCCGTCGATGAACTGCTCGAGCAACGGTCGTCGCAGCCCGAGTCGGTCCCCCTGCGGGACTTCGACGAGGCCTGGCGGCTCGTCCGCGACACGCACTTCGATCCGACCTTCAACGGCGTGGACTGGGACAGCGTGCGAGACGAGCTGCGACCGCACGCGATCGACGCGACCCAGGCCGAGGTCCGCGGCATCATCCTGGAGATGCTCAGCCGCCTCGGGCAGTCGCACTTCTCGGTGATCCCGAAGTCCGGCGGCGGGGTGGTCCCCTTCGACTCGGGCGAGGACGGGGACGAGCCCGGGTTCGTCGAGACACTGGAGCCGAGCCTGCCCACGCTCGAGCTGAAGCTTGCGGAGACCGAGGGGGAGGCCGGGTCGGCCCGCCCCGGCTTCGAGATCCGGCTGGTGGGGGACAACGCCGTGGTGGTCGGGGTGAGGCCGGGCTCCGACGCCGCGTCCAAGGGCGTGCGCCCGGGCTGGGAGCTGCTGGCGGTGGGCAACGACGCGCTGGCTCCGATCATCGTGGAGCAGGTTGGGGCGCTGGGGCGGCGCACCGGGGCGATGTACGTCGCGCAGATCGTGGACGCGATGCTGATGGGGGCCGACGGCTCGTCGACCCGCCTGGTGTTCCGCGACGGGGAGGGCGAGGAGACCGCGCTGGAGATCGTTCGCGAGCCGCTGTCGGAGTCGCCGGTCGCGTTCGGCGGGCTGCCGCCGATGAGCCCGAACTTCGAGCACCGCTGGCTCGATCCGGGGCCCCTGGGGCTGCCTGAGGGCACGCGTATCGGGTACATCTCGTTCGACGTGTGGCTGCAGACGATCCCGCGTCAGTTCGACGGCGCGATGGTCGAGTTCCAAGACGCCGACGGCCTGATCATCGACCTGCGGGGCAACATCGGGGGCATCGGGGCGATCTCGATGATGATCGGTCGCTACCTCGTGGACGAGCGGGCCAGCCTGGGCACCATGCGGATGCGCGATCAGGAGATGCACTTCAACATGCAGCCCGTGATGGTCTCCATGACCGGCGAGGACCTCGAGCCCTACGACGGGCCCGTGGCGGTGCTGATCGACGGGGGCTCGGCCTCGACCTCCGAGATCTTCGCCGCGGGCATCCGCGAGCTCGGGCGTGCCCGCCTGTTCGGGTCGGCCACGCCCGGGATGGCGCTGCCCGCGATGATGAGCACGCTCCCGTCCGGTGACGTGCTGCTGCACGCGATGGCGGGATTCGAGACGCCGGGCGGGTTCACCATGGAACAGGCGGGCGTGACGCCCGACGTGGACGCCCCCTGGACGCGTGAATCGCTGCTGGAGGGGCGTGACGACGCCCTGGACGCAGCCGCGGAGTGGATCGTTCACGGGGAACAGTGATTGACACCGTCCCCGAACCGCCCCACACTCAGACCGTATCCAACCGAGTACCCGAGCCGAGAAACGTACCGCCACCACGGAGGAACCCCCCATGCCCCGCCTCGCACGCACGACGACACTGACCGGACTCGCCCTCCTGCTGCTCCCCGCCCTGGCCTCGCCCCCGGCACCGGCCCAGCCCGCCGGCGCGGGCAAGGAGGCGACGACCGAGCCGACGCCCGAGAGCCGCGCCAAGGCCGTGGAGGTGCTCAACCGGTTCATCGAGGCGATCGGCGGTCGCGAGACGCTCAAGAACGCCGGCTCTGTGCGCATGGTGGCGGAGGTCAGCATGCCGGGCATGGGGATGTCGGGCACGATGGACATCAAGCTCGTGCCCGGGCACGGCATGGTGCAGACCATGGTGCTCCGCAACGCCGGCGCGCCCGCGGACGCCCCGCCGGTGGTCGAGAGCGTCACCGGCTCGGACGGCAGGCACGGGTACACCTTCTCGGGCATCGCCGGCGTGGAGCTCATGGACGAGTCGATGCACACGCAGATCATGCGTGACGCCGACCCGGCCTCGGTCATCCGCTTCCAGCAGACCTATCCCACGCTGGAGTACCTCGACCGCCGAGAGTTCAACGGCAAGACGGTGGACGCGATCCGCCTGGTGGACACCGGCGGGCTCGAGTCCGTCCAGTTCTACGACGTCGAGACCGGCCTGATGATCGGGGGCAGCACCGAGCAGGAAACCCCCATGGGCAAGATGCAGATCGCCACCACCCTCTCGGACTACAAGGTGTTCAACGGCGTCAAGACCGCCACCAGCACCGAGATGGCGATGGGCCCCATGACCATGACCATGACGATGACCACCGTCGAGTTCGGCACGCTGGAGCCCGGGGACCTGGAGCACCCGCCCGCGGCGGTGAAGCTGCTCGAAAAAGCGGCCGAGCAGGACAAGGCCAAGGACGCCGAGGCCATGGAGGGCGGCGGCGAGGGCTGACCCCCAGCCACGCTGCCCCCAAGCCACGCTGCCCCCCCCCAGCGGCTGCTCACCCCACCGGCTGCTCGCCCGACATTATCGCCGTCTCGCGCGTCTCAGCCCCGGCGCAGCATCTCGTCGATCTCGTCCCGCATCGGGGCCGACTCCAGCACGCGCGAGCGCGTGACCGCGACGGAGCCGGCGGCGGCGGCGAACCGCACCGCGCGGGGCAGGTCTTCCATGAGCGGGGTGGCGCCCTCGGGCACCCCGCCGGCCCAGTCCGCCGCGAGCGCCCCGATCGCCACGTCGCCGGCGCCCGAGGTGTCCACGACCTGGACGTCGTGCACCGTGACGTCGGTGCGTTGCGAGCCGGAGAGGAGCACGGAGCCGGCACCCCCGCGCGTGACGAGCACGGCGCCGGCGCCCAGCCCCGTGAGTCGCGTTTCGAGCTCGCGGTCGTCGGCGTCGTCCTCCACGCCGGCGAGCACGCGCGCCTCGTGCAGGTTGACGACGATCAGGTCCACCAGGGCCGCCAGGCCGGGCTCGATGGTCCGCGCCGGCGCCACGTTGAGCACGACGCGCGCCCCGGAGGCCTTGGCGAGCTGCGCCGCGCGGGTCACGGTGGACTCGGGCAGTTCGAACGTCACCAGCACCACCGAGGCCTCCTCGATGGTGTGGCGCGCCTCCTCCAGGTCGCCCGGCTCGAGCTGACCGTTCGCCCCCGGCACGACCACCGCCGCGTTCTCGCCCCGCTGATCGACCAGCACGAAGGTGGAGCCGGTCGGCTCGTCCCACGACTCGGCCAGGCCGACGGTGTGGATCGGCTCGCGGCGCAGCGTCGAGCGGATCAGGGCCCCGTCGTCGTCCCGCCCGACGCGCCCGATGATCGAGACCTGCGCCCCGGCCCGGGCCGCGGCGACCGCCTGCAGCGCGCCCTTCCCCCCCGGCCCGCGCGAGGCACCGATGCCGTTGACGGACTCCCCGGGGCGCGGCAGCCGACGCACGCGCACCGTGGTGTGCATGCTCAGCGACCCGACCACGCAGACACGTCCCGCGCTCACGCCGGCACCCTCGACCCGTTCACACGATCTCCACGATCTCGAACCGCTTGACGCCCCGGGGCGCGTTCACGCGGATCGTTTCGCCCACGCGCGCCTTCATCAGGGCCTCGCCCATCGGGCTCGTCGCGGTGACCTCGATCACGTCGTCCTCCAGGTCGCCCGAGCTCTCCCCCACCAGCCGGTACAGCTCGGTCTCGTCCTCGTCGTCCCCCTCCTCGCGCAGCCGGACCGTCGAGCCGATGAACACGACCCCGTCGGCCTGGGTCTCCGCGCTCACCACGTGCGCCTTGGCCAGACGCTCCTCCAGACGCTTGATCTCGGCCTCCTCCAGGCCCTGCTGCTCACGCGCCGCGTGGTACTCGGCGTTCTCCTTCAGGTCCCCCAGCGCACGCGCCTCGGCGATCCGCTCGGTGATGACAGGCCGGTTCGCCAGCAGCTCCGAGAGCCTGGCCTGCAGCTTGTCCTTGTCGGCTTGGGTGATCACGTCCACGGTGGCCTCCTGGCCGCTGAAGTCTCGGTGTCGCAACGCCGCGTGCGGCGTCATGAAGTGCGAATCCTACGGCGTCGCTCGCCCGTTTTCCCTGTCGGGCACTCCGGAGTGATCCCGGTGCGGGCGGGCGAGCCTGGCGGCGATGCCCGCCCCCCACAGCGCCAGCGCCAGGGCCCAGACGCGCAGCACGATCACCCAGTGCCCGGCCCCGACGACCCCGGAGTGCCCCATGCCCGATCGGTCCGACATCAGGTCCCACGCCAGGCTGATCGGGCTGAACGCGCTGCCCGGCGCGGGCGTCGCGGCGCGCGCCGTCCCCGGGCTCACGGGCGTGCCGCCGATCGCGTGGTACACCGGCGGGCCCAGCGCCACCAGCGCGAACAGGCACGTCCACAGCACGCGGTGCCACTCCTCGGGCGCGCCGCCCGTCCCGCGCCCCACCGTCCGCAGCGCCAGCGCCAGCACCGCGCCGAGCAGCACCGCCCACCCCGTCAGCCCCGCCAGCAGCGCCAGCACCACCTGCATCGGCCAGTTCGCGAGCACGGTCAGCGCCTGCGGCAGGGCGAGCGCTCCCAGCGGGGGCAGCAGCACCACCAGGTCCGCCGCGACCGCGCCCAGCGTCGTCCGCTCCGGGCGGCGCTGGCTCAGGCGCACCATCGGCCACAGCACGCAGATGCCGACCGCCGCGGTCGTCAGCATCGCGCGGGCCGCGGGGCGCACCACCCCCGGCGAGATCGACTGCACCGCCGCGATGGTTGTCACCATCAGCAGCGATGCGCCCATCAGGTACATCATCCACATCAGCGCGAAGACGCGCGGCTCGCCCTTGCGGTGCGACCAGTCCGGGCGTCCCTTCGGAGCCCGCCCGAACACGTCCAGCTCGGGCTGCACGCGCTGCGCGTTCCCGGGCGACAACGACGCCCCGGTCGCAGACCGCTCGTTCGCGGGCTGCCGGCTCTCCGGTTGCTGGCTCTCCGGCTGCTGGCTCTCCGGCTGCCGGTTCTCCGGGTTGACGGGCGTCTCGCTCACGGACAATCCACCCGCCCCGGACCGCCGGGGTCAAGCGCACGGCGGGAATCCGCGCCGCGCTCAGTCGCTCACGATCAGGATCTGCGGGCCGTCGATCTCGATGACCCGGGCCCCGCCGTCGATGCGTCCCGTGCGTTCGAGCAGGTGGCTCAGCCTGGACAGCTTCTCTCCGGTGGACCGCTCTCCGGGCTGGAAACGCAGCGGGCCCGCCCCCCAGCGGATGCGCGTGCCGCGGTCGGTGATGATCTCGAGGGCCCCGCCCGCGTTGAGGTCGATCCCGTGCACCTGCGCGATCATGTCCTTGTCGCGGTCCAGCGCGTCGAGCAGGGCCAGCCCGTCGGCGACGTCGTCGCCCGGCCAGGGCTCGCCGGCGGGGTAGGTCTCGGGCAGCAGGTCGATGCTGGGCTCGGCGAGGTAGCGCACGCGGCTGGCCCCGATCGGGTACTCCAGCGGCAGGGGGACGCCGTCCCAGCTCACCATCCGCTCGCGCGAGTTGGCGTCGCGCACCACCGCCGCGGGGATGCGCCACTCGCCCGAGACCGACAGCGAGCCGTCCCCGAGACGCTCCACGCGCGGGGGCCCGTCGAACCAGCCCTGCTCGCGGAGCGCCCGCGACACCTCGGCCAGCGGCTCCGGGCTCAGGGGCGAGCCGCCTTCCGCCGCGTCGAGCGCGATGCGGATCAGGCGGGCCTTCTCGCTCTCGGGCATCCAGGTGCCGCCCGGGCCGCCTGGCTCTTCGGCGGGCATCTCGGGCCAGGCGATGGCGACGAGCGGTTCTCCCTCGGACAGCGACCGCTCGCCGACGCGGTCGACGGCGGTGAGCCCCATCGCCCCGGCGCCCAGCACCGCGAGCGAGGCCACGGTCATCGCGGTGCCGAGCAGCACACGCCGGGCCTGCTCGGGATCGCGCGCGGTCTTCTTCTTCGCCTTGGATTTGGTCTTCTTCTTGGCCATGGTGGGTCAGCGGGTCTGGGGCACGCCCCGCTCGAGCGCCAGCTCGACGAGTTGTGCGCACAGGGCGGTAAAGTCCGTCCCGACGCGGAGCGCGCTCTTGGGCAGCAGCGAGTGCGAGGTGAACCCGGGCATCGTGTTCACCTCCAACAGCTGCGGGGTCCCGGCGTCCTCGCCGTCGGTCGGCAGGATGAAGTCCACCCGGGCCAGGTCACGCACGCCGAGGGCCTCGGCGAGGCGCACGGCGTCCCGGTGCAGCCGCGCCGTCAGACCATCGGCCAGATCGGGCTCAACCGTGTAGCGGGTGTCGTCGCGCTGGTACTTGGCCGCGTAGTCGTACACACCCTCCGCGGGGGTGATCTCGACCACCGGCAACGCCCCGAGCCCCCGCCCGGGCACGCCCAGCAGGGGCACGGTGAGCTCTCGCCCCCGGATCAGGCGTTCGACCAGGTACGCCCGCCCGGTCGCCCGGGTGTCCGCCCGGGCCTCACGGGCCGCCTCCGCCCACTGCTCGGGCGTGCGGCAGAGGTGAAGCCCCACCGATGAGCCCTCGTGGGTCGGCTTCAGCACCACGGGCAGGGGCACGGACGGTGCGTCCGTGACGGGCCCGAGCACCCCCATTTCCGGGGCAGGAATTCCCAGCATCGCCGCAAGGTGCTTGGTCGCGACCTTGTCCATCGCCCGACGGGCGGCGTCCGGGCCTGAGCCGACGTAGGGGCGTCCGTCGCGTTCCAGCAGGTCCTGCATCGGCCCGCCCTCGCCCCACAGCCCGTGCAGGACCGGGAAGACGACGTCGCCGGGGTGGGCGCCGGGGTCGAAACCGGCGGCCTCGTCCGGGCCGATCTCGACGTATTCGACACTGTCCCATCGCCCGCTGTCGCGCAGGGCCTTGCAGACCGCGCCGGCGGACTCGATGGAGACATCGCGTTCGGCATCGGGGCCCGCCGCGAGCACGAGCACGCTGGTCATCCGTGGATCTCCGGGTCGCGTGACCAGATCACCACCTCGCGCCGCAGGCGGACGCCGTAGGCGTCGAAGACGCGCTGCTGCGCGAGCCCGATCAGTTCGATCAGGTCGCGGGCACGGGCATCGGGCGTGGTGACGAAGAAATTGGCGTGGTGCTCCGAGATGGTTGCGCCGCGGACGGTCAGGCCCTTGCACCCGGCCCGGTCGAGCAGCAGCCCGGCGGAGACGCGGTCGCCCGGCTCGAATCGGTGCTCGTCGTCGAGGGTGAGGGGGGCGTCGAGGGTGGGGTTCTTGAAGACGCACCCGGCGGAGTCGTCTTTGAGGGGCTGCGTGGACTTCTTGTACGTCATGCAGCGTTTGAGCTCGTCCCTCAGCGAGGCGGGGTCGCCGCGTTCCAGCCGGAACTCGGCGGAGGTGATGAGCAGGTGCTCGAGCCCGGAGTGGCGGTAGCCCAGGCTGAGGTCCTCCGGGCCGAGGTCGAAGGCGTTCCCGTCGCGGTCGAGGGCGTGGACGCCGACCAGGGTGTCGGCGATGGCGCCGAAGGCGCCGCCGGCGTTCATGCGGACCGCCCCGCCGACGCTGGCCGGAATACCCGCCAGCGTCTGCAGTCCGGAGAGCCCGCGGCGCACGGTCTCGGTGATGAGCTGCGGGAGCTTGGCCCCGGCCCCGGCGACGACGTGCCCGGTGGCGTCGTCGATGTCGACCGACCGGAACGCCTCGGCCCGGAGCGAGACCACGAGGTTCGAGACGCCGGTGTCGTCCACCAGCAGGTTGGCCCCATCGCCGAGGACGACGCACGCGGGATCCAGGTCGAGGCACTCGGCGAGCTGCTCGGCGGAGTCGGGCGTCGCGAGGCGGTCTGCCCGCCCGCCGATGCCGAACCATGTCTCGATCGGCGCGTGCGGCTCGATGGCGAGCGTGCCCAGATGCTGGGAGCGGGCGGTCATGGCTTGGGCTCGGCGGCCGAGTCGGCCTCGCCGATCCCGAGGAACTGGTGGGCGACCTGCCAGACCGGTCCGGCGCCCATGACGATCACGAGGTCGCCGGGGCGTGTGACCACTTCGAGGTGCTCGGCGATCGCCTCGAACGGGTACAGGTGCATCGCCTGCACGCCCTTGTGGCGGAGGCGGTCGACCAGGTCACCCGCGGAGACCCTGGTCTTCTCGATCTGCGAGTCGCGGACGAAGTAGATATGGGGCACGATGACGATGTCTGCGGCGCTGAACGACGTCGCGAACTCCTCCATCAGGAAGCGTGTCCGCGAGTGCTGGTGGGGCTGGAAGACGCAGATGAGGCGCCCGCCGTGGCGGGCGGGGTCGTCGGCCTGCCGGATCGCGGCGAGGGTCTTGTCGATCTCGGTGGGGTGGTGCCCGTAGTCGTCGTAGACGCGGACGTGGTTGCGCTTGCCGAGGAACTGGAGTCGCCGGTCGAGCCCGCGGAAGGCCTCGAGCGAGCGTGCGAGCGTCTCGGGGTCGGCTCCGGCGGTGTGCCCTGTGATGAGGGCGGTGGCGGCGTTCATGGCGTTGTGCTCGCCTGGCATGGCGTTGGTCCACTGCGCGAGGCGCTCGCCCTCGTGGTTGACCGCGACGCGGCGCGACTCGGGGTCGAACTCGACGTGGTAGTCGGCGGCGGGGGAGAAGCCGAAGGTGCGGATGTCGCAGTCCAGCCCGGCGGTGACTTTGGTGCGGTGGGCCCCGTCGTGGGCGATCAGCAGCACGCCGCCGTCCCGCCTGCCTGGGACCAGGCGGGCGAAGGCTGCGAAGGCCTCGATGATCTCATCGAGGGAGGCGTAGATGTCCAGGTGGTCGGCCTCGACCGAGTTGATGACGGCGATGGTGGGGCGGAGGTTGTGGAACGAGCGGTTGAACTCGCACGCCTCGGCCAGCAGCAGGCCCGGGCGTCCGGCCAGCGGCCCTCTCGGGACCTCGCCGGATCCGAGGCGGAAGCCTGTGGGCGTGCCCTCGCCGGCGGTGTTGAGCGGGCCGGACCGGAGCTGGCGGCAGGTGGCGCCGACGATAACGGAGGGGTCGAGGCCGGCGTCGGTGAGGGCGCACCCGAGCATCGCGGTGGTGGTGGACTTGCCGTGCGTGCCGGCGATGGCGATGCCGGTGCGGGCCGCCATGCAGCGTCCGAGGGCCTCGGGGTAGCTGAGCACGTCGATGCCCCGCTGCGCGGCCGCGAGGACGTGCGGGTGGTCGTGCTTCACCGCGGCGGAGGCGATGACGAGGTCGCGGTCGTCGGGCAGTGAGGCGTCGGGCGAGTCGATGCCGGTGGGGATGCCGTCGCGGATGAGCGCGTGTGTGGTGGGCGAGGGGGTGGTGTCCACGCCCTGGACGTCGAGGCCGGTGGAGTGGAGCAGGCGGGCCAGCGCGGACATGCCGCACCCCCCGATCCCGATCAGGTGCGGGCGTGCGCCGCCGATCGCGAAGGGTGGTGTCGCGGTGGGTGTGCGTGCGGCGTCCGTGCGCGTCTGGCTGGTGGGCATGACCAGAGCGTATCGGCCTCGTGGTGAGTCGTTCGTGAACTCGGGCGGTGATGTGGCGGGGGGGCTAGGGTTGTGGCCCATGAGCGACGCCGCGAACATCCTGCCGGGCCTGGAAGCGGGCGATCCGTTGCCGTACAAGTTGGCCTGCTTGTGCGACTTGCGCGACTCTCAGGGTCGCGTGCTGCTGCTGCATCGGCGGAAAGCCCCCAATCAGGGTCTGTGCAGCCCGATCGGTGGAAAGCTTGAGATGGCGCTGGGGGAAAGCCCGGTGCAGTGTGCACAACGCGAGATCCGCGAGGAGGCGGGCATCCACGTGCCCATCGGGCGGATCCACCTGGGCGGGCTGATCGCGGAGACGGCGTTCGAGGGCGCCGGGCACTGGCTGCTGTTCTACTACCGGGTGCTGGGGGCGGTGGACGTTGAGACGGGGCCGATGGACGAGGGTGAGCTTCGCTGGCACCCGCCCGAGGAGATCGAGACGCTCCCGCTGCCGCAGACCGACCGGGAGATCATCTGGCCCATGATCAGGAAGCACGAGGCTGTGAGCGAGGGCGGGCGTCCGGGCTTCTTCAGCCTGCACATCGACTGCCGGGGGGACGAGCTGCGCTGGACCGTGGAGCAGGAAGAGCCCGGAACCTGAGGTCCGGGCGGTTTCTATACTCCTGCGGTGAACGGAGTCCTGAGAACCATTCGTGACGGCCTTGGCGTGCGTCGGTGGGTGCTGCTGCTGTGCGCGGCGGTGCTTGCCTCGGGCGGCTGGACCCCGCCTCCCTCCCCGGCCCCCCCCCCGGCGGGCCAGTCCGGCACGGCGCGGGACCAGGCGGGCGGGCCGTCGCTGGTGACCCGCCCTGCCAAGCGTGCGGTGGTGATCCCGCTGGAGGGCGAGATCGACCGCTGGACCGCGGTGAGCATCGACCGCCGGATCAAGGAGGCCGAGGAGGCCGGGGCCGACGCCTTTGTGATCGAGCTGGACACGCCCGGGGGCGAGGTGGGGGCGACGCTGGAGATCGCCAACTCGATCAAGGGTTCCAGCATCTCCAACTCCGTCGCGTGGGTGCGCCCGGACGCGTATTCGGGCGGCGCGGTGGTGGCGCTGGCGTGCGCGCGGATCGTGATGGGTGATCCTGGGGCGATCGGGGACGCGTTCCAGGTGATCCCGGAGTTCAACCAGCAGCAGGGGCGGGGCGGCCTGCGGGCCCCCACCGCGACCGAGCGGACCAAGATCCTGTCGGTAATCGTGCGCGAGGTGGTCGATTCGGCCCGGCGCAACGGGTACGACGAGTCGCTGGTGCAGGCGATGGTGATCGACGGGGTGGAGCTGTGGCTGGTCGAGCGGGGACAGACCGGCGAGTACACCGCGATCGGGGAGCGGGAATACCGGCTGATCTTCGGGACCGAGCCGCCGCGCGGGACGCCGGAGCTCTCCGGTGTGACCGGCGGTCGCTACGAGGCGACCGACGAGGGGCCGGTGGTCCGACCTGGGGAGTCGGTGGGCGGGCCCTCGCCGGTGGAGGACGGGGGGGCGGCGGACGATCCGTCGCAGGCCGAGGGCGAGCGGTACGAGTACATCCCGGCCAGCGAGATGCTGCGTGACGTGGAGCGCGAGATCAACAGCGCCGAGCGGACGGACTTGCGTATCGAGGTGCCCAGCCGCCGCCCCAACTTCGTGGCGATGAGCGACGACGAGCGTTCGGAGTACCGGCTGGCGGGGTACCTGACCGACGGGACGGCGGCGGTGATCCTGCGGACCGAGGACGCGGTGCGGTACGGTCTGGCGAGCGAGACGGTGACGAGCGAGGAGGAGCTCAGCGCGTTCTTCGGCGGTGCGGAGCTGGTGCGGAGCGAGATGAGCGGGTTCGAGCATTTCGCCCGGTTCCTGTCGAGCATGCCGGTGAAGTTCGTGCTGATCGCGGTGCTGCTGCTCGGGTTCGCGATCGATCTCCTGAGCCCGGGGCTGGTCTTCCCGACGGTGGCGTGGGTGGGGGCCGTGATCGGGCTGATGGCCCCGCCGATGATCGTGGGGATGGCGGGCTGGTGGGAGGTCGCGGCGATCGTGGGCGGGCTGTGCTGCCTGGCGGCGGAGATCTTCGTGCTGCCGGGGTTCGGGCTGTTCGGGGTGCTGGGGGTGCTGTCGCTGTTCGCGGGGCTGGTGGGGACGTTCGTGCCCAAGGGGCCGACGTTCCCGGGCGACCCGTCGGCGACCGAGGGGATGGTGACGGGGCTGATCACGGTGCTGCTGGCGGGGGTGACGGCGTTCATCGGGCTGTACTTCACGGCCAAGCGCTTCGAGACCTTCCCGATCCTGAACCGACTGGTGCTGACGAGCGTCTCGGGCGAGCAGCGGGAGTCGAGCGAGCGTGACGCGATGCTGGGCGCGCTGCGCGAGCCGGAGCACGACCGGTTCGCGGTCGGTGACGAGGGCGTGGCGAGCACGGCGCTGCGTCCGAGCGGGAACGCGCTGATCAACGACGAGCTGGTGGACGTGGTGAGCGACCTGGGATACATCAGCAAGGGCGAGCGTGTGCGGGTGGTGCGTGTCGAGGGGATGCGCGTGGTGGTGGAGCGCTCGCCGGGCGGGGAGGCGTAGGCGCCGCATGGAATCGATGCTGTACATCGGGATCGCGCTGCTGGGCGCCTCGCTGCTGCTGCTGGTGGCCGAGGCGTTCGTGCCGTCGGGGGGCCTGATCGCGGTGCTGTCCGCGATCAGCGCGGTGGCGGGTGTGGTGATCCTGTTCAACCACAGCGTGGCGTGGGGGGTGACCGGGCTGGTGAGCGTGATCGTGCTCGGGCCGGTGGCGTTCTTCGGGGCGATGAACCTGCTTCCGGAGACGCCGTTCGGGCAACGCCTGATCGGGGCGGAGACTGAGGAGGAGCGTGCCGCCCGTCTGCAGCGGGAGCGCGACGAGGCCGAGGCGATCGCGTCGCTGGTGGGGGCGGAGGGCAGGACGCTGACGGCGTGTCGCCCGGTGGGCGAGGCGCTGATCGAGGGCGAGCGTTACGAGGTGCACGCGGAGGGGGGCATCCTGGAGACGGGGACGCCGATCCGGGTGGTGTCTGCGAGCCGGCGATCGATCCGGGTGCGGGCGGTGTGAGCCCGGCGACTGCGGGGGCGCCTGTGGGGGTGTAGACTCAGGCCTGAGTGACCGGGCGGAGCCCCGGCGGAAGGAGCGGGCATGCCCCCTGGAGTCTGGATCGGTATTGCGGTTGTCGGCGCGATCATCGTGCTGGGGATCTTCCTTGTCGTCGGCCAGTTCATCAGCCTCTGGTTCCAGGCGCTGCTCTCCAACGCGCGGGTCGGCCTGTTCGACATCGTGGCGATGCGGTTCCGGAAGGTGGACATCCGCACGGTGGTGCTGAGCCGCATCCGGGCGGTGAAGGCGGGCCTGGACATCTCGACCAACGAGCTGGAGACGCACTTCCTGGCGGGCGGGCGTGTGATCAACGTGGTGAACGCCCTGATCGCGGCCGACAAGGCCAAGATCGAGCTGGACTGGAACACGGCGTGCGCGATCGACCTGGCGGGGCGCGACATCCTCGACGCGGTGAACACGAGCGTGAACCCGAAGGTGATCGACTGCCCGAACCCGAACCTGGGGCGTCCGACGATCGACGCGGTCGCGAAGGACGGCATCCAGCTCAAGGCCCGGGCGCGTGTGACGGTGCGGACCAACCTGGCCCGGCTGGTGGGCGGCGCGACCGAGGAGACGGTGATCGCGCGTGTGGGCGAGGGCATCGTGTCGAGCATCGGCTCGGCGGAGAGCCACAAGAAGGTGCTCGAGAACCCGGACAACATCTCCAAGGCGGTGATCGACCGCGGGCTGGACGCGGGCACGGCGTTCGAGATCCTGTCGATCGACATCGCGGACGTTGACGTGGGGGACAACATCGGCGCCAAGCTGCAGGCGGACCAGGCCGAGGCGGACAAGCGTCGCTTCCAGGCCGAGGCCGAGCAGCGCCGCGCGATGGCGGTCGCCCTCGAGCAGGAGCACCAGGCCGAGGCGCAGAAGAACCGGGCGCTGGTGGTGCTGGCCGAGGCGGAGGTGCCCAAGGCGATGGCCGAGGCGTTCCGCTCGGGGAACCTGGGCATCATGGACTACTACCGCATGAAGAACATCAACGCGGACACGTCCATGCGCGACTCCATCGCCGGGCCCAAGAACGACGAGCAGGGCACCAGCGAGATCTGACCCCCCCACCCCTCACTGTTTCCCATCCTTTGTCCGGGCTCCTTCGGCGGTGGCTTTCCGGCAACCGCCGGGGGTGTGGCGGTCAGCGTGTACGCGCGGCTTGGTGCAGCAGCTCGCGCACGCGGGCACGCCGGTGCAGCTCGCCCTCCCACGGCATCGCCGGGTGGCTCGACGTGGCAACGGTCGCGGGCTCGCCCGGGAGGGCCCGGTCGGGCTTGGGGCGGTCGGCGACGCGCAGGTGCTCGACGGCGCGTTCGCGCGATCGGGCCGCGAGGTCGGAATGGCCCGCCCCGATGCGCGGTGCGAGCAGCCCCTCGGGCAGCGGTCCGATGTACCAGGTCGTCCCGGCGGGGACGGACGCACCGGACGGGCGATAGTCCGACCGCTGGAAGACGGCTGTGAGGCCTCGGTCGATCCTGGCGAACAGCTCCGGCCCGGTCACGGTCGGGAGGCGGTAGACGCGGTCGAAGTCGGTGGGTGTGCGCAGGTCAGCCGGGAGCAGGCGCGACGAGGCCGCGAGCGGGTCGGCGTCGGCGGTGGCGGGGTCGATGGGCGTCCATCCGGGGGGGGCCGGCTGGGCGAGGAGGCAGGCGATGAGGGCGGCGGAGATCATCGGAGTTGCAGGCTGAGCTTGATGGTGACCGAGTCGCCGACCTCAAGCGGCTCGAAGGCCTCGCCCGTCGCGGTCCAGCGGTAGACGTTCAGGCGGAGGATCCGGTCGATATCGGCGTTGCCGGTGCTTCTGGTCTGGTACTCGCCGCTCGGCTGCTTGACCGAGAGGAAGTCGGCCCGCGCGACGGTGGCGGGCCCCTCCTCCTGCTTCCTGAACTCGATCTCGAAGACCGGGTCTTTGAGCGAGAGCACCAGGAAGCGTGCGGCCTTCTCGCGCGAGTCGAGGCGCACGGTCTGGATCTCGATGCCCTCGCCCGCCGCGGGCCGGCCCATGCGGTCGAAGGTCAGCGAGACCTCGCGTGAGACGGGGTCGGCGTCGCGGTCGTCCAGTTCGCCCGGGGCCGGGGGTGTGGTCGCGGCGGGCGGGTCGGTGGAGGGGGTCTCGGCTGGCGTGGGCTCGCTGGAGGGCGTCCGTTCGGCGGGTTCCGGCGTGAGGCTGCGGCTGGTCTCGAGCTGGGCGGGATCGATCTCGTCGGTCGCGGTGTCGGCGGTGCTGGGCGGGGGGAGCAGCACGGGGGCCTCTCCCGGCGCGGCCTCTGGCGCGTCCGGGTTGGCCCGGGCCAGGGCCTCGGGCAGGGGCGGGGTCTGGACGGGCTGGGAGGGCGCCGACGCGCTGCTGGCCCCCGGGGAGGGCGTCTCCTCGATCGGGGCCTCGGGCGAGGGGTTGCGGGTCAGGGCTGCCTGGTCGAGCTCGAACGGGTTGGGGGTCGCGTGCTCGGTGGGGTCCTCGAAGCCGAGCCAGTTGAGCGTGGCGACGCTGGAGCGCTCGATGCCCAGTCGCGGGCGGGGCGGCTCCGGGCGGTCGGGGTCGGCCCCGTCTGCGGCTCGCTCTGCGAGCGTGGTCTCCGGGACTGCCGCGACCAGAACCCCGAGCGAGGCGTGGGCCAGCAGCGAGCAGAGCCCGCCCGCGACGAGCCAGGGTCTCGACACACGCATGGCATCGGACGCGATCACGACCCGCCCCCCGGCTGGCCTCCTGCTCGGCCCGCTCCCGCGGGCACTGGCGTGCCGAGCACCGAGAACTCGGTGATGCCGGCCCCGGTGAGCGTGTCGATGACGCCGATGAGTCGCCCGGACTCGCAGCGTTCGTCCACGGCGAGCAGGACGGGCTGCTCGGGGTTGCCAGAGCGTTCGCGCTGCGCGGCGATGGCGTCGGCCAGGTCGGCCCGCTCGACCGGTTCGGCGTTGAGCAGGAGCGAGCCGTCGGCGGACAGCGTGAGTCGGAGGGGGTCGGAGGGCGTGGCGGGCGTGCCCTGGGCGACGCCGGGCAGGCGCAGGTCCAGGGCGTCGGCCCGCACCATGAGCAGCATCGCGAAGAGGAAGAACGTGAGGAGCAGGAACACCACGTCGATCAGCGGGGCCAGATCGAGCCGGACGTCGGGCGTGGTTGTGCGTCGCACGCGTGGCACAGCGAGATTGTACGGGCGGGCGTGGGGCGGGTTCGTGCGGGCTAGCGTCGCGGCTGGCGCGTGTAGGAACGACCGCCCCAGGACGTGGGCACCCCGGTCGAGAGGTCCCGGGCCGCGTCCGTGAGGATCCCGGCGACCAGCCACTGCCCGAGGGGCCAGACCGGGATGAGCCATCGCGGCGCGTGGGCGGCCCGATGGATCAGCCGGAGCGAGCCTGTCCACGCGATCAGGGCCAGCCCGGACACGGAGAGTGCGTAGACGTCCAGCTCGGTGAGGGCGGGGAGGGCTGTCAGCGCGAGGGCGAGCGTGGCGAGCGCCGCGAGCGAACCGATCGCGAGCAGGCGGAGCTGCCAGGCCGCGGCGCGCAGACGCGCGGGCTTGCGGTTGGCCGACTCGGTGTAGATCCGCTTCCAGCCCTTGCGGAACTGTGCCCAGTTGTCGTACATGCGGCAGCGGACGATGGCGTCGGCGAGCATGAGGCCGGTCCGCCTGCGTTCTCGCCCGAAGCGCTGTGCGAAGGCGATGTCCTCGAGCAGGGCGGCGCGCACCTCGGGGTGCTGGTGCCCGCCGAGCTCGCGGTAGGCCGCGCCCCGGAAGAGCATGAACTGCCCGTTGGCGAAGGGGC
The DNA here is from genome assembly GCA_043101615.1 of Phycisphaerales bacterium JB040. GTDB lineage: Bacteria > Planctomycetota > Phycisphaerae > Phycisphaerales > UBA1924 > JBLHKT01. Next base: position 46,143 of record JBICID010000043.1, on the reverse strand, counting down.
GTTTGGGGAGGCCGGCGTCGGCGTTGGCGCGGTTGAGTGGGAACCAGCGTCCGAGCTCGAAGGAGGCCGCGGGCTGAACGAGGTGCTCGAACCACGAGTCGGTGGTGAGTGTGGAGAACAGGCTGAGCAGGTCGAGGTCTCGCTGTTCCAGGAGGGCGGCGGTGGCGCGGAGGGCCTCGGGATGGAAGGTGCAGTCCGCGTCGGTGAAGAGCAGGTGCTCGGCGTCGCGCGCGTGGGCCGAGGCGGTGTAGCCGGTGTGGGCCGCGTGGACCTTGCCGGCCCAGTCGTCCGGGCAATCGTCGATGGTGACGATCTCGAAGCGGGGGTCGGCGTCGATGGCTCTGCGGGCGACGCCCTCTGTGTCGTCGGTGCAGCGGTCCAGGGCGAGCACGACGCGGAAGGAGGTGTGCGTCTGGGCCCGCAGCGTCTCGATCAGGGAAGAGATCGAGCCCGCCTCGTCGTGCGCGGGCACGATCACGACCAGGGGGCGGTCCTCGGAGGCGAGGGCCAGCCCCGCCCGAGCCGTCGGGATCATGCGCAGCGAACGCCGGATCCGGTAGCAGCCGATGCACCAGAACGCCGCGAAGGCGGTGGACATAAGCGAGAGCGGGATGAGAACCAGGTCGTGCGCCGTCACAGGGGGTGAGCGTAGCGGTAGACTGGGGCGATGGCACAGGACCGAGCGGATCAGGGCAGGGGCGTGCGTGAAGAGCGCGGCCCGGAGGAGCGTGTCTGGGTGGTGGACCGCGCCGGTCTGGCGGAGGTCGACCGGCTGAGCGTGGAGGAGTTCGGGCTGCCGAGCTTCGCCCTGATGGAGAACGCCTGCGCCGGGCTGGCCGACGAGGCGCTCGCGATGCTGGAGGAGCTCGGGCGGCGCGACGTGGTGGTTTTCTGCGGGCCGGGGAACAACGGGGGGGACGGCCTGGGCGCGGCCCGCCACCTCGCCAACGCGGATGCGGACGTCCGGATCGTGCTGGTCGGGCCCGCGGGGTCGGGCGGCGACGCCGCGATCAACCTCGGGGTCTGCCGTCGCATGGGGCTGCCCATCAGCCCGCTCGATGGCTGGGCGGCCCCGGCGGAGACCGACCGAGCGCCCGCGGTGGTGGTTGACGCGCTGTTCGGTACGGGGCTCTCACGCCCGATCGAGGGCGTGTTCGCCGACGGCGTGCGGGCGATCCAGCGCCTGCGCGAGCGCGGGTCTCGCGTGGTCGCGGCCGACATCCCCAGCGGGCTGGACGCGGACACGGGGGCGGTGACGGGCGCGGAGCGCGGCGGGGTCTGCGTCCGGGCGGACGTGACGGTGACGTTCGCGGCGTTGAAGCCGGGCTTCGGGGAGCTGGAGGCCCAGGAGCTGCTGGGGGAGCTGGTGGTGATCCCGATCGGGTGTCCGACCGAGCTGCTGGACCGATTCGGGCACGCGCTGTCGGACCCGCCCGGCGCGGACGCGACGGAACCCGGGGGCGAGGGGTCTCACCTGGTGGACTGGGACGGGGGCGGGTCCGGTGGGGGCGGGACGGGCGGTGCGGGGCGCGGGGCGTGAGATTTCGGGCCCGATTGGCGGTGGTGTATTGACTCGCGCGCGTCTGGGCGGATGATCCTGCAACGGGAGTCGCCATGGCCGTCCGCATGCATCTGAGCCGCATCCTGATCCGCGAGCTGGTGGACTATCAGATCATCGAGCTGCGCGAGGTGATGGAGGAGGGCGACGACTCGGAGCCCCGCACCTTCCCGATCGTGATCGGGCTTCCCGAGGCGCAGGCGATCGAGCGTCGGCTGAACGGGATCACCATCAAGCGTCCCCAGACGCACGACCTGCTGGGCAACGTGATCCGCGAGCTCGGGGGCGTGCTGGACAAGATCGTGATCAACGACCTGTCGGACCACACGTTCTTCGCGCAGCTGGACGTGATGAGGGACGACGGGACGGTGGTCACCATCGACAGCCGCCCCAGCGACGCCATCGCGCTGGGCATCGCGACCGGCACGCCGATCTGGGTGGAGGAGCACGTGCTCGACTCCGCGACCGCGCCCGAGTTCCCGGAGGACGAGGACGAGGGGTTCGAGCTGTGAACGGCGAGCGGCGATGAGCGAACAGCCGATGGCGCCGTTCTCCACGCACGTGCAGGCCCCGCGCTACCTCACCGCGGACGTCGCGGGCATCGGCGGCGCGATCAAGCAGCGCGACCCGGACTTCGTGGTCGAGGAGGTGCCGCTGTACGAGCCGTGCGGGGAGGGGGAGCACCTGTACCTGTTCGTCGAGAAGCGCGGGATGTCCACCATGGACATGACGTCGACGCTGGCGCGTCACTTCGGGGTCTCGGCGCGCGCCGTCGGCACCGCGGGCCTGAAGGACAAGCGGGCGTTCACGCGCCAGGTGGTCTCGGTGCACGTCCCGGGGCGCGACATGGCGGACTTCAGGAGCCTGGAGCACCCGAGGCTCACGGTCCTGTGGGCGGACCGGCACGCCAACAAGCTCAAGCGCGGTCACCTGCTCGGGAACCGGTTCGTGATCAAGGTGCGTGACGTGGACCCCACCTCGGTCCGCAACGCCAAGGCGATCCTGGACCGGCTGGCGTCCACCGGCGTGCCCAACCGCATCGGGAAGCAGCGTTTCGGTTATCTGCACAACAACCACCTGATCGGGCGGGCGATGCTGCTGGCGCGCTACGCCGAGGCCCTGGACCTGCTGCTCTCCCCGCACGAGCTCAGCCCCGAGAGCCAGCGCGAGGCCCGGGAGCACCACGCCGCGGGCGACTACGCCCGGGCGCTGGAGACCTGGCCCCGGGTCTACCAGGCCGAGCGCCGTGCGCTCGCGGCCCTGGCCAAGGGGGGCGACGCGGAGCGTGCGATCCGTGCGATCGACCCCACGCAGGCGAGCTTCTACATCTCCTCGTTCCAGTCCGCGGTCTTCAACGGGGTGCTGGAGCGACGGGTGGAGGACGAGGCCCTTGATCGTTTCGAGCCCGGAGACCTGGCCTTCGTGCAGAAGCGGCGCGTCTGCTTCCCGATCACCGAGGAGAACGTGAGCGACCCCGACACCGTCGCACGCCTGCACGCCTTCGAGATCGGCCCCAGCGGTCCGATGTGGGGTGGGGAGATGATGCGCGCCGGCGGCGCGGTGGACGAGCGCGAGGTCGCGGCCCTCGCCGAGGCGGGGATGGGCCCGGAGGACCTGCACGGCGTGGAGCTGAAGAACCTCGAGATGATCCGGGGCGAGCGCCGCCCGCTGCGGATCCCGCTCCGAGACCCCGATGTGGAGGGAGGCGTGGACGAGCACGGGGCGTACGTGCAGTGCTCGTTCGAACTCCCGCGGGGCGCCTTCGCGACGACCGTCATGGACGAGGTGATGAAGGGCGACCCGCTGGCCGACGAGGTGAGGCAGCGTGGAGACCGCCGGAACCGGGGGATGGCCGCGGATGGGTGACCGGCTCGTGTGCTTCGACTGGGGCGGGGTGATCCTGCGGATCTGCCGGAGTTTCCCGGAGGGCGTCGCGGCGGCGGGGCTCGACCTGCGCGACGGCGTGGACGACCCCGACCTGTACGACGTGCGCCGGGCCCACTCGCAGGAGTACCAGCGGGGCGCGATGAGCGAGGCCGACTTCTTCGAGGCCGTGTCCGAATCGTTCCGGGGCCTGTACACCCCCGAGGAGATCGCGGTCGTGCACGACGCGTGGCTGCTGGGCGAGTACGAGGGCGTCGCCGACCTCGTCGGCGAGCTGCACACGCTGGGTCGCACGACCGGCATGCTCAGCAACACCAACGCACGCCACTGGCTGCGCCGTGAGCGAGACTTCCCGACCGCGGGCACGCTGGGGCACCAGCACGCGAGCCACCTGCTGCGAGCGGCCAAGCCCGACGAGGAAATCTACGAGGCGTTCGAGCGGGCCTCGGGGTACGCGGGCCCGCAGATCGTGTTCTTCGACGACCTGGAGGCCAACATCCGGGCGGCCCGGGCGCGCGGGTGGGAGGCGGTGCTGATCGATCACACGGGGGACACGGCCGGGCAGATGCGGGCGGCGCTGGTGGGGCTGGGCGTGCTGTGAGGCCGGGGGAGGGTGGGCGCGTGGGGGTCGTGGGAGGCGGTCGGAGAGCAGCAACGATCCCTGCGCGGCGCGTCGCTGACACTCCGTGCTCTCGGGCTGTTTCTAGTTGATATCGACGGCGACGTCGAGCTCGAGGGTGATCGGGGGCAGGCACTCTGTGTCGGTGCAGGCCTGGAGCGTGATGCCGAGGATGGGGTGGCCGGGCGAGGCGCCCACCCCGTCGGCCTTCTCGAGGGCGACGGTGAACTCGAGCCCCTGCTCGTCGGACTCGTAGACGTTGACGCGCCCGACCGACTCGACGCCGTGCGGCGTGCCGGCGGGGTAGTCGGCGTACACGCCGACGCCCTGGCCGGAGACGAGCCCGACCCGCATCGGCAGCAGGCCCCGCGGCGCGTCGGGGCCGGGGTCGGCGGCGACGACGTGGTGCCCGGGCTTGATCCGCAGCACGAGTTGGAACTCGGCCGGCTCGTCGTCGGCGACGGCGACGCGTTCGGCGGAGGCGTACACCTCGACGGGGACCGCGGGCGGGGCCGAGGGCTGTGCCCGCGGCGCCTCCTCATCGAAGAACGCGACGTGGGGCTCGTAGGCGGCGCGGTTCTTGAGGATCCTGCGGAAGGCCCGCACGGCGTGGAGCGTGGAGTACGGGTTGGCGGCGATGGCGGGCGAGAGCGCGTTCAGGTGGGCCGCGCAACGCTCGATGTCGGTCGGATCGCCTGAGGTCTCGGCGAGGTCGAGCAGGGCGTGCAGCGTCTGGCTCTGTGCGGAGGGGACGGCCCCGTCGTGGGTGGAGCGTGGGCGGACGAAGAGGTCGCCCTGGTCGGTTCTCGCGTCGTACAGCACCACCCCCGCCCCCGCCTTGTCCGCGAACAGCTCGAACGCGTCGTCGAGGAGGTTGCGGGCGGCGTCGAGGAACTCGGTCTCGCTGGGGTCGAGCGCGTGCAGGGCGAGGCAGGCCCCTGCGAGGGCGGCGTGATCTTCCAGGAACGCGGGCGTGTGGGCCGGCCCGCCGGCTCGGCTCGTCCGCAGCAGCGTGCCCCGCTCGCTGCGGTGACGGGCGAGCAGGAAGCGAGCCGCGGCACGTGCGGCGTCGGCATACCGGGACTCGTGCAGCAATCCGGAGGCGCGGGCGAGGGCGCCGATGGCCAGACCGTTCCAGCCGGTGAGGATCTTGTCGTCGGTGCCGGGCTGCGGGCGTCGGTCGCGGGCCGAGCGGAGCGCCTCCGAGACGCGGGTCAGGCGTTCGGTGAAGTCCTGGGTCGGCATCCCGAGCGTCCGGGCGAGGGACTCGGGGGGGGCGGGCAGGCGGAGGACGTTGGCGGGCGGGTCGTCGGGGTGGTGCGGGTCCTGGAAGTTGGTCCCGCGGTCGATCGCGAAGGAGGCGACGGCGAAGTCGGCGTCGTCCTCGTCGAGGGCGGCGCGGACCTGCTCCTCGTTCCACAGGAACGACAGACCCTCGCGTGAGTCGACCTCTGCGTCCTGCGCGCTGAAGAACCCCCCACCCCCCCCACGGCTCTCACCCTCCATTCCGGCCGACATTTCTCGGAGCAGGTAGTCGGCGGTTCGGCGTGCGGTGCGGGCGTACCAGGGGCTGTCGAAGACGGTCGCGGCGCGTGCGTAGAGGTCGAGGAGCTGCGCGTTGTCGTACAGCATCTTCTCGAAGTGCGGGACGGTCCAGGTGGCGTCCACGGCGTAGCGGTGGAAGCCGCCGGCGAGGTGGTCGTGGATGCCGCCGTATGACATCGCGTCGAGGGTGGTCCTCAGGGCGGCGTCGATGGCGGTGCGGGTGGTGTCGTCGGCGTCGTCGCGCACGTCGAGCAGGAACTCGCAGAAGACGGGCTGCGGGAACTTGGGGCCCTGCCCTGCCCCGCCGAAGCCGGCGTGCGACGGATCGAACTGGTTGAGCAGCACCCGCAGGGCCTGGTCGAGCTGGACGCGCCCGAGGGGGGCGGGATCGCCGGCGCGGGCGATCTGGTCGGCGACCGCGGCGGCGAGCTTCTCGCCCTGCTCGCGGACCTCGTCGCGCTGGGTGTTCCAGGCGTTGTGCATGCCCCCGAGCACCTGGCGGAAGCTGGGCAGCCCGTGGCGGGGATCGAGGGGGAAGTAGGTGCCGCAGAAGAAGGGGCGGAGTGTGTCCGGCTCGAGGAAGACGGACATGGGCCAGCCGCCGCGTCCGGTGAAGGTGACGGTGGCGGCCATGTAGAGGTCGTCGAGGTCGGGGCGTTCCTCGCGGTCGAGCTTGACGGGGGTGAAGCGCTCGTTGAGGAGCTGCGCGGTGGGCTCGTGCTCGAAGCTCTCGCGCTCCATGACGTGGCACCAGTAGCAGGTGGAGTAGCCGATGGAGAGGAAGATCGGGAGGTTGCGTGCGCGTGCCTCGGCGAGGGTGTCGGGGTTCCAGGCACGCCACTCGACGGGGTTGTGCGCGTGCTGGAGCAGGTAGGGGGAGGTCTCGGCGGCGAGGGCGTTGGGCATGGAGGTGGGCTTCGTGGATCGGAGATTCGTGGCGGGCGAGATTCGTGGGGGGTCAGCGTCCCATCACGCGGACGACGAGGGCGAGCACGCCGGGCTCGCCCTCGAGCGGGGGGCGTGCGCTCGGCTCGTGGGCCGGCGCGGGCCTGCCGCGTGCCTTGCGTGCGGCGGTGAGGGACGATGCGAGTACGGCGTCCGGTGGCAGGCGGACGCCCTCGATCACGACGGTGTCGGCGCGGACCCTGGGCATGGTGTCGTCGGTCTCGGGGCGGAGCAGGGCTTCGCGCTCGGCCTCGAAGGCGTCGGTGTATTCGGCGCCGGCGGTGCGGGCGTGGTGCTGCTCGATGCCGACGATTGCCTCGTTGAGGGCGTCGCGGAGGTTCTCGAGGGGCGCCAGCAGGGACGCGCGGGCCTCGAGCAGACGCTCGGCGCTGGCCTGCGTGAGCACGGGGATCGCGATGCGGAACAGGCGCGTGGCGAGCCGGGACTCGGCGACCTGGGCGAGGCTGGGGCCGGCGGCCCGGACGGCGATGAGGTCGTGTCGGGCGGCGAAGCGGTCGAGCCCGGCGGCGACGGGGATCGAGATGGCGGGGTTGGGCCCGGCCCTGAGCAGGTCGCGCGCGATGGCGTTGAGGATCGACTCCTCCGCGGTCTCGCCCGCGTGAGAGCGGGCTCGGGGCGGGAACATGCGTTGGAGGTCGGCCAGCGCGGGGTCGGTGTCGAGCTCGCTGATGACGCGCTCGACGTCGGCGCGTGCGTCCTCGTCCTCGAAGGCGGAGGCGACGAGGTCGGCGTCCCAGAGGGGCGTGGACCAGCGCCAGGTCTCGAGGAGCTCGACGAAGCGGGCGCTGCGCTCGGCGGCGGCGCGGACCGCGACGGCGTCGCCCATGGCCGCGGGCGTGGGGATCAGCGTGACCACCCGGTCCGCGAGTGTGAGCGCGGCCATGGCGGCGGGCTCACGCGAGGTCAGGTGGTAGGGCGAGAGGGCGAGCAGCATCAGGAGTCGTCCGCGCCGGAGGCGGCGGGCGTCTCCGTCGCGTCGGGCTCGAGGAGGTTCGAGGTGAGCCAGCGTTCGATCGCGGGCGCCTGGAAGGGCAGGGCCGCGAAGACCAGCTCGTGCCCGACCGGGAGCGTCCAGCGTTCCGGGCGTCCCGCGAGGTTCCAGAGCCGTTCTCCGAGGTCTGCGGGCACTGCCTTGTCGCCCGAGGCCTGCACGATGAGAGTGGGCTTTCCGGCGAGCAGGGGGGCGAGGTGGTGCCCGTCGAGCGGCGCGTGGTCGAGGTACTGGCGGGAGAGGTCGAGGATCTGCTCGGCGCTGGGGCGCTGCACGCCCTCGGCGTCGGCGTCGAAGTCGAGGACGATGGCGTCGATCCAGTCGGCGTAGTTGGACCGCAGGTTGATCTCGAGGAAGTTGACGCCCCCGGCGAACAGGACAACGGCGTCGAAGCGCCCGGGCTCGTAGGCGTGCACGGTCGGGGCGACGAGTGCGCCGCCGCTCATGCCCATCAGGGCGGTCGGCTTGCCGGCGAGCTGGGGGCGGAGGCGGGCGGCGTGGTCGAGTGCGAGGTCCACGGCGTAGGCGCATCCCGCGGCGCGTCGTGCGAGCTGGGAGGCGAGGCTCCTGGCGACGCGGTCGGTGTCGGAGGGCGAGACGGTGGCCTCGATACGCTCGGTGAAGCGTGAGTTGTGGCTGAGGAAGCGGAGGACCGTCCAGCCCTGGCGGCGCAGGGTGCCGGTGAGGGAGTCGATCATGGGCTCGGGCGTGCCGAACATGCCCGGGAGGAGGACGATCTGGCCCTTGGACTCGTCCTTGGCGCGGTCGGTGGGGTCGTAGAGGGCGACCCATGATCGCTCGAGGTGGACCCGCTCGAGCCCGTTCCAGGACTCGTCGGGCCATGCGAAGACGACCTTGAAGAGCTCGGCGGGGTCGGAGGCGCCCGGCTCCGGGGCGGGGCGTGCGTCGGGGCCGGTGTAACGCGGGTCTCGCACGAACACGAAGGATCCGGGCCCCTCGGCGCGGAACTGGAAGCCGTCGGTGCGGTCCAGGGCGGTCGCGAGGCGGGCGGCGTCGGCCCGCTCGGTATCGGAGGCGTGGAGGTAGTGGTGCTCGCCCAGGTGCACCCCGCGCCAGGTGGAGAGCGGGCCCTCGAGCGGGATGACGATGCCGTGGGGCGAGCCCGGCTCGGCGTCCTCGGGGGCCCAGAGTTCGGGCCACTGTGCATCGCTGGCGGGGGCTGCGCGGGAGGAGCCGTCGGCGAGGGCGACCGTGGCCGCGAGATCGGTCCGGACGATGCAACCGGGGAGGATCGCGAGCAGGGCGAGCGTCGTGATGGCGAATCGTGGGTTCACGCGGTTTTCCGTTCGTGCCGATCTACGCTTCGGCTCCCGGAATGGTACGGGTGCAGAAGGAGCGGCTTCGAGTGGGCGATCACGAAGGGCAAACGGAGGTCGTGGGGCGTGGCTTTGGGGCCGCTGAGGCGTTGCGCGTGGCGCTCGGGGGGGCCCTGATGGGTCTGGCCAACCTCGTGCCGGGCCTGAGCGGGGGGACGATGCTGGTGGCGGTGGGGATCTACGGACGGGTGATCGACGCCGTGTCCGAGGTGACACGCCTGCGGTTCGGGAGAACCACGGTGCTGACGCTGGGTGTGATGGTGGTCGCGGCGGGGGTCGCGATCGGGGCGTTCGCCTCCGCGATCAGCTACGGGCTGGCCGAGGCCCGGTGGGCGATGTACTCAGTGTTCATCGGTCTGACGTGGGGCGGTGCGCCGCTGCTGGTGCGGCTGATCAGGCCTTGGAGCGCCGGGGCGGTGGCGGGCACTGTCGCGGGGATCGCGGGGATGCTCGGGCTGGTGTGGGTGCAGGGCGGCAACGCGGGCGGCGGCGGGGGCTCCGGCGGCGCGGTGCTGCTGCTGGTGGCGGGAGCCGCGGGCGCCAGCGCGATGATCCTGCCGGGCGTGAGCGGGGCGTACCTGCTGCTGCTGCTCGGGCAGTACGAGCGGATCGTGGGTGCGATCAAGGACGGCGTGAACGCCGCGGGCGACGCCGACGTCGGAGGCACGGTCGCGCAGCTGCGCGTGCTGGTGCCGGTCGGCGTGGGCGTGGTGATCGGGATCGTGGTGGTGAGCAACCTGCTGCGGGTGCTGATCCACCGGTTCGAGAAGCCGACGTACGGCGTGCTGCTGGGGCTGCTGCTGGCGGCGCCCGCGGGGATCTACCCGTTCGTGGAGGGGGTGCCGCCTCGTGTGGGCGACACGTTCGACGGCGTGGTGGTGACCGAGGAGAACGTGGGCACGTTCGCCTCCGCGGAGCACGCGAAGGACTGGCGGATCGAGCGGTTCAGGCCGGGCGGGGCGCAGGTCGGCGGCTCGCTGGGGCTGATCGTGCTCGGGTTCGGGGCGACGCTGCTGCTCTCGAGATTGGACCGGGGCGAGGGCGACGATGGCGCCGGGCCCGGTCAGGACGGCGAGTCGGCCGGCTGAGCGGGCCCGGGCGCCGGCGTGGCCCAGCCGCCCATCTTCGGGGCCGCCCGTCTCGTGACGCGCACGATCAGCGCGACGCCGATGAGGACCATCAGCGTGCTCAGCCACTGGCCTCGTGAGAGGCCCAGCGGGCGGGCGGAGGTGAGCAGGCTGGTCCCTGCGAAGCCGGAGTCCGCGAGGCGGACGAACTCGGTGGCGATGCGTCCGAGGCCGTAGGTGATGAGGAAGACGCCGGTGAGCACGCCGGGCGTGCGTGGCCTGCGGGCGACGATCCAGACGACGAGCATGACGACGACGCCCTCGGCGAGTGCCTGCAGGAGCTGGGAGGGCGCCCGAGCGGCGATGAGCGGCTCGAGGCGTGCGGCGAGCTCCTCGTTGCCCTGCTGGATCTTCTCGAGCAGGCGTTCGTAGCCGATCTCGAACGCCCGCGCCGGCGGGAGGGCCATCTCGTTGGGGAGGAGCTGCTCGAAGGCGAGGGTGTCGATGGCGGCCAGCTGCGCTGGGGTCTGCACGAGCTCGCCCGGGTCGCGCTCGACGATCTCCTGCGGGAAACGCACGCCCCACCACGGGGCGGGCTCGCCCGGGCGGGCGACGACGCGTCCGAGCAGCTCGCCGTTGATGAAGTTGGCGAGGCGTCCGAAGAACAGGCCCGGGGGTGCGATGAGGGCCATGGTGTCGAAGACGTGCAGGGCGGGGGCCCGCCCGATGCGCCCACCGTCCTCGGTCTTGAAGCCGCGGCTGATCCACCAGGCGGCGAGGGTGACGCCGATCATGCCCCCGTGCGAGGCCATCCCGCCCTGGGTAAGGCGCAGGACGCCCCAGAACGGGAGGTCGGCGGAGAACTGCCAGAGCAGCGCGGGCTGGTACAGCAGCACGTACCCGAGCCGGCCGCCCACCATCACGCCGACGATGAGGGTGAGGACGGCGTCCGCGGCCCGCTGGGGCGGGATGGAGATGGCGCCACGCCGTCCCAGCCAGCGGAGCAGCAGGTACCCGGCGACGAAGCCGCAGAGGTAGGAAAAGCCGTACCAGCGCAGGCCGAAGGTGTCGGTGAACCGGACGATGAAGGGGTTCAGGTCGTGCAGCCACCCCCCCGGCGCGGTCGCGGGCGTGCCCGCCCGGGGCGTGTCGAGGAGCGCGAGGATCATGCGTCGGCCCGCCTCGGGACGGAGATGCCGAAGAACCGCTCGGTGTTGTCGTCGAGGTGGCGCTCGAAGTCCTCGAAGGGCAGGGCGTGCAGGTCGGCGAGGAACTCGGCGGTGTGGCGCGACCAGGCCGGCACGCAGGGACGCTTGCCCCGGTGGGGCTCGGGGGCGAGGAAGGGGGCGTCGGTCTCGCACATGACGCGGTCGAGCGGGACGAGCCTCGCGGCGTCGGCGACCCCGCGGGCGTTCCTGTATGTGACGACGCCGGTGAAGGAGATCATGGCGCCGAAGTCGAGGACCTTGCGCGCGTCGTCGGGGGTGCCGGTGAAGCAGTGGAAGACGAATCGGTGCGACTCGAAGGCCGACTCGCGCAGGATCGGGATCAGGTCGTCGAAGGCCTCGCGGCAGTGGATCACGATCGGGTGGTCCAGCCCGTCGGCCTTCCAGGTCTCCAGGCGTGCGAGCTGATCGGCGAGCACGGCCCGCTGGAGGTCGCCGGCGGGCTCCTGGTAGTGGTTGTCCAGGCCCAGCTCGCCCCAGGCGACGCACTCGGGGGCCTCCCCCACCGCCCTGATCCGGCCCCAGTCGAGCGGTCGGTCGGCGTAGAGCGGGTGGACGCCGGAGGTGCACCAGACGTGCTCGTGCCGCTGCGCGACCCGCAGCGCGTCCTCGCAGTCCTCCGAGGAGGTCGAGATCGTGATGCAGCCGAGCACGCCCGCGGCGCGCGCTTCGTGCAGGACCTCGTCGACGCGCCCGGCGTAGTCCGGGAAGGTGAGGTGGCAGTGCGTGTCGATCACGCCCGCATGGTACCCGCGGGCCGGGGTAGACTCGGCGGATGGACCCCGAACTGGATCAGTCCGACCCGCCAACGCTCCCGGCACGCGCCGCCTCGTCGCACAAGGGCACGCACGGCACCGTGGTCGTCATCGGCGGGCACGCGGGCGGTGAGGGCGACACGCGCATGGTCGGGGCGCCGGCGCTGGCTGGGATCGCGGCGCTGCGGGCCGGCGCCGGGCTGGTGCGCCTCGCGGTGCCCGAGCCGATCGCCGGGCACGTGCTGGAGGTCTGCCCGAGCGCGACCGCGGTGGCGCTGCCGGTCGACGTGCGGGGCGACCTGCGCTCGCACGAGGCCGCGGGCGTGCTCGACGGGGTGCTGGAAGACGCGCAGGCGGTGGTGCTGGGCCCGGGGCTTGGGAGCGGCGCCAGCGTGGAGCAGGTGGTGTACCGGGTGCTCCGGGGCGCGGGTGGCGGGAGCACGCCGGTGGTTCTGGACGCGGACGGCCTGAACGCCGCGGCGTCGATGGGGCTGCGGGGCGGGGACCTGGCCTCCCCGACGGTGCTGACCCCGCACCCGGGCGAGTTCCGCAGGCTGGCGGAGGGGCTGCGACTCTCCGGGGATCCGACGAGCGACGACGAGCGCCCGGGGCTGTGCGTCGCGATGGCGCGCACGCTGGGGTGCGTGGTGGTGCTGAAGGGGGCCGGGACGGTGGTGAGCGACGGGGCCCGGGCGTGGGTGTGCCGTCGCGGGCACCCGTGCCTGGCCACGGGCGGGACGGGGGACGTGCTGGCGGGCGTGCTCGGGGGTCTGCTGGCGCAGTTCGCGCCGTCGCTGGTGGTCGGCGGACGAATGCCCGCGGGGTCGGTGTCGGTGTACGACTGCGCGCGGATCGGGGTCGAGGCGCACGCGCGGGCGGGGGAGGCGTGGGCGCGCGAGCACCGTGCCAGCGCGGGTCTGCTGGCGACGGAGCTGGCGGGGCTGATCCCGGCGGAGCTGGAGCGGGTGCGAGGGTGAGGCACCGGTTTGTCTCGGCGCATACAGAAACCCCTCGCTCGCGCTCGGGGCTTGTTGATCGTTCGTGTTGGTGTGGGCGCGTGTCAGTCGTACATGCGTGGGGTGGCGCTGGCGACCATGCGGATGTGCGGGGCGTCCATGCGGACCGAGACGGTGTTGTCGTCGTTGTCGTCGGGCCGTATCACCATGTCGATGGTGGCTCGGCGCAGTCGCGGGCCGACCTCGTACTCGAGCGAGAACTGGAGCTCGGTGAGGCCGTCGAGGAGCGGGATCGGGTCGGTCTCCTCGACGAAGGCGCCGTTGGTGAAGGTCGCGATCTGGTAGACCAGGACCCAGGGTCCGGTGTCTGCGTCGCCGGCGATGCGCGAGATCGTGGTGACCTCCCAGGAGTTGGTCGCGGGGTCGCGCGAGGAGACGAACTCGATGGAGTTGGTGGTGATCACGGGCTCGGCGATCGGGTTGATCGGGTAGGGCCCGAACTCCTCGCCGGTGCGGATCATGGCGGTGAGGCGCTGCATGACGATGCGGGCCACGACCTGCGTGGACGCGGAGTCGGTGGTGAGCTTGTAGCTCTTGAACGAGGTGTCCAGCGCGCCGAGCGTGGCGGCGAAGAGGGTGGCGGTGATGGTGAGCGCGATGAGCAGCTCGACCATGCTGAAGGCGCGTGTGCGCCGGCGTGGGGTGCGGGTCACAGGGCGCCCTCCTGGTACGTGCCCGTGATCGGGCTGGCGGACATGGGCAGCATGAGCCCGTCGGGCAGGATCATGTTGGGGTCGTGGCGGATCTGGATGCGCCCGTACCCGTTGAACGGCACGGGCGTGGAGCCAGCGGGCTGCGGCTCGGTGTACGGGACGTCGGCCAGGCCGTCGCCGTTGGTGTCGTAGCCGACGATGCGGACGCCGCCGTTGAGCGGCAGGTCGTTGGGGTCGACCGACTCGCGGTCGCCGTCGTTGACGCCGAAGTAGCCGATGGAGGCGTTGAAGCCGGCGGGGTTGCCGATGGGCACGCCGAAGGGGTCGATGAGGGGGGCGACGCCGAACTGTGGGTCGAAGGTGAGCAGCAGGGTGCCGTTGATCTCGGTGTTGCCTCGTGCGTCGAGCACGCCGGCCACGATCGCGCCGTTCAGCTCGACGCGCTGGGTGGCGGGCGAGTTGAATGAGCCGAGGTCCACCGAGTAGTTGGGGAGCATCATGGAGCTCTTGGCGAGCTCGGCGACGTCCCCGGGGTCGGGGTTGAGCGAGGCGTCGGAGGGGAACTCCGGGTGCTCCTGCGAGAAGCGGGTGGCGCCGGTGAACTGGAGCTTGTTGCGGACCTGCGCGTACACGTCGGGCTGGTCGGAGACCACGGAGCCGACGAACAGGCAGTCGTGGAAGCGGATGTTGTTGGACAGCGGCTTGGTGTCGATGATGCGCTCGCCGCCGATGAGCAGCGGCTCGGGCAGCTCGTCGTAGGTCAGGCCGATGAGCGCGAGCTCCTCGGAGACCTTCACGTCGCCCTTGTCGAGCGGGGTGGTGGACAGGTCGGTCATCATCACGTACTGGGCCGGGGGCTTGTTGGCTGCGGGCAGGGCGCGGGGGGCGTCCCACTCGGGCTCGGAGACGGCGTCGTCGCCGAAGATGAAGCGCGGGTAGCGCTGGTTGGGGTAGCCGTCGGTGTCGAGGTCCATCGCGCCGTACTCGTTCCAGTGCGGGTGCGTGTTCCCGGTGTACGTGCGGATGAAGGTCGCCCCGACGAACGTGCAGTTCTCGAACAGACCGTTGACGCCCTCGGGGATCTGCACGTTCCGGAAGGTCATGTTGCGGAACACAGGCCGGTAGTACATGTCCGTGTACGCCGGGGCGTTGAAGGGGGAGGCCTCCCAGTACGCCGTGGTGTAGTTGTCGGGGCGCCCGTCCAGGTCGGTGTCGTCCCACACGGCGTTGTACCACGGGTCGTTGGCCCCGCCGGGGTTCATCGCGGTGGTCCACACGTCCAGGTCGGCCACCGCCACGCCGAGCTGCGAGGCGACCTGGTCCCAGAAGGCCGAGCCGTCCGCGGCGAGCGTGATCGCGTTCTCGGTGCCGTTGAAGGTGTCGTCGTCGATCGGCGGGATGTCGCGGTTGTCGGCCTGGAAGATCAGCGGGGGCTCGTCGCCGGCGACGATCGGGCCGTTGAGCTTGGGCCGGTAGTCGCCCTGGTCGGAGACCCACGAGCTCGCGTCCACGCGGAAGACCAGCGATCCGCCGACCTTGGCGTAGCGGTCGAACGCGTCGATGAAGCCGTCGCGGTAGCCCAACGCGGCGTCGGCGTAGACGCCGGTGTTGGAGTCGAAGTCGTACAGGGTCTCGGTGTCGGCGTTGTAGATGCCGTCGTCGTTGAGGTCGTCGTAGCCGTAGATACCGTTCCCGTTGCGGTCGGCGTACGCCGAGTCGAGCATGAGTGCGAGGTCGGGGTCGAGCGGGTTCCCGCCGGAGTCGACCAGCTCGGGCGCCATGCCGGCGGCGGCGGTGCCGGCGACGAAGGGCGGGTAGAGGGTGATGCGTCCGTCCCCGTTGGCGTCGAAGTGCCCGATGAAGACGTCGAACTCGTCCACGAAGCCGTCGCGGGTCACGTCCGCGTAGGCGCCGTCGGCGCTGCCGTCTCCGTCGAAGTCGGCGTCCACGGGGATGTTGGCCCCCTCCACGGGGTGACCGACGCGCAGGCGGTTGTCGTCGTCGAGATCGGCCAGGTCCAGCGCGGCGTTGAGCGCGTCCAGCTTGGCGTCCAGCACGGGGTCGAGCCCGTAGAAGTCGGACTGCACGAGGATCGGGTCGCCGTTGTCGAACGACACGTCCGTGAAGGTCGTGGCGATGGAGCCCTCGACGTTCACGTTCTTGCCGATCATGACGCGGTGGTTGGAGACGATGGCGTGCTCGATGATCTTGATCAGCCGGACGTCACGCATGATCGTGCGGGTGATCAGCCGCCCGCCGCGCGAGTAGTCGAACACGAGCCCGTCGACGATGATCCGGATGCCCGAGTAGTCCGCGAGCGGGGCGTAGCGGACCTGGTAGGCCGGTGGCGGCGTGGCCTGGTCTGCGGTCTGTGCCGCCAGCGCGACCGCGGGCGTGTACACCCAGTTGTCGCCGGCGTAGACCGCGGCGGACAGGCCCGTGGGCCTCGAGCCGGTGGTGGCCGTCAGGATGAAGCCGGGCTCGTTGATGATGTTGTTGTCCGCGCTGTGGCGGTTCACCAGCGCCTCGGCCAGCCCGGAGGGCAGGCCCGGCTCGGAGTAGTTGGTGATCGGGGGCAGGACCTGGTGGGTGCCCATGGTGCCGCCGTCGCCCTCCCACAGGGCTCGGACCACCGCGGGGGTGATCTCGCCCCGGGCGATGATGAAGCGGGAGGCCTCCTCGTCGAGCCGCTCGAGCGCGATCGCCATGCCGGTGTCCGCGGCGCTCATGGCCCGCATCACGTGCAGGTGGGTCGCGGCGGTGCGGACGTTGCCCTGGCTCGCGATGGCCATGGCGGCCACCCGCGAGCCGAAGATGATCAGGAACATCATCGCCAGGACCGAGGCGACGCCACGGCGCGAGAGGGCTCGCGTCTTGGCGGGTCGGGTGCGTCGGGCTGTGGCGCGTCGGCTCATGGGTGCTCCGGTGCTGCTCAGGGGACGATCCAGGTCACCGCGATGACCTCGCTGGGGAGCGGGTCGGCGGCGCTCTGGTAGAAGACTCGGACGGTGACACGCAGGGGGAAGGAGTCCACCGGGCGACCGGGGTCCACCCCGACGGGGCCCTCGAAGTACTCGGGGGCGTAGACGATGGCGGTGTCGAACGGGTCGATCTTGTCGACCTCGACGGTCTGCGACCAGCCGTTCATCGCCTCGCCCGCGAAGACGATCTGGCCGGAGCCGTCGTCCATCGAGGCGCCGAGCTCCACGCCGTCGAGCGTGATCTCGGGGATCACCGTCCCGAAGGCGTCGATCGGGCCGGGCAGGTCGCCGTCGGCCCAGTCGGGGGAGCCGAAGCCGGAGAAGGTGATGCCGTCGAAGTCGTCCAGGTCGTCGAAGTCGTCGACGGTGATCTCGCCCTCGTCGGGCCCCCAGCCGTACAGCACGCCCCCGTCGATCACCAGCCCGGAGACCGGGTCGTGCCTGGGGAGCAGGCGGGTGTACTCGCGGATCTCGTTGGCCAGGAAGGTTGCGGACGCGGCGTGGTTGGACCACAGGTTGGCCCGGATGAAGGCGGACTGGGCATCGATCATCGCGAGCACGCCGACCCCGATGATCACCGTGGCCATGGCGGCCTCGATCAGGGTGAACCCGCCCTGTGTGCCGGGGCGACGCGTGCGTGGTGCGATTCGTGAGCTCATCTCGTCCGATCCTCTCCGGTTGTGGCGGGGCGCGAAATCCCCGCCACCAGAGCATCGGTTACTGCACGATCTGGCTCATCTTAAAGATGGGAAGGATGATCGCCATCGCGATGAATCCGACGATCGTGCCCATCAGGAGGATCATGAGGGGCTCGATCATTCCGGTAACCGCCTTGATCTGGTCCTTGAGCAGCTTGGCGTAGTAGCTCGAGATCTCGTCGAGCACCTCTCCCAGCTTGCCGGACTCCTCGCCCGCCGAGATCATCTGGCTCACCGAGCGGGGCAGCAGGTCGGACTCGTTCAGCGGCGTGGCGATCTTCTTGCCCTGCTTGACGGACTGGTACACACGCTGCCACATCGCGGTGAAGAGCTGGTTGCCCGCGATGTCGCCGGTGATCTGGATGGTGTCGAGCATGGGCACGCCGGCGTTGATGAGCTGGCCCATCGTCTGCAGCGACCGGGTGATGTACAGGGAGCGGAACATGGCCTTCATCACCGGCACCGCCAGCTTCAGGCGGTCCAGCCAGAAGATGCCGACCTCGGTCCGCAGGGCCGCCCACAGGGCGCCGATCATCAGCACCAGCCCGCCGACCAGGTAGGGCCACTGCGCGATCACGAACTTGGAGAGTCCCATCAGGAAGACGGTGGCGAACGGCAGCACCTCCTCCTTGCCCTCGAACAGCGTGTAGAACTTCGGCAGCACGAAGGTCAGCAGGAAGACCGTCACGACCACGGCGAGGATGCCGATGATGGCCGGGTAGATCGACGCGCCCACGACCATCTTGCGCGTCTCGAGCTGCTGGGCCATGTAGCCCGCGATCCGGTCGAGCATCTCGGAGAACGAGCCCGACATCTCGGACGCCTTCACCATGTTCACGTACAGCGAGTTGAACAGCTTCGGGTGCGCCGACAGCGCGTCCGAGAAGGCCTTGCCCGACTCCACGTCGGTGCGGAGCTGGACCACGACCTCCTTGAACCGCGGGTTGGTCGTCTGGTCGGCGATGCCCTCCAGCGCGGATCGCAGCGAGATGCCGGCCCGGATCATCACCGCGAGCTGGGTGGTGAAGTCCAGCACGTCCTTCATGCCCGGCTTGCGCGAGTTGATCGACGCCAGGAAGCTCCCGCCCGAGGAACGCCCCTCCTTGACCGCGGACACCGAGATCACGTGCGCGCCCTGGTTGCGCAGGATGGCCGACGCGGTCGCCGCGTTGTCCGCGGCGATGACGCCCTGCTGCATCTGGCCGCCTGAATTGCGGATCTGGTAGTTGTAGTTGGCCATCGCGGTGTGTCTCCTCGGTCGTGGCGTCTTCTCTGGGTTTCGGCTGGCTTACGCCACGAGCTGCTGCTCGAGCTTGTCCGGGTGGACCGCCTGGGAGATCGCGGACTCCTTGGTGATGGACCCGTTGAAGTACAGCTCGGCGATGGACGCGTCCAGCGTGCTCATGCCGATCGCGCGGGACGTCTCGATCACGTTCGGGATCTCGTAGATCTTGTTCTCGCGGATCAGGTTCCGCACCGCCGGCGTGCACAGCAGCGTCTCCACCGCCGGCACCATGCCCGGGCGGTCCGAGCGGGTGAACAGCGACTGCGAGATCACCGCCTGCAGCGTGGTCGACAGCATCGACCGGATCTGGTTCTGCTGCCCCGACGGGTACATGTCGATGATTCGCGACACCGTCTGGGCCGCGTTCACCGTGTGCAGCGTCGAGAGCACCAGGTGGCCCGTCTCGGCCGCGGAGATCGCCAGCGAGGTGGTCTCGTGGTCGCGCATCTCACCGACCAGGATGATGTCCGGGTCCTGACGCAGGGCGTGCTTGAGGCCCGAGCCGAACGAGATCATGTCGCGCCCCAGCTCGCGCTGCTCGATCAGCGACTGCTCGCTCTGGAAGATGTACTCGACCGGGTCTTCCAGCGTGATGATGTGCTTGCGGTAGCGCTGGTTCATCGCCTGGATCATCGCCGCCAGCGTCGTGGACTTGCCCGAGCCGGTGTCCCCCGTGACCAGCACCAGCCCGCGGGGCAGGTACGTCAGGCGGGCGATCACCTCGGGCAGGTTCAGGTCGGCCAGCGCAGGCACCTCGGTCTTGATCTGACGCATCGCCAGCCCCACGATGCCGCGCTGCAGGTGAGCGTTCACGCGGTACCGGGCCAGCCCCTCGACCTCGTAGGAGAAGTCCAGGTCCTTGTTGACCTCGAACCGGGAGAACTGCTCGGCCGACACCATGTCCCGGAAGGTCTCGAGCACGTCCTCGGGCTCGAGGACGCCCTCCGAGAGCGGCGTCATGATCTGGTGGACCCGCGCCGTCGGGGGCTCGCCCCCGACCAGGTGGATGTCGGAGGAATCGGCTTCGAATGCGGCCCGGAGAATCGCGTCGAGGTCCATCAGGCTGTCTCCCCGTGTGGGTCGGATCGTGAGTGAGCCGGCGCGAGCCGACCTCGCTCGCAACATCGGCCCTCGGTTGCGGGGGGTTCAGTCCGAGCGACGCCCCGGGCCTGTGAATCTCGGGGGATGTCCGGGTCGTTCGGTCGGGCCCGGGGGCCACGGCGCCGCGCCCCCGCCCGCCCGGTTCTTCTCGGACCGCCCCGATCAGCCGCGCAGGGTGTCACGGGCCGCGACCGCCAGCCGGTCCACCCGCTCGTTCTCGGGGTGCCCGTCGTGCCCCCGGATCCAGTGGAAGCTGATCCGGTGCGTCGACTGCAGCTCGTCCAGCCGACGCCACAGCTCCTCGTTCTTGACCGGCTTCTTGGCCGCGGTCCGCCACCCCCTGGCCTTCCACTGCGCCAGCCACTCCTCCATCCCCTTGAGCACGTACTGCGAGTCCGAGTACAGCTCGACGATGCTCGGACGCGTCAGGGCCTCCAGCCCCCGGATCACGGCCATGAGCTCCATCCGGTTGTTGGTGGTGGCCCGCTCCGAGCCGGTCCGCTCGACCTCGGCGCTCGACACCGGGTGCCTCAGGATGTACGCCCAGCCCCCCGGACCCGGGTTGCCCGAGCAGGCCCCGTCCGTGAACAGCTCGACCGTGGGGCGGTGCATCTCGGGGGGGTGCATCTCGGGGGGGTCCGGGCTGGAGCTGGGGCTCGTGGGCATGCGTGGGTAGGGTATGTGCTCGCCCGCGCCGGGGGCAGCCCCGGAAGAGGCCCGCCGGACCGTCGCCGCGGCGCGGTTCTCTCTACCATCGGCGCATGAGCCCACCCCCGACCACAACCCCCGACGCGACCACCGGCACACGCGAGCACGCACGCGTCACGCGGGTCGAGGTGCGCCCCAGCACCCTCGCCGGCGACCCGCGCGGCCGGTCCACCCGGAGCCGCCTCCGGGCACGCGGGATCGGGGTCGGCTCGGTCCGCACCGCCAAGGTCTACCTCATCGAGGGCTCGCTGAGCGACGGCGACCTCGCGTTCGTCGTCGAGAGCCTGCTGGCCGATCCGGTGTCAGAGGACGCCACCGTCGGTTCCACCCCCTGCCCGCCCGGGCACGCCCTCGTCGAGGTCCACCCGCTGCCCGGCGTGATGGACCCCGCGGCCCAGTCCGTCGCCGACGCGATCCACACCCTCACCGGCGAGCGGGTCCGGGTCTCGACCGCGGTCCGGTACGAGCTGGAGGGCCTCGGAGCGGGCGACGCCCGCGCCGTCGCGGGCCTGCTGGCCAACCCGGTCGTGCACGCCGTGCACACGGAGGCCTACGCCCCCGACCGTCTGCCCCGGGGCGAGGCACGCGAGTTCGGCATGCCGGAGGTCCCGATCCGTGAGCTCGACGATGCCGCCCTGGAAAAGATGTCGCGCGAGGCGCACCTGTTCCTGAGCCTCGACGAGATGCGTGCGATCCGGGACGAGTACCGGGAACTCGGGCGCGAGCCGCGCGAGATCGAGCTCGAGACGCTCGCCCAGACCTGGTCAGAGCACTGCGTGCACAAGACGCTCAAGAGCACCATCCACTACCGCGAAGCCTCCGACGAACGAGCCCGGAGCGCCAGCGACGGG
Organism: Phycisphaerales bacterium JB040; assembly: GCA_043101615.1. Lineage (GTDB taxonomy): Bacteria > Planctomycetota > Phycisphaerae > Phycisphaerales > UBA1924 > JBLHKT01. The sequence continues at coordinate 24,902 of JBICID010000043.1, read as the reverse complement.
GCCCTCGACTTCTCGAACAGGCCGGGGCACGAGATCCACGAAGACGGCTCGGTCACGATCCACAACCTGCTCAAGAGCACGGTCGCCGCCGCGACGCACGAGCTGATCGCCGAGGGGGTGGACTGGACGCTGTCGGTCTTCGTGGACAACGCCGGCATCGTCGCCTTCGACGACGACCACGCGGTCTGCATCAAGGTCGAGACGCACAACCACCCCAGCGCGATCGAGCCGTACGGCGGGGCCGCGACGGGCATCGGGGGCTGCATCCGCGACGTGATCGGCACCGGGCTGGCCGCCAAGCCGATCGCGAGCACCGACGTGTTCTGCGTCGCGAATCCGGATCTCGAAGAGATCCCCGCGGGCTGCCTGCACCCGAGACGCATCCTGACCGAGGTCGTCGCGGGCGTGCGCGACTACGGCAACCGCATGGGCATCCCCACCATCAACGGGGCGGTCTGGTTCGACGACCGGTACGTCGGCAACCCGCTGGTGTACTGCGGGTGCGTGGGGGTGATGCCGCGTGACCTGATCTCGGGCGAGGCGAGGCCGGGGGACCGCATCGTCGCGCTGGGCGGCAGGACCGGACGGGACGGCATCCACGGGGCGACGTTCAGCTCGGCGGAGCTGACGGACACGCACGCGGACGAGTTCAGCCACGCCGTGCAGATCGGCAACGCGATCGAGGAAAAACGCGTGCTGGACGCCATCCTGCGTGCCCGGGACGAGGGGCCCGGCGGCCGGCCGCTGTTCAGCGCGATCACGGACTGCGGCGCGGGCGGGTTCAGCTCGGCCGTGGGCGAGATGGGCGAGAAGATCGGGGCCGAGGTCCACCTCGAGCGGGCCCCGCTCAAGTACGACGGCCTGAGCCCGACCGAGATCTGGATCTCCGAGGCCCAGGAGCGGATGGTGCTCGCGGTGCCCGAATCCAACGTCGCCGCACTGCAAGCGATCTGCGACCAGGAGCACGTGGAACTGGCCGACCTCGGCCACTTCGGCACCGAGGGGGCGGACCTCATCCTGAACTACCGCGGCACCGAAGTCGGACGCCTGCCGATGGCCTTCATGCACGACGGCATCCCGACCCCGACCCGAGAGGCCGTGTGGACGCCTGTCACGACCGATCAACGAGCCCCGAGCGCAAGCGAGGGGGCCGCCCCCCCTGCTCCCCCCAATGCCCCTGCGACCCGTGACGCGCTCCTCACCCTCCTCGCCCACCCCAACATCGCCAGCAAGCACTGGATCATCCGCCAGTACGACCACGAGGTACAGGGCAACACCGTCGCGAAGCCGCTCGTCGGGGCCCAGGCACGCGGCCCGGGCGACGCGAGCATCGCGGAGCCCGTGCCGGGTTCGGGTCGCGGGCTCGCGATCGGGTGCGGGCTGGCGACGGGGCTGGAGGCGGACCCGTACCTGATGGCGCTGGCGGCGATCGACGAGTGCGTCCGCAACCTCGTCTGCGTCGGGGCCGATCCGGACCGGATCGCGATCCTGGACAACTTCTGCTGGCCGAGCTGCAAGAAGCCCCAGAACCTCGCCTCGCTGGTGCGGGCCGCCGAGGGCTGTTACGACGGGGCCAAGGCGTACCGCACGCCGTTCGTCTCGGGCAAGGACTCGCTGAACAACCAGTTCACCACCGAGGACGGCCGGACGATCGAGATCCCGCCGACGCTGCTGATCACGGGGATGGGGATCGTGCCGGAGGGCACGCCCGCGACCTCCATGGACGCAAAGTCGCCCGGGAACGTGCTGCTGGCGGTCGGCCCCCCCCCACTTGGATTGATGGGATCCGAGTACGCCAGGGCGTGGGGAACGAGCACTGGCTCGCTTCCCGTCACCGATCTGGAACTCGGGCCGCGGATTGCGCGGGCCGTGTCATCGCTGGTCCGGGACGGGCTGGTCGCCTCGGTGCACGACGTCAGCGACGGCGGGCTGCTGTGCTGCGTCGCGGAGATGCTGATCGCAGGCTCGTCGGGAGATCGCCCAATCGGGGCCGAACTGAGCGTGGCTGACGACGCCGCCAGCCTGTTCGGCGAGGGGCCGAGCCGCTTCGTACTCGAGGGTCCGGCGGATCAGGTCGAGGCGATCGAATCGCGCCTCGGCGAAATCGCATGCGAGCGGGTTGGGGTGCTGAACGATACCGGTTCGCTGACGTGCTCGACGTGGACGGTCGGCGTTGAGGACTTGGCGACGATGTGGTTAGGAACGCTGGACTGGTAAAACCTCTCGGTGCCCTGCTTCGACCCGCAGGGCGAAGCAGGCGATTCGGGCAGCAGCCTCCGCCTTCGCCCTGCGGGTCGAAGGCGGGCACCAAAGACGCTCCGGGTGCCCCGATGACGGTGCAGGCTTCATCGGGTCTTCGATACCCCAAGTCGTGGAGAAGGCTGCGCCGTCTCCACGCCACCCGTCACACCATCCGATTTACCGCAGCCCGTATTCCTTCAGCTTCCGGTACAGCGTGCGTTCGCCGATGCCCAGCAGCTTGGCCGTGTGCTCGCGGTTGCCTCCGGTGAGCTTGAGCGTCTCCCGGATGGCCCGCTTCTCGAGCTGTTCCAGGCTCTTGCCCGCGAGCGAGCCCCCGCCTCCCCCACCGCCGCCCGCGTCCAGAGCATCGTCGGCGTCGTGCGGGTCGTCGGTCCGGACGTCCTCGGGGATGTGGCGGACGTCGAGCACGACCGTGTGCCCTTCCTCGGCGTCGCCGATGGCACTGACGACCATGTTCTGGACAACGTTGAGCAGCTGACGCACGTTCCCGGGCCACGCGTAGCTGGTCAGGCGCATGACCGCGGCGTCGGTGATGTCGGGGATACCCCGGTCGAACTGGGCCGCGTGCTTCTGGATGGCGTGGCGGACGATCCTCGGGATGTCGTCGCGCCGCTCGCGCAGCGGGGGCAGGTGCACGTGGCTGCCGTTGATGCGGAAGAACAGGTCCTCGCGGAACGTCCCCTCGCTCACCATCTTCTTGAGGTCCTTGTTCGTCGCGCTGACGAAACGGACGTTGGTCGACCGCGGCGCGTTGTCGCCGACCCGCACCACCTCGCCGCTCTCCAGCACCCGCAGCAGCTTGGCCTGCATCGTCAGCGGCATGTCCCCGATCTCGTCGAGGAACAGCGTCCCCCCGTCGGCGTACTCGAAGACGCCCTCGCGGTCCTTGTCCGCCCCGGTGAACGCCCCCCGCACGTGCCCGAAGAGCTGGTCCTCGAGCAGGCTCTCGGTCTGCCCGGCGCAGTTGAACGCCACGAACCGCTTGCCCGAGCGGGGCGAGTTGGCGTGCACCGCCTCCGCGATCAGCTCCTTGCCCGTGCCGCTCTCGCCGGTGATCAGCACCGGGATCGTGCTCGCGGCCACCGTCTTCACGGTTTTCAGGATCTTCCGCATCGGCTCGGAGCCCGCCACGATGCCCTCGAACCCGTCGTGCTGCACCAGCTCGCTCAGCTCGCCCGACTCGTGACGCAGCAGCACGTTCTCCGCGGCCCGGTTCACCAGCTCGCGGAACACGTCCAGGTCCAGCGGCTTCTCGATGAAGTCGTACGCCCCGACCTTGAACGCCTGGCGGGCCGTCGGCACGTCGCCGTGCGCCGTCACCATGATCGTCTCGGCGTCGGGCTGGTGGGCGGACGCGGCGTTCAGCACCACCATGCCAGCGTTCCCGCCGTCGGGGTCCACGATCCCCGCGCCGCCGGCGTCGAACCCGGCCGACTCGGGCATCCGCAGGTCCGTCACGATCACGTCGAACGAGCCCCCGGTGAGCTCCTCCAACGCCGCCCGCACGCCCCCCACGATGGTGCACACGTGCCCGGGGCGACGCAGCGCCTCGCTCATCACGTCGGCGTGCTCCGGCTCGTCCTCCACGATGAGGACCTGTGCGGCGAGTCGTTTGGGATCGTCGGCCATGGGAGGAAAGGATATTCGGATCGGGCACGCCGGGTGGCGCGGAGACGGTGCATAGTCCTTCGGTGCCCGCCTTCGACCCGCAGGGCGAAGGCGGTTGCTGCCAAGGCCTGCTTCGCCCTTCGGGCCGATGCAGGGCACCGATGAGATCAGGGCTTCACACCCGCGCGTGCTCACGCCGCAGCGCCGTCACCGCGATCGCCAGCGCATCGGCCATGTCCGGCTGCGGCGGCTCGGCCAGCCGGAATAGGTGCATGATCGCGTCCTGCATCTGGGCCTTCTTCGCCTGCCCGTGCCCGGCGATGCCCTTCTTGACCTCCGCCGGCGGGAGCTCGATGACGGGCGTGCCCGAACGCTTGATCGTCAGCAGCACCACGCCGCGCCCGTGGGCCATCTTGACGATGGTGCCGGGGTGCTTGGGGTTGGTGAACATCGCCTCGACCGCGACCGCGTCGGGCTTCAACTCCTCGATCAGGTCCTTCAGGTCCCGCTCGAGCTCAACCAGCCGGGCGCTGAGCGACTCGGCAGAGTCCGCGGCCCCCGCCTTGGCCAGCCGGAACACCCCCGCGTCCACGATCGTCTCGCTGAGCACCTCACCCTCGACGCAGCCGAAGCCGGTGATGTTGAGGCCGGGATCGATGCCGAGGACACGCACGATCAGCCGCCCCTCGCCTCGAGGACGGCCTCGGTCGTGTGCACCACCGCCTTCACCAGCATGTCCGCCTCGAGGTTCACCCCGTCGCCCGTCTTCAGACCTCGCAGCGTCGTTCGGTCGAGGGTCTCCGGGATCAGGGCGACCTCGATCCAACCCGCGCCCGGGTCCATCGACGCGAGCGTCAGGCTGACCCCATCGATCGTCACCGATCCCTTCGGGATCATGAACTTCATCAGATCAGCCGGCGGCTCGACCCGCACGCGCCAGCCGTCGTCGGTCTCGATCCGGGCCACACGCCCCACCCCGTCCACGTGCCCCTGCACGAAGTGCCCCCCCATCGGCGTGCTGGCGGTCACGGCGTGCTCCAGGTTCACGCGACTGCCAGCCTCCAGCCCGCCCAGCGTCGTCTTCGCCAGGGTCTCCGGGATCGCGTCGAACGACCAGCCCTGCTCCGACACGTCGACCACGGTCAGACAGCAACCTGAGACGGAAATCGAGTCGCCCGGGTTCGGTGAGTGCCCCCACTCGCCCGGATCGATCACCAGCCGGCGACCCGCCTCGGTCGGGATCGATTCGGTCAGGGTGCCGACGGCCTGGACGAGTCCGGTGAACACGCCGAATCAGACCCGTTTTTCGGGTTGAGTCAAGCCGGACCCGGATTCGGGGCGTAGAGGAGGGCCGGGCATGGTTCCGGCGGCAAAGGGCCGTATGATCCCGCCCCAGCGTCCCCCCGAGCCGCCCGGCGCGGGCCCGGACCCCCGAGATGGCCACGATTTGGAGAGGTGACAGCATGGTGTCAGGTCGGATCGCGTTGCTTGTGTCGGGGGCCACGGCTCTGGTGCTGGTCTGCGGGTGCGGCTCGAGCGGCTCCAGGGCCCAGACCGAGCCGGCGCCCTCCACGACCCGCACCCAGCCCGCGACGGGGACGGACCGGACGCCCGTCACCGCCCTGGACGAGGCCACCATCGACCACGAGGCCTGGAAGCAGCTCGGCTACCGCTGGGCCTGGGCCGGCTACCCGCAGGTCTCCCCCGGCGCCGCGATCGAGGAGATCGAGGCCTACGACGACCGGATCGTCACCCGGGACAGCAACACCGTCGTCTCGGTCATGCAGAGCAACACAGGGCGACTGGTCTGGGGCGCCGAGATGGACCGCCCCGAGACCAAGGTGCTCGGGCTCGAGCGCGACGGCGACACCCTGCTGTTCACCACCGAGACACAGCTCCACGAGGTCGAGATGGACACGGGCAACCTCCTCGCCCGCACCGACTTCCAGAAGCTCGTCAACACCGAGCCGGTCCTCAACGGCAGCCGCGCCATCTTCGGCACCCTCGACGGAGAGCTGATCGCGATCGACCGCGAGCACAACCTCACCGACTGGCGCTACGGCGTGGGCGGCACCATCTCGGCCAACCCCGTGCTCATGAACCCCTACGAGCTCGTCGCCGTCTCGCAGACCGGCGAGGTCGCCACCATCGACCTAGACGGGCCCAGCGCCAAGGTCGTCGAGCGCATCAGCGGCGGCGTCGCCAGCAACCCCGTCACCGACTTCTACTATGTCGTCATCGCCAGCCTCGACCGCTCCGTCTACGGCTTCGCCGAGGGGCGACGCATCTGGCGCTACCGCACCAGCGAGCCGCTCAAGGTCCAGCCAGTCATGCACGGGGACGTGGTCTACTTCGCCTCCCCCAGCCTCGGCGTCGTCTGCCTCGACAAGGTCAGCGGCGAGGAGGTCTGGCGCCAGCCCGACGTCCCCAACGGCTGGATCGTCGGCGTACGCGACGGAGAGCTGCTGGCCTGGAACGGCGTCACGCTCGCCGCCCTCGACCCCGAGAACGGCGACATCATCGTCGCCGCACGCTTCCCGGGCATCAGGGGCATCCAGACCGACAAGTTCGAGAACGGCAACCTGTACGCCGTGGCCGGTCGCGGCACGGTGCTCAAGTTCGAGCCCAGGTAACCCGGCCCGACGATCCAGACGGGCGCCGGCTCCGCACGCCCGCCGCCACACCCCGCACCGATGGGCACGGACGCCATGACGACTCTCTCCACCGCTCGAAAGACGGCGATGACCACCGACCCCACCCGCGTGCCCGTGCGACGGGCGCTCCTCTCCGTCTCCGACAAGGCCGGGCTGGTCGAGTTCGCCCGCGCCCTGCACGACGCCGGGGCCGAGCTGGTCTCCACCGGCGGCACCGCCAAGGCCATCGCCGACGCGGGGATCCCCGTCACCCCCGTCGAGCACGTCACAGGCTTCCCCGAGATGATGGACGGACGCGTCAAGACCCTGCACCCCAAGGTGCACGCCGGGCTGCTCGCCGTCCGCGACAACCCGGACCACGCCGCGGCGATGGACGAGCACGCCATCGGCCCCATCGACCTCGTCTGCGTCAGCCTGTACCCCTTCGAGCGCACCATCGCCCGCGCGGGCGTGACCGACGACGAGGCCATCGAGCAGATCGATATCGGCGGGCCCGCCATGATCCGATCGGGTGCCAAGAACCACGCCTCCGTCGCGGTGGTGACCGATCCCGCCCAGTACCCGGCGGTGCTGGACGAGATCCGGGGCGGCGGCACGACGCTGGCGCTGCGGCGCCGCCTGGCCCAGGCCGCCTTCGAGCGGACCGCGTCCTACGACGCCGCCATCTCCGCCTACTTCGCCCGCCGGGCCGGCGACGACTTCCCGGAGCGCCTCACCCTCTCGGTCCGCAGGGCCGGGGAGCTGCGTTACGGCGAGAACCCGCACCAGCGGGGCGCGGTCTACCGCGACGAGTCCTTCGCCGGAGCCTCGGTGCTGCACGCACGCCAGCTCGCCGGCAAGCCCCTGAGCTACAACAACCTCAACGACGCCGCCTCCGCGCTCGGGCTGGCCCTGGCGCTCGGGCCCGCCGGGCGGGGCGGGGGGGGCGGGGGGGGCGGGGCGGCGGTCGTCAAGCACACCAACCCGTGCGGGGCCGCGACCGCGCCCGACGCCGCCTCGGCCTGCGGGCTGGCGTTGGCGGGCGACCCGCTCGCGGCCTTCGGCGGCATCCTGGCGTGCAGCGCCCCCCTCGACCGCGATACCGCCGAGCGGATCGCGGGCGAGGGCAGTTTCTTCGAGGTCGTGCTCGCCCCATCGTTCGGTGACGGTGCGGTCGGGGTGCTGGAGGCTCGCTGGAAGAACTGCCGCGTGCTCGCCGTCGGGGACATCAGAGCCGAGCCGGGCGGGCGCGAGGTCCGCTGGCTGCCCGGCGGGGCGCTGGTGCAGGACCGCGACGACGCCCCCCCCACCCCCGACGCCTGGGAGCACCGGGCGGGCCCGGAGCCCACGCCCGAGCAGCTCAGGCAGGCCGGCGTCCTCGAGTGCATCGGGCGGGCCCTGTCGTCCAACGCGGTGTGCCTGGGCGGGCCGGACGCGAGCGGCGTCCGCCTCTTCGGTGCGGGCGCTGGGCAGATGGATCGGGTCGCCTCCTGCCGCTTGGCGATCGAGAAGGCCGGCGAGCGGGCCCGGGGGGCCATCGCGTACTCCGACGCCTTCTTCCCCTTCGACGACGGCCCGACGCTGCTGGCAGACGCGGGCGTCTCGATGATCGTGCACCCGGGCGGCTCCAGGAGAGATCAGGACACGTTTGACCTCTGCGAGGCGCGCTCCGTCACCTGCCTGACCACCGGCGTCCGCCATTTCCGACACTGAGAACGGCTCGGGGCCTGTCCCCGCAACGACCGAAAACGTCAAGGTTCGGTGAATCGGGCGCGCCCGACCCGAATCGGTCCGCGATCGCTTGCGAACTCTCGACGCGCCCGGTACATATACTCACTGCATGTCTCGCAGACGTTTGAGACGACCACGGCCCGTCGCGGCCGGCCCGGTCGGCTCCGATGGAGCCCCGGACGCTGTCGCCGGCACGCTCGCCCCGGTCCCCCCGACCGAGGGCGAGGGGCTGGCGTCCAAGGTCCTCGTCCTGAACAAGCTGTACGTCGCGGTGCGGGTCGTCTCGGCACGCCACGCCTTCTGCCTGCTCGCGCGTGACGTCGCCGAGGTCATCCACGAGGACGACGGCGTCTATTCCAACCACGACTTCGAGTCCTGGACCGAGCTCTCCGAGCTCCGCAAGGAGTTCGAGCCCGACGCCCACGACTGGGTCCGCACCGTGCGCGTCGACATCGCGGTGCCCAGGATCATCCGCCTCGTCGGATACGACAAGCTCCCGAGGCAGCAGGTCAAGCTCAACCGGCGCAACCTCTTCGCTCGCGACCGCAACCGCTGCCAGTACTGCGGCCACCACTTCCCCACCGCCGAGCTCTCGATCGACCACGTCACGCCAAAGGCCCAGCGCGGCCCTGACACGTGGGAGAACCTCGTGTGCGCCTGCGTCCGCTGCAACGCCCGCAAGGGCGGACGCACCCCGGAGCAGGCCAACATGAGCCTGATCCGCAGGCCGCACCGGCCCAGACGCCACCCGCTCATCGCGATGAAGCTCGGGCACGAGAAGTACCGGTCCTGGAAGGCCTTCCTGGACGAGGCCTACTGGACGGTCGAGCTCAAGTAGCCCCCCGCTCCCACAGTCCCCCGCACGCCCAAGTCGCCCCCCCTCCGGGGTCTCGTTCGGCCCACCCCACACAGCACCACCGGGCAGGTCACCCGACCAGCCGGTCCATCGCCGCGGCCAGGTCGAAGTCCTTCTCCGTGATCCCGCCCGCGTCGTGGGTGGACACCGTCAGGGTGACCTTGTTGTAGCGGATCAGGATGTCCGGGTGGTGCTGGGCGGACTCGGCATAGTCCGCGACCTTCTGCACGAACGCCATCGCGCTCACGAAGTCGTCGAACTGGAACGTCCGTGTGATCTCCCCGTTGAGCTCGTCCCACTCGGGCACGTTCTCAAGGGCGCTCGAGACCTGCTGCTCGCTGAACTTCGTGGCCACACCGATCTCCTTCGGGCTCATGCACGCGAGGTGAGACGCAGTGTACGCTCTGGCGTGCAAGGCATGGGCGACGAGGCGAATGTTCCTGTCAAGCCGGAAAAAGCGCGAGACGACGCGTCGTCTCGCGTCACACGCCTCGCGCCCTCACCCACCGGCGCGCTGCACCTGGGCAACGCCTTTTCCTTCCTCCTGGCCTGGGGCCTCGCACGCTCGCGGGGCTGGCGCATCGTCCTGCGGATCGAGGACCTCGACACCCCGCGCGTCAAGCCGGGCGCCGTCGAGCAGACCGTCGACCTGCTCCGCTGGCTCGGGATCGACTGGGACGACGGGCCGATGCTGCAGTCCCTCGACCTGACCCCTTATTCCGACGCGATGCGCTCGCTCGCCTCCTCGGGGCGAGCGTACCCCTGCGACCTGACCCGCTCCGAGATCGAGTCCGCCGCCAGCGCCCCGCAGGAGGGCTCCGGCGAGACCGTCTTCCCGCGTTCCCTGCGACCCGAGCCACGGCCCCGCGCCTTCGAGGCCAGGGGCGGCAACTGGCGCTTCGCGGTGCCCGACGAGCCCGTCGAGTTCACCGACGAGCTGCTCGGCCCGCAGCGCATCGCGCTGCCCGACACCATCGGCGACTTCGTCGTCTGGACCAAGAGGGACCAGCCCAGCTACCAGCTCGCGGTCGTCATCGACGACCACCGCCAGGGCGTGACCGATATCGTCCGGGGCAACGACCTGCTCGAGTCCGCGCCCCGCCAGCTGGCCTTGGCCCGCGCCCTCGGGCTCGAATGGGCCCCCCGCTACTGGCACACCCCGCTGGTCCGCGGGACCGACGGACTCCGGCTCGCCAAGCGTCACGGCGACACCCGCCTGGCCACCTGGCGCGAGCAGGGCCTCGACCCGCGCCGCGTGATCGCCCTCGCGGGCCTCTGGGCCGGCCTGCTGCCCCCCGATTCTGTCGAGCCGGAGCCGATGTCCGCCGATGAGTTCCGGGACCGGCTCGATCCGAGTAGGATTCCAGACTCAGACGTGATCTTCGACGAGAGGGCCCAGCGATGGCTGACGGGATGCTGAGACGGATCAATCGACGCGTGTTCCTGCTCGCCGCTGCGTGCGTGGTCACCCTGCCCGCGTGCGTGAAGCTCTCCGGCTGCGCCGAGCCCATGCCCGAGGTCGCCCCCGCGACCATGAAGGTCACCATCTCCGGCAAGACCTACACCCTCGAGCTCGCCCTCGACGACGCGACCCGCACCAAGGGGCTCGGCCAGAGGACCGAGCTCGCCCCCGACGCCGGCATGCTCTTCAGCTTCCCCCGCTCCGACGAGCGCTATTTCGTGATGCGGGACTGCTTCATCCCGCTCGACATCATCTTCCTCGACGCCACCGGCAACGTCACCGCCACCCACCACATGCCCATCGAGCCCCCGCGCGGCGAGGGCGAGGGCGAGGTCGGCGACTACCTGAACCGGGCCTACGCCTCCCGCCTGAAGCGGTACGGCAGCCGGTACGCCGCGAAGTACGCCATCGAGATCCCCGGCGGAGCCCTCGAAGAGCTCGACGTCAAGCCCGGCGACAGGATCGACCTCGACACCGAGCTGCTGGACCACTTCACCGAGTAGACCCCACCCCGATCAGGGGTGCGACGCACAGCTTTGTGTGCCCGCACGCCCGGAATCGGGCCCAAGTCGTGTCCCGTCCGGGTCGATACACGCCCGGATCGGACGACGCTGCGCGTCCGCCACGTCGGGTGTCCATGACGGAGTGACGCATGGTGCAGGGCCGGGGCGAGTTTGAGGTGCTGCTGACGGCGTCGCCGCTGCTCTCGGAGCGTCTCGACCCGGAATCGATCCTGTCGCCGGTGCTGCTCTCCTGGCCCATGGGGATGCTCCGGCCCAGCGTGCGTGTGACCACCTGGGACAGCGTCCGCAACCCGGCCGGCCATCGCGAGGGGGTGCTGGTCGTGCTGCTGAGCAAGCATGAGCGGGATTCGACCCTGGCGGTGCTGGAGGGGTACGTCGAGGAGTCGATGGGCGCGGTGCTGGTGCTAACCGAGCCCAGCGACAAGCCCACCGCGGTGCTCGGGGCCCCCACCCTGCCCTGGTGCACCGACCCGGCCCACATCGCGACCTCGCTGGCGACCCTGGCCGCCCGCCAGGAGGTGATCGACCGCATCGCGCGCGAGCACCGGCTGAGCCGCATGATGCTCGACGGTGTGCAGCGTCAGCTGATCGAGTGGAACGCGGAGATGCGCCGGGCCGCGAGCGTGCAGCGTGAGTTCCTGCCCAGCGCCAACTGCGGTGCGGGGCTGGTTGACCTGGGCGTGGTGTACCGCCCCGCCGGGGACGTCTCCGGTGACGTGTACGACCTCCGCAGGCTCGACGACGACACGATTGCCTTCTTCATCGCCGACGCGGTGGGGCACGGGGTGCCCGCGGCAATGATGACCCAGATCATCGCCCGGTCGCTGCGCATGACCGAGGGCGTGGGCGACAGCGAACGCATCCTGAGCCCCGTCGAGGCCCTCGAACGACTCAACGACGAGCTGGTGCGCCACGGGGGCTCCTCCAGCCGCTTCGCCACCGCGGTGTACGGCCTGATCGACGCCCCGACCGGGCGCGTCCGCCTGGCCGGGGCAGGTCACCCGCCCCCGATCGTGTGCGGCCCGAGCGGGAGCCGTCGCATCGAGACCGGGGGACCGCTGCTTGGCGTGTTCGAGGAGGCGGAGTTCGGCGAGGCCGAGTTCACGCTCAGCCCGGGCGAGGTGCTGGTGCTGTTCAGCGACGGCTTCGAGATGGCCTTCCCGGACGAGGGGGCGACGGGCGAGGACCTCAAGCGTCCGACCCGGACCCACCTCGAGAAGCTCGCGAGCGTCTCCGCATCGGGCGGCGCCGGTGGCGTGCGCGAGGCGGCCCTGCGGCTGAACGCCGAGCTAGACAGCCAGGTCGGGTCGCTGCACCAGCCCGACGACGTGACGGCACTGCTGATCAGCCCGGTCGCGCAGGAGGCGCGCCTCGCCGCCTGAGGCGAGCGACGAGAGGACACGCCCCGGTGACCGAACCACACCAACACCACGAGCCCAAGACCCTGACGGTCTGCTGCGGGCTGACCCTGCGAGGCCCGGTCGAGCGCTGGATCGGCCCGGTCCTGCGCTGCTGGCCGGGGCGGTCGCCCTCCGTCCGCCTCACGACCGTGCCGATGCTGCAGCACGAACAGGCAGACGACAACCAGGCCAGCCTCTCGGCCATGCTCGCCATCGTGCCCTCGGACGAGCCCCGCACCCAGACCTATTCGATCCTCGAGCACGCCCGCCGGACCAACCGCCCGACGCTGATCCTGTGCGAGCGGCTCGACGACCGCCTGCGGGCCGTCAACGAGGAGGGCATCCTGGTGGAGCACTGGGACACCCCGCCCGAGGAGGTCGTCTCGATGCTCACGACCCTGGAGAAACGCCAGCCCACGGTCACCCGCCTGTCGCGCGAGCTGGACATCGCCGAGCGTCTGGTCACCCGGGCGATGGAGGCGCCCTCCAGCGGCGAGGAGCTGCACCTGGCGGGCCTGCTGCCCGACGAGCTGATCCCGAAGACGCCGCCCCGCATCATGGGGCTGGAGCTGGGCGTCGCCCACCGGGCCGCGGGCGTCATCCCGCGCGACCTGATCGACGTGGCGCTGGTGGACGAGGACGTGGTGCGGATCTTCATGGCCGACGGTCTGAGCGAGGGGACCGCCGGCGCGCTGCTGTGCATGCGCCTGATCCGGGCCCTGCGGGCGATGGGACGCGAGAGCGGGCTCACCTCGGTGTTTCATCCCAGCCAGGCCCTGAGCGTCCTCAACGAGCAGCTCTGCGAGTTCCAGGTCACCGGCGCCGGGCATCGGGCCGCGGCGGTCTACGCCCTGCTCGACCTGCGCAGCGCCGAGCTGACCCTCGCCTCCGCCGGTGCGCCGCTGCCCACCATCGCCACCCCCGAGGGCGTGCGCCGCTTCGGGATCAGCGGCTCCCCGCTGGGGACCCGCGAGGGGGCGGAGTTCCGGGAGACCACCACCACGCTCGACGAGCACGGCGTGCTGGCCTTCCTGAGCGACGGGGCCGAGCAGGCCTTCCGCGACGCCGCGGACCACGACCTGATGCACGAGCTGCAGGCCGTGTCCGGCTCGGAGGGCTCGCTGGGCGAGGAGTGCGCCCGGCTGGAGCGTCTGTGCGACGCCATGCCGGGCTCGCTGCACCGCAGCAACGACGCGACCATCCTCACGATGCGCCTGAGCGAATCGAAGCGCTACAACCGCGACGCCGCCTGAACCACGCCGACACGCGCGGGTGCGGGTTCGCGACGATCGCGGATGGCCATGGCGCGGCGTGTGTGGGGCGGCTTCAGGCGTGGCGCCGGCGCAGCACCCGGTCGGACTCGAGCTCGCCGTCCTTGAGGCGGACGATCCGCTCGCAGCGCTCGGCGACCGAGTCGTCGTGGGTGACCATGATGATGGTCATGCCGTTGTCGTGAAGCGACTCGAACAGCTCGAGGATCGCGTTGCCGGTGGTTGAGTCGAGGTTGCCGGTCGGCTCGTCGGCCATCAGCACCACGGGCTCGGTGACGAGCGAGCGAGCGATGGCGACGCGCTGCTGCTGCCCGCCCGAGAGCTCGCGCGGGCGGTGGTCCGTCCGGTCGCCCAGCTCGACCAGGTCGAGCTTCTGCAGCGCCCGCGCGCGGCGCTCCTCGGCGTCCACGCCCTGGTAGAACAGCGGGACCTCGACGTTCTGGGCGACGGTGAGCTGCGGGATCAGGTTGAACGCCTGGAAGACGAAGCCGATCTTGCGTCCGCGGAACTTGCTGAGCTCCTCGTCGCCCAGGCTCTCCGCGGGCACGCCGTCGAGCAGGTACTGCCCCGCGGTCGGGCGGTCCAGGCAGCCCAGGATGTTCATGAGGGTGGACTTGCCCGAGCCCGAGGCGCCCATGATCGCGACGTACTCGCCCGCGTCGATCCGCAGGTCCAGCCCCTTGAGCGCCTCGACCATGATCGAGCCGTCGGGCTTGTAGTACGTCTTCTGCACCCCGCGCAGCTCCGCGACCGCTTGGCGGTCCGTCCGGGGGCGCGCGACGCCTCCCGGCAGGGGCGATCCCGGCGCGGCCTCGGTGTCGGAAGCCTGGGCGTCGGTCTCGCCGGGTTGTGCTGGGGTGTCCACGCGCTGCATCAAGGGGGTCTCGGGGGAGTCTACCGGCCGGGGACGGCGAGGATTCGGTCTCGGGGGGCCCGGGATGCAGGTTTACGACAACCGGCCTGATTATCTCTCGAACTCCGGTCGTGCACCGCGTGTGTGGGAGTGAGCCCGAGGGCGCAGCGGCCCGCGTCTCGCGACGCGGCACGCCCGGGGACCGCCACGGCTCAGTCGCCCGGATCGCCGATCTGGAGGGAGGCCAGGGCCGTGAGCGTGTCAGGCGAGAACGTGAAGACCTTGTCCAGCCCCGTGACCATCAGCACCGACCACACCTCGTCCGCGACGCCGCAGATCCGCATCTCGCGTCCGGCGGCGTCCAGGATCTTCCGCAGGCGGAGGAGCTGGGCGATGTTGGAGGAGTTGATGTAGCTCACGGAGCGGAAATCGAGCACGGCGTGCGGCTTGTCGCCCGAGTCCTCGATCTGATCGCAGATCAGGTTCAGTTCGTCGGACAGCGCGGGCTCGTCGGCGAGGTTGGCGAGCATGATGTCGTCGGACCATTCGATGGCCATGGCTGGGTCCTCGGTGGCGCGTGCGGCGTGCGCGGGGTGAGGGGGCGGGGGGGCCAGGGGGGAAGGACAGTCTACTCGGAAACCGGCGTCGCGTCAGAGACGCCCTCGCCGCCCGGCTCCTCGGCCTCGTCCGACTCCTCGACCCGCCCGGCCGAGACGACCGCGTCTCCGTCGTTCAGGGCCACGATCCGCACGCCCTGGGTCCCGCGTCCGTAGCTGGAGATCGAATCCGCCGCCATGCGGACCAGGAGCCCGCCGCGGGTGATGACGACCACGTCCTCGTCGTCGTAGACGCCGATCCCGGCGACGGAGGGGCCGTTGCGGTCGGTGGTCTTGATGTCGGTCCGCCCCTTGCCGCCCCGGCTCTGCGACCGCATGGGGCCCGTCTCCGGCTGCACGCGGTACTCGTCGACCGGGGTGCGCTTGCCGTACCCGTTCTCGGTGATGGTGAGCAGGCTGAGGTTTCGCTCCAGCGACTCGGGTGAGGTGTGCGTGACGTCCGGGTCGGCCCGGTCGACCACCATCGGGACGCGGACGATGCCGACGACGCTGTGGCCCTCGGCCAGGTCGATGCCCTTGACGCCCGCCGCGGTGCGACCCATCAGCCGGACGTCCTGCTCGTTGAAGCGGATGGCCATGCCGTTGGAGGTGACGAGCATCAGGTCGTCGGCGCCCTCGGTCAGGCGGATGTCCAGCAGGGCGTCGTCCTCTCGGATGCCGACCGCGATCAGCCCGCTGCGGTTGACATTGCGGTACTCCTTGAGCGCGGTCCTCTTCACCACGCCGTTGCGGCTGACGAACGTGAGGAAGTGGCTGCCCGACTCGAAGTCCTTGATCGCCAGGTAGGCGCACGTCCGCTCGCCCGGCTTCAGGTCGATGTAGTTGACGATCGGGCGGCCCTTGCTGGTGCGGCTCATCTCGGGCAGCTCGAAGACCTTGATCCTGAACACGCGACCGGTGTCGGTGAAGCAGAGCAGGTCGTCGTGCGTGCTGGCCACGAACAGGTGCTCGATGAAGTCGTCGTCCTTGGAGTCCGAGGCCCGGATGCCCTTGCCCCCACGCCCCTGGGCCCGGTAGGTCTCCAGCGGCACCCGCTTGGCGTAGCCCTGGTTGGACACGGTGACGGCCATGTCCTGCTCCTGGATCAGGGCGGCCAGGTCGATGTCGCCCGCGGCCTCCTCGATCCGGGTGAGACGCTCGGACCGCTTGCCGGTGGCGTACCGCTGCTTCATCTCGTCGCAGTCGGCGACGATGAGGTCCCGGACCTTCTGGTCGTCGGCGAGGATGGCCTCGTACTCCTCAATCTGCTCGACGAGCTCGTTGTACTCCTTGACGAGCCGCTCGATCTCGAGCCCGACGAGCTGGATGAGGCGCATGCCGCCGATGGTCTCGGCCTGCACGCGCGTCAGCAGGGCGCCGCCCTCGTCGTCCAGCGAGCGCACGCGGTTCATGAACCAGGCGGGGATGTCTGCCGCCTTGGGGTCGTCGGAGCGGATGGAGAACCGCCGGTCCATCAGCTTCTGGATGGCCTCCTCGCGCGTCTGGCTCGAGCGGATGAGGGCGATGACCTCGTCGATGTCGCAGACCGCGTAGATCATGCCCTCGAGCACGTGGGCCCGCTTTTTGGCCTCGCGCAGCAGGTGGGCCGTCCGCCGGCGGATGACCTCGAACCGGTGGTCGATGAAGCACTGGATGAGCTGCCTGAGCCCCATCGTCCGGGGCTGGCGGTTCACCAGCGCGATGTTGATGATGCTGAAGGTCTGCTGCAGCGGGGTGTGCTGGTAGAGCTGGTTCTCGATGACCGCGGCGTCGGCGTTCTTCTTGAGCTCCAGCACGATGCGGGTCTGGGCGGTCCGCCCCGACTCGTTGCGGATGTCGGCGATGTCCTTGAGGCGCTCGTCCTTGACCGCCTCGACGATCTTCTCGACCAGGGTGTTCTGCACCAGGCCGTACGGGATCTCGTCGATGACCAGGTGCTCGCGCCCGCTCTTCTGCTCCTCGACGTGGCAGGTGCCGCGGACGGTGACGCGCCCGCGCCCGGAGCTGTAGGCCTCGAGGATGCCGGTGCGTCCGTGGATGACGCCGCCTGTGGGGAAGTCGGGCCCCTGGACACCCTTTCGGACAACGGTCCCGTCCTCGTCGGTCTCGTCGGTCATGAGGGAGGCGAGGTCGATGTCGGGGTCGTTGACGACGCGGACGATGGCGTCGAGGATCTCGCCGGGGTTGTGCGGTGGGAGGCTGGTGGCCATGCCCACCGCGATGCCCATGCCGCCGTTGATCAGCAGGTTCGGGAACTTGGCCGGGAGCACCGTCGGCTCCAGCAGGCGGTCGTCGTAGTTGGACTGGAAGTCGACGGTGTCGAGCTTGAGATCGGCGAGCATGTCGACCGCTGCGTGGTGCATGCGCGCCTCGGTGTACCGCATGGCGGCGGGCGGATCGCCGTCGATCGAGCCGAAGTTGCCCTGGGGATCGACCAGCGGGACGCGCATCTTCCATCCCTGCGCCATACCAACCATCGTCGGGTAGATGACGCTCTCGCCGTGCGGGTGGTAGTTGCCCGAGGTGTCGCCGCAGATCTTGGCGCACTTGAGGTGCTTCTTGCCGGGGCGGAGGTTGAGGTCGTTCATGGCGACGAGGATGCGTCGCTGGCTGGGCTTGAGCCCGTCTCGGACGTCGGGCAGGGCCCGGTCCATGATGGTGCTCATGGCGTAGGTGAGGTAGCTCTCCTGGAGCTCCTTCTCGATGTCGTGGTCCACGACGTTCAGGCGGCTCATCGAGCCCCCGGTCTCGTCGATGGGATGGTCGGGCGTGTTCTGCGGGTCGTCCGTGGTCATGCAGGCTGCCTGTCAGGGAGGGCAAAGAAGCCCGGGGTGTGCTCGGAGCCGGGGGTGCGAGGCGGCCCCCGGAGGTCCGATTCCGGGCCGGGGCGACCCCGCCCGTGCGAGGGCTCGGAGGGGTCGGGAATGATAGGCGAACACGCGATTTGCGGCCCGATCGCCCCCCCGAATCGACACGCGAACAGGGCCCGAGCGCCGGGGCCGAAAGACGCCCCTTCGGGCCCTCAGTCGGCGTCCTGGGCGCCCCGCCTGGACCGGATGGCCTCGAGCAGCTCGGTGACCGTCAGCAGGGCCAGGGCCGAGGCCTCGGTGGGCATCGACTGGTCCCACAGCGAGGCCCGAACGCCGTAGCGCGCCAGGCCCGGCTGGGCGTACATGTGCCCCTCCTCCAGCCCCGCGCTGAGCTGCATGACGAAGCGGAGCGACTCCATGGCGTTGACCAGCTCCGTGGACCACTCGCCGGGCTCGCCGGTGCCGGTGCGCGCGGTGAGCTCCTCGCGCCCGAGCATCGACACGATGAAGGCCAGGGGGCGGAGCGAGTGCCACGTGGGCAGCGGGGTCGTGCCGCGCGTGAAGACGATCCCGCCCGCCAGGTCGCGGTCCTGGTACTCCACGTCCACGGAGCGGAGTCGGTTCTGCCAGACCAGGGCGCGCATCTCGCGCAGCAGCGTCGCGCTCGGGACGGGGTCCGGCCCGGCCAGCTCCAGGCTGGCCCAGCCCAGCCAGGGCATCTGGGAGACCAGCAGGCCCGGGGGCGTGTCGCGGTAGACCGCGTTGACCGCGGCGCGAGCGCCCACGCGGTCGCCCCCGAAGCGGATCGCGTCGCGCACGAGCGCGTAAGCCACCAGCGCCGTCCGACCGGAGCCGAGCGCCTGGGTGAAGCCCGTCCGCTCGCTGTGGGCGCCGCGCACCGCCGGCAGGCACCGGTCCCGCAGGGCGCTCAGCTCGGGGTCCGATTCGAGCCGGCGCTCCGGGATCTCCGCGAGCGCGATGACGCACGCCGCGGCGCTGTCCGCGCTGCCCCAGGGCTCCGGTTCGGTGTCGGCGACGTCGGCGAGCTCGCGCAGGAGCTGCTCGCCCGAGGAGCGGGCCATCTCGGCGGTCACGGGGTCCAGCCCGGCCAGCCTGGAGGCCCGCAGCAGGGCCAGCGCGACGCTGGCCTGGGTGACCGGGGGGGCGTGCAGCTCGTCGCGCCGCCCGGTCACGGGCTCCAGCGACCCGCCGAGCCCGACGGGCTCGCGCCCGTTCCACTCCAGCCCGATCAGGTGGTTGATCAGCCCCTGGGCGTACTCGGTCAGCCCCGCCTCGGTGATCTCGTGCATCCCGACCACCCGCCCGCCCCGGTGCAGGAACCTGGGGCTCATCCCGGGGACCGGCTCGGCCAGCTGCGTGGTGCGGAAGCGGTACAGCGCGTACCCCTGCTCCTGCAGCTCGAACGCCGGCGTGAGCTTCTCGGCGGTCGTGCCGCCCAGCAGGGCCACCAGCGGGCCCAGGGCCGCCGAGGGGAGCGTGTCGCGCTCGCGCATCTGGCTTGGGAACAGGGCCGCGGTCTGGTCCCCACGGCGCAGCGCCAGCCCGTCCAGGCCGGGTGAGAGTCGGGTCGCCAGGTCCTCGCCCTCCGCCAGCCGGATCGGGACCAGCTCGGTCGCCAGTTCCAGCGAGAGCGTCATCCGGGGCTCCGGGCCCGCCTCCTCCATCGCGCTGCGCGCCACCCGCAGCGCCTCCTCCACGGCCCGTCCCACGCGACCCGCGTCCGGCTCGGGGCCGATGCTCACACCGCGCCCGACCAGACGACCGTCGAGACGGATCGCGACCGAGGCGCCCGCGACCGGCGACGACTCGGCCCCGGGAGGCACTTGGCCGGACTCGATCCAGGCGTCCGCACGCTCGAACACCGCCAGCGCCTCGCCGGGCTGGACCGGGTCCGCCTGCGCCAGCGCCTGCGACTGGCACCAGGCCCCCGGCAGGCAGCACAGGGCCGAGAACGCGTGGTGCGCTCGCAACACGTTGCCCAGACGCAACGCCGCCCCGGCTCGCGTGCGTCCGAGAACACGCCCGAAAACACCCGTTGCGCTCCGTTCCGGCCCTCCGGGGGAACCCCGATGGGGGTGGCACGCGGATTGAACGGAGTATCGTGCAGAGCCCGCGGAGCGGGCACGGCACCACATAGCCAGACAGGAACAACTGAAGATGCGTTTGTTTGCCATGACAGAATTCCAGCGCCGCGTGGTGTGGCTCTCGTTTGTGTGCTTCGCGGCCCTCTGCTGAGCGGTTCGCCCCAACTCGAACGAGGCCCGGATTTGCGGTCCCACGAAAAAGGCCCCCGCCCCAGAGGCGGAGGCCTTGTTGCCTTGCGCGGGCACGGCGTGGGGGCACGCCGGGGGCACGACGGGCTCCGGACGGATCAGGTGTCGAACTGGATCTTGTCGGTGCCCATGGAGCCGTGGTCGTCCATGCCGCCTCGGCTGGGCAGGTCCATGCCGCCGCCGCCGCCGAAGTCGTAGCCGGAGTCGCCTCCGCCGCCCTCGCCCCCGCCGGCGGAGGTGTCGCCCCACTGGGCGCGCTTGAGGGAGAGGCCGATCTTCCGCTCGACGGTGTCGACGCGGAGGATCTTGACGTCGATCTCCTCGCCGGTGCCGACGACGTCCTGCGGGTTCTCGACCTTGTGGTCGGCCAGCTCTGAGATGTGCAGCAGGCCCTCGAGCTCGTCCTCGAGCTCGACGAAGACGCCGAAGTTGGTGATCTTGGTGACCTTGCCCCGGATGACCATGCCGGGCTGGTAGGCGCTGGGGATGGCCTCGAGCCAGGGGTCCTCGGTGAGCTGCTTGACGCCCAGGGAGACGCGCTGCTTGTCCTGGTCGACGTCGAGCACAACGCACTCGACCTGGTCGCCCTTCGAGTAGATCTCGTTGGGGTGGGTGACCTTCTTGGTCCAGCTCATGTCGGAGATGTGCAGCAGGCCGTCGATGCCGGGCTCGATCTCGATGAACGCGCCGTAGTTGGCCAGGTTGCGGACCTCGCCCTTGATGATGGTGCCGGAGGGGTACTTCTCGCTGACGAGCTCCCACGGGTTGACCTCGGTCTGCTTCATGCCGAGGCTGATCTCCTGCTTGTTCTTGTCGATCTCGAGGACGACGACGTCGACCTCCTCGCCCTGGCTGACGATCTCGGAGGGGTGGTTGACGCGCCGTGTCCAGCTCATCTCGGAGATGTGCACCAGGCCCTCGATGCCGTCCTCCAGGCGGATGAACGCGCCGTAGGACATGATGTTGACCACCTCGCCCTTGACGCGCGAGCCGACCGGGAACTTGGCCTCGATCTCCTCCCACGGGCTGGACTCGGTCTGCTTGAGGCCCAGGGCGATCTTCTCGCGCTCCCGGTCGATGTTCAGGATCTTCACCTCGACCTTGTCGTCGATGCGGAGCATCTCGGACGGGTGGTTGATGCGCCCCCAGCTCATGTCGGTGATGTGCAGCAGGCCGTCGATGCCGCCCAGGTCCACGAACGCGCCGAAGTCGGCGATGTTCTTGACGGTGCCGGTGACGATGTCGCCCTCGCTGATGTTGGACAGCAGGCGGCTCTTGGCCTCCTCGCGCTCCTTCTCGATCAGCTTGCGCCGGGAGATGACGATGTTGCGCCGCTCCTCGTCGATCTTGAGGATCTCGGCCCGGACCTTGCGACCGATGAAGTCGCCGATCTCGTGCGGGCGCCGGATGTCGACCTGGGAGGCGGGCAGGAAGACGGGCACGCCGATGTCGACCAGCAGGCCGCCCTTGATCTTCCGCATGCAGGTGCCCTCGACCACGTCGCCCTCGTGGGTGGACTCGGTGATGCGCTGCCAGGCGATCTGGCGGTCGGCCTTGCGCTTGGAGAGCCCGATGAGGCCGCCCTCGCCCTCCATGGTCTCGAGCAGGACGTCGATCTCGTCCCCGATCTTGAGGTCCTCGATCCTGGGGAACTCCTCCTTGGGGATGAGCCCCTCGCTCTTGAGGCCGACCTCGACGACGACGTCGTCGCCCGCGAAGCCGATCACGCGTCCCTTGATCAGCGTGCCGGCCTGCATGTCCTCGACACGCCCCTCCATCAGCCGGTCCATGGTCTCGTCGGCGGGGGCCGAGCCGAACATGTCGTCCAGCATCTTCTGCGTGTCGGCGTCTGCGACGCCCAGGGAGGCGATCAGGTTCTCGTCGATCATGTGGTCTGTTCCTTCCGCCGTGCGTCCCGCCCCGTTGTCGGGGGCGTGCGGTCGCCGGCTCGACACGCGGGTCGCCGCTGGCGCCGGCCGGTGGTGCGCCTGGGGAACCGGTGTCGCCCGCGTTGGTCGCGGGCTGCCCGGGTCCGAGCGGGTGTGTCGGACCGGGCGGCTGGTGGTCGTGATGCCGAGCCCCGGGCACCCGGGGCGTCGCTCGGACCGGCCTGTCCCCGCGCGTGCGGGGCCCCGACGATAGGTGAAAGGCTCGACCGAGTGAAGCGCAAAGTCTTTGCTGGGAAAGAAGTTTCGATGAAAAACCGCCGAGAATGTGTCCCATCGGCACCGAACGTTGCCGACATCGCGGCGTATGCTCGAAATCACGCCGTGCATCCGCCGGTCCGGCGTCAGGGAGTCTCGGACCGGCCCGCACGCCCGCTCGAGGGAGCCCCGGGCGTGCCCGGCGTCGGGAGCGGCCGCGTATGCCGCGCCCCGCATCCGTGTGACCCTCCCCTCCGGAAGTTCGCGATGACCACCGCACCCGCCAAGCCCGCCACCGACCTGGACGATGCCACCCGCGACCCGGTCATCGACGAGCTCGGCTTCCCGACCGACCCGGACAACCTCTACCTGCAGACGGTCTCGACCATGCTCGAGGCCGCGGACGTGATCAACCTCAAGCACCGCGTCCGCATCATCCTGGGACAGCCCAAGAACGAGATCATGGTCCACTTCCCGGTGAAGATGGACGACGGGCACCACCGGCTGTTCAAGGGCTACCGCATCCAGCACAACAACGCGCTGGGCCCGTACAAGGGCGGCTTCCGCTACCACGAGGACGTGCACCTCGACGACGTGAAGTCGCTGGCCCTGCTCATGACCATGAAGTGTGCGCTCGTCCGCATCCCCTTCGGCGGCGGCAAGGGCGGCGTGAAGTGCAACCCGCGCACCCTGTCCGAGGGAGAGCTGCAGCGCGTCACCCGGCGCTACTGCTCGGCCATCGCCGACCAGATCGGGCCCGAGGTCGACATCCCCGCGCCGGACGTGGGCACCAACGCCCAGATCATGGCCTGGTTCGCCGACACCTACATGATGTCCAGCCAGGACCACCACGACGGCATCCGCGTCGTCACCGGCAAGCCCGTCGAGTTCGGCGGTTCGGCCGGGCGTGAGAAGGCCACCGGCCAGGGCGTCGCCGACGTGCTCGCAGAGATGCTCCCCGGCGTGGGCATCCCCCTGCAGGGCATGACCGTCTCGCTGCTGGGCTTCGGAAACGTGAACTCCTGGGGCGGGCGCATCCTGCAGGACATGGGCGCCAAGATCGTCGCCGTCATGGACCACACCGGCGCCCTCCGCAACGACAACGGCATCGACTGCCACGCGCTCGCGGCCCACTCCGAGGCCAACTACGGCATCAAGGGCTACGCCGAGGCCGACGCCATCGGCGAGGAGGACTTCTACCGCACCAAGGTCGACGTCTTCATCCCAGGCGCCCTCGAGCAGATGATCAACGCTCGCGAGGCCCAGTGGCTCGACTGCAAGGTCATGGCCGAGGCCGCCAACGCACCCTGCTCGCCCTCCGGCGACCGGGCCCTCTCGGCCAAGGGCGTCGAGATCATCCCCGCCATCCTCGCCAACGCCGGCGGCGTCACCGTCTCCTACTTCGAGTGGCTCCAGAACAAGTCCAGCGTCGTCTGGGACGCCGCCCAGGTCGACCGCGAGCTCAACCGCCACATGTGCGTCGCCGCGCGGCGCACCCTCCAGACGCGCGACAAGTACAAGTGCGACCTCCGCACCGCCGCCTTTGCCGCCGCCCTGGACCACATCGGGGCGGTCTACAAGGTCCGCGGCATCTTCCCGTAACCCCCCTCCCGAGTCCGCACACCAAGGGGCGACGCGACACGCGTCGCCCTTTTTCGTGTGCGCCCGCGGAGATCCGCCGATACACAACGCATGCCCGCCACCCTGACACGCGACGTGTACTACTTCGGTCACCACAAGTGCGCCACGAACTGGATGCGCGCCGTGCTCAAGGACGCCGCACGCGCCCTGGGGATGGGCTATCGCGTGCGGGGCGGGCGGGCCGACGACTTCGAGCCCGCGCCCGAACGCGGCTCCATCCGGCTGTACGTCAACCCGCTGGCCGAGCGCACCCCCGGCTCGGTTTCTGAGCCCGACCGCGGCTTCCACCTCATCCGCGACCCGCGCGACGTGCTGGTGAGCCAGTACTGGTCGTGGCGTCACTCGCACGAGAACAACACGCCCGAGATCGAGGCCCTGCGGGCACGCCTGAATGAGCTCCCGGTCGAGGACGGCCTGCTGGAACTGCTCCCCCACCACCGCATGCTGAACCAGCTCCGGGGCAAGCCCGTGGGCGACAACCCGCTGGTGCGGGTCGTGCGCTACGAGGACCTGTGGGACGGGGGCCTGCGAGAGTTCGAGAGGCTGTTTGCGTTCCTCGGGCTGGACCTGCCCGAGACGGAACTTGCGTCGATGCTGGAGCGCCACTCCTTCGCCGTCCGTTCCGGGCGCGCCCCCGGCGACGAGGACACCACCCACCACCTGCGGCGCGGGACGCCGGGGGGCTGGCGCGAGGTGTTCACGCCGGAACTCGCCGAGGCCTTCGAGCGGGCCTGGCCCGGTGAGACCGCACGCCTGGGCTACTGAATCCCGCTTCGCCTCAACCCCGGTGCAGAGTTGCATCGCGCGGATCCGAATT
>JBICID010000042.1:0-4301 GCA_043101615.1 Phycisphaerales bacterium JB040 | reverse complement strand
GACGCGAAGAAGAGGCCGGTACGCGGAGGCGCGGAGAACCGCAGAGGCGCGGAGGCTCTGCAAGACAAGCCTTGACCGCGCTTCACCTTCAATACCGAGCGATTGAAGTACGAGCCCGGAGCGCAAGAGCCTCTTGCGCTCCGGGCTCGTACTTCAATCGCTCGGTATTGAAGGTGAAGCGCGGTCAAGGCTTGTCTTGCAGAGCCTCCGCGCCTCTGCGGTTCTCCGCGCCTCCGCGTACCGGCCTCTTCTTCGCGTCTTCGCCACGCTTCGCGACTTCGCGTACGCGTTCCCGTGCGAATCGCAGCGGTTACAGCCAGCCCAGCAGTGCCCGGATGTCGCCCAGGTCGAGCACGCCGTCGCCGTTGTAGTCCGCGCTGAGATCGCCCGACAGGAAGGCCTGCGTGAAGTCGAGCAGGTCCTGGTCGTCGCGGAGGCCGTCGGCGTTGAAGTCGGCCGGGTCGGACAGCACGCGCAGGGTGGGGGCGGGCATCAGGACGGTCGGGCGGGGGCCGCCGTCGTCCGCGATCACGTGGAGGGCGGTCGTTCCCTCGGCGACACCCTCCACGCGGATCGCGAACTGTCCGTTCCCCCGGTCTTCCACCCCGATCACGCTCGCCACGCCCGGATCGGAGAACTCCGCCGTGACGATCGGCGTCGTGGAAATCGGCACGCCCGGGTAGGCCTGCAGGTCCACCTCGAACACGGCCTGGGCCCCCGGCGCGACGACGCCGCCACCCACGACGCGGCTGAGCACCGCGTCGACTCGCCCCGCGTTGTTGGCCCGCCAGTTGTCGAATCGGTCCTGCAGCGTGACGACGGGGTCGGGGTCGCTGCGCTGGGTGTTGGCGACGTTGAGGGTGAGGAAGTAGCGTCCGTCGCCCCAGCCGCGCGGCTCGCTGAGCTCGCCGCCCCGGTTCTCGACCAGCAGCAATCGCTGCGAGGTGTTGGGGTCCGCGATGCCGCCGGCGATCTCGTCGAGCCCGTCGCCGTTGAGGTCGAGCGCGACGGGGTCGATGAGCGTCTCGGCGGTGCCCTCGAAGTTGAGCACCTCCAGCCCGCCGGCGCCGTCCGGTCCGACCACGGTCAGCCGCCGGTTGGAGAGCACCGCGACCTCGCCCTCCACGCCGTCCACGAAGTTCCCCTCGATGAACAGTCGCGGGTCGAAGCCGGAGCGGACCGCGCTCAGCTCGTTCCCGCTCGCGTCGAGGGCCCGCACGTCGCGGCTGCCCGCCTCCGCCACGATGATCTCCGTGGGCCCCCCGGGGACGACGTCCATGGCGCCCGCGTCGAGAATCTCCGAGCCCGTGAGCACCTGGCCCGCGGGGCTCAGCCCGCCCGACCCGTCGGACGCGAGGATGCGCAGGCGACCGTCCGCGCCGTCCACGGCGAGCACGTCGGGGAGGCCGTCGCCGTTCAGGTCGCCGGCGGCGATGGTCTCGGCGTTGCCGGAGATGAAACCGCCCGGCGTGAGCGACGAGCCCGCGCCGCCGGGCACGGGGAAGACGGCGCCGGAGCCGGTGAGCGCGACCAGGTCGTCGCCGCCGACGCCGTCGAGGTCGGTCGCCAGCAGCTCCACCACGTCGGTGAGGCCGAGGAGGAGGACGGCGCCGGCGTCGCCGATGGAGCCGCCCGCGGCGCCTGGGGCGATCCAGACGTTCCCGCTCGGGCCGTCGGCCAGGACCAGGTCGTCGAGGCCGTCACCGTTGACGTCGGCCACGACGCTGGTGCGCGCGCCGCCGACGCCGATGTTGAGGTCGTCCAGACGCTCGATGCCCAGGGCGCCGGGCACGGACGCGTCGAGGTACTCGTAGACGCGTGTGATCTCGAGGAACTGGTTGAAGGCGAGCAGCTCGTCCCGCCCGTCCCCGTTCAGGTCGGCCCCGAGCAGGTCGCCGGCGTCGAAGAACCGGTAGAGGGCGCGCGAGCCGTCCTCGTCGCCGAGACGACCGACGATCATGTAGCCCACGTCGGCGCTCTTGAAGTCGTCCGGGTTGTCGCTGGGCGGCGTGCCGCACGAGGTCGGCCCGCCGCTGGTGCACGAGCAGCGTCCGTCGCCGCCGGTGATGCGCGCGGCCTGCATGCTCTCCATGAGCATGTCGGCGAGGTCACCGTCGCTGGCGAGGATCGCGGCCTCGGCCGCGAGCACCACGCCGGCCCCGGTCAGGATGTTGCCCTGCACCGCGTACACGATGTCGTCGTCGGGGCCGGGGCGACCGCGCTCGATGCGACCGGTCACGCCGCCCGCCCAGTCGTTGGCGGCCTGGCCGGTGAAGGTCATGGCCCGGCCCCTGACGTCCACCAGCCCGTACTGGCGGCTGCGGTGCCCGGTGTCGTTGAAGGCCAGCGAGGCGAGGATCTGCTGCGGGTCGTCCAGGCGGAGCAGGCCCTGGCGCAGGTCGCTGCGCGTCACGCCGGTCGGCTCGAGCAGGGCCTGAGCGGTCGCGGCTCCGCGTCCCATGACAACGACCGGCGTCTCGTCCTTCAGGTTGATGTTGGTCAGGCAGGTCGCCGATCCGGCCGCGAGCTCCCCGGTGCGCGTGTCCACGATCACGATCGACCACGTGGCCCGGGCGGTCCCGCTGGCGGATAGCAAGGCGGCGGCGGCGGCCACGCCCAGACACGGCTTGCTCACACATCCCATCGCTGCGGATCCTCCGAACCCCCCGAATCGCGGGCGAGTGGCACCCGCCGCCACTCTACAGCAAGCCCACCCACGCGCCAACGCTTTTCGCACCGAATCTCGCCCCCGCCGACGCGGGCAAACCGCACGCGGGGGTCCCGATGGGCAGCTCGGCACCCGCGCCCGAGGCACGCTCAGCCCGAGAAGGCCGTCACGAAGGCGTCGATGTCGCCCAGGTCGAGCACGCCGTCACCGTTCAGGTCCGAGATCGGGTCGCTCTGGATGAACCCGTCCACGAAGAGCTGCACGTCGCCCTGGTCCAGCACGCCGTCGGCGTTGAGGTCCGCGAACACGCCGCCCACGGTCAGCAGCACCTCGGGCATCAGCACGACCGGGCGGCCGACGCCGTCCTCGGCGATCAGGCGCAGCTCGGACGTGCCCTGCGAGACGCCCCGCACGACCACCTCGTACTCATCGCCGACCGGTGCGACCGACTCGACGGCGACCACGCCGGGATCGGCGCTCTCGCCCCGGAGCGTGGTGGGGACCGTGACCGGCACGCCGGGATAGGCCGCGAGTTCGACGGTCAGGGTGCGCCGACCGCCGACGACCATCGGGCCGACGCCGCCGACCGTGGACAGGACCGCGTCGGCGCGTCCGGCGTTGGCGGCGCGCCAGTCGTCCATCATGCGGGCCAGCTCGTCCACCGGGTCCTCGGGCTCGTTCCAGTCCTTGTAGGCCACGTTGACATTCAGCCAGTACTCGCCGGTGGCGTAGCCGAGCTCCGGACCGACGGGGCCGTCGGTATCGCCCGCGCGGCTGACGAGCAGGTACCCGATGTGGGCGCTCTTGTAGGTGTCCGGGTCGTCGTTGGGGGGCGTGCCGCATCCCGTCGGGTTGGCCCCCGTGCACGAGCAGCGACCGTCGCCCCCGGTCAGGCGGGCGCCCATCATGCCGGCCAGCAGCCGGTCGGCCAGGTCGCCCGGCGCGTCCCGCAGGGCGGACTCCGCGGCCTCGAGCACCGCCTGCCCCGCCAGCACGTTGCCCTGGATGGCGTAGACGATGTCGTCGGCGGGGCCGGGCTCGCCCAGCTCGATGCGCCCGGTCCAGCCCCCGGTCCAGACGGGCGTGTCGTCCCCGGTGTGGGTGGCGGGACGCCCCAGGATGTCGATGATGCCGTACTGCCGGCTCTCGTGCCCGTCGTCGGCGTTCTCGAGCTGCTGGAGGATGAGGGCGGGGTCGGTCCCGGCGTTCAGGGCGTCCAGGATGGTCTGGCGGGTGAAGCCGGTGAGGTCCACCGAGGACTGGGCCGCGGCGATGCCCTTGCCGACCGCCAGGACGGGGTGTCGGAACTGGAGGTCGTTGTCGGTGCGACAGGTGGCCGAGCCGAGGGCCATCTCCCCCGTCCGGGTGTCCACCAGCACGATGGACCAGGTGGCGTGCGCGCTGCCCGCGCTCAGCGCGATCGCGCCCGTCGCCGCCAGACCCAGACTCGTGCAACGCATCGGACTCTCCTCCGGCCCCGGGCGTCCCCATCGCCGCGGTCCCACATGAAACTATGCGCCGCTTTCTTGGTTTTCTCCAGCGATTCGCGGGGTTTCCCCGGGTGGGGGGTTCCCGGGGGGGGTTCTCCGGTGGGTGTCCGGGCCGGCGGCGCGCTGCGGGCTCTCGGGCGGGG
>JBICID010000041.1:0-4554 GCA_043101615.1 Phycisphaerales bacterium JB040 | reverse complement strand
GGCGTTTGAGCTCGACGTCGACGCCGGACCAGGAGTCGCGCAGGTGCTGGCGGACGGCGACGAGCCGGTTGTAGTTGCCGATGACGAAGATGATGACGGCGAGGACGATGACGCCGACGACGATGAGTGCGATCACGGCTGGGCTCATGCCCACCCCCTTCCGGCGGGTTGTTGGGTTTCTCGGTCGAGCTGTTTCAGCAGGAAGTCCGGCCAGAGTTCGAGGTAGTCGTGCAGCCAGGTGATGAGGCCCTCGAACTGGGCGGGGTGCCACTGGCGGCTGCCGTCGGAGAGGCAGATGCGTCCGTGCTCCATGTCGATGGCGGGCGGGCTCGTGCGCATGAGGAACTCGATCATGCGCTGGTGGCAGAGGTCGTAGGCGAACTTCTTGTCGGGGCTCTTGACGTGGAAGGCTCGGGAGAACTCAGCGGACTCGAAGTCGATGTCGTCCATGCCGAAGACTCCGGCGAGCTTGTCGAACACGCCCTCGCGTCTGATGAGGACGTTCGGCACGCCATGGAAGGGCAGGTGGCAGATGAGGTAGGAGAAGCGGTGGGTGACGGTGCGTCGGTTCTTGCCTGAGCCCTCGCGGGTCTTGTAGGTGAAGTCGCCGAGCTTGCAGGGGAAGTCGCGCCCGAGGACAGGGAGGGCGCCGGACATGGTGTTGTACGCTCGCCGGTCGAAGCCTCGCCGGAAGATCTCGAAGTGGGCGTAGACCTCGTCGTGGGATGTGTCGTAGCCGGGGTGGAAGCTGAGGCCGAGGCGTTGGGCCAATTGGAGGAGGGCCAGTCGGCGTTTCTCGCGTTGCCGGTGGGCGTACCAGGCCGAGAGGCCGGCGATCGCGGCGAAGACGGCGAAGATGAGGAGGACGCCGACGGGGCCGCCGGGGGCGTTGTCCACGGGGAGCGCGAGGGAGTGCACGGCGTGGGTCGTGATGGGCTCTGTCGCGGCGGGCATCTTCCTATGGTATCGGATGGGGCACGCGCCCCCCTTTGAAGGGATCCGATGGCCAAGCGTGGGAGCAAGAAGAAGGGTGGGGCGGCGGGGGCGCCGAGCATCGAGAACCGGCGTGCGCGGTACGACTACTTCATCGAGGACACGCTGGAGTGCGGGATCGTGCTGCAGGGGAGCGAGGTGAAGGCGATCCGGGACGGGAACGCGAGCCTGGCGGAGGGGTTCGTGACGGTGACGGCGGAGCCGCCGGGGCTGGCGCTGCACCAGGTGCAGATCTCGCTGTATCCGCCGGCGGGGGCCAACCAGCACCAGCCGCAGCGGGTGCGTCGGCTGCTGGCGAACCGGCGTGAGATCGCGCGGCTGGCGCGTCAGGTGGAGCAGAAGGGCGTGACGCTGGTGCCGCTGCGGATGTACTTCAAGGGGGGGCTGATCAAGGTGGAGGTGGGGCTGGCGCGGGGCAAGGCGGAGTACGACAAGCGCCGGAAGATCAGCGATCGTCAGGCGGCGTAGGAGTTGAAGCGGGTGATGAGCAAGTATCAGGGTTGAGGGATCGGCCATCGCTCGCGCGATGGTTTTACCCCCTCCGCCTCGCTTCGCTCGGCACCTCCCCCGTCGGTGACGGGGGAGGATATGGGGGGTCAGATGCCGCGGGACTTGGTGGTCTGGGCGAGGCGGAGGGCGAGGCGGGCGCGGTCGCGGGCTCTGCGGATTCGGTCGGCCTCTGCGGCGGGGTCGGGTGCGCCGGCGGGGACGGTGCGGGCCTCGGCCTCTGCGAGCTCGGCCCTGGCGTCGTTCTCGGAGAGCTGCTCGGCGGGGACGGCGTGCTCTGCGAGGATGGTGACGCCGGTGGCGTCGACCTTGACGAAGCCGCCGTCGATGAGGTAGGAGCGGTCGCCGCCGGAGTCCTTTGGGAACTCGAGGCGGAGCTCGCCGATGCCGAGCTCGGCGACGAGGGGGGCGTGACCCGGGAGGACGCCGAAGAGGCCGTCCCAGGCGGGGACGGAGGCGTAGGCGATCTCCTCGTCGAGGAGCTGCCTAGAGGGGGTGACGACGCGGCAGTTGAGGGTGGGCACGGGGCGGTCTCCGGAGGTGCGATCTCGGGGTCGGGATGGTAGGCGGGGAGGGGCGGGAAGTGGCTGGGGCTGACTTGGGGCCCCCTCATCCGAGCCGGCTGCGCCGGGCCACCTTCTCCCCGGTGGGGGAGAAGGGGGTCGGTTGCGTGTCCGGATGGGGGGTTGCGTGATCGGGAGCGGTTGAGACCTCCTCGCGTGCTCACGCACGCGGCTGGTTTGGGGTGTGATTCGGGCAGGGGTGGGGGCCGCGTGCTTACGCCCGCGGCTCGGAAAGAGGGGGCGTCGTGGGGGGTGTGGGGGCGTTAGGCTTGTTGGATGCGTCGTGGAGCGGTTGTGCTTGTGGGATTGGTGGTCGCCGCGGCGTTGGCGGTGGTGGCGCGGCTGGTGGTTGGGGGGGAAGGTGTTGGATTCCCGACCGAGGACATCGTGTGGGAGCTGCGGGGGACGCGTGCGGTCGGGGGCGTGATCGTGGGGGCGACGCTGGGGGTGGCGGGGGTGCTGCTGCAGGCGCTCCTGCGGAACCCGCTGGCGAGCCCGGACCTGATGGGGCTGAGCAGCGGGGCGGGGCTGGCGGTGATGCTGGCGACGTACGGGGCGTACCGGGTGAGCGGGGAGCTCTCGCCGGTGGTGACCACGGCCGGGCCGGCGCTGGCGGGGAGCTTCGCGGTGCTGGGGGTGGTGTACCTGCTGAGCCAGCGTCGGGGGCTGATCGATCCGGTGGCGATGGTGCTGGTGGGGGTGGTGATCTCGATCGTGTGCGGGAGCGCGACGGTGCTGGTGCAGAACCTGCTGCCGGACCGGGGGCTGAGCACGGCCCGGTGGTTCATGGGGCGGCTGGGGGATGACTACTCGTGGGGCGGCTTGGCGTTGGCGGGTGGGATCGCGGTGGTGATCGGGGTTGCGAGCGTGTGGATGGCGCGGGCGATGGACGCCGCGAGCGTGAGCGCGGACGAGGCGCGGAGTTTGGGGGTGAACCTCGGGCGGCTGCGGGCGGTGGAGTTTGTGGGGGCGGGGGTGCTCACGGCGGTGAGCGTGGTGTTGGCGGGGCCGATCGGGTTCGTGGGGCTGGTGTGCCCGCACGCGGTGCGGATGCTCGCGGGTCCGGGGCACCGGGTGGTGGTGATCGGGAGTGCGCTGGCGGGCGTGGTGGTGGTGGTTGGCGCGGACGCGGCGATCAAGGCGCTGCCGGTGGGGGTTGGGAGATTGCCGCTCGGTGTGGTGACGAGTGTGCTGGGGGGGCCGGTGTTTCTGGTGTTGTTGATGAAGGGGAAGGGGCGGGGGGCGGTGTAGGGAAGACTTTGTACGCGGAGGCGCGGAGGGGGCGCGGAGGCGCGGAGAGAGGCCTGCTCCGTCGCTTGCGTTCCGGGCTCGTGATGTGGGTGTGCGGCATGCTTTGCCCTTCGGGTCAAAGCATGGCACCGTGTGTGGTGTGGTTAGGCGACGAGGTCGAGGGTGGGGCGGGGTGATTGGCGATCGGAGTATGAAGGAGTCGAGCCCCATTGCTTACGCAATGGGCTAGTCGTGGGATCGGCTTTGTTGGATTGGTTTGTTGCGAGCTCGGCGTGGGCCCTGGCTTCCATCTGGGCGGCCTTGGCGGCGACCTGTCGGTCGGTGCTGCTGGGCTCGGCGGGGGCGAGGGCGGAGGCTCGGATCTTGCGGGCCTTGGCGATGGTGGCCTCGGGGGTGTCGGCGGGGGAGGTGTCGATGGCGACGCGTCCGCCCACGGCGTAGCGCTGGCCGTCCGGGCCGGTCTGGTAGTCGTAGTAGGGGCCGCCGCGGTAGAGGGCGCCGGCGGCGGCCTTGTGGGCCTCCTCGTGGGTGCGGACCTCGCGGTCGCGGGCGCGGAGCTTGTTGACCGCCTCCTGCTCCTCGGGGGAGAGGCGCTTGGAGGAGAGGGTGACGGAGTCGCCGTCGGCGTTGGTCTGGTAGACGGAGCCGGAGCGTGGGGCGGGGCGGTCGACCGAGGTGGAGCGAGCTCCCCCCCATTTTGAGTCCGTTCCGCGTGTCGGATCGGTCGGGCGGGAGGGGTCGGTGGGTTGGACGGTGCCGGCGCGGCCCGCGAAGGGGTCGGTGGGGATGGGGCGGACGCGGATGACCCGTCCCGGAAAGTCAGGGCCGTGGGTGAAGTCGGCGCGTTGCGTGGGTTGGGTGTTCCACGCGTAGAGAGAGCCGGAGATGGGGTTGATGGCGGACACCGTGAGAGGAGTATCGGCCGGGTTCGTGGGGGGGGTGAGGGTGTAACTTGATGTGGACTTGTTGCTGGGGCTGGTTTTACCCCCTCCGTCGCCTGCGGCGACACCTCCCCCGCCCCCCCCACAAGTCGGTGACGGGGGAGGATTCAGAGACCCCTCGCTTGCGCTCGGGGCTAGTAAGAGGCAAGAACCCCCTCGCTTGCGAGGCTCTTGCGCGATTAGCGCCCTCTAACTTGCGCTTTGCGTGCGCCGCGTCCATGCTGCTCTGTCCACCAAGACAAGGAGCAGGCATGGAACACGGGCTTTTTCTTCGGATGCGTCGGACGCTGCGGCGGCTC
>JBICID010000040.1:0-22118 GCA_043101615.1 Phycisphaerales bacterium JB040 | reverse complement strand
ACCGAGCCCCACCGCTCACGCGGTGGGCTCGTTCTTGTCCGGGTGCCCCATTGACGGGCGGGTTCCACGGGTTGACCGAAGGGCAACCCGTGCTCGTTCATGCCGACACACGGCTTGCAAGGCAAGCCGTGGCACCCGCGGCCGCATCACTGTGTCGCACTATTCGATCGGCTGACCCACCTCAGCCCGCCACGCGCGATGCAATGCACGCAGCTCTGCAACCTCCTCAGGGTGCCGCTCCGCGAGGTTGGTCGTCTCGCCGGGATCGTCGGCGAGGTTGTACAGATGCACGCCCATCCTCACTTTCACCTGCTCGAAGTCGGCCTGGTTTTTTGCGACGTTTTCGTTGGTGGTGACCATGAGCTTCCAGTCACCGTGTCGGACGGCCCATTGCCAGCCGATGTCCCAAAAGAGCGGTGGGTTGAAGTTGTGGCCAAGTGATTGTTGGAAGGGAGTCGTGAAGGGCTCGAGACCGAGCTCCTCCATGAGATTCGGGGGCGGGGGCTCGGTTGGGCCGATGATTGTCCAGCCGTCGAACTGTTTGCCGTGCGTGCCTTGGTGGCTGACATCGCAGAGTTCGAGCACGGTCGGGACGATGTCGAGGGCTGAGACCGGTGAGTCGACCGCGATTCCTACGGGCAACACCTCGGGCATTGCGAAGATCAGCGGCACCCGAATCCCACCCTCCAGCAGGTGATACTTCGACCCCGCCAGCGGCGTGTTGTCCGCCCAGTCGGGCACGCACCCGCCGTTGTCAACGGTGTAGATCACCAGCGTATTGTCGAGCTCGCCGCGTGTTTCCAGCACGTCCAGCAAGCGCCCGATCTCGCGGTCGAGGATCTCCAATTGAGCAAGGTAGTACGCCCGTCCCTCGGGCCAGTCGCGCCGGTGCACGCCCTTGTACCACTCGCGGTAGCCGATCTCGTCCGGGTCCCAGTCCGGGAAGGGCTCGAGCCCGCGTGCCTCCAGTTCGTCCTGCGGCAACTGCCACGCGAAGTTGTGCACCGCGTTGTACGCCAGCTGCACAAAGAAGGGCCGGTCTCCGGTTCCCTCGATGAACTCGATCGCCTCGTCGGTGAACGCGACGGTGGTGAAGCCCTCCCACTCGATGGGTTCATCGTCGTCCCACATGGGGGCCACGAACATCTGGCCGGCCGCCTCGCCGTACCGCTGCACGGCCTTGTTCGAGTGATACAGGTAGTGCGTCCGCCCCCCGGTGGTCGTGCCGAAGAACCGGTCGAAGCCGTGGTTGAGGGGGAAGCCGGGGGCGTCGGGCGTCCGGTCCGGCCCGCCGGTGTGCACCTTGCCGAAGTAGCCCGTGGCGTACCCGGCGTCCCGAAGCCGCTCGGCGAGCGTCACGGCCTCGTCGGGCAGGCCCCGCCCGCCGCCGTAGTAGAAGTTGTTCCAGCGCTGCTGGTACCGCCCTGTGATCAGGCCGACCCGCGAGGGGTTGCAGATGGGGGAGGTGGCGTAGGCCTGCGTGAAGCGGGTTCCGCTCGCGGCGAGCGCGTCCAAGCGCGGCGTGCGCACGTCGTCCATGATGCCCAAGTGTGAGAAATCGGCGGTCCCCTGGTCGTCGGCGACGATGAGGAGGACGTTTGGGCGGGGAGGGTCGGTGGGTCGGGCGATGGCTGCGAGAGAGAACAGAAAAGAGGCAAGTGCGGCGAGGGCGATGTGGAGCGACTTCATACTGACAGAGTACGTGGAAGTCGTTCGGACTGTGTGCCGGGTGCCGTGGAGACGGCGAAGCTTTCTCCACGTATTGATGTCAACGCCCGATGATGGCTTCGCCGTCATCGGGGCACCCCGGCATCTCATCGATCTCGCCCGTTGCTGATGATTCGTTACCGCAACAGATCGGCCCCGACTGCCATCACACCGTTGACTACCGCTTGGGCGTCAAACTCCACATCCGTCGTTTGTCCGGCCACGAATGTGAACTTTGGCACACCGGCGGCGTCGAGCTGCGCATGACGGCCGGCCCGGACCGAGTCGAGGAGTGCGAGGCTCGTTGTCGAAGCCGGATAGCCTCCCGGAACGATGTAGAACTCGCCCTCGGCCATGGGGATGTCGGTGTCGTTGATGATCCTCCCCTCCCGGACAATGATGTTGCCGATACCGTCGAGGCCCAGCGATTGCACAGACTGCCCGTCTACCCGAACCAGAGTGATGCTGTTCTCGATTCTCAGATGGTTATGAACATCCTGAGCTTCTGATGGGATTGCCTAATCAGTTGCCCCCTGAACGGTGCCATCGTTCGCACTCGGATTCGGGGCGTCTTCAATAACGATATCGCCGAGATCGATATTGTTGGCCGTCTGGCTCGGGGTGAGAAACAAGGAGTGGATCTCAGTGCCCGCGCCAGCGATCCATAATTCAACCGGTAAGCCTTGAGGGACGCCCTCAAGGGAGAAAACACCATCGTCGGAATGCACACGTTCATAGTCGCGATACCCGCGAATTAGTACATAGTTATCAAAGTCAAAGAGCGATCCATCCGGTCGCGTGATGCGACCCTCCACAGTAACTGCTGGCAGGGCCTGAATGGTGGCCGTCGCTGGGTCGCCCTGCTGGGCAATATTGATGTTGATAACATCTCGGAACGCATAGCTACCCCGAAGCTCGTGAAAGCGAGCAAGGGCTTGATCCCTTTGCTGCTCGTCCGTCCAAAGTCTCGGCGTCCCCGGATGGAGCACGATCACCGCATGAGATTCGTCAGGTTCACGATGAAGCTGAAAAGACGTAATCCCGTTCGGACCCGTCAGATTGAACTCAGATTTGTAGTAGGTCGCGGCTCTCACGGGGCTGTCGGGGATCGGCTGCCCCGTCGGGTCAAGCACGGTCACATCAAGCGTGAAGGAGATACTCGGCTCTGGCTGGGCGGTGGCCGTCGCGGCGGCGAGAGCGAGCAACATGGCGGTGAAGATTTGTGTCATGGGAAAGATCTCCGGTTCATTGTAAGTCGAAGGGTGCTGTGGAGGTGGCAAAGTCTTCTCCGCGAGGAGATGTCAACGCCCGATGAAGGCTTCGCCGTCATCGGGGCACCCGACCCCATGCCCTCCCAGCTAGTTGGTCACGGGGGAGGATCCAGAGACCCCTCGCTTGCGCTCGGGGCTAGTTGGTACTCCGGTTACGAGTCGCTTTGTTTGCGGGTCCCGGCATACAGCTCGTAGCTGAGCAGGCGACACTCGATCTGCGCGTTCATGAACGGCGTGCGCGACGCGGTCTTGAGGCCTACCCGCTTCGCGAGCGACTTGCTCCCGGTGAAGACGTGCCCGGTGTAGCCGCCGCACTCCTGCTTGAAGAAGTCGCCGATGGCGGTGTAGGTCTCTTCCAGCTCCTCGTGCTCGCCGAGGCGCAGGCCGTACTCGGGGTTCAGCAGCACCACGCCGCCGGGCTCCTCGCCCTCGGCGGGCTCGGGCACGCGCGTCCGGCTGAAGTCGCACACCGAGAAGTCGATCAGGTGCTCCACGCCCGCGGTGGTGGCGTTGCGGACCGACGCCTCGATCGCCCGCGGGTCGTGGTCGGTCGCGACGATCGGCGCGGGCTCGCTCTTGATGGTCTGCTTGCGGGCCCGGGCCCGGGCGTCCTGCCACGCGTCCTCGAGGTCCAGCAGCGTCTGGCGGAAGGCGTAATCGCTCCGCAGCAGGCCCGGGGCCCGGTTCGTCGCGATCAGCGCGGCCTCGATCGCCAGCGTCCCCGAGCCGCACATCGGGTTCACGAACGGCTGGTCGCCGGTGTAGCCGGTCGCCAGCACGACGGCCGCGCCGAGCGTCTCGCGCATCGGGGCGTCGTGCGGGATCTTGCGGTACCCGCGCTGCGACAGCATCTCCCCGTTCACGTTCAGGTAGAGCCAGGCCCGGTCGCCCTTCCAGAACAGGTGGACGACCACGCCGGTGCGGTCGGGCCCGGAGTCCGGTCGCCGCCCGGCCGCCTTGGTCATCCGGTCCACGATCGCGTCTTTGACGACCAGGTTGGGGTACATCGAGTTGTCGATCTTCGGGTGCTCGACGTTGGAGGTCACCGTCACGTACCCGTCGCTGGGGATGAGCTCTTCCCACGGGAAGGCCGCGACCTCGGTGTAGAGGGCCTTGGGCGAGGGGCAGCGGAACCGCTTGAGCATCCACATGACGTGGTGGGCCGTCCGCAGCGTCAGCAGCAGGTCCAGGCACTCGTGCAGGGTCGCCCCGATGTCCACGGCCGTGTGGTCCTCGTGCTGTACCTCGTAGCCCAGCTCCTCCAGCTCGCGCCGCAGGATGGGCGGCACGAAGCGGGCACACGTCACTCGCGTCAGGGCCTTCTTGGAGGGGTCAACCGCCGGCATCACCGCGAGTGTAGGGGAGGCCCGAGAACCGGCCGCGTGGGAATCTGTCCGTGACAGCGGGGCGGTCCCGCCGTACGATCCTGCGAGGGGACGACTGACGGAGCGGAGGGACGCCATGATCGGGACGGTTCGGAGAGCGGTGTGGTCCGGGCTTGCGAGCATCGCGACGTTCCTGTCGATGGCCGCCACCCCCGCCGGGGCCGAGGAGATCACCTTCCGCGTCGGCGTGCCGAGCGGAACCACCGGCACGGTCTATATCGCGGGCGACTTCCAGGGCTGGAACCCCGGCGACCCCGCCTACGCCCTCGCCGAGATCGAGCCCGGCGTCTGGCAGATCCAGCTCGACCTCCCGAGCGCTACGCCCATCGAGTTCAAGTTCACCCGCGGCGACTGGGGCACCGTCGAGAAGGGACCGAGCGGCGAGGAACTCGCCAACCGCCAGTACACGCCCAGCGGCCCCGCGACCCTGGACCTCACCGTCGCCCGATGGGCCGACGGCCAGCAGAGCACCATCACCGGCGACGTCACGCGGGTGACCTTCCCCCAGTTCCTGAACGGGCGCGGCGTCTGGGTCTACCTCCCCCCCGGCTATCACGACACCACGCGCACCTACCCCGTCCTCTACATGCACGACGGCCCGAACCTGTTCGACGACGCTACCAGCTTCGCCGGCGAGTGGGGCGTGGACGAGACCCTCGAAGCGCTCATCGCCGCCGGCGAGGTCGAGCCGATCATCGTCGTCGGCATCGAGAACTCCGCGGCCAGAATCAGCGAGTACACCCCCTGGCCCAGCCCCGGTTTCGGCGGCGGCGGCGGGCACGCCTACCTCGACGCGATCAAGACCGACCTGCTGCCGGCGGTCTCGAGCGCCTTCCGGGTCAAGACCGGCCCCGAGCACACCCTCATCGCCGGGTCCTCCCTGGGCGGCCTGATCTCCGCGTACGCCGCGTACGAGTTCGACGACGTCTTCGGACGCGTCGGCGCGGTCTCGCCCAGCTACTGGTGGGCGAGCGGGCAGATGATCTCGCACGCCCAGCAGCGCGGCGCCCCAGCGAACCTCGACCGGTTCTACCAGGACATGGGCACCAACGAGTCCGGCAGCGCCATCCCAAACCTCCGGGCCATGCGCGACGTGCTGCTCGGCCAGGGCTACGTGCTCGGCGACGACCTCGCCCACGTCGAGGCCGCGGGCCACCAGCACAACGAGTTCTACTGGTCGATCCGCCTGCCGGGCATGCTCCGATTCCTGCTCGCCCCGCCGTGCGCGGTCGATCTCAACGGGGACGGCGTGCAGGACAACGGGGACATCGGGGCTTTCGTGACGCTCTTCCTCGCGAGTGACCCCGCCGCCGACTTCAACGCCGACGGCGTGCTCGACAACGGCGACATCGGGGCCTTCGTCGCGGCCTTCATCGCCGGCTGCGACTGACCCAAGGCCCCGCTCGATACGCGCCCCGGCTCACTCGCCGGTCAGCACGTAATCCTCACCCAGCCGCCACCCGTTGCTGAAGAAGCCCGCGCCCACCACGCCTGCCTCGCCTTCGAGGTAAATCGACGGTTTCGCCAGGAACCAGTCCGGGTAGTGCACGCCGGAGACAAAGTACGGGAACTGGGCCGTGAGCCGCATCCCCGTGAGGTCCGTCCCGCCGACGACGCCGACCATCGCGAGGTCCGATCCGGGACGCGGCACCGCCATCAGCAGGGCCAGGCCCTCCCGCCCGACCTGGCGGGCGTCGCCGGTCCCCGGGGGCGGGGGCAGCAGCATCACCGACGACCTGTCCAGCCAGATCGGCGACGCCCCGAGCAGCGCGACCCACGCCCCGTTCGTCGAAGCGTTCCCGTACAGGATCACGCCCCGGTCCGGCTCGGCCTCCGGGTCGAAGTCCGTGTCACGCACGATCTCGATCGAGCCGTTGCCCCGGTACCAGAACGTCTCCGCGTCGTACCGGGCCTTGGACAGCGCCCACGCGTTCTCCTCGTCCGTGCCTCGCGTGCCCACCACGAACAGCACCCGGTTCCGGAACGCGTCCTTGAACGGGCCGTTCCGCCCGGGGTGCCTGCCGCTTCCATCGAACTCCGCGACGCCCCACCGCCCGTCAGCCGCACGTGCAAACGAGCCCGTTTCGCCGCTCAGCTCGACCTCAGACAGCAGCACCGCCGGAGGTTCGGGATGCTCGTCACTCACAAACACGCTCAGATCGAGCGAGAACCCCTCCACGTTCTCCGGCGTCACCGTCACCGCGTGCGACTCCGCGTCGTACTCCGCCACCACGCGGCTCGCCTCCCGCGCCCTGACCTGACGCTCGATCGTCACCCACGCACGCCTGGACGCGATCCCGGGATCCACAGTGGTGAAGTCCACACGACGCGGGGAAGGATCGAGCGCCGTCTGCTCGAACATCGCGAAGATCGGCGGCCAGTCCACGC
Source organism: Phycisphaerales bacterium JB040 (assembly GCA_043101615.1). Classification (GTDB taxonomy): domain Bacteria; phylum Planctomycetota; class Phycisphaerae; order Phycisphaerales; family UBA1924; genus JBLHKT01. Next base: position 15,367 of record JBICID010000040.1, on the reverse strand, counting down.
ACAGGTTCCCCCACCAGTGCCCCGCCCCGGGCCGCTCGTAGTACCCGAAGTTCGTGTGCGACGGCGCCAGCCGCTCGCGCATGAAGCGGGCCTGCGACACCGGCACGTTGTCGTCCGCGTCGCCGTGCAGGATGTACACGCCCAGATCGAAGTAGTTGCGCTCCATCAGCAGCGTGCGGCTGGCGTTCGCGCTCCGGTCCAGCAGCGCCCCGATGGCGGTCCCGGTGTCGAACTCCCCGCCCCCGCCGTACGACCAGAAGTCCCGCCAGCCCGCGCTGGGCGCGATGCCCGCGAAGCGGCCCGCGTGGTAGGCCCCGATGCTCCACGTCCCGTGCCCGCCCATCGAGTGCCCCGAGAGGTACGTCCGCGACGGGTCCGCGTTGAACCGGGCCGAGGCGTGCTCCAGCACCTCCATCGCGTCCAGCCGCCCCCAGTCCTCCCAGTCGAACCCGAACGGGCGCCGGTTGGTCGGGGCGACGATGTACCACCCGTCGCGCTGGGCGTACGCGTTGGACTGCCCGCGCCCCTCGACGCTGGCGCCGTGCAGCGTGAGCAGCAGGCGGTGGGGGTCCTGGGGTATATCGAGAGTTGCATCCGGCGGCGGGGTCACCCCGTAGTACTGCACCGAGCCGTCGATGTTGCTGATGAAAGTCCGCGAGTGCTTCTGGTTGGGCTCGCGCACGGAAACATCGAACCCGACAGCCTCTCCGACCTCGACTCCCTCGGCCTCCAGCCGGATCGTGACACGGACCGAATCCTCGCCCTCAGCCACCTCCGGGCACGGGGGCAGCCGCAGCGCGACCTTCCTGCTCGTGTGCGCCGGCAGCATCGGGAGTTCGCTCACCACCTCCGCTCCGCCCTCGACCGACACCACCCCGCGCACCCCCGAGACCCACCCCCCCGTCGAGTTGGTCACGAGCACGCCGGCCAAGACCACCGACCGGTCGCCACGCAGGTAGTCCGGCAGCGTCGGGTCGCGGGTCTCCGCGAAAACCTCCGCGGGCGGCTCCTCGAACGCGAACGTGAGCGGTCCGCGCCCGGCCTTGAACAGCAGCGTGTTCTCGCCCGCACGCAGGCGCACCGGCACACGCGTGATCCCGAGGTTGTACAGGTCGCCCACACGCGCCTCCCCGTTGACGTACACGTGCCGGTGCCCGCGCGCGACCAGGATCCAGTCGCCATCCCCCTCCGCCGTGACCGTCGTGAACAGCCACCCGCCGCCCGGCTGGCGGTGCCCGCCGTTCTCGTTCCGCTCGACGACCGCCCACGCCTGCTCCTCGCCATCCGGATCGACCACCACCGTGCCGGCGTCCGGGGCCTCGAACGCACCCGTCGCGACCAGGTGCTCCACCGCGTCCGTGTTCACCGTGGAGCGGCGCCCGACACCCACGCGGTCCAGCGACAGCACCTCGCCGATCTCGGGCGGGGCGGGCTGCGCACAGGCCCCGGGCGTGGCGACGCAAAGAGACAGCACGAGCGAGACGGCACACAGCAGCAGACGTGGCATGGAGGGTCCTCGGGCGGTTCGGATCGGGTCGGATTCGAGTGTACCGCCCGAGGCGCACCCTCACGCCCGGCCCAGGTACCCCTCGATCGCCGCGTCGATCCGCGCCGTCGGATCGCCCGGCTCGACCGCGAGCGCCCGCCCCGTCAGCCGTTCGCACACCTCCAGGTACCGTCGCCCCGCCTCCGCGAACAGCTCCGGCGGCAGCTTCTCCCGCTCCTCGTCCTGCCCGAACTCGGTCAGACCGAGCCGCTTGAGCTCGAGGCGCACGTGCTCCTTGTCGTAGTACGCCTGCTCGGCGCCCGCCTCGAAGGCCGCGTCGTACGCGTCCGCCTTCCAGTAGCGCGACGAGTCGGGCGTGTGCACCTCGTCGATCAGGATCACCTCGCCCTCGGGCGTCGTCCCGAACTCGTACTTGGTGTCCACCAGGATCAGCCCCGCCTCCCGGGCGAGCTCCTGCCCTCGCGTGAAGATCGCCATCGCCGCGTCCGCGGCCTTCCGGTACACCGCCGGATCGATCCCCGCGTGCGCCACCAGCTCTTCTGGCGGCACCGAGCGGTCGTGCGCCATCGCGCCGCTCTCCTTGGTCGAGGGCGTGATCACAGGCTCGGGCAGCCGCTCGTTCTTCCGCAGCCCCTCCGGCAGCGTGATCCCGCAGAACACCCGCTCCCCCGCGCTGTACGCGTGCCACATCGAGGTGCCCGTCACCCCGGTGATGTACCCCCGCACCACCAGCTCCATCTTGATCGGTTCGCACGCACGCACCACCATCACGTTCGGGTCGATCACCCCCAGCAGGTGGTTCCCGATGATGTCCCGAGTCCGCTCGAACCACCACGCCGAGAGCCCGGTCAGCACCGCCCCCTTGTGCGGCGTCGCACCCACCACGATGTCGAAGCAGCTCGTCCGGTCCGTCGTCACGATCAGCCGCTCCGAGCGCCCCGACACCGACGCGCTCTCACGCACCTTCCCGGAGTGCACCGGACCCAGACGCCCCGCGACCGAGTCGGGAAACCGGTACGCCCGCAGGGCGTGCGGCAGCTGGCTGACAAGCGAGGCGATCTCGGCGGCGGGCTGAACGCTCATGCCCGAGCGTACCCCGCCCGACCACCCGACGCCCCGGGCCACCACGACCGTCACTGCGAGAAAACGGGGCGGCTGGTACGCTGGCCCGACGCGGCCACGCCGCGGAAGGGAGCCCCACGCCGTGGTCATCGCCTCGTTCCTCTTCTTCACCGCCCTCGTCGCCGTCATCACCATCATCAAGACGCGCAAGGACGACCACTCCACCTCCGAGGGCTACTTCCTCGCCGGTCGCAAGCTCGGCGGCGTCGTCATCGCCGGCTCCCTCCTGCTCACCAACCTCTCCACCGAGCAGCTCGTCGGCCTCAACGGGGCCGCGTACAACGACGGCCTGGCCGTCATGGTCTGGGAGGTCTTCGCCGTACTCTCCCTGGTCGCCATGGCCCTGTTCTTCCTGCCCCGCTGGCTCCGCTCGGGCATCGCCACCGTGCCCCAGTTCCTGGAGCAGCGCTTCGACGCACGCACACGCACCATCGCCGACATCATCTTCCTCGCCGCCTACGCCGCCATACTCCTGCCCATCATCCTCTACACCGGCGCCACCGGGCTCATCGAGATCATCGACGTCCGCTCGCTCATCGGCACCAACGACCACACCACCGCACTCTGGGTCACCGTCTGGGGCGTCGGCCTCATCGGCTCCTGCTACGCCCTCTTCGGCGGCCTCCGCACCGTCGCCGTCTCCGACACCCTCAACGGCGTCGGACTGCTCATCGGCGGGCTGCTCATCACCTACTTCGGCCTCACCGCCGTCTCACACACGCTCGGCGATGGCGGGGGCGCCCTCGACGGCTGGAGCACCGTCAAGGCGAACGCAGAGCCCGGCAAGACCCTCAACTCCCTCGGATCCACCGACACCTCCGTCCCCGTCGGCACCATCCTCACCGGCGTCGTCCTCCTGCACATGTTCTACTGGACCACCAACCAGCAGATCATCCAGCGCACCCTCGGCGCACGATCGCTGGCCGAGGGCCAGAAGGGCGTCCTGCTCTGCGGCTTCCTCAAGCTCCTCGGCCCGCTCTTCCTCGTCGTCCCGGGCATCATCGCCTGGACCCTCTACGCACGCGACCCCGGGCTCAAGGGCGACCACGCCTACGGGCGACTCGTCGCCGACGTCCTCCCAGGACCGCTCACCGGCTTCTTCGCCGCGGTGCTGGTCGGCGCCATCCTCTCCTCCTTCAACTCCGCCCTCAACGCCACCTGCACGCTCTTCTCGCTCGGGCTGTACGCCAAGATCATCAACAAAGACGCCACCGAGAAGGACACCGTCCGCTCCGGCAAGGTCTTCGGCTGGATCATGGCCGGCGTCGCGATGGGCCTGGCCCCCTGGCTCGCCAAGACCGAGAGCATCTTCCAGTACCTCCAGACCATGAACGGCATCTACTTCATCCCGCTGCTCGCCGTCGTGGTCGTGGGCATGCTCGCACGGCGCGTCCCAGGCAAGGCCGCCACCGCCGCCCTGCTCACCGGCCTGGTCGTCCTGCTCGCCGGCTACTTCGTCCCGCTGGGCACCAAGGCCACCGACGCCACCCGCGTCGTGCCCATCCAGGACCTGACCGCCGAGCTCGAGAACGAGAGCGTCTCCCTGGTCGAGGAGTTCACCGTACAGCCCGTCGCCGTCCGCACCGGACCCGACGCCGCACCGGAGCCCCCAGCACCCATCGCCTACGCACGCGTGCGAGAGACCGGCACCGCCCCCCGATTCTTCGCCCCGGACATCATGCACCAGTTCCACTTCCTCGGGGCCACGTTCGTCCTGCTCATCGCGATCATGCTCGCCTGGGGCGCCGTCGCCCCACGCCCGGAACGCTGGGTGCACGCAGACGCCAAGGCGGTCGACCTCACCCCCTGGAAGGGCAGCGTGCCCGCCGGCATCGGGCTCGTGCTGCTCGTCCTCGCCATCTACGCCGTCTTCGCGGACTTCTCGATCTTCAGCGCCTGAGCCCAACCGCCACGCCGGAAAGCCGGAGCCATGACCACACAGCACACCGGCACCGAACGATTCCAGAGCCTCCTCGCGCACCGAGCGACCGCACAGCCCCTCGCCATCGCCCGCGCGCCGGGACGCGTCAACCTCATCGGCGACCACGTCGATTACTGCGGCGGGCCCGTCCTGCCCATCGCCATCCCGCTCTCCTGCCACGCCGCCATCATCCCAGGCGCCGCGCCCCCGGGCACGCTCCGCATCGCCAGCACAGGGCGCAAGGACACCGCCACCGCCCCGACCGACCGCCCCCTCGAGCCCGGACGCGACGCGCCCGTGGGGTCCTGGGCCTCCTACGCCCTCGGAGCACTGGCCGAGGTGCAGGCCCTCGCCGACCTCGCGCCCCTCTCAGGGTGCGAGCTGCTCGTCCACACAGACATCCCCATCGGAGCCGGCCTCTCCAGCTCCGCCGCCCTCGAGGTCTCCGTCGCAATCGCCTCGGCGGCGGTCCTCGGGCTCACGCTCGAGGGCCTCGACCTCGCCCGCCGCTGCCGCCGCGCCGAGCACCGCTTCGCCGGCATGCCGTGCGGCCTCATGGACCAGGCCGCCAGCGTCCTGGCCCGAGCCGGGCACGCCCTGCTGCTCGACTGCGCCGACGAAACATCCCGCCACGTCCCCGTCCCCCCGGGCGCAGCCCTGCTCGTCATCGATTCCGGCGTCAAGCACGAGCTGGCCACCGGCGCCTACGCCGAGCGATGGGCGATGTGCGTCTCCGCCAGCGAGCGACTCGGCGTCGAGCACCTCGCCCGCGCCGACCCCGACGCCATCGACGCCCTCCCCGAGCGACTCCGCCCGATCGCCCGCCACGTCGTCACAGAGTCCCGACGCGTCCGAGAGGCGAGCGAGGCCCTCGAGCGGGACGACCTGCCACGCGCAGGCCGGCTCATGCTCGCCTCCCACGCCTCCCTCCGCGACGACTTCCGCGTCTCATGCCCAGAGATCGACGCACTCGTCGACCGCCTCCGCACCGCCCACGGCGTGCACGGCCTCCGCATGACCGGCGGCGGCTTCGGCGGCAGCGTCGTGCTCCTGGCTCAGCGAGGATCGGAGCAAAGCGTCTGGGCGGCCGCGTCCGAGTGCCGTGACATCTGCCCCGAGCTCGCCCTGTTCGACGCCCCCCCAAGCGAAGGCGCTTGCTTCGTCAGCCGGGAATGAACCCCCACAAAAACAACAAGACCCCGCATCGCGGGGCCTGTCAAACGGAGAGGGGGGGATTCGAACCCCCGAGGGGATTGCTCCCCCACACGAATTCCAATCGTGCGCCTTAAACCACTCAGCCACCTCTCCAGGGCGGTCCGCCCAACTCGGGCGGGCGGGATCGTAGCCTCGCAAGAGGCCGGGGAAAACCCATCGGCCCCCCCGCACACCCCCTGCAGCCGAATCACGCCCTACGTCCCGATCCACTTCGACCACACCAGCCGGAACGCCCCCAGCCCCAGGCCCACCACGAACGCCCCCAGCGCCACCCACGTCAGCAGCCCCGTGTCACGGTCCACCGCGTCCGCCAGCAGCAGCACGCTCGACCCCACAATGATCGCCGAGATCACCACCGCCCACGAGATGTTCAGGCTCGCCCGCTCGATCTCGTCGGTCATCTTGTCCAGGCCCCGGTGCTGCAGGTTCAGGCTCAGATCGTTGTGCCGCACCTGGCGCAGGATCGCCCCCGCCTGGTGCGGCAGCTCCTCAACCAAATCCGCGTACTCGCCCACCACGCTCTCGAACCGCTCCTTGATCGCCCCCACCCCGTACCGGCGCTTGATCAGCCGCTCCATGTACGGGCGCACGTGCCCGATCAGATCATAATTCGGCTCGATTTCACGCCCCACCCCCTCGATCGTCGCCAGCGCCTTCACCAGGTACACGATGTCCGCCGGCGCACGCATGTCGTGGTTCCGCAGGATCCCGAAGAACTCGTTCAGCGTCGCCCCCATCTCGATCGTCCCGTCCCCCACCGCACGGAACCGGTCCAGGAACCGCCACACGTCCGCACGGAACCGACGGTCGTCCACCATCGTGCTCGGCGCCTCGGCGATCCGCACCGCCGTCCGCACCACCCGGTCCAGCTTTCCCTCGATCGCCCCGTGCACGATCCGCGCCAGCTGCTCCAGCGACCCAGGGTCGATCATCCCCGTCATCCCGCAGTCGATGAAGCACAGCGTCTGGTCCTCGAGCACGAAGATGTTGCCCGGGTGCGGGTCCGCGTGGAAGAACCCAAGCTCCAGGCACTGGCGGAACACCGCGTCGCACCCGTTGGCCACGATCCGCTCCCGCTCCTCCTGGCTGAGCGCCTCCGGCTCCAGGTCGCTCATCAGCGTGCCGTGGATCTCCTCGAGCACCAGCACGCTCCGCGTGCTCCGCTCCTTGAACACCCTCGGGAACGTCACCCCGTCGTGCTCCTCGAAATCGCGCCGCATCCGCTCGGTCGAGCTCGCCTCGATCGTCAGGTCCGTCTCGCGCTCCAGCTGCCGGGCGAACTCCTCCACGATCCGCTCGGCGTCGATCCCGGAGTCCTCGAAGAAACCGCGCGTCAGACGCGCAAAAAGACGCATCAGCTCCACGTCCGACGCCAGCCGCTCCCGGATCCCAGGTCGCAGCACCTTCAGCACCACCGCCTCGGTCCCGCCCCCCTCCAGCTTCAGCACCGCACGGTGCGCCTGCCCCATGCTCGCGGCCGCGATCGGCTCCTCCTCGATCGACTCGAACACCTCCCCGATCGATTCCCCGTACTCCGCCTCCAGCGCCGCCCGGATCCCCGCCTCTCCCTCCCAGTCCACCGGCTTCACGCGCGACTGCAGCTTCTTCAGCTCCGAGATCCACGCCGGCCCCACCAGGTCCGTCCGCGTGCTCAGGATTTGCCCCGCCTTCACGAACGTCGGGCCCAGCGTCTCCAGCAGCAGACGCACACGCTCGGGCAGCGGGCGATTCGCGATCTCACCGTCCTCGCCGACCTTCTTCGTGCCGGGAAGGTACCGCTCCAGCCCCCCCGCCCGGATCATCTCCCCGAACCCGAACCGCACCAGCAGCGTCGCGACCTCCGCCGCGCGCGTCGCCGTCTGGATGTGCTGACCGATGTTCGCAGCTTCCGTGCCGAGCGCCATGCAACCAGCGTAGCGACGGACCGCCCGCCCCGCTCAGCCCCCGACCCGCACCGCAACCACCTCCGCCGCCCCGCCCGAGATCGAAAGCCCCGTCACACCCGCCCCCTCACCCCCCGCCCCCTCCGTCTCGAACACCACGCGCACGTGCGGAGCCCCCGTCGGGCTGAACGACAACGCGCCCGTCCGACGCAGCGTGTGCACCACCCCGCCAGCGCGCACGATCCCCAGCCACCCGCGCGAGTGCTCCCCGATCTCGATCACCCGCTCGCCCGCCTCGTAGCGCCCCACAAAGCGCCCCTGCCCCTCGAAAGCCTCAGCCACGCCGGGCTCCGCCTCGTCCGCCCCGCCCAGAACCGTCAGATACTCCTCCGTCCGCGCAGCACCGCCCGCCCGCGCGTGGTCCAGCAGCGTGATCCCGTGCGGCCCGCGCGTCCGCTGGATCCCGTCCACCGCCTCGCACACCGCCCGCACCGCGTCCACCCTGTCCAGCATCGCCAGCGTGAACAGGTTCGCACGCGCCCCGTGCCCCAGCAGCACCTCCACGATCTCACGCCGGCCCACATGGCTCGCCGCCCCCAGCGCCGTCTCCCAGTCGCCGAACCCCCAGTCGATCCGAGCCAGCGCCAGCGACCGATCCCGCCTCAGCAGCTCCTCCACACGCTCCAGGCTGAAGTGACTCGCGCCCACCATCGACCCCACCAGCGCAGGATCGGTTGAGGGGAACGAATCGGGCAGATCATCCACACGGCCACCCCGCCCCGAACCCAGCGCCGGGCACGCAACCAGCCCGGTCACACCGATCCCCGCCGCGCCCAGAAACCGTCGTCTTGAGGTCGTCATGCGTGAGTCTCCGTGCAGCCGAATGCTCCCAAGGTGCGTCCCCACGCAGAACCCAATAGTCCTACTCGCGCCGTTCACCCACGGTTGCACCCTCACGCTCCAGCAGCCCCGGCAGCGCCGGTTCCGCCGTCCGATCCACCGCCCGCACCCACACCCAGTCCAGGAAACGCACCCCCCAGTACCCCCGCGCCGCCGGCCATGCCACCAGCAACGCCACGCCCGCGCCCACGAACACGTCGCTCAGATAGTGCGCCCCGAACAGCACGCGGCTCGCGCCCACCAGCACCACCCAGCCCACCACCAGCGGACGCAGCCTCGGGTACACCACCCCCAGCCACACCGCCAGCGCCACCGCCGCCGACGTGTGGCTCGACGGCATGCTCCACAGATCGCTCGAGATCGGAGCCCACAGCTCCCAAGCGTGATACACCCCCGGCGGGTCCGCATCCGGCAGCGGGTACGCCCCCCAAGGCCACAGCAAGATCTCGGCATCCCCGAACTTCGGACGCGGACGCCCGATCCCCAGCTTCAGCACCAGCACCACCAGCCCCGTCAGCCCCCACGCCGCGACCAGGTCCAGCAGCCGACGGCACCGCCCCCGGTCCATCAGCACCACGATCAGCACCACCACCACCACCGACCCCAGCCCCCCGAACTGCTGCGCCGCCTCCAGCTCCCGCACCACGTCCCCGCCCAGCGATCCCCGAACACCCGACGCCGCGCCGTGCACCCACGCGTCCCCGTACCACGCCGGGAACGCCAGCCCCACCAGCCCGAGCCCCAGCACCGGCGCCCACCCCGAGCCTCCGCGCCGAGGCGCCGTGGTCTCCGGGGGGGCCGGGGTATGCTCGTGACTGTCTATGCCGGCGTCCTTGCTCACAGATCTCCCCGACCGACTCCGTGCCCGGTGGCGTTCACCCGAGGCCGAACGCTTCGCCGCGGGCTGGCCCGCCGGGCTCTTGCTCGTTGTGCTCTGCCTGGCAGTGTACCTCCCCGGCCTGAGCGCGATCCCCGCCGTCGACCGAGACGAATCCCGCTTCGCACAGGCCTCCCGCCAGATGTTCGAGTCCGTCGCGCTGCCCGAGGCCACGCGCGACACCCGCCCCTTCGCAGTGCACGAGTCCCGGGACGGCACGTCCCACGTCACCGTCGGCCTCCACTCAGGCCGCCTCGCCGTCCCCGTCGTCGGCGAGCGACCACGCCTCAACAAGCCCCCGCTCATATACTGGCTCCAGGCCACCAGCGCCGCCATCCTCACGCAGGGCGACCCCCTCCGGGACGCCGTCTGGATGTACCGCGTCCCCTCCCTCCTCGCCGCCATCCTCGCCGTACTCGCCACATGGCGCCTCGGCCGCTCCATGGCAGACCCACGCGTCGGCCTCCTCGCCGCAGCCCTCCTCGCCGTCTGCCCCGTCGTCGTCTGGGAATCCCACCAGGCCCGCGCCGACCACGCGCTGCTCGCGGCCACCACCCTCACCATGTGGGGCATCTGGGAACTCTACAAACGCCGAGACATCCCACGAACGCAGCGAACGATCGCACATCGCTGGGGCATCCCGCTCGCAACCTCAACCGCCCTCGCGCTCGGCATCCTCGCCAAGGGACCGATCACGCCCCTGGTCGCCGGGCTCACCGTGCTCGCGCTCTGCCTGATCATGCGAGACCGGAGGTGGGTGGGGGGGCTCAGGCTGTGGCTCGCGCTCATCGTCTGCGTCGCCCTCGTCGCCCCCTGGGTCTGGAGCGTCGCCGAGCACGTCGGCCTCGAGCGTTATGCCTCGATCGTCTTCGACGAGACCATCGGACGCTCCGCAGGTGCCAAAGAAGGCCACTGGGGTCCGCCCGGCTACCACACGGTCCTGTCCGCCGTGCTCTTCTGGCCCGGCTCGCTCCTGACACTCGGCGCGGTGGTCGATGCCTGCCGACACGCCCTCACGCTCCGCGAGCCCAAGTCCCAAGGCCTCAAACGCTGGCTCTCGCTCCCCGCCCGCCTGCGGGCCCGCGCACCAGAGCACGACGCGCCCCTCTTCCTCCTCTGCTGGCTGCTCCCGACCTGGCTCGTCTTCGAGCTCGTCTCGACCAAGCTCCCGCACTACACCCTGCCCCTCTACCCCGCGCTCGCACTGCTCACGGCCCTCACGCTCCACCGCCTCATCCGAGACGGCCTCTCAACCGAAGACGCACGCAAGCAACGCGCCGGCATCGTCATGTGGGCCGCCATCGGCCTCGCCGTCACCGCGGCCCTTCCGGCGCTGCTTCTCCTGGCTGGCCAGCTCGACTCGACCGCCACAACCGCGGCATGGGTGTCGCTCGTCGCCACGACAGCCCTCGTCCTCCTCGCGGCCACACTCGCGTTCCGCTCCAATCTCCTCGCGGCCCACGCCGTCGCGGTCCTCGCGCTCGCCACCTTCGTCACCGCCACGCTCGGCCTCGTCCTCCCGGCCTCCCAGCACATCTGGACCACCCGCGCCCTGATAGCCACACTCGATCTCGAGGCCCCCAACTGGCGAAACGCCCCCATCGCCGCCATCGAATACCACGAAGATTCCTTCATGTTCGAATCGCGAGGTCGCCTCGAGCGCATCGGCCCGAACCAGGCCCGCGCGTGGCTCAACAACCACCCGGACGGCGTACTGGTCGCGCCCGTGGGCATTCCGGCCTCCATCGCCGAGCCGATCGGCCCCACAGTATTTGGATTCAACTACGCCTCGGGCGACGATGTCCACCTCCAACTCTTCCGCCACGCCGAGACGGGCGGGGCCCCGTGACCGACCCCAACCAGCCAACCCCCGTCGCAGGCCTCGTCGTCCTCGACAAACCCCTCGCCATCAGCTCGGCCAGGGCCGTCGCCATCGTCAAACGCCGCCTCCGCAACGCCGGCCTCCCCAAGTCGATCAAGGTCGGGCACGCCGGCACGCTCGACCCCCTCGCCAGCGGCGTCCTGCTCGTCCTCGTCGGCAAGGCCACCCGCCTCCAGGACCGCTTCATGGCCGGCGAGAAGCGCTACCTCGCCGACATCGACCTCGCCGCCTTCACCACCACAGACGACGCAGAGGGCGAACGCGACGAAGTCACAGTCGAATCACCCCCCACCCGCGAACACATCGACCGGGTCCTCGCCGACCACTTCACCGGCACCATCCAGCAGACCCCGCCCGCCTTCTCCGCCATCAAGCTCGGCGGCCGGCGCGCCTACGCCGAGGCCCGCTCCGGCAAGCCCGTCCAGCTCGAGCCCCGCCCCGTCACCATCCACGAGATCGCGATCACCGCGTACGTCTACCCCCGCCTCACCCTCGACATCCGCTGCGCCAAGGGCACCTACATCCGCTCCATCGCCCGCGACCTCGGACACGCCCTCCACACCGGCGGCACCCTCGCCGCCCTCCGACGCACCGGCGTCGGCCCCTTCACCATCGACCAGGCCATCACCCTCGAGAACCTCCCCGACCCCCTCCGCCCAGACCATCTCACCACCACCCCCGAAACCCGGGCCCTCCTCAAACCAAGAGATCCCTAAGCAAGCCGAGGGAGACTTCCCATCCTCTACCTGCCTTGTCCGAGCCGGGGGCGTAAGCACGCGGCCCCACATGAACGATCGCTCGAATCAATCCGAAACGCTCCCCACACCACCCATCTCCCAACGAGCCCGGAGCGCAGCGACGGGACCGTGCCTCGTCCCTTCGCAAGCAAGGGCAACGCGTCTACGCCCTCACCCCTCTCCCCCCGGCGTCCACAACTCCGCGATCTCCTGCCCGTCGCACACCCGACGAAGGCACAGGTACAGCACCGCCCCCGCCGTGTGCACGTAGCTCACCGCGTACGCCCCCACCAGCAGCGACACCACCGTCTCCCAGAAGTCCAGCACGCCGCGCGCCGCCAGCGCGGTCCCCTCCTGCGCGTACCCGAACACCGCGCCCTCACCCTCCGGCGCCCACTCCCCCACGCCCCACTCCGCGAACGCCAGCGTCCGGTCCGCCACCCACCCGAACACGCCGATCACCACCATCCCCGCCACCACCAGCACCGCCAGATACAGCACCGTCCGCAGCGGGCGACCCCACACGTACGCGATCCCTCGCTGCACGCCGTCCAGCGCGTCCGTCCCCTCCGCCATCACCGACGGCACCAGCATCCACGACCCCAGCGCGTACGCGATCAGCACCAGCGTCGCCAGCAGCGACAGCAGCAGCCCGAGCCCGAACACCGCCGTGCCCACCACGTCCAGCACCGGCACGTGCAGCAACAGCCCGCACACCGCCAGCACCAGCCAGATAAACCCCACCCCAACCAGCGGCACCAGCATCACCCCGAACAGGCTCGCCCAGCGACGCAGCGCGTCCCCCAGCACACGCGGCCACGCCGGCACACGCGACAGCGACACCTCGCTCATCGCCGAACGAGCGATCGCGCCCCCGAAGACCACCCACACCCACAGGCACGGCAGCCCCAACACAAAAACGCTCACCGGGTACTGCTCCCACCACAGACGCGGCGCGTTCATCAGCCCCGCGAACATCGTCACCGGCCCGACGTACAGCCACTCCCACACCGACGACACCATCGTCCGCTCGAACGCGTACTCCATGTTGCCCAGCGCCGCCGACAGGAATCCCACGTACTCCTGCCCCTCTCCCACGTCGTGCCACAGACGCCCGATCCGCTCGATCAGACCCACCAGCACCACGATCGCCAGCCCGAACCCCACCCGCTCCGGACGCAGCGCCAGCCCCCCCGCGCGCAGCAGCTTCGGCCACACAAGCTCGCTCAGCAGATCCTCCAGCACCGCCGGCTGCGACACCAGCTGCACCGGGGCGGACGGCTCCTCACGATGATCGGGTGTGGCCATGCCGCATTGTCACACACTCCGGCCCGCGCCGCAAACCGGCCCCGCCCAACCCCCCGCACCCCCCGCCAACGCCCCACGCGTGCGGGGGTGGGGGGGTACCATGGGCCATGCCACAGGCACCCGACCGAGCACCGCACCACCTCATCGACGCCGTCTACCGCTACGCCATCCCCCTCCTCGCGCTGCTCGCCGCCGGTCCGCTCTGCTACCGCTTCACCCACGCCCTCATCTCCGCCAGCGGCACGCACGACAAATCCCTCTTCCTCGCCGCTTCCAAGCCCTCCGCACTGATCGCCCTCCTCGTCTGCCTCGCCCTCGCCACCCTCGTCGCGACGGGCGCCACACGCCTCATCGGACTCAAATCCGGCCTCATCTCCGCCGGGTACGTCCTCGGATGGGCCGCATGGGGCCTCGGAGACCTCAACCGCACCCTCCGAGACCTCGAATCCGCCTCCGCGGGAACCTTCATCCTCCTCGCAATCGAGGCCGCCGCCCTCGTCACGGCCTGCCTCGGCGTCCTCTGGCTCGCCGCCCGCGCCGACCCCCACCCCCCCCACAAAGACCTCTTCCGACCCGGACTTAGCCCCAAACGCCTCATCTCGATCGGCGCCGCCACCCTCGCCGCCCTCGCCGCGTGCTGGATCGTCGTCCACACCGGCACCAAGGGCCAGACCCTGTTCGGCGCCCTCGTCGCGGGCCTCCTCGCCGGCGTCGCCGCGCACATGGCAGGCGACGAGGAGCACCCAGACCCCCTCGCCCCCTTCCTCGGCGTCGCCCTCGCCGCCCTCCTCAGCCCGCTCATCACCATCGCCTTCCCCGGCCTCGGCGCCGTCGAGAAGGCCGTCGTCGCCGACGCACTCCCCGGCTTCGCACGCCTCCAGCCCCTGGACTGGTCCGTCGCGCTGCTCATCGGCGTCCCCATCGGCCTCAGCTGGATGGGCATCGCCCTCGGGCGCGACCATGCATCGGGCGCCGCCGCCACGGCGAAAGCCTGAGCGGCAACACCCACCAGCGGGAACAACACCCGCCCGACCGCGGTTCTCCGTGCTCGGCCAAACCCCGTCCCTAGCATCACTTGGGACACACCGAAAGCGCACCGAGATGACCACCGCCCCCACCCATGCCTCCACCAACGGAGTCCACTCCGCCATGATGCCAGACGTCCAGGCCTCCGCCGACAACCGCAAGGTCTCCATCAACCGCGTCGGCGTCAAGGAGGTCGTCTACCCCATGCGCCTGGCCACCCCCGAGGGCGGCTCCCAGACCACCACCGCCACCATCTCCATGTACGTCGCCCTCCCCGCCGCCCAGAAGGGCACCCACATGTCCCGCTTCCTCGAGGTCCTCAACGAGCACCACGGCGAGCCCGTCAGCCCCGACGAGATCCCCCAGATCGCCAAGGGCATCCTCGAGCGCCTCGACGCCCAGGAGGCCCACTTCGAGGCCACCATGACCTACTTCATCGAGAAGCAGGCCCCCGTCACCAAGCAGCCCGGCCTCATGAACTACGAGGTCGCCTTCGAGTGCACCGTCACCAAGGACACCACCGACTTCGTCATGGCCGTCGCCGCCCCCGCCACCAGCCTCTGCCCCTGCTCCAAGGAGATCTCCGAGTACGGCGCCCACAACCAGCGCTGCCGCATCGAGGCCAGGGTCCGCACCAACGCCCCCATGTGGATCGAGCAGCTCGTCGAGATCCTCGAAAACGCCGCCTCCCACCCCGTCTACGCCGTCCTCAAGCGCCCCGACGAGAAGTACGTCACCGAGGCCGCCTACGACAACCCCAAGTTCGTCGAGGACATCATCCGCGACCTCGCCATGGCCCTCGACGACGAATCCCGCATCGACTGGTACCACATCTCATCCGAGAACTACGAGTCCATCCACTCCCACAACGCCTACGCCGAGATCACCCGCGACAAGACCGAGGGCTAGCTCGAAGCATTCCCAGCAGAAGCTTCCCTCGGTGGGACTCTGTGATACTGCTGTTGCAACTTCAAGAAGCGATCGTTCTG
>JBICID010000039.1:0-8405 GCA_043101615.1 Phycisphaerales bacterium JB040 | reverse complement strand
CCCTGTTCTGGAACTGGATCGCCCTGGGCCTGACCCTCGCCGGCGGACTCCTGTTCGCCTACACCTACGACCGCAGCAGGAGCACCCTGCTGGCGGCGATCGAGCACGCGTTGTACGGCCTCTGGGTCTTCTTCACCGGCCTGGGCTGGTTCGTCTACACCGGCAGCGTCGCCTCCCCGCCGGGCTGAGGCTCCGGCCCGAGGATCAGGTCAGTCCGGCGAGCCGCCGCCGCGGGCGGACCGGGGCAATTCCCGCAGGTGCAGGCGCGCGATCCGGCGCAGCTCGGCGATCGCCAGTGAGTGCGACTGCGCCTCGTGCCCGGCCGGCACCACCAGGTGAGACACCGCCCCGTCCAGCGTTGACGACCACGCCGGCACCACCCCGTCGGAGACCGGATCCGCGTCCGGCCGGCCCCGGTCCCCCGCGATGGTGTGCACCGGGATCGCCGGATCCAGCGGGACCGAGTCGTACACCGCGAGAAAGGGCGACCGGGGCGAGAGCGTGTCGATCGAGGTCGGCACGAAGTACTCGTTGCGCGTGGCGATGTGCTCGGACAGGGCCTCGGGATGCCGCTCGCGCATCTCGCGCCCGATCCGCTCCAGCTCGTCGGGCAGCGTCTGCCAGACCGCGCCCAGCCGCCCGAGCCACGAGTCGGCCTTGGGCGAGCCCCGCAGCGGAGCCGCGATCAGCACCGCGCGCGCGATGCCCGGCGTCAGGGCGTACTCGAACACCTCCTCGAGGTGACGCACGGTCTCGGGCGACAGCCGGTCCAGCTCGTCCAGCGGCCTGGTGTAGACCGCGTTCCAGAGGGACTCGTCCATGTCCTGCAGCAGGGTCCGCGTCAGCACGCCCCCCATCGAGTGCCCCACCACCAGCGCGTGCCACACCGGGGCGTGCTCGCCCCGGGGGTCGTAGTGGGCTCGGACCGCCCGGAACGCGTCGCGCAGGTAGAACGCGTTCCGCGGGATGGGAAGGCCGGACGAGTACACGAACATCCAGACCTGGTAGTTGGACGAGATCTCGGGATCCGCCCGCAGGTCGTTCACGACGTCGCGCCACGTCAGCGGGCTCGACCGCAGGCCGTGCACCAGCACCAGGGGCACCCGGGTCGGGTCGTAGGGCTCGAGCAGGTACAGCCCGGTGCGGGGCTCGAGGTCCTCGGCGAACAGCATCGCGTTCTGGCCCGCCCTGGCCAGGTCCGTGGAGGCGTGCAGGACGCCGAACGCCGCGGTCAGGTCCGACGAGAGCGGCATCTCGTGCCCGCCGACCCGAAGCGTGCGCGTGCGGGTCGGGTCGTGCAGGGTGAACGACGCATGTCGCGGGCCGCCCGGGCGGTCCGGCGGGGAGACCGCCAGCGTGAGCGTGAGCGGGTAGACGATGCCCTCCGGCGGGAAGAAGGGCTCCCGATCCATGCGCTCCGGAGTGTTGTCGCGCACCCCGACCAGGGGCGTGCCGTGCGCCCGGACGCGATGGTGGTTGCGGACGCCCCGCACCTCGAGCGTGTCCGCGTCGATGAAACGATCGAAGTAGGTCCCGTCCCAGGGGGCGTGCCGGTCGGTGGCGAGGGACACGGTGAACGACCCCAGGGCGGTCTCGACCGCGCCGGCGAGATGATCGGGCTCGTCCGGGGTGCGCAGCGCGTGGAAGGCGATCGCCCCGGCCCGGTTCTGGATCCCGCGCGCCAGGTCCGCCCGACCGCTCAGCGGGACCACCCCCGAGGCCAGGCGCAGGTTGATCGCCCGGGCGGCGAAGTCGGCCGCGCGCAGCGCCAGCACGGCGCGGTCGCCGGGGTTCGGGGCCGCGATCGACCGGGCCAGCAGGATCTCCGCCAGCGCGGTGAGGTCCTCGGGGCTCGAGTGCCAGGCCGGGTCCTCCAGGAACGCGACCGCCCCGGTCGGGTCGTCCGGCAGCCCGTCGGGCTCAGGCCACGCGTTCAGGCGGGCAGTCTGACGGGTGCGCTCGGACAGCTCCCCCGACGTCAACACGGAGCGGGACTCGCCCGCGAGCGTGCGCGCGGCGGTTGTGCGATGAATCTCGACGGACGGGGCGCACCCGAGGGGCGTTGCGCCGGCGCACAGCAGCGCCCCGAGAACGGCGATGGCGGTTCGCATGCCCCATCGTACTCGCACGCGATGCTGTTCCGGCGCGCCCGGGGACGGTTGGGAGGCTCGCCCGGCGCGTTCAGTCGCTCGGCGCCGCCATGCGGTACACGTTCTGGCCCGCCTCGTAGATGACCCGGAACTCGCCGCTCTGGGTCTGGACCACCGCGAAGCCGTCCTTCTGGACGTCCACGCCGAGGCGGCGCTCGGGAGCCGACTGCCCCGGCTGGCCCGCGAACCCCGCGACGCCCGCGGCCACGACCACGCCCGCGAGGGCGAGGGCCGCGAACCGCCAGCGACGGGCGGAGCGTTCCAGGGCGGACAGGCGGGCATCGACGGTCTGGGGGGTGTGCGTGGTGTGCATGCCCTGTCACCCCGCGTCGGGAGGGCCCGCTGACGGATCGGCGGCGCCGGGCGCGAGATTTTCTTCGGCGTAAGATCGGGCCCGGCTCCCCCCTAGGATGGCGTCCGGCCCTCTCAAGACGGCCGGGCGGACCACGAGACCCACACAGGATGGAGAGCCACATGGCTGTTGCTGCTGACACGCACGTCCGACTGCCCGCCGGGAGCAATCAGGCGCTCGGGCTGGCCCACTACGCGATCGATTTCATCACAGGCGACGCCGGCAAACGAGGCGAGCCCGACCAGCGCGTCCTCGACCGCACCAACCTCTTCTTCACCGACGCGGTCGTGTGCGGCCTGAGCGCCCTGTCGCTCAAGACCAACGCCCCCACCGTCCTCCGCGAGGAGGCCCTGCAGTACCCCGTCAGCGACGCCACCCACCGGATCGGGCGGGCCAAGCACCGCGGCGCCACCGTCTTCGGCTCCTCCACCCCCGTCCAGGTCGAGAAGGCCATCGTCGCCAACTGCTCCGCCGTGCGCGAGTGGGACAGCAACGGCACCAACTTCGGCTACAACCCCGAGCTCGGGCACACCGCCGGCGAGTTCGGGCACAACGACTTCTACTCGGTCTGCATCGCCGGCGCTCAGCTCGCCGGGCTGGACGGGGCCACCGCCCTGCGGGCCATGGTCTGCCACGACGAGATCCGCGGGCGCCTGGCCGAGGTCTTCAGCCTCAAGACATACAAGATCGACCACGTGGTGCACGGGGCCATCGCCTCCGCCGCGGTCTTCGGGGCGATGATGGGGGCCACCGCCGAGCAGATCGAGAGCGCGATCGGCATGGTCGTCGCGCACGCCATCCCGTTCCGGGCGATCCGGGCGGGCAAGCAGCTCAGTGACTCCAAGGGCGCCAGCGCCGCGATCTCGACCGAGTTCGCCATCACCGCGGTCCGTCGCAGCATGATGGGCTTCCGCGGCCCGCGCGACATCTTCCGCAACCCCGAGGCGATCTTCCGCATCTTCGAGGGACCCGGCCAGATGTTCAAGGCGGTCAACGCGACCGAGGCCAACACCAAGCCCGCCGACGCCAGCCCGTTCGAGCTGGTGCTCGGACGCGCCGGGAGCGACTTCGCCGTCATGGGCATGCACTTCAAGCTCGGGCTGTACGAGCACCAGAGCGCCGGCGCCCTGCAGGCCCTCATCACCCTGCTCGACCGCTCGCCCTACCTGCTCGACGACGCGACCGGGGCCTCCATCGAGAAGATCTCCATCACCGCCTACGAGCCCGCGTTCGGCATCATCGGCGACCCCGCCAAGCGCAACCCCACCACCCGCCAGAGCGCCGACCACTCCATGGTCTACATCGTCGCCACCAAGCTCCGCAAGGCCCTCGGCAAGAAGGCCGTGGGCTGGACCGAGCTCATGCTCGACCCGTACGACTATTGCGACACCGCCATCCACAACGAGCGCACACGCGAGCTCATGGAAAAGATCGAGTTCGTGCACGGCGGGCCCGAGTACGACGCCAAGTACCCCGACGGCATCCCCACCAGCATGACCATCACCGACTCGGACGGCACCGATCACGGCTCCGGCCTCGTGATGTACCCCGCCGGGCACGCCCGCAACACCGAGGCCCCGCTCGAGGACATCCTGGAGCACAAGTTCAAGCTGCTCGGCGAGCTCGCCTTCGAGAACCCCGAGGCCGAGCTGGAGCGCTTCCACAACCTCGGCGACCGCACCGCCGAGCAGATCGCCGCACTGCACTCCTTCGAGCTCCAGACCCGCGACGGGTACGAGTAAGCCCGGAACCCCCGCGCTCCCTCCCCACGCCCATCTCGCCCGGGTGACGACATGACCACCGACGCGACCCATCCGGCCGGCCTCCAATCCGTGTGCGTGTTCTGCGGCTCGCGCGACGGCGACGATCCCGCCTACACCGACGCGGCCCGCGACTTCGGACGCCTGCTCGCCGAGCACCGGCTCGGGCTCGTCTACGGGGGCGGCGGGGCGGGCATGATGGGCGCCGTCGCCGACGGCGCCCTCGCGTCGGGGGGGCACGTCACCGGCGTCATCCCCCTCTCCATGGTCTACGCCGAGCGCGAGCACCCCGGCGTGGTCGAGCGGGGCGAGATGATCCACGTCTCCACCATGCACGAGCGCAAGAGCATCATGCACGAGCGCAGCGGGGCCTTCGTCGCCCTGCCGGGCGGCGTCGGCACCTTCGAGGAGGTCTTCGAGGCCATCGCCTGGGACCAGCTCGACCTGCACGACAAGCCCATCGGCTTCCTGAACACCAACAGCTTCTACGCCCCGCTGCGCCGGTTCGTGGAGAGCGCCCACCGCGCCGGGTTCATCCCCGAATCCACCATGGACGTGCTGGTCTTCGGGGACGAGCCGGCGGAGCTGCTCGAGAAGCTCCGGGCCCGGGCCGACCTGGAGCGGACGCCCCGCCTCGGGCTGGACTGGTCCGCCGGGCAACCCCACTGACAACAACCCCACCGAAGGAAGGCCGAGCGATGCGCCCACGAGTGCCCTGGACTGAGATGCGCTGGAGTTTCGACACGCCCGCGTCGTGGTGGCCCCTGGTGCTCGAACGCCTGCGATCGACCCCCGCCCGCTGCCTGGCCCAGCTCGCCCGCCTGCCCGAGGAGAGGCTCAAGCAGCGACCGGGCGAAGACCGGTGGTCGATCCTGGAGCACGTGGGTCACCTGGCGACCATCGAGGCCCTCTGGCTCAACCGGCTCGACGACTTCGAGTCCGGGGCGGACGAGCTCCGCGCCGCCGACATGACCAACGAGGCCTCCTGGGCCGCGGACTTCAACAGCCGGCCCATGCTCGAGGTCTTCAAGCTGCAGAGCGCCTCCCGCCAGCGCCTGATGCAGCGCCTCGACGCCTGGGGCGAGACCGACCGCTGGGAGCTCAGCGCCCACCACCCACGCCTGGACAAGCCGATGCGGGTGATCGACCTCGCCGTCTTCGTCGCCGACCACGACGACTACCACCTCGCCCAGATCGACGAGCTCAAGCGGGGCACCCCGGGCGCGTGAGCGGTCGGCGCACGCCGCCGAACCGGACCCGCGACTCCGCCGATTGTCTCAGGCTCAGGAAGAACCGCCCGCCTCGCGCTCCGCGGCGACGCGGTCCAGCACCGACGCGACGAAGGCCTGGGCATTCTCGGAATCCTGACCGCGAGCGGCCGCGTTCGCGAGGATTTCCTCACGGCTCAGCCCAAGCGTCTCCTGCTCGTGGATCGCCCACATGGTCTTCGCCCGCCCCCCCGAGGCGCAGTGCAGCAGCACCTGCGGCGTGCCCTCGGCGCTGGCGGCCTCGTACGCGCTCTTGAAGGCCTGGTACTCCGCAAGCCCCATGGTGGAGCCGGAGCACTGGATATGGGCGTACTGGAAGCCCTGGGCGTCGCGGGCCATGTCGTAGTAGGGATAGAAGGCCAGCTCCTTGTCGGTGCGGAGGTTGACGACCAGCGTGCCGCCCGTGTTCTTGAAGCAGTCCAGCGCCTCGGGCGAGGGCTGCCCGCCAAAGAGGACGCCGGGGGCGGAGGCGTAGGCGACGAACTCCTCGTACCCCATCATCCGGGGCGGCTCGGGCTCCGCGGCCTGCCGGGTTGCACAGGCGGGCAGGAGCAGGGCGAGTCCAGAGAGGGCAAGTGCTGCGAGGCGGGCGTGTTGGCGGGACATTGGTGCGGTCTCCGGTCTGGCTGTGTGTGGTTCGGGACGGGTAGAACGCATGGGGGGAGCTGATCTTGCGATTCGGACTGTTTTTCTTTGGGCTACTCGCCGGCGGGGCGTGGGATGGACGGAAGGGAAGGCTCTCTAAATAGACCAAGGGATCGGACGGCGAAGTACCAATTATCTTTGGAGAGGGGCACGGTCGCCTCGGTCGTGTTCCGGCCTACCCGAGTAGAGTTTGTCCAATTGTGTGCCGTGGTGGGACGCCACAGGACCTCGTACCCATTCGCACCCTCGACCGCGTCCCATCGGAGCGTGGTGTCGTTGGTGAGTCCAGAGACGATGACCCGGACGTTGGCCGGTGGTAGTGGTGCCTTTGCGAGACGCAGGGCGGTGGCGAGGTTCAGTTTGGCGACGCCGGCGACGTAGTCCTCGTCCACGTACTCGGGCAGGTCGCCGTACTGGACGCCGTCCTCGACGCGGACGTCCTGGTGCTGGTGGTCGTAGTTCTCGTAGACCTCTGTGAAGCGAACGGCCGGGATTCCGACCTCGTTGAAGGCGGTGTGATCGCCACCGCGGAGGAAGCGGTCGGGCCGGAAGATGAGGCGAGGCCGCACCGGCAGTTTCTGATCAAAGCTCTCCATGAACTGGTATGTCTCCTCGACGTAGCGGGCGAGTTGACGCGAGGCGGAGTCGTTCTCGATTGCGAGCGAGCGGATGAACCGCACTGCAGAGAGGGCGCGGTCGCCGCGTGCGAAGAGTTCGGCGGGAAGCCCCTCTGAAAAGACGCGGACCTCATCGTCGGCGAGTCGGCCGTCTGGGCCCGTTGGATCGCCGATGATGTCGTTGGACAGCACGCCAACTACAACTATGTTTGGGTCGTCGCTGACGGCTGCAGCGTGGGCCCGGGCGCCGTACAGGCCCTGCTCCTCGCCCGCTACGGCCATAAGGACGATAGTGTGATTCCCAACCAAATAGGTCTGCGACAGAACGCGTGCAATTTCGAGCAGCGCTGCAGTGCCGGAGCCGTCGTCGTTGGCGCCGGGAGCATCGGATTCTGCGTCGTTGGCCCCGGTGGCACGTGAGTCGTAGTGCGCCACGATATACACACGGCTGGAATCCGTGAGTTCGACTTCGGCATCGGCCTCCGTTTCTATCGGTATCCTCAAGGGTGAAATCTCGCAGACCACATTCACGATCTCTGTGGGCTCGGAGATGCGGCGCCCGTCAGCCGGAACGGTGTGGCGATCAAAGTAGACACGGGCGGGTGGCCACTCAGGGTTACGCTCAGCTATTGCGTTTTCGAATCGTTGCTTAAGCCATCGACGAGCGGCTCCGATGCCGCGTGTGTCGGACTCGGTATCAGAAAGAGTGTGGCGGGTACCGAAGGCGACTAGAGCGTCGAGGTCGGCACCTATACGGGAGGATTCCACCATTTCCGTGGCATACTCAAGATCTTGATTTTGAACATACTCAGGGGTCGGATCAATAAAAATGCCTGGGTGCGAGCACCCCGAGCAAGTCATTATCAGCCCGGCTAGAACGGTAGTGATTGCTTGCCTCATGGGATGAGTTTAATGGACCGAGCGGTGGGTTGCCGGGGCTATGCTGACAGCATGAGCGAGCAGACTTCAGCGGGCGCCCGGCTGCGGGCCTTGATGGACCGGGGTGTCGTTGCGGCGCCGGGGGCGTTCAACGGGCTGGTGGCCAAGGCCGTGGCCGCGGCTGGGTTCGAGGCGGCGTACGTCTCGGGCGGGGCGATCAGTGCCGCGGCGGGGGTGCCGGACGTGGGGCTGCTGGACCGGGGGGACTTCTGCCGCGTGATCCGGGAGGTGGTGCGGAGCTGCGGGCTGCCGGTGCTGGCCGACGCGGACACGGGGTTCGGGGAGGAGGAGCAGATCCGGCGGACGGTGATCGAGTACGCCCACGCGGGTGCCGCGGCGTTGCACATGGAGGACCAGGTCTTCCCGAAGCGGTGCGGGCACCTGGACGGCAAGACGCTGGTGCCGACGGCACAGATGGCCGAGAACATTCGCTGGGCGGCGAAGGCGGCCCGGGAGTTCGGGGACGGGTCGTTCATCGTGTGTGCCCGGACGGACGCACGCGGCGTCGAGGGGTTCGACGACGCGGTGGAGCGGGCGAGGGCCTACGTGGAGGCGGGGGCGGAGATGGTGTTCCCGGAGGGGCTGGCGAGCGCGGAGGTGTGGGACAGTTGCGCAGCCTCGCTGCGCGGCGTCCCTCCGCCCCCGCACACCCCCTCACCCCAGCCCTCTCCCCC
>JBICID010000038.1:0-10504 GCA_043101615.1 Phycisphaerales bacterium JB040 | reverse complement strand
CCGGGTACCCGATCTCCGCCGCGATCTCGACCGCCTCTTCCTCTTCCTCGATCGCCCCCTCCGACCCCGGGAACACCGGCACCTTCGCGGCCTTCGCGTACCGCTTCGCCTCCACCTTGTCACCCAGCTTGCCCATCGCCTCCGGGCTCGGCCCGATGAACTCGATCTTGCAGTCGCGGCACACCTCCGAGAAGTCCGCACGCTCGGAGAGGAACCCGTACCCCGGGTGGATCGCGTCCACGTCCGCGATCTCCGCCGCGGAGATGATCCGCGAGATGTTCAGGTACGACTCCTTGCTCGGCCCGGGCCCGATGCAGATCGCTCGGTCCGCCAGACGTAGGTACGGCGCGTCCCGGTCCGCCTCGGAGTACACGCACACCGTCTCGATCCCGAGCTCGTGGCACGCCCGCATGATGCGCAGGCAGATCTCACCACGGTTGGCAATCAGCACCCGTTTGAACATGCCGCAGAACCCCTTCAGAAACGCACAAGCACAACCCGGCGACCGAATCCATCCGCACCCCGCCGCCCCCCCCTCTCAATCGGCAGACCCACAGGCCAGACGTGGGGGGGGTGGGGGGGTTAGTTGGGGCGGACGAGGTAGAGCGGCTGGCCGAACTCGACCGCGTCGCCGTCGCTCACCAGCACCTTCTCGATGGTGCCCGAGCACTCGGCCTTGATCTCGTTGAACACCTTCATCGCCTCGACCAGGCAGACCACCGAGTCCGGCCCCACCGACGACCCCACCGAGGCGAACGCCTCCGAGTCCGGGTTCGGCTTGGAGTAGAACGTGCCCACCATCGGCGACTCGATCCGCAGCAGCCCGTCCTCGCCCCCGTCCGGGCCCGTCCCGTTGCCCGTCTCCGCGGGCGCGCCGGCGGGCGCCGGGGCGTGGTGCACGCTCGGGGCTGCGTGATGGATCACGGGCGCCGCCTGCCCGCCCCGCTTGATGGTCACGGTCTCTTCGGTGTCGCGCAGGTCCAGCTCCGACAGGTCGTTCTCGACCATCAGCCGCACGAGTTCTTTCAGCTTCCTGGTGTCGATCATGCTTGGCTCCGGGAGGGGATGCTCCGTTGTGGAGGCTCCGTGTGGGAGGCTTGCGTCCGGTGCGGGGGGGCGTCAGAGCCTCGCCCAGTCGCGGTCCATGGGGAGGGAGCACAGCGACGTGCTCCCGCGTTCGGTGATCAGGTAATCGTTCTCGAGCCGCACGCCGGCCCTGCCCGGCAGGTACACGCCCGGCTCGATCGTCACCACGTGCCCCGCCCGCAGCGTCGCCTCGCCCGAGTGGCGCGACAGCGACGGGGCCTCGTGCACGTGCAGCCCGATGCCGTGCCCCAGACCGTGGTTGAATCGCTTCCCGTGCCCCGCCTTCGAGATCACGCCCCGGGCCGCGTCGTCCGCGTCCTTGCACAGGGCGCCGGCCTTCAGCACCTCCACCGCCGCCAGGTGCGCCTCGTGCACCGCGTCGTAGATCGACGCCAGCTCGCGCGGCCACGAACGCCCCACCACGAACGTCCGCGTCATGTCCGAGCGGTACCCCCTCCACGTCGCCCCCCAGTCGATCAGCAGCGGGCCGCCCTTCCGGATCTTCACGCCCGACGGCGTGTAGTGCGGCTTGGCCGAGCTCGCGCCCGCCCCCACGATCGGAAGGAACGCCGGCTCCGTCGAGCCGCGCGACTTCATCTCGAACTCCAGGTGCGCCGCCAGCTCCAGCTCCGTCACACCCGGCCGTGCGTGCTCCAGCGTCGCCTCCAGCGCCTCCTCCTGGATCCTCACCGCTCGACGGATCAGCCGAACCTCGGAGTCGTCCTTCACCGCCCGCATCTTCGACAGCACCCCCGTCACCGGCGTCGCGACCCGCACCGGGATCTTGAACTTCCGCAGCGCGTGCGTCTTGATCAGATCGAGCTGCCGCAGCGTCAGGTGCTCCCCCTGCAGCAGCAGCGTCGGCTTCCGTCGCCCGTCGTCGAACCGCAGCCCCGCCAGCAGCCTCCCCAGCGTCAGCGCCATCTGGCCGTCCCGCATCACGATCGTCGCGAGGTGCTTGTGCGCCTCCAGGTCCTCGGCGTACCGGTGGTCCGAGATCAGCTTCGGCTTGCCCGTCGGCGTCACCAGCAGGAACGAATCACCCCCGAGAAACCCGGTCAGGTACGCCACGTCCGCCGGGTCGGACACGAAGAAGGCGTCCGCACCCGCGTCGGCGATATGCTTTTTCAGTGCTCTGAGGCGTTGCGCGTGCGGCTCGGACGCGCGACGGGTTTTCGAGGAGGCCCTGGGCATGAGCATGGATGATACCCGGGCCGCCTGCGACGCGTGCGTCCATCCGCCTGTTGCGGGGGGATCGAACCAGCGAAACGCGGGGCGACCGTGAGCGCCCCGGGCCGCACCCTCGTCCTCGCGGGGCTCGCCGCGTCCGTCGGCCTCCCGCTCCTGCTCGTGCTCGTCCCGATGCTGCGCGACACGCTCACGCACGACGACGCCGCCTCCGGGCTGCTCCTCTCCGGCGGCATGCTCAGGGCGCTGTGGACCAGCGCACAGGTCGGGCTCCTCATCGCCCTGCTCGCCACAGCGATGGGATGGATGCTCGCCGGCGTCCTCGCGCGAGGCGGCGCACGCGCGGGCATCATGCTCCTCCCCGCACTCGTGCCGGCCTACCTCGCCTACGTCGGCTGGGGACAGCTCCGGGCGCCCGGCACCTGGATCGGAGACTGGCTGCTCACACAGTCCAGCGCCGGACGCCACGGCCTCGTCGCACTCGCCGGGCGCGCCTGCGCCGTGCTCGGGCTCGCGCTCTGGGCCTCCCCCATCGCGGGGCTCGTCCTCGCCGCAGGCGTACGACGACGCGGACGCGCCTTCGAGGAGTCGCTCGCCCTCGACAGTGCCCCCTGGCACGCACGCACACTCGAACGCCTCCGCTTCCACCGCGCCGACGCCCTCGGCGCAGCCGCACTCGTCTGGGTCGTCATGATCGGCAGCGCCGTCCCCCTGCACGTCGCACAGGTCCGCACCCTCTCCATCGAGCTCTGGCTCGCAATGGTCGCCACACCGCCCGCCGAGTGGGGACGCCTCTGGGCCGCAGCATGGCCCCTGGCCTTCGCCGCGGCCGCCGCGGGCTGGTGCCTCGCAGGCGTCGCCGTCCGCGCCGGCGAACGCGAGGTCGGCGGCGACGAGCGCGCACGCACCGGCGCCGCCTGGGCCGCAGGCGCTTGGACGGTCTGGTCACTCGCCCTGGCCGTCCCCCTCGCCCTCGCCGCGGCCAACATCGGCGGCTGGAGTGTCTTCACACGCCTGTGGCGGCTCGACGCCCCCGCCCTGCTGCACAGCCTCGCACGCGGCACGCTGGTCGGCGGGGCGCTCTGCCTGCTCGCATGCGCCGCCAGCGTCCTCGTCTCCACCGGCTCCCGCGCCGACCGCGCCGCCGTCCGATGGGCGCTGCGTGCCGCCATCCTCCTCGCCCTCCTCCCGGGTTTCGCAGTCGGCGCGAGCCTCAGCCGATGGGGGCTGGGAGAGTCCCAGGCCGGCCCGGCACTCGCACAGCTCGCACGCTTCGCCTTCGTGGGCCTGCTCGCGGGCGTCTGGGCCTGCCGCGGCGAGTCCTTCGAGCGCCGCGCCGCACGCCACCTCGAGTCCGACGCCGTCCTCCGACCCTGGGCCCTGGGCGTGCTCCCCGAGCAGTGGCGCGTGCTCGCCGGCGTCTGGCTCGTCGGCGTCGCCCTCTCACTCAGCGAGATCGAGGCCACCGTCTTCGTCGAGCCACCGGGAGCCGCCGGCGGCAGCCTCGCCCAGAAGATGCTCGGGCACCTGCACTTCGCACGCACCGAGGAGCTCAACGCCACGCTCCTCGTCCTCGTCACGCTCGGCGCCGTCCCCTGCCTCCTCGGCGGAGTCTGGATCATGGCCACGCGAACCTCCTCCCCCGCCCCCCCAGCCACGCCCCCCCACCCGGCAACCGACCCGAACAGAGATCGGTAGAGCCTCGTATGCTGCCGGGGATGACCACGCCGCGCGCCAGGCCGGGACGAGTCCGCACCACGCCAGGCGTGCCGCTCCTGCTCGCCTGCGCGCTCCCCTTCGCCCACGGCTGCGGAGGAAACGGGGCCGGCGGCGGCGACGGCGGGCCCATCACCGTCGAGGCCTCCTTCGGCGAGCTCGGCTACGCACCGGGCCAGTTCCAGTACCCCAGGGCCATGGCCCTCGTCCCCGCAGACCACACACACCCGCGCACCCTCGTCGTCATCGACAAAACCGCACGCGTCCAGCGCATCGACCCCGAATCACGCCTCCCCGTCGGCGAGTTCCGCATGCCCGACTCCGAGCTCGGAAAGCCCACCGGCGTCGGCGTCGGCCCACACCCCGCCGATCCCGCCCGCACCCTCCTCTGGGTCGCCGACACACACTACCAGCGCGTCCTCGCCTACGACGTCCCGGACGGACGCGTCGAGAACCCCGAGCCGGTCATCGCATTCGGCTCCTACGGCGAGGAGCTCGGACAGTTCATCTACCCCACCGACGTCGCCATCGAGACCCGGGACGACGGAACCCTCCGACGCGTCTTCGTCTCCGAGTACGGCGGCAACGACCGCGTCACCGTCCTCGTCCCAGACGAGCGGGGCGACCTCAAGCCCGTCGCAGCCTTCGGCCGGCAGGGCAACGCCGGAGCCGACGACACCGACGGCACCCTCGTCTTCCACCGCCCGCAGGACCTCACCTGGGACGAACGCAACGACCTCCTCGTCGTCGCAGACGCCATCAACCACCGCGTCCTCCGCCTGCGCATCGACGACGACAACATCCCGCACCTCGTGGACTCCATCGGCGGGCCCGGACGCATCGGACGCGCCCAAGGCCAGCTCGACCACCCCTACTCCGTCGCGCTGCTCGACGACGGCACCCTCCTCGTCAGCGAGTTCGGCGCCTGCCGCGTCCAGCGCTTCCGCCCCGAGACCGGCGACTCGCTCGGCACCTGGGGCGTCGGCGGACGGCGCGAGGGCGAGCTGCTCAACCCCTGGGAGATCGTCGTCATCGACGACCTCGCATGGGTCCTCGACTCGGGCAACAACCGCGCCCTCGCCTTCGACGCCCCCGGCGGCGGCGCCGCCGTCGCCTCCACAGGAGACGCACCGTGACCTGGCCCGACACCACCCACCTGGGCGCACTCGTCATCGGGCCCCTCCAGTTCGACCGTCCCGCCTGGCTCTGGCTCATCCCCGTCCTCGTCGCACTCACATGGCTCATCGGCCGACGCAGCCTCAGCGGCCTGGGCGGCCCGACCAAGTGGACCGCGCTGGCCGTCCGCGTCCTCGTCATCGCCCTCGTGGTGGGGGCCCTGGCCCGCCCGCACCGGCGCGAGATCGCCGAGAACGTCGCCACCATCTTCGTCCTCGACGAGAGCCGCTCCATCCCCGCCGCCGAGAAGCGCGCCATGGAACGCTACGCCAACGAGGCATGGACCGAGACACGACGACCCGGAGACCAGCTCGGCACCCTCACCGTCGCGGAGCAGGCCTACGTCCAGTCCCTCCCCAGCGCACTCCAGGGCGGAGTCGTCAAGCAGTTCATCGGCGCCACCGAGGGCACCAACCTCGGAGAGGGCGTACGCCTCGGCGTCGCAACCGCCAGCCCCGACGCCGGCACCCGCCTCGTCCTCATGTCCGACGGCAACGAGACCGCCGGCTCACTCCTCCGCGCCGCCGAGAGCGCACGCGCACTGGGCATCCCCATCGACGTCCTCATGGTCCAGTACGAGTACGCACAGGAGGTCATCGTCGACGACCTCATCGTCCCGCCCACCGTCCGCGCCGGCGAGACCATCCAGCTCCGCGTCGAGCTCACCTCCATCGGCGCTGCCGAGGGCCGCCTCGTCATCACCGAGCGCGGCACGCCCATCGACCTCGACCCCGCCTCACCCGAGACCGGCAGGCTCGTCACCCTCAAGGACGGCAAGAACGTTCTCTCGCTCTCCGTCTCGCCCGTCCGCCCCGGGCCACAGGAGTTCGAGGCCTTCTTCGAGCCCGTCGCCGCCCTCGGCCCGGACGGCCAGCGACTCGTCAGCGGCGTCGGAGACTCCATCCCCGAGAACAACAGCGCCGGCGCCGTCACCTTCGTCAGCTCCGAGGGATGGGTCCTGCTCGTCAGCGAGAACCCCAGCGACCACGCCCCACTCCAGCGAGCACTCGAACAGAGCGAGATACGACTCAACATCATCCCCGCCGCCGCATTCCCAGGCTCCCTCGCAGAGCTCAACACCTACGACGCGGTCGTCCTCGTCAACGAGCCCGCCCACAACTTCTCCGAACTCGAGCAGGAACGACTCCGCCAGTACATCCACGACAACGCCGGCGGACTCGTCATGGTCGGCGGGCCCGACTCCTTCGGCGCCGGCGGCTGGATCGGCTCCCCCCTCGCCGACGCCCTCCCCATCCGCCTCGACCCGCCACAGAAACGACAGATGCCCCGCGGCGCACTCGCCCTCATCATCCACTCCATCGAGATCCCGCAGGGCGTCTACCACGGCAAGCAGGTCGCACGCGCCGCCATCAAGAACCTCTCCAGCAGAGACCTCGCCGGCATCATCGAGTACGGCATGATGGGCGGCACAGACTGGGTCCTCCCACTCCAGCCCGTCGGGGACATGTCCGTCGCCAACCAGGCCATCAACGGCCTCACCTTCGGAGACATGCCCAGCTTCGACCCCAGCCTCCGCCTCGCACTCCAGGGCCTCCGCGCAGCCAACGCGGGACAGAAGCACGCCATCATGATCTCCGACGGAGACCCCAGCTACACCCGCGCGCTCGTCAACCAGTTCGCGGCCTCCGGCATCACCATCAGCACCGTCGGCGTCAACCCCCACACCCCAGGAGACCTCAACTCCCTCCGCACCATCGCCACCATCACCGGCGGAAACTTCTACGAGGTCAAGAACAACGCACTCGCCACACTCCCAGACATCTTCGTCAAGGAAGCACAGACCATCCGGCGCAGCCTCATCTGGGAGGGAGAGGCCTTCCAGCCCGCCGTCATCAACGTCGCCGCCGAGCCCATGCGCGGCATCACCGCCGTCCCCCCCGTCTCCGGATACGTCGTCGCCGCCGACCGCGAGGGACTCAGCCTCGTCACACTCAGGGGCAAGGAGAACGACCCCATCGGAGCCCTCTGGCAGCACGGCCTGGGCAAGGTCGTCACCTACACCAGCGACGCCGCCACACGCTGGAACGCAGGCTGGGTGGGCTGGGAGGGCTACAAGCAGTTCTGGGAGCAGCACGTCCGATGGGCCATGCGACCCGGCGGCGACGCACAGATACGCGTCACCACCGAGAACCGGGGCGACCAGACCTACCTCATCGTCGAGGCCTTCGACGCCGAGGGAGAGCTCCTCAACTTCCTCAACTTCTCAGGCTCGCGCGTCGCACGCCCCGACGGCACCGGCGAGGACGTCCGCCTCGAGCAGACCGGCCCCGGACGATTCGAGGGCGCCATCGATTCCGCAGACCCCGGCGCCTACGTCATCAACCTCGGCTACCGCGGCGCCGACTCACGCGGCAACCCCATCGAGGGCTCCACCCAGGCCGCCGTCACCCGCTCCTACGCCGACGAGTTCCGCGCCCTCGAGTCCAATCGCGCACTCCTCCAGCAGGTCGCAGACATGACCGGCGGACGCATGCTCACCCGCGACCCCCTCGCCGACGACCTCTGGAGCCGCGTCGGCATCACCATGCCCGTCGGACTCACCCCCTTCTGGATCGCACTCGCCATCATCGGCATCGCCCTCTTCCTCGTCGACGTCGGCGTCCGACGCGTCCGCGTCAACCCCGCCGCGATCGCCGCGGGTGTCCGCGGCGCCTTCGGCCAGGGCGGGCGACGCTCCGGCGAGTCCCTCGGCTCGCTCAAAGAGGCCCGCTCCCGAGCACAGCAGCGCATGTCCGGAGAGTCCGAGGACCAGAAAAAGACCGCGAAGCGCGACGCGGAGTCACGCCGCGCCGTCAAGTTCGAGGCCAGCGAGCAGGAACTCGCCTCCTCCGGCGACATACTCAACGTCGAGCCGGAGCAGCGCGCCCCGAAGAAGACCGACCCCGACGACACGCCCTCCGACTCGCTCAGCGCACTCAAACGCGCCAAGCGACGAGCACAGGACCAGCGAGACCGCGAGGGCGACCGGTGACGCCCACCCCATCCCACACTTCAGACCGGTTAGGATCATCCGCCGTCGCGACCCACGCGCCGGAACCCAAGGAGCCCAGGCATGGCTGACACACCGCACAACCAGACACCCGCCGAGGTCAAGGCCGAGTGCGAGGCCTTCCGCAAGGACTACGGAACCCTCAAGTCCGAGATCGGCAAGGTCATGGTCGGCCAGTCCGAGGTCATCGACGGCGTCCTCGTCACACTCTTCACCGGCGGCAACGTCCTGCTCGAGGGCGTCCCCGGCCTCGGCAAGACCCTGCTCGTCCGCACCCTCGCCCAGACCCTCAGCCTCCCGTTCAGCCGCATCCAGTTCACGCCCGACCTCATGCCCGCCGACGTCATCGGCACCAACATCGTCAGCGAGGACCCCGACTCCGGACGACGCACCTTCCAGTTCCAGCAGGGGCCCATCTTCGCACAGGTCGTCCTCGCCGACGAGATCAACCGCGCCACCCCCAAGACCCAGTCCGCCCTCCTCGAGGCCATGCAGGAGAAGTCCGTCACCGTCGGCGGCACCACCTACGAGCTCAACCGCCCCTTCCTCGTCCTCGCCACCCAAAACCCCATCGAGCAGGAGGGCACCTACCCCCTCCCCGAGGCCCAGCTCGACCGCTTCCTCATGAAGATCGACGTCGGCTACGCCAAGCTCGACGACCTCATGGTCATCCTCGACCGCACCACCGGCGAGGAAACCCCCACCGTCGGCCCCGTCATGGACGGCGCCAAGATCCTCGCCGCCCAGCGCCTCGTGCGCGGCGTCGTCGTCGCCCCCCACGTCAAGCAGTACGCCAGCCGCCTCGTCCTCGCCACCCACCCCGAGGGCGAGTTCGCCGCCGGCGGCGACGCCGGCCCCACCAACAAGTACGTCCGCTGCGGCGCGAGCCCCCGCGGCGCCCAGGCCCTCGTCCTCGCCGGCAAGGTCCGCGCCCTGACCGACGGGCGCTACCACGTCGGCTTCGAGGACATCCAGGCCGTCGCCAAGAGCTGCCTCCGCCACCGCATCCTCCTCAACTTCGAGGCCGAGGCCGACCGCGTCACCAGCGACGCCCTCGTCACCGAGATCCTCCGCATGACCCCCACCCAGCCCGTCGGCGCCCTCGCCGGGGCCGGGGCGTAAACGCGTACGCGAAGACGCCAAGCAGCGCGAAGGCGCGAAGAAAGACAAGAAAGACAGAAAAGACAAGTACGCAGAGGCGCGGAGAAGGACGCAGAGACGCGGAGATAAAGACCTTGAACGATCGCGGCCGAGACATCCCGAAAGAGATCGAAGAGCTGAGTAATCAGGTCATCGGTGTCGCGATCGAGGTCCACAGAGAACTTGGGCCCGGACTGGCCGAGAAAATCTACGAAGAAGCAGTTTGCCAGGAATTCGAGTTGCAGGGCATCGAGCACGCGCGACAGGTGCCGCTCCGGGTGCAATACAAAGGAATTCATGTCGGAGATCACAGACTCGATCTCCTCGTCGGCGGCCACATCGTCGTGGAACTCAAAGCAGTAGAACGAGTGGCTGACATCCATCTCGCCCAACTCGTTAGTTACCTTCGAGCAGGAAAATATCCTCTCGGTCTCCTCCTCAATTTCGGCGGCACACTCATGAAGGAAGGCGTCTACCGAAGAATCAATTCCTCCTGTCTTTCAAGCTTCGCGCCTTCGCCCGACTTCGCGCCTTCGCGTACAGGCCTCTAAATGCTCAAACTAGACAAGCCAACCAGAGCCCTCACCCTCGAAGACCTGCTCGACAGCCGTCTCATGGCCCAGATCGGCCGCCTCGACGTCTCCTCCCGCAAGATCTTCGCCGGAAAGCTCAAGGGCGAGCGCCGCAGCAAGAAACGAGGCGAGTCCGTCGAGTTCGCCGACCACCGCCCCTACACCATCGGCGACGACCTCCGCCACATCGACTGGAATGTGTTCGCCCGCCTCGACCGCCTCTTCATCAAGCTCTTCCAGGAGGAAGAGGACCTCTCGCTCCACCTGGTCATCGACGCCTCGGCGAGCATGGACGCAGGCCAGCCCAGCAAGCTGCTCTTCACCCTGCGCGTCGCGATGGCGCTCGGCTACCTCGGGCTGGTGCGCCGCAACCGCGTGAGCGCGAGCGTCTTCGGCCTGCCGGGGGCGGTCCGCGCGTTCCAGTCGAGCCGCGGGCGTTCCAGCGTGCAGCGCCTCGCGCAGTTCCTGCTCGAGGTCGCGGAGGCGCGCCACGCGGCCGGCGTCGGCGAGGCGCCGCGCGAGACCTTCGGCGAGGCGCTCAGGCGCGCCGCCCAGCAGCCCGCCGGCGGCGGCGCCATCGTGCTGCTCAGCGACTTCCTCGCCCCCGAGGGCTACG
>JBICID010000037.1:0-35013 GCA_043101615.1 Phycisphaerales bacterium JB040 | reverse complement strand
GGCCGGCGGCTTGGACGACGGCGGCTGACGCGCGCCGGCCCTTCGCGCAGGCTGAGAGAGCGTGCCCCGCACGCACCCGGTACACGAGCGATGGAAGCGGACCATCACCTGCGGATAAAAAAACCCGGCACGCAGCGAAGAGCCGGCGCGCGTCAGCCGCCGTCGTCCTCGCCGGCGGCAGGCTGGGTGGGGGGGGTGGGGGGGGCGACGGAGGGCTTGTCGGCGACGTCGAGCACCGCGTCGTCGGGCAGCATGCGGAACGCGGTCATGGCGTAGCGGTAGCCCCCCTCGGTCTCGGGTCCCCACACCGCCAGGTCCACCTCGATCTTGTCCCCGACCTCCAGCCCGGAGATGTCCACGCCCTCGCCGGGCGGGAAGGGCATCTGCATCGCCCGCATGCCGGTCGCGCCGTTCCGGTTGATGTGCAATTCGCCCGTCATCGGGGCGACAAAGTCCGGGATGTGCTCGTGGTGCAGGATGAGATCGGAAAAGGCGTCGGGCAGCTTCACCACCTCGGCCCGGACGCTCTCGTAGGTCCACGTCGGCTCGGAGGTGGCCAGGGTGGTGGCGCCGGTGTCGGCACCGGTCGCGTCCTCGGGCTCGGGCCGGTTGCAGGCCGAGAGGAACGCGAGCGAGCAGGCGGCGACGAGCAGGAGCGGCTTCATGCGTGATCCTAGGGGGTGGAATGTGCGCACAAAGAGGCCCCACGCGCAGCGAGGGGCCCTCGGGGTCGTTCGGGCTGTCGGGAGGGCTCAGGCCTTCTCGATAGTGAGGTAGTCGGCGACGGAGGCCAGGTCGGGCTTGATCTGGTAGGTGAAGGGCATGGTCCACGAGGCGCCCTTCTGGCAGATGACGACGCGAGCGGGCTTCTCGCGCGAGGTCCACCAGCGGTTGCCGCGGATGTAGACGTTCTTGCGACGGTCCCGCACGTGCTGGGCGTGCGACAGGGCCTTCTTGTTGTCGGGGTCGAGGCGCATGAGGCGCTCGATGGTCTTGGAGGCCGCGGCCTTGTTGGGGGCCTTGGCGATGGTGCACTTGACCGCGTCGCCGGCGTTGAGGGTGTCGAGTGTGTCGGCCATGGTGTCGATCCCCGTGCTGGGAGGATGTGGAACTGGTGCGATGGTCGTGGGTTGCGGGGGCCGGAGCCCCGGCGTTCGTCGGTCCGTGACGAGCCGAAAAGTGTAGCGTGCTCCCGGGGCGGGTCCAGCGCGGGGGCTGCTACAGTCCTCACCCGAGCCCCAGCCACCAGGAGTGTTCATGTCCGAGCAGCCTTTGCCCCAGCCCAGGCCCGAGTTCAAGGGCGCCCCCCACCAGGAGCAGCCCCGCCTGCGTCCCATCCGCGTCGTCGGCATGCCGGTTCAGGGCCCCGACGGGCAGCAGCAGATGATGATGGGCATCTCCGACGCCCGTCAGATCTCACCCTCCATGGTCGCGGCCCACCCCGCCTTCCAGGGCGTGCTGGGCCTCATGGACGGCTCCAGGGCCCTCGACGCCATCGTCGAGGAGGTCGGGCGGGGCCTGCAGCGGGGCATGCTCGAGCAGTTCGTCGCCCAGCTCGACGACGCCGGCCTGCTCGAGGGGCCCGTCTTCGACAAGATGCTCGCCGACGTCCGCGAGGCCTTCGACAAGTCCGACACCCTCCCACCGGGCTCCACCGCCCAGATGGCGGACCTGCTGGTGATGGGCAAGCACGGCCCGGAGACGACCGACGAGCAGAAGAAGGCCGAGGGGCCCGACACGCTCCGGGCGGCCCTGCGGGGCTGGATCCAGCAGGCCAGGGAGCAGGAGGGCTTCCGCCCGCTCGAGAGCCTGCCCGCGGGGGTGGTCGGGCCGCACCTGGACTACCCGCGTGGCTGGCTGAACTACGCGACCATCTACGGGGCGCTGGAGGGGCTGGAGGCCCCGGACCGGGTGGTCATCCTGGGGTCGAACCACTTCGGGGTGGCGACCGGTGTGTGCGGGGTGGACAAGGGGTACGAGACGCCCCTGGGCACCATGCCCCTCGACGCCGAGCTGTTCCAGGGTCTGAAAACGGCCCTGGGCGAGGAGAACACCTCCCGCCTGCTGGCCGAGCGCTACGACCACGAGAACGAGCACTCCGTCGAGCTGCACCTGCCGTGGATCCAGCACGTGTTCGGGGACCTGCCCGTGCTCGCGGCCCTGGTGCACGACCCCGCGCGCGAGAACGGGGAGAGCTACGACGGCAACGGGCTCGCCCTCGACCCGTTCGTGGAGGCCCTGTCACGCGCCATCGAGGGCGTGGGCGGGCGGACGCTGATCGTGTCCAGCGCCGACCTCTCGCACGTCGGCCCCAGCTTCGGGGACCGGGTGAACCTGCTGGAGGAGGAGGGCGAGGGGGCCCAGCTCCGCGAGCAGGTGCTGCGGCACGACCGGGAGATGATCAGGCACCTCGAGGAGGGGCGTCCCGAAGACCTCATCGGGGCGATGGCGTGGCAGCAGAACCCGACGCGCTGGTGCAGCGCCGGCAACCTGATCGCCGGGATGCGCCTCGCGGGTGCGTCCAGGCTGGAGGTGCTGCGCTACAACGCGGCGATGGACCAGCAGGGGCAGGCGCTGGTGTCGAGCGTGGCGGGGGTGTGGGCGACAGAGGACTCGGGAGGATCGCTCTAAACCCCTGTCTCACAGGGACTTGGGCGGTTCGAAGAGGTTTGGGCGACGATCACTGGGGGGGATCGTCACGCGTGTGTCACGCCCGCGTGAATCGCGAGGCCGCGCGGGAACCGGGACCGTACCGTCGGTGTCGGAGCAAGCACAGGACGGGGCGTGCCCGAGGGCGCGGCCCCTGAGTTGAAAGGACCGGACCATGGCTGGCAACGCGTGCTGGGGCATCGAGATCGGCGGGGGAGCGATCAAGGCCCTGAAACTCGAGATGGACGGGGACGACTTCAAGGTGGTCGACTTCGCGGTGGTTAACCACCCGAAGGTGCTGAGCACGCCGGAACTCGACCAGGACGACGCGATCCGGCTGGCCCTGGGCACGCTGGCGAGCCAGCACGACCTGTCGGGCTGCCCGGTGGCGATCAGCTTCCAGGGGCACCAGAGCTTCGCCCGCTTCGCCAAGCTGCCCCCGGTCGAGCCCAAGAAGGTGCCCGACATCGTCAAGTTCGAGGCGGTGCAGCAGATCCCGTTCCCGCTCGAGGAGGTTGAGTGGGACTACCAGACCTTCGTGAGCCCGGACTCGCCCGACGTCGAGGTCGGCATCTTCGCGGTGACCAAGCAGCGGATCGCCGAGCGCCTGCGGATCCTGGAGGACCTGGGCCTGACGCCGGACGTCGCAACGATCTCCCCGGTCGCGGCGTACAACGCGTTGGCGGTCGATCTGGGCTTCACCGAGTCGACGCCCGGCACCATCATCGTGGACGTGGGCACGATGGCGACGGACCTCGTGATCGCCGAGGCGGGTCGCGTGTGGGTCCGCACGTTCCCGATCGGCGGGCACCAGTTCACCGAGGCGGTGGCGAGCCAGTTCAAGCTGACGTACACCAAGGCGGAGAAGCTGAAGCGTGAGGCGGAGCAGACCAAGCACACGCGTCACGTGCTGCAGGCGATGCGTCCGGTCTTCAGCGACCTGGCGCAGGAGATCCAGCGTTCGATCGGCTTCTACGAGAGCGTGCACTCGGACGCGGACCTGAAGCGCCTGATCGGGCTGGGCTCGACGTTCAAGCTCCCCGGGCTGCGCAAGTACCTGAAGCAGCAGCTGGGGCTGGACGTGTACCGCCTCGAGCAGTTCAAGAAGATCAGCGTGGACGGTCAGCGGGCCGGCGAGTTCCAGGCCGCGAGCCTGAACCTGGCCACCGCGTACGGCCTTGCCCTGCAGGGGCTGGAGCACGCGGCGCTGAAGGCGAACCTGATGCCCGTCGAGGTGCTCAAGACCGCGATGTGGAAGAAGAAGGTGCCGATCTTCGGGGCGGCGGCGGGCCTGGCGGCCTGCGCCGCGGCGGCGATGTTCATCCGCCCGGTGCTCGACAACGCCGCGTTCAGCAACGCCAGCTCGCAGCCCCCGCCCGAGATCCAGCGCGTGGTCAACGACGCACGCCGGCTCAAGAGCGAGGCCGACGCGGCCCAGGTCACCAGCGGGGCCGCGGACGACCTGCGGGCCAGCCAGATCGTCAGCCTGCTCGAGGACCGCCAGCTCTACGCGATGCTGATGGCCGACGCGGGCGCGGCGCTCGCGGCGGCGCAGGCCCACGCCGACAACAGCCCGAACCTGGACCGGACCAAGATCCAGCCCGTCTTCACCGTCCAGTACATGGACGCGGTGTGGCAGGAGACCCTCGGCGACGCCGGCGAGGACCTGACCGCTGCGGACCCGGGGCTGGGCCAGGACCCCTACGGACTGGCGGGCGGCGGCGGGCGGTACGACCCGCGGGCCCAGCCCGGCCGGTACGGGCCGAGCGACGATCCGTACGCCACAGGGTTCACCGACGAGCAGGACGACGAGGAGTCGACCGAGCGCAACGACGGGCTGGGGGGCCTGGTCGGCACGCCCCACGTGCGGGTGCGGATGCTGCTGCAGACTCAGCTCGAGGAGCGCGAGGCGGACCTCTTGATCGACAACTCGATCGAGACGTGGCTGGAGGAGAACGCCAAGCGCACCGGCGTGCCGTACGAGCTGGTGTTCGCGACGGGCTCCGAGAAGTCGTGGCAGCTGACGTTCGGGGATCAGGCCGGTGCGACGCCGGCGATCGCGCTGCAGGACGACCCGTACACGGACCCGGCCGGCGGGTTCGGGCGGTACCAGCAGCCCGGCGGGGTGTACCCGGCGGGGCGCCCCGGCGCGATCGACCCGCGCACGGGCCAGCCCGGCGCCGGGCCCGGGCAGGTGCAGACGCGGACGTACACCGCGGCTGACCTGGAGAACCTGGCGCCGCTGGTGAACCCGGCGGCGGACCGGCCGGCGCCGCGCGGCTCGGTGGTGGTGACGTTCTACGCGGTGCCGGGCGGGCTGGCGTCGAGCGAGGAGGAGAACTGAGATGGTGGGCAACATTCTTTCCTGGGTGAAGTCGAACCTGCTGATCGTGATCTTCACGGTCGTGACGATCCTGCTGATCCCCGGCGCGTACGTCGGCAGCAGCATGTGGAACAAGAAGATCAAGGCCGCGGCAGAGGATGAGTACAACTCCACCAAGCGCGAGCTCGACTCGGCCGAGCGCGTGACGTACACGCTGCCGGCGGTGTTCGAGGGCGAGGAGACGATCACCCAGACCCGGGCCCCGAACGAGGCGGTGACGGAGTTCTACGCCAGCAAGCGCGAGGCGCGGACCAACCAGGTGCGCGAGGTCGTGAGCTCGGCGGTCGAGCGCAACCGGGGCGAGCACGACGTGATGCTGCCGGAACTGCTGCCCAACCAGCCGGACAAGCGCCGTCGCGACCGCCTGACGCAGGACTTCGCCAGCATGCTGCGCGGGACCGAGAACAGCCCGAGCGCCTACAAGCGCCTGCTCGACCGGATCAACGCGGGCGTGCCGGTCGAGGCCGACGACGTCGCGGCGATCGTCGGCGACTACGAGACGCAGGAGCGCGAGCGACTGATGGCCGAGGGCGTCACGGACCCGTCGCCCGAGCAGCTCGCCGAGCTGCGCAAGCGACTGATCCTGCGCCGCCTGGGCGCGGTCGCGCAGCAGGCCGAGGACCTGTCGGTGTACGCCTCCGAGGACGCGATCCTGGCCCCGGCGGAGGACCCGGCGTTCAGCTCGATGCCCACGGCGGGCCTGCAGGACGTGCCCGGGCAGGACCTCTTCCGCTGGCAGTGGGACTACTGGGTGATCGAGGACGTGCTGGGCGCGATCGCCCGGGCCAACTCCGACGCCACCGGCGCCACCGGCGTGCCCGACTCGGTCGTCAAAAAGATCAACCGGATCCTCGTCCAGAGGCCCGACTTCTCGGGCGCCGGGGGCGAGCAGGCCGAGGAGGAGGACGACTTCGGCGGCGGCTTCGGCGCGAGCCGGGGCGGGGCGGGCGCGACCGGCCCGTGGAAGTCCACGCACACCGGCCGCCTGGGCTCGCCCCCGGAGGGCATGGACGTGCGGATGGTGCGACTGGACGTGGTCGCGGCCCCGGCCCGCCTGCCGCGCCTGTTCGAGGCGCTGGGCGAGCAGAACTTCATGACGGTGACGTCGGTGAAGATCTCGGACATCGACGCGTGGGAAGACCTCAAGAAGGGGTACTACTACGGGCCGGAGCACGTCGCCCGCGTCACGCTGGACATCGAGACGGTCTGGCTGCGTGAGTGGACCAAGGAGTTCATGCCCGACGAACTCCGCGAGAAGCTCGGCATCCCACGCGAAGACGAGAGCACAGACGAGGACGACCCCTTCGGCACCGAGGGCTGACCCCCCCACATTGGGTTTTTGGGTTGGTGTCGTGCAGGGTGGGTTGTAAAGGGGGGGCTGGGCGGGTTGGAAGACTCGTCTGGAGATCGGAAGCAGAGACACAACCCGGGCAGACGGCCCGGAGGACTGACAGGAAGGCCCGACGATGAAGATCAAGGGAACCAACGCGTTTGAGCAGCACTGCGAGAAGATCCTGCTGCTGCTGGTGCTGGTCGCGTTCCTGGGCGTGCTGGCCCTGCAGTTCGTGGGCCAGCCCAACCACGTGGACGTGAACGGCGAGAAGGTGCCGCCGCAGAACGTGTACCAGGAGCTCGCGGCCCAGGCCAACAACCTGAACGGTCGCCTGGTGGACGTGGACCCGGAGTTCCCCGAGGTCTCGTCGGTGGACCTGCTGGCGTCGTACCGGTCGCAGCTGTCCAACCCGATCACGCCCACGGACCGGCTGGCGATGTCGCTGGGCGTGCCGGACCAGTCCGGCGGCGTGCTGGGCGAGGACCTGACCGGGGGCGAGCTGATCTCGCAGACGGGCCCGATCGCTGGCCTCCGGATGCCCGAGCTCGGCGCGGTCTACGCCAACGCCCAGTGGAACACGATCGATCCGTACATCCTGCCGCAGATGCCGGTGCTGGGGCGGTACGTGTCGCAGCGCCAGCCGCACGACTTCGCGTCGGTGTCGGTGCAGACCGAGCTGACGCGTGAGTCGCTGATGCAGGCGCTCACGAGCGCGCCCGAGGGCCAGCGTCCGATCCCCCGCAAGTACTGGAGCCAGACCGGGCTCGTGGTGATGGGCGTCGAGGCCCAGCGCCAGGTGCTCAACTCGGACGGCACGTGGGTGGACGACGGCGCCCCGGTGCCCATGCCCGGCACCCTGCAGGCGACGTGGTACCTCGACGGGGACGAGTCGCTCACCGAGTTCCAGACGCTGATCACTAACTCCGGCCAGGTGGCCGAGCGGGTCGCCCGCCCGCTCTTCCCCGCGACGATCTCGGGCCCGACGTGGCTGCCGCCCAAGCAGGCCCAGTAGCGGACCGCGAGCTACGCGAACCTGGGCGAGATCAAGCGAC
Organism: Phycisphaerales bacterium JB040; assembly: GCA_043101615.1. Lineage (GTDB taxonomy): Bacteria > Planctomycetota > Phycisphaerae > Phycisphaerales > UBA1924 > JBLHKT01. The sequence continues at coordinate 27,596 of JBICID010000037.1, read as the reverse complement.
TGGAGGCCAGGATCGCCCAGCTCGAGGAGGACATCGAGCGGATCAGCTCCGGCGGGACGCAGCGACAGACCTCCAGCCCGACCGGCGTCGGCGGACGCGGCGGACGCCCCACCAGCCCGACGACCCCGACGCGCGACCCCGGCGCCGCGACCAGCCAGCGGGACCAGCAGATCGAGCGCCGGCAGGCGCAGATCGATCAGGCGCGAGAGGAGATCGAGTCGCTCCGCTTCCGGGGCACGCAGGAGACCGACCCCGCGACGGGCACGCCCGCCGGGCGCGGGACGCCGCTCTTCCGAGCCGGCACCGGCTCGGGCGCCGGCTCCGTGCTCGATTCCGACGTGACCCCGGTCTGGACGCACGACATCGGCGTGCGTCCGGGGTCGACCTACCGCTACCGCGTCCGCGTGGGCGTGAACAACCCGCTGTACGGGCGCGGCGCGGAGCTGGACCCCGAGAACGACGAGCACCAGTCGTTGGCCCGCCAGCCGCTCGCCTACACCCCCTGGACCGACTGGTCCGAGCCGGTGGTCGTGGGGGCCCGCGAGTACTTCTTCGTGACCAACGCCCGACTGGGCGGGCAGCTGGGCGTGTCGAACCCGTCCGCGACCGGCGAGCTCTACACCATGCACTACGGGTACTACCGGCGCGCCTCGGTCACGCTCAACCCCGGCGACCCGGTCAGCACCAGCACACGCGTGCCCGAGGGGCTGGTGCTGTTCGACACAGCCTCGATCGAGCGGGCCGCCGCGGCCCAGGCGCTGGTGAACTACCAGAAGTCGCTCGGGCGTGAGGACACGCCAACCGCCTCGTACGGCACCGGCACCGGCGGGCCCGGCGGGCGGTACGGACAGCCGGGGACCGACCCCTTCCAGCCCCGCCAGGACCCCAGGGGCGTGACGGGCGGGCAGCAGCCCGCGACGGATCCCGCGGCCACGTTTACCATGCCCGCGGGCATGACGGCCCTGGAGGGTCGCCTGCCGATCTCGCTCTCGATGATCCTGCTGGACGTCGCCGACTGGCCCGTGGTCGAGACCAACGAGCTCGGCCAGGAGCGGACCTCGACGCGGGTCTACCTGCGTGATTCGGACGGCAACGTGCGGTCGGTGGTGCCCGGCGAGATGGGGGCCGCGTACAACGCGGTGTCCCTCTCCAACACGCTGTCCGAGGACGCGTGGGCCCAGTTCGCGCCCCAGGACACGGGCGGGCAGCAGGGCGGGCCGACGCGTCCGCTGTTCAACCCGGCGGACCTGCCCAACCCGTTCGGCCCGGTGCCGGAGGGGATCTGGGGCCCCTGAGTTCGACAGAGCGGCCTGACACACACGACCCCGCCCCGATCCCACCGGATCCGGGCGGGGTCGTTCTTTTCTCCCCCGCCCCGCGTGCGGTCCACGGCGCCCGACGCCCGGCTCGCGGCCCGTCCCACACCATGCCGGACCGCATGTTCGGGTTGATGTTCGGGCAATGGGGAGGCGAGGGATGTGGGCGGGGTGTGGACGGCGTGGGGGCGGGTTCTGAGGGGCTGGGGGGGGGCGGCGCAGGATTGGCCTCGGGGCGATTTCGTGGGGTGAGAATCTCAAGGAAAGCGCTTCGGAAATGGGGTGGGCTGCTTGACCCGGTTGGGGTGTGGCCTAGCATCCCCTCGCCGCTGAACTCGGCGGCGTTCCGTCCGGACCGGGTCGATCCCGTGTGCGTGCGGGCCTCCTTGACAAGTGGATGATGACAAGCGACACCAGCCCCGGACTGTCTTGCCCGGGGCTGTTGATGACGAGAATCTCGTAGCGTGTTGGTAGGCGTCATTCGTGTTGAAGCGGTCCTCGCCAGGACCGTGGAGCGGACGGCGGCCCGTTTCCCCCCGGTTTACTCATTGCCGGCTGGGTGCGGGCATTCGGACATGTCTTGTTTCGCGTGCGTTGTTCCGGGGCTTGCTCCGGCGTGACGGCGTGTGGCAGGAGTGATCGAACCACAAAGGGCACATGGCGGATGACTTGGCGTCAAGAGGCGATGAAAGACGTGGATACCTGCGATAAGCCCAAGGGAGCCGGAATCAGGCTGTGATCTTGGGATCTCTGAATGGGGAAACCCGGCCCGTTAGGGTCACCGGCACCTGAATGCATAGGGTGTCGGGGCGAACGTGGGGAACTGAAACATCTCAGTACCCATAGGAAAGGAAAGCAACAGCGACTCCGTGAGTAGCGGCGAGCGAAAGCGGATAGGTGCTAGTTCTGTGAACGCGTTGGAATGCGCGGCCGAAGAAGGTGAAAGCCCTGTAGTTTGACGATGCACCACAGCCCTTGAGTAGGTCCGGGCTCGTGAAACCCGGATTGAACATGGGGGGTCCACCCTCCAAGGCTAAGTACTCCTTGACGACCGATAGTGAATCAGTAAGGCGACTGAAAGTTTAAAAGCACCCCGACGAGGGGAGTGAAAGAGTACCTGAAACCATGTGCCTACAAGCGGTCGGAGCCCTCCGGGGTGACGGCGTGCTTTTTGCATAATGAGCCCGCGAGTTAGTCTCTGTGGCGAGCCTAAGGACTACCGGTCCGGAGGCGAAGCGAAAGCGAGTCTGAATAGGGCGCGCAGTCTCAGGGGCTAGACACGAAACCCGTGTGATCTACCCCTGGCCAGGGTGAAGGTGGGGTAAAGCCCGCTGGAGGCCCGAACCGGTTGTCGTTGAAAAGACATCGGATGAGCTGTGGGGAGGAGTTAAAGTCTAATCAAACCGGGAGATAGCTTGTTCTCTTCGAAATAACTTTAGGGTTAGCCTCAGGGTGCAACCAACGGAGGTAGAGCGACTGGATCGATGCTGGGCCCTTCCCGGGTACCTCATCGAACCAAACTCCGAATGCCGTTGGCCGAGTCCTGGGAGATAGTCCGCGAGTGATAATATCCGCGGACAAAAGGAGAAGAATCCAGACCGCCGGCTAAGGTCCCAAAGCAACGCTCAGTTCATAAGGAAGTCAGACTGCCGTGACAACCAGGATGTTGGCTTAGAAGCAGCCACCATTTAAAGAGTGCGTAATAGCTCACTGGTCGAGGAGTTTGGCGCCGATAATAATCGGGAATAAGCGTTGCACCGAAGCCGCGGACGCAGCAATGCGTGGTAGAAGAGCGTTCCCCGTGCGTTGAAGGTGTTCGGTAACGGATGCTGGAGCGCGTGGAAGTGCATATGCGGGCTTGAGTAACGAGAATGCAGGTGAGAATCCTGCACGCCGAAAGCACAAGGTTTCCTGGGGAAGGTAAATCCGCCCAGGGTTAGCCGGGACCTAAGGCGAGGCCGAAAGGCGTAGTCGATGGACAACAGGTTAATATTCCTGTGCACCCGTGGAGATCGAAGCACGGTTCGGATCGTGAAGTTTCCGTCCCTTACCAGTTGGGAGGCCTTCGGGCCGCTCGGAGATGGATCGGTTCCTGGAAAAGCCGTGTGGGCAAAGCGGGTCCCGTACCAAAACTGACACAGGTGTGCGTGGCGAATAGCCTCAGGCGCTCGAGAGAACGGTCGCGAAGGAACTAGGCAAAATCACCCCGTACGTTCGCAAGAAGGGGGCCCTTCGGGGCGCAGAGAAGAGGCTCTGGCAACTGTTTATCAAAAACACAGCACTGTGCTAACTCGCAAGAGGATGTATACAGTGTGACGCTTGCCCAATGCCCGAATGTCACGGAAGCGGGTTATCTTCGGAGAAGCTCGTAACCTAAGCACGGGTCAATGGCGGCCGTAACTATGACGGTCCTAAGGTAGCGAAGTTCCTTGTCGGGTAAGTTCCGACGCGCATGAATAGCGTAATGACCGGAGCACTGTCTCCGCGACCGACTCGGTGAAATAGTAGTGGCGGTGAAGATGCCGCCTACCCGCAGCAAGACGGAAAGACCCCGTGGACCTTCACTGCAGGCTGATATTGGTCACGAGCACATGATGCGTAGGATAAGTGGGAGGCTTTGAAGGGGGCGTTTCGGCGCTCCTGGAGCCGTTGGTGAAATACCACTCTTCGTGAGTTTGTGGCCTAACCCCGATTCCCTTGAACCAGGGCGGGGGACAGTGTCTGCTGGGTAGTTTGACTGGGGCGGTCTCCTCCAAAAGAGTAACGGAGGAGCGCAATGGTCGGCTCAGCGCGGATGGAAACCGCGTGTCAGAGTGTAAGAGCACAAGCCGGCTTTACTGCGAGTCCGACAGGACGAGCAGTCTCGAAAGAGGGCTCTAGTGATCCTGCGGTTGCGTGTGGAAGCGCCGTAGCTCATCGGATAAAAGGTACCCCGGGGATAACAGGCTTATCGCTCCCGAGCGTCCATAGCGGCGGAGCGGTTTGGCACCTCGATGTCGGCTCATCACATCCTGGGGCTGTAGGCGGTCCCAAGGGTTCGGCTGTTCGCCGATTAAAGTGGTACGCGAGCTGGGTTCAGACCGGCGTGAGCCAGGTCGGTCCCTATCTGCTGTGGGCGTCGCAAGCTTGAGAGGAGTCAACTTTAGTACGAGAGGATTAGGTTGGACTGACCCCTGGTGATCCTGTTGCACCGCTTGGTGCACCGCAGGGTAGCTACGTCAGGCAGGGATAACCGCTGAAAGCATCTAAGCGGGAAGCCCCCCTCGAGATCAGGCTTGCTAGCAATAGCGTGAGACCCCTGGGAGACCACCAGGTTGATAGGCCGCAGGTGCAAGGACTGAGAAGTCCTCAGCCGAGCGGTACTAACGGTCGAAGGTTCGTTCATTCCTGCCAAGCGCCGTCGATCCCGTCCGTCCGCGGACCGGGACGACGCACCGAGATTCACGTTTTACCCTCCCGCACACCCGCCGGTGAGACTCACCATCGGGCGAGTGGGGGGGGTCGCTTGTCACATCCCGTTCATTCGGGATTGGTCGCCGAGAGGCGGCCGATCACGATTGTCGGTGACCAGAGGTCTGGTGTCCCACCTGTTCCCATCCCGAACACAGCAGTTAAGCCCAGGCCGCCGATGATACTGCACTGCGGGAAAGTAGGTCATTGCCGACTTTTGGGCCCCGAGGGTAACACCTCGGGGCCCACTTTCGTTTTTGCACGCTCCGCCCACGATCCCACGCATGAAATCGCTTCCGAACGACTCGGATTACCATCGAGCGATGAGCGATCGATTCGACGAGGCGGGAGACGGGCCGGGCGGGAGGCCCGCGGAGCGGGCCGTGGCACGCGACGCGGGCGAGGTGGGTCGTGACGCGGGCGAGGGGGTGGACGAATCCGACGCCTCGCCGCGGTCTCCGGTCCGCCCGGATGGGCGCCGGCGCCCGGTCGATCCCGGCTATCTCGGCAGCGAGCGGGTCACCTGGTGGATCTTCAACGCGTGCGCGATCGGGGGGACCGGGATCGTCGCGTTGATCGTCCTGCTGGCGGTGGACGAGGCGTGGTGGGTCACCGCGCTGGTCGTGGGCGGCTGGGGCGGTTTCGCCGCGCTGCTGCTGTGGGGGGTGCTGTGGCACCTGCCGCGTTCGTACCGGGCGATGGATTGGTGCGTGCACCCGGACCGTGTCTCGCTGCGCAAGGGGGTGTGGTGGAAGCGAGCGATCACGGTGCCGCGTGTGCGTGTGCAGCACACGGACGTGAAGCAGGGCCCGCTGCAGCGTCGTTTCGGGATCTCGACGCTGGTGATCCACACCGCGGGCACGCAGCACGCCAAGGTGGAATTGCAGGGCCTGCGTCTGGAGGTCGCGGAGCACCTGCGGGACTGGCTGCTCGAGCCGACGCACCGGGCCCGGGCGTCGGGAGCGGACGGGCCGCTGCGTGCGCCGGAGACCGGCGGGTCGGACACGGGGCGGGAGCACGCCGAGCCGGGCGCGGGCGAATCGGACGGCGGCGCCGGCGTGGACGACACGACCGGAGCGGGGGAGCGCACGGGCGCGGACGCGAGCGGAAGAGTGGGTGGGGGCGATGGGTGAGATGGGCGAGTGGAAGCGGCTGCACCCGACCAGCCCGGTGTTCCACCTGCTCGGGCTGATCCGGGCGGTGCTGATCGCGGTGGTGCTTGTCTTCGTGGTGTCGTCGGGCGACCGGGAGGAGCTGTGGCTGGCGCTGGGTCTCGTCGTCGCGGCCGCGTTCCACCTGTACCGCCACTTCGTGACCAGGTACCGGCTGACCGAGGACGAGCTGGTGATGCGGTCCGGTGTGCTGTTCAAGAGCGAGCGTCACATCCCGATCGGCTCGATCCACAACATCGAGCTGGTCCGCAACCCGCTGGCCCGCTGGCTGGGGGTGGCCGAGGCGCGCGTGCAGACCGCGTCGGGCGGGGAGGCCGAGGCGGTGCTGCGGGTGCTGCACCTGGACGACGTCGCCCGCATCCGCGACCACGTGGGGCTGAACGGGTCGCGCGAGCCCGGCGAGGTCGCGGGCGAGCCCGCGTCGGTCGGGCAAGGGGCGGGCGGGGCGCTGGTGGGCCTGGGCCCGGGCGAGCTGGTCCGCCTGGGGCTGATCACCAACCAGGGGCTGGTCGTGTTCGGCGGCGCGCTGGGCGTGGCGTGGCAGCTCGACCTGGTCGACTTCGACCGGGGGCGCACGTGGATCGAGCGCGGCGTCTCGGTGTCCGGGCCGGCGAGCCTCGCGCTGGTCGTCGCGGGCGTGGTCGTGGCGTTCATGATCTTCTCGGTGGCGATCTCGGCGGCGCGGTTCTGGGGGTTCGAGCTGCGTCGCGTGGGTGAGGACTTCCGCATCTCGTGCGGCCTGTTCACGCAGCGGTCTGCGACGATCCCGTCGTCTCGTGTGCAGGCGGTGACGGTGCGGTCCACGCCCCTGCACCGGGTGTTCGGGCGGGTCGGGGTGCGGGTTGAGACCGCGGGCGGGCACGAGGACGAGGGCTCGATGTTCGGGCGGACGTGGTTCGTGCCGCTGGCGACGCCGGCGGAGTCGGACGCGGTGCTGCGTGCCCTGGGCGTGCCGGGCGTGTCGGACCTTCACCTGTCGGCGCCGGCGCCCGGCGCATCGGGACGCATGGTGAAGCGTGCGGTGTTCACGGGCGTGCCGCTGGGGGCGGCGGTCTCGCTGACGGGCTGGGGGACCGATCTGCCGGTGCTGACGTGGTCGGGCGTGGGGGTGGTGGTGTTCGCGGTGTGGCACGCGCTGCTCGCGGCCCGTCGCCTGGGGTGGTGCGTGGACGAGGGGTGCGTCGCGTTCCGGTCCGGGGTGTTCTACCGCTCGGTGCGGATCGCGCGTCCGACGTCGGGGCAGGTGGTGGAGGTGAGCGAGTCGCCGTTCGACCGCCGTCGCGGGATGGCGTCGCTGGTGATCGACACCGCGGGTGCCGGGGCGCTGGGGTCGGGCACTCGCATCCCGTACCTGGCCCGGTCGGTGGCCGAGGAGCGTGCGCTGGCGGCGGCGTCGCGGGCCCGGATCGGGTCGCAGGGCGTGTGAGGGGATCGCGAGCGCCCCGCCTCGGGCGCGCCGGGGCGTAGACTGCTCCGGGAGGTCCCATGTCTGACTTGAATCACGAGGGCTTGCTGTCGCGCTTCGAGCGGTTCCCCAGCGTGCTGCAGGCGGTGGCGGTGGGCGTGGACGGCGAGAACGCACGCTGGCGACCGCCCGCCCCGGAGGGCGCCCGCGAATCGAAGTTCGGCGGGGGGTGGTCGATCGTGGAGATCGTGGCCCACCTGGCCGACGAGGAGGAGGCCGACTTCTCCGTCCGCCTCAAGAGCACGCTGGAGAACCCGTCCGAGGCCTGGCCCGCGATCGACCCGGAGGGCTGGGCCCTCGAGCGGGACTACCGGTCGCGCTCGCTGACCGGGGAGCTGTCTCGGTTCGGCATCGAGCGGGCCAACAACCTGGTCTGGCTGCGCGAGCTGAACGAGGAGACCGACTGGGACCGGGCCTACGAGCACCCCAAGCTCGGGCGGATCCGCGCCGGCGACCTGCTCAGCGCCTGGTGCGCCCACGACTGGCTGCACCTGCGCCAGATCGCCAGGCGGATGTACCAGCTCACGCAGCGGGACTCGGGGGGGTACTCCACGTCGTACGCGGGGGAGTGGTAGGGGTCCCGGGGGGCGCTCGGGGGCACGTGCTGGGTGAGTGCCCGTCGGGCACGCCCTCGATGTGTCCGCTCAGGTACGCTGTGTGGAGTCGGTGCGGGTGGGCGACGGAGACTCCAGCACGATGACGCACTCCCCAAGAACCGTTGGAAGCAGGGGCCGGTCGCGCGGCCGAGCACGGGCCGATGCGGAGCGCGGCCGCCGGCGAGCGTCGATGGTGGGGGCGTTGGGGACGGGCGGAGTTGGGGGGGCGGGGCCGTGAACTGGAAAGCGCTCGCGCTCCGGGTGTTCCTTGTCTCGATCGGGCTCACGGCGCTCGCGGCGATCACCGCGGTGCTGTTCGACGGCCTGAGCGTCAGCCAGCCCATCCTGTTCTCCTCGATGGTCTTCGCGGTCCACGCGCTGGGCGCGCTGGTGGGCGCGGTGCTGTGGCAGCGCGCTCCCACGCGCCGAATGGTTCTGGCGGGCGTGCTGATCGGCGTGGCGGGCGGGCTGCTGTGGCTCTCGTTCATCTGGTCCGAGGAGCTCAACATCCTGAGCCAGCACCTGGAGCGCAAGCTCGTCCGCGTCGCCGGGAGCTGCTCGACGGTGGCGGTCGCGCTCTTGGTCCGCGGGCTGGTGCTGTGGCCCTCGCCCGCGGGCGGGCCCGTGCGGCTGATCCGGCGCGGCGCGTGGGTCTCGGGCGCGGTCGCGTCGGGCATCCTGCTCAGCGTGATCTGGGCCGAGGGGATCTGGGGCCGCTCGGACTGGGACTGGAAGCTGTTCGCGATCTTCCTGATCCTGTCCACCGCGGGCACCGTCGGCACCTTCGTGGTGCACCGCCTGACGCGCGACGACCTGGCCGAGCCCGACGACACCGCGATGGGCCAATCGATGCCGGTGTCGCTGACCTGCCCGCGCTGCGCCGAAGCGTGCGAGATCAGAGCGAACAGGAAAGAGGCGTGCCGCGCGTGCGGGCTGCGCCTGCGGGTGGAGTTCGAGGAGCCGCGCTGTGCGTGCGGCTACCTGCTGCACGGGCTGACGGGGGACCGGTGTCCGGAATGCGGGCGTTCGATCGTTGAGCAACAGGCGTGGGGGAGTTCAGCGGACCCAACGCTGGGCGATGGGGAACCGGCGGCCGGGGCCGAACGCGACTGACGTGATCTTCAGCCCCGTCGCGAGCTGGCGTCGCTTGTACTCGTTCAGGTCGATCAGGCGGCAGATGCGGCGCACCGTCGCCTCGTCCAGGTCCGTCGCCTCGATGATCTCGCCCGCGGACTGGTGCCCCTCCACGTGCCGTCGCACGATCTCGTCGAGCACCGGGTACTCGGGCAGCGAGTCGGAATCGAGCTGCCCGGGGGCCAGCTCGGCGCTGGGCGGCTTGGTGATGGTGTTCTCGGGGATGGGGGGGCGTGCGAAGCCCAACTCGCCGAAGCGGTCGTTGCAGAAGCGGCTGATCTGGAAGACCGTGGTTTTGGGCACGTCGGCGAGTACCGCGAGGCCGCCGTTCATGTCGCCGTACAGCGTGCAGTAGCCGACCGCCAGCTCGCTCTTGTTGCCGGTGGTCAGCACCAGCGCCCCGGTCCGGTTCGAGATCGCCATGATGATGGCGCCGCGGACGCGCGACTGCAGGTTCTCCTGCGTCACGTCGGGCAGCGACTCGCCGAGCGCCGCGTGGTCCAGATCGGCGAAGGCGGGGTCCAGCGTGCCCTTGAGCGTCTGGAAGGCGTCCTCGATCGGCACGGTCAGGCAGCGGATGCCCAGGTTCTTCGCGAGGTCGAGCGCATCGGTCACGGAGTGCTCGGACGAGAACCCGCTGGGCATCGCGACGCCGGTGACGTGGTCCGGGCCGAGGGCCTTGACCGCGATGGCCGCGGTGAGGGCCGAGTCGATCCCGCCCGACAGGCCGAGCACGACGTTCTTGAAGCCGGTCTTGCGGACGTAGTCGCGCACGCCCAGGGCGAGCGCCTCGACCGCGCTGTGCTCGTCCGGCACGCCCGCGAGCGGGTCGGCGGGCTCGGGCACGGGCTCGGGGCTCGCCAGATCGACGATCACGGTCGCGGGCTCGAAGCCCGGCCCGGCCGCGAGCAGCGAACCATCCTTGCCGATCGCCGTCGCGTGCCCGTCGAAGATCAGGTCGTCGTTGCCGCCCACCTGGTTGGTCGCCAGCACCGGCACCGAGTGCCTGGTCGCGTGGTGTCGCAGGATGTCGCGGTGCCGGCGGGCCTTGCCCAGCACGAAGGGCGACGCGGACGGCGACAGGATGACCCGCGCCCCGGCGTGAACACAATCTGTCACCGGGTCGGGCTCGCCCGCGTACCGCTCGTGCTGCCCGATGTCCTCGCCCCGCCACAGGTCCTCGCAGATCGTCAGCCCGAACCGCGTTCCGTCGTGATCGAACACCACCGGCTCGGCCCCGGGCTCGAAGTACCGGTCCTCGTCGAACACGTCGTAGGTGGGCAGCAGGCGCTTGTCGTACTGCGCGATCAGCTCGCCGCCCCGCACCACCGCCAGGCTGTTGGCGACGCCGGTGCCCCGCTCGATCCGACGCGGCGACCCGATCACCGCCGCCATGCCCGCCGGCAGCTCCCGCCCGATCACGCGGCACCGCTCCCAGCACGCCTCCACAAACCCGCTCACCCGCACCAGATCACGCGGCGGATACCCGCAAATCGCCAGTTCCGGCAGCACCGCCAGCGTCGCCCCGGCCTCGTGCGCCGCGCGGCAGGCCCCCAGGATCAGCCCGGTGTTGCCCTCCAGGTCACCGACCGTCGGGTTCAGTTGGATCAGCGCGATCCGCATCGGCAACGGTAGGCCCCCCCCCACACATTAAGTCTTCGCTTTCGTTCCGGCTCTCTGGAGAGATCACGCAGAATCGGAGCCATTCGTCTCGGTTGCGTCCTCAGTCCAGCGCGCCCGCCCGCTCGCGGTGATCAGCCGGTCGGCCCGCAGCCACACCACGCTGAAGCCCGCGGCCACCAGGCGCACCACCGACTCCGTCCCCGCGACGAACAGGATGATGATGACCAGCGGGGCCGAGCCCGGGTCGGTCCCCTCGGCGCTGCGGGCCAGGTTCTCCGAGATGCCGATCAGCTCGGCGACGACCAGCGTGCCGCCCTCGCGCAGGCCCGCCTCGCCGGAGGGCGACAGCGCCCCGATCAGGAAGAAGCACGCGCCCAGAAGGGCCGCGTCCTCGAAGCTCAGGTCCACCCCCAGCACGCTCGCCGCGATCAGGAAACGGGCCGCCTGCACCGCGAGGTCGCCCAGGCGCAGCAGCATCGCGGCCCCGAAGGCCTCAAACCGCGCCACCATGCTCAGGCCCAGGTGCGCCTGCCCGAACCGCTCCCCGTCGGCCAGCCGGCCCAGGTTGACCAGCTCCAGCACCGCCCGGATCCGGGCCAGCCCCGCCCCGCCCTCCAGCAGGCGCCCCATCAGCACCACCACCACGTTGGCCCCCAGCACGCCCGCCACCACCGTCACGATCCAGACGCCGTCGATCCCCTTGCGCCACGCGCTGGCCGCGGCGATCGGGCCCACCGTCGCAAACAGCGACCCGACCACCGCGATCATCCAGGCCCCGAACGTCGCGATCGGCAGCCCGTCCCGCATCCGGTGGATCGCCACGCGCGCGATCAGCGACAGCTTGAACGGCAGGTAGCTCAGCCCCGTCGCCAGCGCGTTCACCGCGACCACGTCCAATGACCGCAGCCGACGCACCGGGAAGATCAGCACCCAGAACATCAGCCCGTTGAGCGTGATGCTCAGCGCGGTCAGCGCGAACAGCCCGGAGAGCTGCCACGCGCTGGCGTCCGCCAGCTTCTTGAGCTGCTCCCGGTTTTCGTCCCTGAGCGCCACCGAGAACACCCACACCAGCAATCCGACCCCGACCACGAAGCCGATGATCTGCAGCGACACCGACAGCGCCCGACGGGCGGGGTGGGCCGGCGCGGGCGCGCCCGCCGGCGCCTCGCGTTCACCCTGGTTGTGAGAGGGGGTGTCCATCGCCCGTTCCTTCGGGGGAGCCCGGTTCCCCGGGCAGAGCATAGAGCACGCGCTGCGGCACGCCGCGTGGCGTGAACCAGATCATCACGGGCTCGGGCAGCGACCGCGACCAGGCCCGCACCCGCTCCGGCGTGACGTCCGGGTCGATCCAGCCCGAGTCGGACAGGCGGGCCAGCTCCCCGAACGCGATCAGGACGTGGGTGACGCCTCGGGAACGGAGAGAGTCACCCCACGCACCGGGATCGTCCGGGTGGTCTCGGATCGCGTCGCCCAGGGGCCAGGAGTCGTACGTGGTGTTGTAGAGGACGGGCGTCTCGTAATAGAACGGCGTCGCGTCGCCCAGCAGGTAGACGAGGGCGTCGTCCGGGAGTTCGTGGTTGATGAACGCGCTCGGGATCAGCTTCCCGAGTTCTGGGGTGTACGGGCGACCGATGTCGGGCGTGGAGCCGACCGCGAGGCGCGCCCCGACGCCGCCGGACGGGGCTCGCTCCGTCCAGAGCAGCCAGGACGTGAACCCGGTGTGCAGGATCAAGACGCCGACGAGGATGAGACGACGCCGATCCCCGACCCGCCACCAGCGGGCGCCCAGCACGCCCAGCGCCGGGGCCAGCGTCAGCACACACGGCAGCAGGAACCGCGATTGCAGGTGCGTCAGCCCCCCCCACGCCAGGACCTGGAGAAGCAGCCCGAGCGACAGGGCGATGCCGATCGGTCGCAAGGAACGGTTTATCAGCAGCCCGAGGCAGGCCAGCCCGCCCAGCTGGGCGAGGAACCACCACTGCGGGTGCCCGAAGCCACGGAAACGCTCGGGCGTGGGTGTGCCGGGTGCGTCGGTGCCCGGGGCGGTCCAGACGAGCATGCGGACACGGTCGAGGAGCGTGCCGTCGAAGGTGTGGGCCTGGGCGTAGCGGGCAGCGGCCGCGTCGTCCCAGTGGCCTGTTCCAAAGAGGCCGGTGAGGGCCGGGAAGACGGGGTTGCCGCTGGCGAGCCAGTTGCGGACCAGCCAGGGCGAGACCGTCAGCGTGCCGACCACCGCCCCGAGCGCGAGCGCGGGGACCAGGGCCTTTCGTGGCAGCCTCCAGACCAGCAGCACGCCGACGAGCGGGGCGACGAACAGGATCGCGGTCGGCTTGCACCCGCAGGCGACGCCGACGAGGAAGGCCGCGAGGGTGGTGCGCACACAGGGGCCGACTCTGTCCTCGAGCGCCGCCAACATCGCGGCGCTCCCGAGCAGCACGACCGCCATCTCGTTGTAGGCCAGCGTGCCCGTGACGAGGACCCAGCCGGTGGCGAGGGTCGCGGCGCCCGCGATCCAGGCGCTGGTGGTCGGGTGGTCGAGGGGGCCGTCGTCGGGATTGGCGAGCGTGGAGAGGCGTGCCGCGACGTGTCCGATGGTCCAGGCGCCCAGCACCGTGATCATCCAGTGCAGGATCTGCGGCGTCAGGGCCCGCCAGCCGGCGCCCGCGGTCAGGCCTCCTTCATCGATCGGGGCGAGCGTGACGTGCCCGAGCAGCACCGTGGCGCTCTCGAGGTACGAGGGCAAGTAGGAGTAGACGTTGTGCTCGAGCGGCTGGATGCGCCCCAGTCGCAGCCATTCCTGCGGGAGCTGCAGGTGGTAGCTGAGCGCGTCGTAGCCGCCGAACTCGCTCGCCCAGAGCCACCCGGGCGGGCTGGCGCTGGCGACGATGCCCAGCCCCAGCGGCAGAACCAAAAGCCAGGCCCACCCCCCCCCGCTTTGGCCCAGGGATGAGCCGATTCGGATGGGGCCGGTGGTTGCCCTGTGTGTGCGCGCAAACCGCCACACCGCGAGCCCCACACCGATTGCGAGGAGTGCGAAGCTGGCGGCGGGGGTGAGCCAGCCGAGCACGCCCAGCGCGTGGACGAGTGTGAGCATCAGCGCGAGGCCGGTGCCCAGTCGAAGAGGGTGGATCGCGTGAGTGGGGGGGCTGGCGTGCCAGAGGCGATCGGCGAGGGTGCCGAGGCCGTAGGAGGCGATGAGGAACGCTGCCGGAGCCCAGCCGGCCAGGGCCCAGGCCTCGATGAGGCCCGCGATGTTGGCGAGCGGGGTCTCGCCAGGCAGCGCGGCCCACAGCAGGGCGCTGGCGATGCCGGCGCCCGAAATCAGCACCAGGCCCCGGGACAGGCTCAGCTGGGCCTTCTGTGCGCCCGAACCGGCCGACTCCTCGCTCGCGTGCTGCCCGTCCTCGGTGCGCATGTCGCGAGTGTACCCCCTGTTACGCGTATCATGCCCGCATGAAGCTCGATCCGACCCCCTCCAACGATTCCTTCGACGACCTCGACATCATCGAGCCGCTGTGCGCGGTCTTTCGGCGTCAGCTCAAGCAGGAGGGGCTGAAGTACACGCCCGAGCGGGCCCGCATCCTCGACACCATCATCCGTATGGACTCGCTGTTCGAGGCGGACCAGCTGCTCGAGCAGATGCGGGACTCGGGCTTTCGCGTCTCGAAGGCGACGGTGTACCGCACCCTGAAGCTGCTGGAGGACGCGGGCATCATCCAGCAGGTGCTGTTCGACCGCGAGCAGAGCCACTACCAACTCGCCTACGGCAAGTCTGCCAACACGCTGCTCATCCGCGTGGACACGGGCGAGGTCGAGGCGATTGAGGTGCCGGAGCTGATCGCGCTGCGCGACCGGATCTGCGCCGAGCGCGGGCTCACGGCGGAGGGGCACAAGCTGCAGATCTTTGCGGTGGGGAAGGGGTGAGTGGATGCGGACAAGAGCGTTCAAGGCGTTCTTGATTGCGATAGGTGTGCTTGTGGCGCAGTGGGCAGCATTGCCTCATGTGCGCCCACGATTGGCCCAACAACTTGTCTACCGGGATTCGGAGCGATCAGGTTTGCTTGAAGATGGCCGAGCGCTCACTACGGCAAGCCTGGCCGGGATCCATGAAGCAACGATTGTTCAGCAAGGCGTGCCGAACAGCAGGAGTCGACACAGCCTGACAAACAAATCCGATGTTGATCCGGTAAAAAGTCAAATCGCCGCAGACAACTGGATGCTACCGGAACAGAAGCACAGTGACGCGGATGTGTGTGATACATGGGCGATCGGATGGCCCATGCCGATGTTTCGGAAGAGTTGGTACCAGTATCGGAATACGTCAGAGCCGACCCCGTACAGATCGCCGTTCGGGGGGAAACCGGTTCTGTTTGTATTCGTAGGAGAGGTGACGTTCGATGGGATGCGGTATCCAATCAGCCCGCTATGGGGCGGCTTGTCCTTCAATCTCATGGTGTGGTGGGCCGTGTGGTTTGGAATACTGAGCATCCCTCTTCGTCCGTGGCTCCGACGACGCAAAGGACATTGTCCGAAATGCTCGTATGACTTGAAGAAGGACTTTGGTGGTGAGTGTCCGGAGTGTGGGTGGGGGCGTGCGCGGGAGGCGTAGGAGGCGGGGTGAGGGTGTGGGGGTGAGTGGGAACCCGATGAAGGCTGCGCCGTCATCGGGGCACCCGTTCTTGGGGAAATTGCACGGTTGCCGCGCGGCCCGTCGCTGACGCTCCGGGCTCATGGGTAGTGCTGGCGTTTTGGGCCTATCTTGATTTCTCTGCGTCTCTGCGGTTCTCCGCGCCTCTGCGTACCGGTCTTTATTCCAGCACCACACGCCCGAACCCGGCCTCCAACGCCGCTTCGTGCAGCAGGATCACGGCGTCCCAGGCGACGCGATCGGTCGGTGCAATGGTCAATGCACGCCCGCTGTCGCCCGCCAGCAGGCCCGGGGCGGCGGACTGGAAAGTGGTCAGGAACTCGTTGAGCGGGCGAGGGTCTCCGCCTTCGAATGAAGCGACGGGCTGATCGCCCAGCGTGTCGAGGATGACACGGAGGCGGACTTCCGGGAGTGCGCCGCTCCAGTCGGACTGAGCCTGGCCCTGGGGAGGTGCGGGAGCGAGGCCGGCTCGGAGGAACCACTCCGGCCCGAGGAAGCTGGCCGCGGCCATGAAGAAGATGAGGATGACCATCACCACGTCCACCATGGGCGTGAGGTTGGGGCCGAAGCCGATGCCGTGGCCAACGCCATGTGCGGCGAGCGGGCTGCGGTTGCGGAAGCCCCCCCCGTTCACTGGCTTTCTCCTGTGTTTCCTCCGGGCACGGCCTGTCTGGTTGCGAGTTCGACGCGCTCGGCGCCCGCGTCTCGCAGGGCGGTGAGGACGGGCGACACACGCCCGTATGAGACCTCTCGGTCGGCGCGGACCCGGACGGGCAGGCCGGGCTCGCGTGCGAGGCGGCCCGCGACGACGGATGCGACGCGCTCAGTGTCGAGCTCGACGCCGTCGATCTCGATGGAGTCGGCGTTCACCGAGATGGTGAGTGGGTCGGTGCCCTCGCTTGGGACGGTCTCGCCGAAGCGGGTCTCGGGAAGGTCGATCTCGCCGCGTCGCTGGAGGACGAGGTGTCCGACCATGAGGTAGAAGACGATGAGGCACATGACGACGTCGATGAGGGGGGTGACGTTGACGCGTCCCTCCTCGCTGACGCCGCGTGCGTGCCAGCCGGCGCGCACGTCAGGCGTCCTCTCGGTCCGTGCTGCCGGCGGGCAGTCGTTCCAGCAGGCGTGCGCCGTCGGCCATGGCCCGTGTGCAGACGCGGTCGATCAGGCCCCGGTACAGCCCGAAGGTGAGCAGGCAGGGGATGGCGAGGACGAGGCCGAGCAGGGTGTGAAAGAGGGCCTTGGCGATGCCGCTGGAGAGCTGGGCGGGCCCGGCCTCTCCGCCGCTGGCGCCGAGGGTGTCGAAGGCGATGACCATGCCCCAGACGGTGCCGGCGAGGCCGACGAGGGGGCCGAGGTTGCCGATGACGTTGAGGATCTCGATTTTGCGGAACCACATGGAGGCGAGGCGGGTGGCCTCCATTTCCGCGGCCTCGCGCATCGCGCTCCGCCCGCGTGGCGAGGCCTCGGCCGCTGCGGCGAGCACACCGGCGACAAAGCTGGGGTCATCCTGGGCCGCGCGGGTGATCTCGGCCGGGCCGGCCCCCGTGTCGAGCAGTTTCGAGAACGACTCGGTGGATTCGGGCGCGGAGATGTTGGGCTCGCGAACGTCCATGATCACACGCGTGATCTGAGCGACCGCGACCAGCGAGCCCGCGATGAGCACGACGCTGAAGAGGTCAAAGCTCTGCCAGAAGAGGTTCCACACCCCCCCCACCCCCCCCACGTTTTCCCCTGCGGTGGCCTGTGCGCTCGTGTCGCCCTGGGCGAGCGCGGGGATGCTCGCCAGACACCAGACGATGAGACCCGTTGCGAGGTTTCGCATCCGACGAGTGTACCGGGGTGGGGGGGAAGGGTCTTTGGGGGTGGGGGAAGCACGGGTTGCCCTGCGGTCAACCCGTGGCACCCCACTCGGGTGGGTTAGTCGATGCCCTCTTCGAGGTCGCGCTGCTCGAGCGGGCGGCTGATGGTGTGCTGGCCGCTGAACCACTTGTAGAGGTCGGCCATCTGGGCCCGCTCGCTGGCGAATGGCCAGGTGGGCGAATCACCGGGGACGTGGTCGCCGGTCACCGGGCAGGTGGTGTCCGGCCTGCCCCCGACGCCCGCCAGCCGGAGCGCGTCGATCCCCGCCCGTGCGGCCCAGGTGTCGGGGAGCTGGATGGTCGCGAGCCGTCGCTCGTCCTGGGCGTCCTCGCCGGCGTGCTCCAGGCGGACCGTGGCGCACGCCGACTCGTCCAGCGCCTCGCCTACGCGCTCGGGCCACTCGATCAGCGCCACGGCGTCGTCGTCCATCGCCGCGTCCCAGCCGATGGTGTCGAGGTCCTCCCCGGAGGACATGCGGTAGCAGTCCACGTGCACGACGGACCCGATCCGACCCGGGTGCCCGTCCGGCTCGTCGTCGCGCCGGACCGGGTAGACGTGCATGAAGACGTACGTCGGACTGCTGACCAGCCCGGCGTCGGCCCCGAGCGCGTTGGCGACCGCACGCACCAGCGTGGTTTTGCCTGCGCCCAGGTCACCCTCCAGGCGCACGATGTCGCCCGCACGCAGGAGCGTCGCCAGCTCGCGCCCCAACGCCTCGGTCTCGCCGAGCGAGCCGATCTCGATCCGGACGGTCTGCGGGTGGTGCTCACCGTCCATGGTCCCACCCCTCGTTGGTTGCATCGTGGGCGTTGCCCTGCGGGTCGATGACGGTGGCGCCGGGGGTTTCGCCGGGCCCGACCGCCCGGACACGCCCGATCTCGACGATCTGGGGGTTGAGTCGGCGGGGCCAGTCGCGGGTGGAGCCGGTCATGAGCAGCTCGTAGTCCTCCCCGTCGGCGAAAGAGCGCTGCCAGCCTCGCTCTGGTGTGCGCAGCGGGACGCGCGCGGCCTCGATCTCGAGGCGAACGCCACTCGCCTCTCCGATACGCGCGGCGTCCCGCCCGAGCCCGTCGGACAGGTCGATCATGGCGTGCACGCCGGAGCCGGGCTCGGAGGCGAGCAGGCCACGGTCGAGGCGGGGCTCGAAGTTCAGATGCCAACCGCTGGCGAAGGAATCGCCGACCGGGCCGGTGAGGTACACGCCGTCGCCGGGTTTGGCGCCGCTGCGGAGCACGGGGGCGTGCCCCTCGCCCATCGCGCCCAGGAGCGTGACGGTGAGGGTGAGCGGGTCGTCGGAGCCGGCATGAAAGGCAAGATCGCCGCCGACGAGGGGGCAGTGCCAGTGGTTGGCCCAGGCGTGGAGTGCGTCGATGAGCTCGGTGCCGCGTGTGTAGCCGCGCGCCAGGACCCCGGTCGCGGTGCCCCAGGCGGGGCGTGCGCCCATCGCGGCGAGGTCGGACACGGAGCGGGCGACGGCCTTGCGGGCGACGAGGTCGAGGTCGGTGCCGTGCTCGTAGTGCACGCCCTCGACGAGCTGGTCCACGGTCTGGACGAGGAGATCGCCGCCGGGTCCCCTGAGCACGGCGGCGTCGTCGCCGGGTCCGACGAGGGTGGTCCAGCCCGCGCCGAGTGCGGCGTGGGCGCCGGCGGTCCGGTGGTAGATGTGGGCCAGGAGCTCGGACTCGCTCATGGGTGATGATAGAGAGGTGGTTCCTTCTGCCCCAAAGGGGGTAGGGGAGAAGCAGGAGGAAGACCATGGCACCCGGTTGTTTGTTTGAGCCCCAAGCGTCAGCGCGGGGCCGCGCGGGGAGGTTGGCGAGCAGTCACCAGTACAGCGCCGCCCGTCGCTCACGCTCCGGGCTCAAGTTTGAGGATCAGTCCTCTTCCAGCCCCATGGTCCAGCGCAGCCCGCCGAGCAGGTGCTCGACGAACAGGGGCTCCCGGTAGCTCTCGTTGGTGTGCCAGCCGCCGGTGTAGAAGGCGCGCCCGCCGTCGAACTCGTGGCACCAGGCGATGGGGTGGTCGGGCTCGCCCTTTTCGAGCATGTCGCCGCCCTCGTAGGAGGACTCGTCGAGGGTGAGCAGCACGGTGATGGAGTCGCGGTTGACGTCCCTGTAGTTGTACCACTCGTCGGTGCGTTCCCAGACGCCGTCGGGCAGGTGCTTGGTGCACTCGTGGTCGGCGACCTGCACGTGGACGTCGGCCTGCTGGATGTGCGGGTGCCCGCTGAAATAGGCCCCGACCAGCTTGCCGTACCAGGGCCAGTCGTACTCGGTGTCCGCGGCGGCGTGGACGCCCATGAACCCGCCCCCGCCCCTGATGTACCGCTCGAAGGCGCCCTGCTGGTCGGGGTTCAGCACGTCCTGGGTGGTGTTGAGGAAGACGACCGCGTCGAAGCGGCGCAGGTCCTCGTCGTTGAAGATCGCGCCGTCCTCGGTGTGCTCGAAGCGGTAGCCCTCGCGGTCGGCGAGGCGCTCGAAGCAGTCCACGCCGGACTCGATCGAGCCGTGCCGGAAGCCCGCGGTCTTGCTGAAGACGAGGAAGCCCGGCTCGTCGCTGGTGCGGGTCACGGATGTCGACTCCTCCGCCTCGACCCGGGGAACCCCCGCGCCGGAGGCGACCAGCAGACCCAGCACGAGAGCACCGACCGCAAGCACGCGCATAGAGCACCTCCGTGGGTCATCCTAGCGGGATCCGGCGTGCCCGGGTGTTCAGGCCCCGGTCGTCTGGCCGGCCTCTTCCAGCACGCGGTTGGCGTAGCGGTCCATGGCGTCGCGGAGCTGCTCGAAGGAGTCGAGCACGTACAGCACGGGCTGGTAGTGGTCGATCTCGAAGGGCGTGGCGCAGACCGCGTCGAGCTCGAAGGGGCGCCGCTCGATCCGGCCGCTGGTGTCGTCGGGGGCCAGGCGGACGCCCTTGGGGGCCTCGGGGGCGGTCAGGGCGTGCTTGCTCTCCCCGTGCGAGCTGATCAGGCCGGAGCCGTAGATCTTGAGGCGTCCGTCCTCGTGGATGAGTCCGAACTCGACGGTGAACCAGAAGAGGCGTGCGAGGGCCTCCTCGTGCTCGGGCCCGGCGTGCAGGGCGGCCTTGCCGTAGGTCTGCAGGAAGTCGGCGAAGACGGGGTCGGCGTGCAGGGGGACGTGCCCGAAGATGTCGTGGAAGATGTCGGGCTCGGGCAGGTAGTCCATCTTGTCCTCGGGCCGTATGACGATGGTCGTCGGGAACTCGCGCCGCGAGAGGCAGGAAAAGAACGCCTTGGCGGGCAGGTAGCCCGGCACGCCGCGCGACTGCCAGCCGGTGAGCGGGCGCAGGAACTCGTTGATCCCCTTGATGGTCTCGCCCGGGTTGGTCGGGTGCGGGCGGGTGCCGAACAGCAGCGGCACGTTGTCGGGCTGGAGCCGGATCGCCCGCTGCCCGGCGATGAAGGTGTTGGACGCCTGCTGCTCGAGCACCTCCCAGCGGCGCTCGTACAGCTGCTTCCAGACGCGGTGGTTCTCCTCGGAGTACTTCTCGTAGTCCTGGGTGACGTAGAACCCCTCGGTGTCGATCTGGTCGGCGGGGAGGCTCGCCGCGGCGTCGGCGTTGGCCTGGGCCCGCTCGAACTCGTCCCCGTCGATGATGTTGTTGTAGTTGATGTCCTGGCGCATCGCGTGCCCTCCTGTGCACCCCCGACCCCGGGTTCCCTGCGGGGATTATACGAGCCCGCGCCCGAAGCAGGTCCAGCACTCATCCGCGGACAGCGCCTGGGAAAGCCCTATCGCGTCGGATTCGGGCATCTCCGCACGCCGTCGCAGCGTCGCGCCCGCCACAGAATCACCCGGATCGGCCCGAACGATGGGCACGTCACTCCCGAACAGCAGCCCGCGCCCGGGCTCCAGACCGTTCTCGAGCAGCTCCCGCAGCGGCAGCACGCGATCCAGCCGGTCGGGCACCGCACGGCGCAGCGCCTCGATGTCCGGCAGCAGGTGGCAGGGCTGCACCGAGCACACGACCCCCAGCGCCTCGAACCGGGGCACGTCCGCCGCGTCGATCAGCTCCGCGTGCTCGATCCGGACGGTCGGGGTCTCACGGCCGGTCCCCACACGCTCGGCGGCGTCCAGCACAGCCCGCACCGCGCCGTCCCCGATCGCGTGGGCCGCGAGCCCCAGCCCGAGCCCGCGGCAGGTCCGGATCGCTCCCGCGATCCCGTCCACGCTCATCAGGGCCATCCCGCGCGAGCGGTCCCCGGTCAAATCCGAGTAGGGCTCCAGCATCCAGGCCGTGCGCGAGTTCAGGGTTCCGTCGGTGAAGATCTTCCCGCCCAGCAGTGAGACCTCGTCCGATTCCCACTCTTTGCGTTGGCTGGCGACCCGCTCCACGATCTCCACCAGCGGGAACAGCCCGACCCGCACCGGGAGCCTGTCCTCGGCCCGCAGGCGAGCCAGGGCCGCCCCGAGCCATGCCTCGCTCTTGAGGTCGTGGACTTCCACGAACCCGAGCGCGGCCAAGTGCTCGCACGCCGCGTGCACGTGCCCGAGGCGCTCGGGCGCGGTCGCCTCGGGCAGCGAGGCCCACAGCCGCCCCGCGGCGCCCTCCAGCAGCACGCCGGTCGGCTCGCCGTCGTGATCGGTCTCGACCACGCCGCCCACGATCCGCGACTCGCGCGTGATCCCCGCGTGCTCGAGGGCCCGCGTGCCGGCCAGCATCGCGTGGTAGTCGAAGCACCAGACCAGCGCCGGGCGTCCCCCCACGCACCGGTCCAGACGCTCGCGCGTCGGCCAGCGCGGGTCGTCCCAGCCCTCGGGGCGGGCCCCGACGCCGATCACCCACCCGTTCCCGTCCGGTGGGTGCTCCGACAGCCGGTCCAGCAGCTCCCCGGCGCTGCGCGCGCCCGACACGTCGCACATCGACAGCGAGCGACCGAGCATGGACAGGTGCGCGTGCGCCTCGCGCAGCCCGGCGGGTGCCCCGGCCGATTCAGCCCCCATCGGCGCCCCCGTCCAGCAGCGTCCGGATCACGCGTGTCGCGGTCTGCTCGTCGTGGCAGACCGAGGGGAACTCGACCCGGACGATGCCGTGATAGGCCCGCACGTCGAACCCGTGCGCGTCCACGCCCACCGCCAGAGGCTCCTCAACCCGCACACCGCCCAGCAGCTCGGTCGCGTCGCGCAGCCGGTCGCGGTCGGCGTTGAGCAGCCGGCAGAGCCGGGCCTCGCCCGCCCGCAGCGAGCTCTCGCGCATCAGGAGGCCCCCGTCCACCACGATGCCGCCCGCGGTGTGGGCGTGGTCGATCACGCCCCGTACCCACGCCAGCCCGGTCGTCTCCCCGTGGTAGGCCAGGTGCCGGTCGCGGTCGACCTCGTAGTCGCGTTCCAGCTCCCGCATCCGCAGCAGCAGTCTGACGCGCAGGTCGAACGAGTCGTCGGGCAGGCACAGCAGGAAGACCTCCGCCTCCAGCAGGCCCCTTTCGACGGGCAGCACCACCGAGTGGTCCGCCCGGCTGAGCACGAACTTCACCGGCTCGGGCGTCTCGTCGCAGCGCAGCACGCCCGAGGCGTGCGCCCGCACCACCCGCATGCACTCGGAGACCTCGGCCCGCTCGTCCATGACGCATTCTCCCCGGTTCGCGCCCCCGATGCGAGGGCATGCCGGGGCCCGCCCGCACAAATCCGTGGGGGGCGGGGCCCCAAAAAAAGAGACGGGCCGGTCGTCTCTGACCGGCCCGTGCCCTGCGGTGTTCGTTGAGATCCGCCGATCTGTGGCGGAGACAAGCCCGACGCCCGTTTGACCCCCCGGATCAAGGCGACGGGTGAGGGGGGTCAGCGCTTGGCGGCCTTCTTGCGGGTCGCCTTCTTCTTGGTGGCCTTCTTGCGAGTGGCTTTCTTGCGGGTGGCCTTTTTCTTCGTGGCCTTCTTCTTGGCAGCCTTCTTAGCCATGGGCATTCTCCTGAATCTTGCTGGGCGGTTCATGCCGCCCGGTCGTTCCTGCTTTCACGAATCACCGCGAACACTGTTCACGCACACACGCTTTATCGGGACGCACCACGCTCGTCCTTGAGCGAACCGGCTTCCCGAACCGCGGATCAAACACGACGATCAACATACAGCGCACGCGCGCACCCTGCACGCGCAACCCGCACGACTCCCCTCACACCACCCCCGGATGCGCGCGCACGAACGCGCCGCACGCCCGGCGCGCGCCGCCACCACGGGGCGCGCACGCGCCCGATCCGGCGCACCCGATCGCGCGCAACACGACTCCCGAGCTCGCTCAGACGCCGTCTCTCGCGCCCGACGGCGCGCGAGACTCACCGATCCTGCGCAGGAGCGAGTTCGCGTCATTTGCGCGTGATTCCGCGCGAGTTCGCGGCGCGTTCCCGGGATTTGCGCGTCAAGACGACGCCCGAACAGCCCGGCGCAGCTCCGACAACGCCCCCGATCAACGCCCTCGGACCCCGCGCTACCATCGACATCCGCACCGCCCGCAGCGGCGCCTCGCACGCGTACCGATCACCGCCCAAGGAGCAGTCGAGTGACCCACCACATCAGCCAGCACACGCTCGCCTGCGGCATGCCCCTCATTGTGGAAAACATGCCCAACGTCCGATCCGTCGCGCTGCGTTGGCTCATCCCGGTCGGCTCCGCGCTGGACGAAAAAAACACGCTCGGCACCGCCGAGGTGCTCGCCGAGCTGCTGATGCGCGGCTCCGAGACCCTCGATTCCCGCGCGCAGGCCAACGCCTTCGACACCCTGGGCGCCTCGCGCGCGGTCTCCAACGGCGCGCGGTTCCTCCGTCTCTCCTCAACGCTGCTCGCCGACAACCTGCTCGACGCCCTGCCCCTCATCGCCGACGTCGTCCGCCGTCCGAGGCTCGCGCCAGAGAGCCTCGAGCCCTCCAGGCGCCTCGCCCTCCAGCAGCTCCAGAGCCTCGCCGACGACCCGCAGGAGCGGGCGGTGCTCGGCGCCCGCGCCGCGCACTACCCCGATCCCTTCTCCCGCTCGGGCCTGGGCACCGAGGAGGGGCTCGGGGCGATCACCCGCGAGCAGATCGCCCGCCACTACGCCTCCCACGCCACGCCCCAAGGCTGCATCCTCGCCATCGCCGGGAACGTCCCGGGCGACGGGCTTGTCCCCACACTGGACCGCCTGCTGCGGGGCTGGGAGGGGCGGACCGAGCCGCCCGCGTGCGTGGGGACCGGCCCGCGCGGCCAGCACCACACGCACGACGAGGCCAACCAGACCCAGATCGTCCTGGTGCACGACGCCCCGCCAGAGCCCCACGAGGACTCGGTCCTGGAGCGCGTCGTGGTCGCCGCTCTCTCCGGCGGCATGTCCTCACGCCTGTTCACCGAGGTCCGCGAGAAGCGGGGGCTCTGCTACGCCGTGCACGCCTCCTACCGCGCCGAGAAGGACTTCGGCTCGGTCACCGCGTACGTCGGGACCACGCCCGACCGGGCCGACGAGGCCCTGGACGTGCTGCACGCCGAGCTCCGGCGCGTCTCCGACGGGCTCACGCCCGAGGAGTTCGACCGGGCCATCACCGGCCTGACCTCGCGCATCGTCTTCTCGGGCGAGTCCACCAGCGCCCGGGCCAACGCCGTCGCGAACGACTTCTTCAAACGTGGGCAGGCCCGCACGCTCGCCGAGTTCGCCGAGACCATCCACGCCGTCACCCTCGACCGGGTCAACGACTACCTCCGCCGGCGCACCCTCGGGGAGCTCACGATCCAGACGCTCGGCCCCAGGCCGGTCGCCTCGCCCGCCGGCGTCGTCGGCGCGACGCCCTGATCGCCCGGCCCACGGGCACTACACTGCCGCCATGCCCGCACGCCTCGTCCGCAACCTGGTGCAGCACGCCCTCGTGTTCGGGATGATCGCGCTGCTGGGCGCCTTCCTGCTCTACCCGATCTGGCTCACGGTGCGGGGCGGCTTCGCCTCCGACCCCGCCACGGGCAAGGGCTTCACGCTCGATCACGTCGCCCTGATCTTCCAGGACCCCACCACGCGCGAGGGCCTGCTCAACGCGCTGGGCGTCGCGACCGCCACCACCCTGCTGTGCATCGTCATCGCCCTGCCCCTCGCGGTGCTCACCGCCCGCTACCGCTTCCCTGGCAAGGCGGTCTTCAACGCCCTGATCCTCGTCCCCCTCATCCTGCCGCCCTTCGTCGGGGCCATCGGCATGGCCTTCCTGCTCGGGCGGGCCGGCGCCGTCAACGCGCTGCTGGGCACCGACTTCGACCCGCTCGGCCAGGGGCGCTTCTGGGGGGTCGTCATCGTCGAGGCCCTGCACCTCTACCCCATCCTCTATCTCAACGCCACCGCCTCGCTGGCCAACCTCGACCCCGCCCTCGACGAGGCCGCGGAGAACCTGGGCGCCACCGGCTGGACACGCTTCCGGCGCGTCGTCCTCCCGCTGATCCGGCCCGGCCTGTTCGCGGGCGGCACCATCGTCTTCATCTGGTCCTTCACCGAGCTGGGCACCCCCCTCATGTTCGGGTACGACCGCGTCACGCCCGTCCAGATCTTCAACGGCCTCAAGGAGGTCGAGAACTCGGCCACCCCGTACGCACTCACCGTGGTGATGCTCGTCACGGCCATCGGGCTGTACATCCTCGGCAAGCTCGTGTTCGGCGGCAAGGCGTACGCGATGTACTCCAAGGCCTCGCGTGCCGCCGCCGAGACCACGCTCCGGGGCCCGCTGGCCTGGCTGGCCTCGGGGGCCTTCGGGCTGGTCATCGTGCTGGCGGTGCTGCCCCACGTCGGCGTCACGCTCGTGGCGCTGTCCGAGCCCGGGGCCTGGTACGACTCGGTCGTCCCGAGGGCCTTCACCGCGGACCACTTCCACACCGCGCTGGCCTCCGACGAGTCCTTCACCTCGATCAAGAACTCGATCTTCCTGTCCGGGGCCGCGGTGCTGCTCGACCTGTTCGCGGGGCTGCTCATCGCCTACCTGCTGGTGCGGACCACCGCTCGCGGACGGGCCCTGCTCGACGCGCTGGCGATGCTCCCGCTGGCCGTGCCCGGGCTCGTGCTCGCCTTCGGCTACGTCGCCATGACGCTGCGCTGGCCCTTCGGCAAGGGCGACCCGCTGGAGGGCACGCTGGCGGTGTTCGGCACCGACCCGAACCCGTTCCCGCTGCTGATCATCGCGTACGCCGTGCGTCGCCTGCCCTACATCGTCCGCTCGACGGTCGCCGGGCTGGAGCAGACCTCGGGCGAGCTGGAGGAGGCCGCGGTGAACCTGGGCGCCTCGCGCGTCAGCGCCGTGCGCAAGGTCATCGTCCCGCTGATCCTGGCCAACCTGATCGCGGGCTCGCTGCTGGTCTTCTCCTTCTCGATGCTCGAGGTGTCCGACTCGCTGATCCTCGCCCAGAAGTCCGAGCACTTCCCCATCACCAAGAAGATCTTCGAGTTCTCCAACCGCCTGGGCGACGGGCCGTACATCGCCTCGGCGATGGGCGTCTGGGGCATGGCCCTGCTCACCGTCACGCTGATCGGGGCCTCCATGCTGCTGGGCAAGAAGCTCGGCTCCATCTTCAGGGTGTAGGCGTGCCCGCCCGCTTCGCCATCCGGGTGTGCGAGCCGGGCGACCTGCCCCGCGTCACCGCGCTGACCAACCACAACATCGCCGTCAACCCGGCCCACTTCTCCACCGAGCCCGAGACCGAGGACGAGACCCGCGACAACTGGCGCCGGCACCGCGAGCGCTACCCGTGGCTCGTCGCGGAAGAGCACGCCTCCGACGAGTGGGGGGGGTTCCTGGCCTTCGCCCGCGCCGCGCCATGGAAGCCGCGCCACGCCTACCGATGGACCACCGAGGTCGCGATCTACGTCCGCCCGGAGGCGCAGCGGCGCGGCGTCGCCACCGCCCTCTACCGCACCCTCTTCGACCTGCTCGCACGCCAGGGCTACCTCGTCGTGCTCGCCGGCGTCGTCACCCCCAACCCCGCCTCCGAGCGCCTGCACGAGAAGGCGGGCATGGCAGCGGTCGGCGAGCTGGCCCCGGCGGGCTTCAAGCTCGGGGCGTGGCGCCCGGTCCGCTACTACCAGAAGAACCTCGCCCCGCTGGACCATCCCGAGCCCCCGCCCGAGCCGCGCACGGTCGACGAGGCGCTGAAGCAAGGCAGCCGGCCCTTCGATTTCGGCGCCCACGTCCCGGACTGACCACGGAATCCGGAACATAGAGGATGCCACGGGGTGACCCGAAGTGACAGCCCGTGCCCGCCGATCCAGTCGCGAACCCCGCGGGCACCGCTCCCATAGCTCACTCGCTCACCACCAGCGGCATGCTCCCGGGCCCCACCCAGATCCGCTCTCGGTCACGCTCGAAGTCGAGCCACATCGCGTGAC
>JBICID010000036.1:0-15253 GCA_043101615.1 Phycisphaerales bacterium JB040 | reverse complement strand
GCGCGAGCCCGCCCAGCAGCACCGCCGCCGCGAGTGGCCAGAGCACCCGGCGCGGGCCCGACCCCGTCGGGGCCTGCCCGACCAGCACGCGCCCGCGCGTCGCCAGGCGCTCGCGCACCGGGGCGGGCATGCCCTCGCCCGGTTCGTCCGCGCCGTCCATCGCCAGCACGAGCTCCCCGACGAGCGAGTCGCCCGCGCCTGGATGACGCTCCAGCAGGGCTTCCAGCTCGGCGTGCTCCTCGGGCGACAGGTCGCCCAGGTCGCGCGCCGTCAGCAGCTCCAGCAGCCTGGCGTCGGTGTCGCGACGGCTCATGACGCCACCTCCCGGCTCCGCTCGCCCCGTTCGCCCGCGCCCATCGCCTCGCACAGCCGGCGGAGCCCGTTGCGCAGTCGCGTCTTGACCGTGCCGACCGGCGTCTGGGTCGCCTCACCGATCTGGCGGTGCGACATCCCGGAGTGGATCGACAGCCACAGCGCCTGGCGCTCGTCCTCGGGCAGACGGTCGAACTCGTCGGCCAGGTCGCGCAGCCCCAGCCGGTCCGCCGGCGAGCCGCTGGCGAGCACCCTCGCCCGCAGGTCGTCCCGGCTGCGACGCGAGAGCGACCCGCGGGCGCTCACGCGCCGCTGGTAGTCCGTCAGGCGCCGGTGCGCGATCGTCGCGACGAACGCGGCCTCGCTCCCGAGCGACGGATCGAACCGTTTCGCACGCATCCACACCTCGACGAACACCTCCTGCGCCGCGTCCTCCACCTCGTCTGACGCTCCATCAAGGTACCGGCTCGCGAGCCGCCACACGAGACCGCCGTACTCGTCCAGCGACGCCTCGACCGCGCCCGGCTCTCCCCCCGCGATGCGTTCCAGAATCGTCGCCAAGCGAGCCGTGCCTTCCCGTGCGCACACTCCAGGTGCGGCCAGAGACTACCACAAAAAACCTGCGACACCAAAAACACTTCGAGATCTGCGCCCGAAAGACGCACCGGAGACACACACCGGCACGCGTTCTGGCGGACGACCCGCCCGCGCGTCTACCCAGGAGAGACCCATGCATGCGACCATCTCACGCGGCGCGATCGCCGCGCTCATGCTCACCGTCGGCGCCGCACACGCGGGCGAGACCATCCTCGCCGTGACCGCCAACCAGACACTCATCACCTACGACTCCGACGCGCCGGGCGCCGTCCTCTCGGGCCTGGCCATCTCGGGGCTGGACGCCAACGAGCAGATCCGCGGCATCGACCTGCGCCCGGCCACCGGGCGGCTCTACGCCCTGGGCAGCTTCGGCGGCCTCTACACCATCGACACGTCCACCGGCGTCGCCACGCGCGTCGGCGCCGGCGGCTCGGGCTCGTCCCCGCTCAACGGCTCGAGCTTCGGGTTCGACTTCAACCCCACCATCGACAAGATCCGCGTCGTGTCCGACGCCGACCAGAACCTCGTGTACGACCCCGACACCGGCGCCGCCACCGCCGTCACCAGCCTCTTCTACGCCGGCGGCGACCCCAACCAGGGCGTCAACCCCAACGTCGTCGCCTCCTCCTACACCAACAGCTTCGCCGGGGCGACCACCACCCAGCTCTACGGCGTGGACACCGCCCTCGACGCGCTGGTCACCCAGGCCAACTCCGCCGGCACGCTCAGCACCGTGGGCCTGCTGGGGGCCGACGTCAACGACACGCTCAGCTTCGACATCTCCGGCCTCACCGGCATCGGCTACATGACCGTCCAGGCCGCCGACAAGACACGCTCGACCTTCTGGACCGTCGACCTGACGACCGGGGAGGCGATGATGATCGGCGAGATCGGGGGCGGGGCCCTCATCACCTCCATGACGGTGGTCCCGGCGCCGGGTGGTGCAGCGCTCGCGGCGATCTCTCTCGCCGGCCTCACCCGTCGCCGCCGTCGCTGACGATCCGCCGACACACGACGCCCCGGACCCGTCCCGCCCACGTCTGGCTTCTCGCATTCAAACCCCCCATAGGAAGGCCCCTCATGGCACGCACCACCGCAGCCCTCACACTCTCGCTCGCCGCCGGACTCGCCGGCGCCGACATCACCGACTTCACCGCCTCGATCTCCGGGGCGAGCGAGGTCCCGCCCGCCGAGACGCCCGCGACCGGCAACCTCACCGGCCAGTACGACAGCGACCTGAACACCTTCTCGTTCTCCTGGTCTATTACCGACAACCTGATCGGGGCCCCCGCCTCGCCCGGGGCCCACCTGCACATGGGCGGGCCGGACGAGAACGGCCCGATCGTGTTCGGGTTCAACGAGCCCGACGGCACCTGGGCCCTCTCCGGCTCGGCGGTCTGGAGCGGCCTGTCCGCCGGCGAGGTCGACGCCCTGTTCTCCGGGAACATCTACGTCAATTTCCACACCTCCGAGTTCCCCGGCGGCGAGGTGCGGGGGCAGCTCGTCCCCGCGCCAGGCGCGGTCCCGGTCGCCGGCGTCTCGCTGCTGCTCGCCGCCCGCCGACGCCGGGCCCCTTGACCGGCCCGGTGCAACCGCAGAGATCGACGGCGCGTGTCGAGCCCCGTGCAGGTGGCTCCCCGCCGTCCGCGCAAGCCCCCGCCGCCCACGCGGGGGCTTGTCGCGCGCGGGCCAACAACGACGCCGCCCGCGCCGAGGGCCGGCGCGGGCGGCGTGCAGCACAGATCGGGCGGCGTGTCAGCCCTTGGCGAGCAGGTCTCGGATCTCGGTCAGCAGCAGCACCTCCGCCGGCGCCACGGGCGGCTCGGCCGGGGCCTCCTCCACCTTCTTCTCCATCTTCTTCCGCGCCGTGTTCATCGCCTTCACCATCATGAAGACCGCGAACGCCAGGATCAGGAAGTTGATCAGCACCGTCACGAAGTTGCCGTAGGCCAGCACAGGCCCCAGCGTCTGCGCGTCGGCCAGCGCCAGCACCTCCACGCCCTGCTCGGCCGCCTTGGCCTCGATCGCCTCGCGCGCACCGCTCGTCAGCGGCACGTACAGGTTGCTGAAGTCCGCCTTCCCCGCGATCCCGACGATCGGCATGATCACGTCGCTGATCAGCGACTTGATGATGATCCCGAACGCGCCGCCGATGATGATGCCCACGGCCATGTCCACCATGTTGCCCTTGAGCGCGAATTCCTTGAACTCCTTGATCATGCCCATGAGAGACCCTTTCCTGATTAGAATGAACGCCACGACCAGAACGGTCCGGCGCAACCCGATTATAGAATCGGTCCCGATCGGACGCCCCGACCGCCTCACCCTCGAACGGGAACCGCACCATGCCCCTCACCATCGAGTTCCTCGGACACGCCGGCTTCCTCCTCTCCGACGGCACCCACACCCTCGCCATCGACCCCTTCCTCACCGACAACCCCGTCGCCAAGAAGTCCGCCGACCGGATCGACTGCACCCACATCGCCGTCACACACGGGCACGCCGACCACTACTCCGACGTCCCCGCCATCGCCAAACGCACCGGCGCCACGGTCTACGCCGCGTTCGAGATCGCCAACCACCTCGGCGAGCAGGGGCACGAGCGGGTCGAGCCCATGAACCCCGGCGGCACGGTCGCGACGCCCTTCGGCTCCATCACGCTCACCCAGGCCTTCCACTCCTCCAGCTTCGAGGGACGCTACATGGGCCAGCCCTGCGGCGTCGTGGCCAGGATCGGGCGCAAGACCGTCTACCACCTCGGCGACACCGCCCTCTTCGGCGACCTCAAGCTCCTCGGAGAGATGCACACCCCCGACATCGCCATCGTCCCCGTCGGCGACCGCTTCACCATGGGCAAGAAGGACGCCACCGCCGCCGCAGACCTGATCGGCGCCCCCACCGTCATCCCCTGCCACTACAAGACCTGGCCCCCGCTCGCCCAGGACCTGGTCGGCTTCAAACCCCAGGCCGAGGTCGTCGAGATGAAGCCCGGCGAGACACGCACGTTCTGACCCGCCCGCCCCACGCCCCGTGCGTGACCCGTCGCCCGAGCCACGTCCTCACCCGGGCGCACGCGTCCGGCGCATCACCGCGGACCGCCGGCGCACGATGAACACCACGCCCGCCAGGTACACCAGCAGCAGCAGCCCGACCGCCGCGCCGCCGACGATCATCTCCGCCCTCGAGACCGAGAACGGGTTCGTCCCGGGGAATCCCCCGAAGCTCGACGTCCCGCCCGAGTTCGACAGCCCGCCCTGCGCCGGCGTCGAGTTCATCAGCCCCAGGACCTCGAAGTTCTGCGGGTTGTCGCGCACGCTCTCGAACAGCTCGCCCACCTGCACCGCCTCGGCGCCGATCGCCGGGTCCGTGATGTCCAGCCCGGCCAGCTCGATCAGGCGCTCCGCGTCGATCCCGTCGTAGCCGACGCCCTCCTCCAGCACCGTGCCGCCCGCGTCGGTCACGGTGTACGAGTCCAGCCCGAGGTCGTACTCCAGCGAGACCTCGGTCGCGACGTCGTCCCCGCTCACGTCGATGGTGACCAGCCCGGCCGACGCCGACCCGCCCCAGCTGAACTCGCCGTCGAAGGCGACCGCCACCTCGTAGTCCGCGCTGCGGCGCATCCGCCCGTCCTCGCCCTGGATGCTCCGCATCGGGCGGAAGGTCTGCGAGGTCACCAGGGCCTGCGTCCCGCCCGCCATCCCGCCCGCGTTGCTCACCGCCAGCATCGCCGAGCCCACCATCAGCACCACGCTCGACAGCGCGATCATGATGACCGTCCACCCCATCAGGGCCGCGGGCAGCGAGCCCGCCGTCCGGATCATCGTGTAGCGCGTGTTCACCCCGCTCTTCAGCAGATCCGCCCCGCACTCCGAGCACCGCCCAGACGCCAGCGTGTTCAGCTCGTACCCGCACGACCCGCACGCGCCCCCGTCGCGCGGCAGCCCGCCCGGCGCCACCACCGCACGCCAGATCGCGTTCCCCGCCAGGCCCAGCGTCAGCAGGCCACCCACCAGCACCAGCAGGTACGACAGCATCATCCCGACGATCATGTCGACAGCATACCCGAGCGCAACCCGCCCGCGCCCCGGCGCACGAAAACGCCCGGCGCGGGGCCGGGCGTGCGGGTTCGTGATCGGCGAGACCGGGCCTCGGCGTCCGCTTACCGGCGCCGACGGGCCGCCAGCAGCCCGCCCAGCCCCAGCAGGGCCACGCCGCCCGGGGTCGGGACGATCGCGATGCCGCGGGCGTTCACGCCCTCCATCAGCACCTCGAGGTTCGAGCCGTCCAGGTCCATCTGGTAGATGCGCTGCGCCAGCGCGTCGGAAAACACCAGCTTGTCCGTGTACCGGTTGTACACGATCTCCTGCGCCGCCTGGAAGCCCGACGCGATCTGCGTGATCGACAGGAAGTCGCCGTTGCCGTCCAGGTCGACGCGGTAGATCGCGTCGGTGCTCACGGCCTCGGTGATGAACAGGCTGTTGCCGACCGACGCCACGCCGCGGACCTCCTCGAGCACCGTGCCCAGGCCCGTCACCGACGTGTCGCCCAGGTCCACCAGCACCTCGATGTTCGCGGAGTTGGACGTCACGTCGCTCATACGCCACAGCACCGAGCCGGGCGTGCTCGAGCCGTCGAACAGCGAGCCCTCGCCGTCCGCGATCACGAACGAGTCGCGGTTCGCCTCCTTGGCCAGCCGGATCGGACGCGAGAACTCGCCGTTCTGCACCGGGTTCACGGCCTCGGCGATCACGTCCGCGGCCAGCGTCGTCAGGTTCAGCCCCGTGATCCCACGCACGTACCCGGGCGGGATCGGCATCGCGGTGGGGTTGTTCGCGGCCAGGATCTGCCCGTTGGTCGCGTCCCACGCCAGCCCGATCGGGTTGAACAGCGGGGCGCCGCTCGACAGCACCGTCGAGCCCGCCGCGCCGCCGAACAGGTTGTCCAGCCGGCGGATCTCGGCCGCGGGGGTCGTGTCGGTCACGCTCGGCCCGTTGGACACGTAGAACGTGCCGCCCACGTTCAGCAGCCCGCCCAGGCGGAACTCGTTGTCGGGCGCGAAGCTGATCAGCTGCGTCGAGGCGTTCACCCCGTCGAGCTGGTAGATCGCGTCGGTCACCTCGTCGGTGTAGACGACCGTCCCATCCGCCTGCGCCACCGCGCTCCCGGCCAGGGTGCACAGCGCGATCGCAAAGATCGACTTGCTCATCTCAGTTCTCCTCTTGTGCTGTCTCTCACTCACACGCCCAAGGACCAGTCCGGGCGATTCCTCATTTTACTCGAAGTGCCACCCATCTCCAAATCTTTTTCGGACCATTCACACGACCCACACACGCCTGGCGCGACCCGGCAAGCGGGGCAAACACCCCACGCCCGGCCCGCGACTCGAACTCGTGCACCCCCTCACCCCTCGGCGATCGCCCCCACGATCGCCTCCAGGTCGTCCGCCACCCGGATCGGGGCGTTCGACCACCCCCCCCCTGAAACAGCCTTCGGCCCATCCCCTGTGTGATACCCCACCGTCACGTCCGGATCCTTGAGCTGGTGCCCGGTCAGCACGCACGCCACCGTCTGGTCCGCCCCGATCAGCCCCTCCTCGCGCAGCAGACGCACGCCCGCCACGCTCGCGCCGCTCGCGGGCTCGCACCCGAAGCCGAACCGGCCCACCAGGGCCTTGTGCTCGCGGATCACGTCGTCGTCCACGCTCCGGACCACGCCGTCCATGATCGCCAGCGCCCGCAGCGCCTTGGGCAGGTTCACCGGGCGGTTGATCTCGATCGCGCTGGCGATGGTGCTCGCCCGCTCGCCGGCGCTGTCCATCCGGGCGAACTCCGCCGCCACCCGCTCCCGGTCGTAGCGGCTCCCGTTCCACGTGATGCCCAGCCCGTTCACCATGCGGTCCAGCGTGCACGCCCCGGACGCGTTGATCACCGCCAGCCTCGGGATCTTGTCGATCAGCCCCAGGATCCGCAGCTCCATGAAGGCCTTGCCGAAGGCCGAGCTGTTCCCAAGGTTCCCGCCCGGCACCACGATCCAGTCCGGCACGCGCCAGTCCAGCCCCTCCAGGATCCGCAGCATGATCGTCTTCTGGCCCTCCAGCCGGAAGGGGTTCACCGAGTTCATCAGGTACACGCCCAGCTCCGGGCGGTCCCGGGCGATCTCGCGCACCCGGGCCAGGCACGCGTCGAAGTCGCCCGCGATCTGCAGCGTCCGGGCCCCGTAGTCCAGCGCCTGGCTCAGCTTGCCCATCGCGATCTTGCCCTCGCCGATGAACACCAGCGCCCGCATCCCCGTCAGCGCCGCGTACATCGCCAGGCTCGCCGAGGTGTTCCCCGTCGACGCGCACGCCACGCGCCTGGCCCCCACCATCCGCGCGTGCGTGAACGCGGCCGTCATCCCGTTGTCCTTGAAGCTCCCCGACGGGTTGAACCCCTCGTACTGCAGGTACACCCGCCCCCCGTTGTCCACGTCCATGCCCACGTCGCACGCCACCGCGTCCGCCCGCTGCAGGTTCGTCCGCCCCTCGCCCACCGTCACGATGTCGGCCGCCCCGTGCTCGCCCAGCTTCCAGAACGGCAGCAGCTCCCGGAACCGCCACACCCCCGAGAAGTCCAGCATCGACTCGGTCGCCCCGCCGCGGGCGTGGTCCGCCCCGGCCGCGGACCGCTCCTCCGCGGTTGGTGAGAACGTGCTGCCCCGACGGGCGAAGACCTCGAACCCACGCTCCCCCTCCGGCCAGGCCCTGTCCCAGTCGTAGCAGACGTCGAGCATCTCGCCGCACTTCTCGCACGCCGTGAGCACGCGATCGACGGGGTACTCCGCGGCGCAGTCGTGGCTGATGCACCGCTGGGCGACGAGCTCGCTGGTCGGGTCCGTGTTCACGCGTCCATCCTATCGGCGACGAACTCGCCCCACTCCACGCCCATCCCCGCCGCGTGGGCCAGACGCTCCTTGTACTCCGCCCGCGGGATCTCCACGCCCCCCATCAGCTCGATCACGGGCGTCACCATCTGCGTGTCCAGCAGCACGTACCCCCGCCGGCGCAGGTGCGCCACCAGGTGCACCAGGCAGACCTTGCTCGCGCCCGACCCGCCCCGGTCGGCCCTGTGGAACATGCTCTCGCCCGCGAACAGCCCGCCCACCGTCACCCCGTAGAGCCCGCCCACCAGCACCCGCTCCCCTCCCGTCACGCCCCACGCCTCGACCGAGTGCGCGTGCCCCGCCCGGTGCAGCGCCTCGTACGCCGCGACGATCCGACCGTCGATCCACGCCTCCCACTCCGCCTGCCCGGCCCGCGGCGCCGCGCACGCCCGGATCACCTCCCCGAACGCACGATCGCTCGTCACCTCGAACGCCCCCCGGCGCACCCGGGCCCGCACGCTCCTGGGGACGCAGAACCCGCCCGCGGGGTCTGCCCGGTCGATCGGGATGATCCCGCGCGGGTCCGGGTCGTACCAGCCGACCCCGCCCCCGGGCCCCGCCATCGGGAACACCCCCGCCCGGTAGGCCTCGATCAGACCGCGAACAACGGCTGCCTCGTCCATCCGGAACGCCCGCTCCTTGCCCGAACCGCCGCGCGACCACAAGCCCCGTGCCCGACGCATGATACGATAGTGCGGATTCCACCAACCCGCCCTGAAACCCGCCCTCCGCCATTCCCAACTAGGTCTCTGCGGCGGGTCTCCCCCCGATCCCCCGGGGAACGGCGCCGCACGGGAGCACACCATGTCTTTCTCGGACATCGCCTACGAGATCGTCTCCAGCGAGGAGAAGTTCTTCATCACGCTCATCACCGCGGCCGTGGTCCTCGTCATCACCGTCAAGTCCATCGCTCGCGTGCTGATCTCGGTCAGTCGCGAACGCTCACGCCGTGAGATCGCCGCCTTCATCGCCGAGGGCTCCATCCCGCCCGAGCAGGGCGAGCGACTCATGGCCGCCGGCAACCCCCGCAACATCGGCTGCGGCTGATCCCAAGCACGGAGACCCACCATGGTTGATCTACTCGACACCCTCCCGCTCGCGTTCGATCAGAACGACATCCCTGTCTTCGCCATCGTCGGCGGCCTCGCGTTCGCGACGGTCGCGGTCATCTTCAGCACCATCGCCTCCATGGCGAACAAGAAGCAGGAAGAGGAGACCAAGCGTGAGATCGCCGCCTACGTCGCCGAGGGCTCCATGACCCCCGACGACGCCGAGCGGATCATCGCCTCCAAGCCCAAGAAGGACTGCGGCCTGTCATGACACTCATCGACACCATCCCGCTGGCGTACAACGAGGCCACCTCCGACATCGTCCTGTACGCCGTCGGAGGAGGCATCGCCATCATCGCGATCGTCTTCGGCTCCATCTCCGGCGTCGCCAAGACCCAGGCCCGCGAGAAGACCAAGCGCGAGATCGCCGCCTACGTCGCCGAGGGCTCCATCACCCCCGAGGACGCCAAGAAGATCATCGAGTCCAAAGAAAAGGACGACTGACCCGCTGCCAGCCACGAGCGCACGCGAGGGGTCTCTGGATCCCTCACGCGAAACTCAACACCAACCCCCGCAGACACTCCGCCACACTCCACGCCTGCGCCACGCACCCGTCCCACCGACGCGGCTCGTCACCGTCGTACACCTCCGGGATCGAGTTCACCGCGTCCACCCCCAGCCGGTCGATCACCGGTCGCAATGCCCCCCGCGCCGTCTCGCGGCTCGCATCGTCGAACCCACCCGCTCGCAGCACCCCCTCCGCGTACGCCCCCACCAGCCAGGGCCACACGGTCCCGTTGTGGTACGCCCCGTCCCGCTCGAACAGATCCCCCTCGAACCGCCCGCGGTACCCGGCGCTCCCCGGCGCCAGGGTCCGCAGCCCCGCGTCGGTCAGCAGCTCACGCTCCACCACGCCCAGCACGCCGGCGCGTCCGGCGTCGTCCAGCGGACCGTGCGCCAGCCCGGCCGCGAACACCTGGTTCACCCGCACCTCGTCCGACGCCCGCCAGCCCCCATCCCCCTCCGGCTCGACCCGATCGACCAGCCCCGACCGACCGTCCCCGAAGACCCGCGCGAACGACGCCCGCACCCGCGCCGCCATCTCCCGCAGCTCGCCCGCCCGCTCCGGCTCGCCCACCAGCCCCGCCAGCGTCACCAAAGCGTGGTGCCACAGCGCGTTGATCTCCACCGCCTTCCCGAAACGCGGCGTGAACGTCACCCCGTCACGCTTCGCGTCCATCCAGGTCAGCTGCGTCGAGTCGTCCCCGCCCGCGATCAGCCCGTCCGCGTCCGCCCCGATGGCGTAATCCGTCCCTTCCGAGTAGCAGCGCACGATCTCCTCGCACGCGGGCAGCAGGTCCGACTCGAGCAGCGCCCGGTCCCCGGTCGCCTCCACGTACCGCCCGCACGCGTGCACGAACCACAGCGAGGCGTCCACCGTGTTGTAGCTCGCCCCGCCGCCCCGATCGTCGAAGTTGTTCGGGATCAGCCCGCGCCGGCGCGCACCCGCGAACGTCGCCAGCGTCCGACCCGCCTCCTCGTGGCGCCCGGTCGCAAGCAGCAGCCCGTCGAGCGCGATCATCGTGTCCCGCCCCCAGTCCGTGAACCACGGATACCCCGCGATCACACTGACCCCCCATCCACGCTTCGGCCCCTCCGATCCGCCGCCTACTCGGGCCTCTCCCACCCGCTTCACCACGAACAGGTCAGTCGCCGCCGCCAGGCGCGCCAGCCGGTCCCGGTCCGAACCTTTCGCCCCCGGGCACCCCTCCACCACCCGCTCGACCAGCTCCCCCACCCGCTCCCGTCTCGTGTGGGCCGCGATCGCCCCCTGCTCCACACCCTCCACCGAGGCGCTCAGCGTCACGGAGCCCTCGCCCCGCTCCGACCCGCACACGAACGTGCCGGGTGACCAGAGGCTCTCCTCCCCGTCCAGCCCGCGCCGCTTCTCCCACACGTACTCCACCGACCTCCACGCTCGTTTCTGGGATTCGAAACGCCCCGCGTCCGCTGAGATGTGCACCCCCAGGTGCTCCCCGTCGCGGCTCGCCACCAGCACCCCCGGACGCCCCTCCGGCGTCGCAAGTTCGCGCGACGTCAGACGCTCGCCCGAGCCCTCACGCAGCTCGTGCACGTCCCGCAGCCCCACCAGCGGCGTCAATTCCAGCGTCCAGCCATGCCCCTCCCCGCCCCCCACCCCGGTCTCCACGTCGTACCGCAGCGCGCACCCGTTGTGGCCGTCGGCCACCTCCAGCGACTTCACCACCCGCACCACGCCCACCGGCGTCTCGAACCGGTACACCCACCGGGCCGCGCCGTCGTGCTCGAACCGCTCCAGCGCAGGGTGGGCCATCACCCGCAGCCCCTCGCCCACGAAGTGGAACCCGCTCATGCGAAGCTCGACGGGCGACTCGCTGGGACGCTCGATCCGCAGCACGTCGGCCACCTGCGACAGGATCATCGCCCGCCCCACCGGCGGACGCATCGCCGCGACCAGCAGCCCGTGGTACCGGCGCGTGTTCACCCCCAGCGCCGTCCCCATCGCGAACCCCCCCAGCCCGTTGGCGATCACCCACTCCGGCCACACCGCTCCCGACCGCTCCCCCCCTTCCAGACAGCCACCCGTCAGCACCGTCGCCCGAATCTCGCTCGTGACCTCGCTCATACCCCAGCGTATGCCACGCCGTCATCATTCCGCCCCATCCATGTCTCCCTCCGCGCCTCCGCGGTCCTCCGCGCCTCCGCGTACCGGCCTTCCTGCCTTTCCTGCCTTCCCGAACAACCCGACCAAACCGCCAAGCTTCCGTTGCGGCCCCAAAACCCCCGTTGACCCGCCCCCGCCCCGGGCCTTGAATACGCATGGGCACCCTCACCGACACATCCAACGCCGCTCCCACCCCCCCCGCGTCCACCCCGGACCACACCACCCCGGGGCGTTCGACGTACCCTGACCGCATGACCGCCGACCCGGGCCAGGGCAAGATCGTCGCCGAGGGCATCACCTTCGACGACGTCCTGCTCATCCCCCGCCACTCCGCGGTCATGCCCGCCGAGGCCGACACCTCCACCCGCCTCACCACCAACATCCGCCTCCACATCCCCCTCGTCTCGGCCCCCATGGACACGGTCACCGAGTCACGCCTCGCCATCGCCCTCGCCCAGCAGGGCGGCCTGGGCATCATCCACAAGAACATGCCCGTCGAGGCCCAGGCACGCGAGGTCGTCAAGGTCAAACGCTCCGCCAACGGCGTCATCCAGGACCCCATCACCCTCGGGCCCGACGACCCCGTCTCCCTCGCCCGACAGATGATGCGTTCGCACGGCGTCTCCGGCTTCCCCGTCACCGACGACGGATCCACCGCCCTCCGCACCAAGGGCCGCGTCGTCGGCATCCTCACCACCCGCGACCTCAAGTTCGTCGAGGACGAGTCCACCCTCGTCCGCGACATCATGACCTCCGACGGCCTCATCACCGCCGAGCCCGGCACCACGCTGGCCCAGGCCGCGGTCGTCCTCAACGAGAACAAGGTCGAAAAACTCCTGCTGCTCAACCCGGACGGCACGCTTGCCGGCCTCATCACCATGCGCGACATCGAGCGCCTCAGCCGCTACCCCGACGCCTGCGTGGACGACCGCGGGCGCCTCCGCTGCGGCGCCGCCGTGGGCCCCGGCCAGTACGACCGCGTCGAGGCCCTGATCGAGGCCGGCGTGGACCTCATCACGCTCGACACCGCGCACGGGCACTCCAGGAACGTGCTCGACTCCCTCGCGCACATCAAGTCTCACCACGACATCGACGTGATCGCGGGCAACATCGCGACCGCCGAGGCCGCACGCGACCTCGCCGAGGCCGGGGCCGACGCGGTGAAGGTCGGCATCGGGCCCGGCTCGATCTGCACCACCCGCGTGGTGACCGGCGTCGGCATGCCGCAGATCTCCGCGGTCATGAACGCCGTGGCCGGGGTCAAGGCCTCGGGGCGCGACGTGCCGGTTATCGCCGACGGCGGCATCCGCCTCTCGGGCGACATCGCCAAGGCGATCGCCGCGGGCGCGAGCACCGCGATGATGGGCTCGCTCTTCGCCGGCCTGGACGAGTCGCCCGGCGAGCTCGTGATCTCAGGCGGGCGACGCTTCAAGGCCTACCGCGGCATGGGCTCCGAGGGCGCCATGTCCAAGGGCTCCGCCGACCGCTACCGCCAATCCGAGAAGCTCGATGACTCGGGCGCCCAGACCCAGAAGTTCGTCCCCGAGGGTGTCGAGGGCCTCGTGCCCTACCGCGGCTCGCTCGCCGAGTTCGTCTACCAGCTCGTCGGCGGCCTGCGCTCCGCCATGGGCTACACCGGGTGCGCCTCGATCGACGAGTTCCGCGAGCACGCCCGCTTCGTGCGCGTCTCGGGTGCCACCGTCATCGAGAACCACCCCCACGACATCCGCATCACCAAGGAATCCCCCAACTACACCGTCGACCAGCACAACCGCGGCGAATAAAGCACGGGTGGCGTGAAGACGGCGCAGCCTTCTCCGTGTTCCTCCAACGAGCCCGGAGCGCACGCGACGGGACCGGCCCTCTCCTTCTCCCCCACCGGGGGAGAAGGTGACGTGGGGGGGCGCGCAGCGGACGGATGAGGGGGCGGCTCAACCGAGGACATATCGAGTCCTCACACCAACACCACCCATCGAGCCCCAAACGCGAGCAAGGGTCTCCATGCCTGAACTAGCCCCGAGCGCAAGCGAGGGGGTTCTCTCCCACGCTCCCCCTTCCGTTATCCTCGCTTCATGATCCGCCAACTCCTCGCCTTTGCCCTCCTCCCCCTCACGGCGCTCGCCCAACCCAACAACGCGGATTCACCCCCCAACATCCTCCTCGTCCTCGCCGACGACCTCGGCTACAACGAGCTCGGCTCCTACGGCCAAGAAAAGATCCAAACCCCCGTGCTCGACCGCCTCGCCGCCGAGGGCCTCCGCTTCACACGCTTCTACTCCGCCAGCACCGTGTGCGCACCCGCCCGGGCGTCACTGATGACCGGACTCCACACCGGCCTCTCCCCCATCCGCGGCAACACCGAGGCCGGCGGCTGGGGACCCGAAGCCCCCGAGGGCCAGCGTCCGCTGCCCGCCGAATACATCACCCTCGCCGAGCGACTCCAGGGCGCGGGCTACGCCACCGGCGCCTTCGGCAAGTGGGGCCTCGGCGGGCCCGGCTCGGAGGGCCACCCCAACCACCAGGGCTTTGACCACTTCTACGGCTACCTCTGCCAACGCGTCGCCCACAACTTCTACCCCACCCACCTGTGGCGCAACCACGACGTGGACGTCCAGCACAACAACGACTACTTCTCCGCCCACCAGCGCCTGCAACAACCCCTCGACTCCGAGCACGAGTACTACCGCCGATTCGGTGGCGTCAACGAACCCGGCGGAATGGGCGGGGACTACTCGGCCGAGTCCATCATCGACGAGGCCGAACGCTGGATCGCCGACACGCACCAGGCCGACCCGGACCAGCCCCTCTTCCTCTACTACCCCACCACCATCCCGCACGTCGCGCTGCAGGCCCCGCGCGAATGGGTCGAGCGCTATCCCGCGGATTGGGATCTCCCGCACGATCAGACCGACAACCCCGCGCCCGACACCGACCCCGCGACCGGCCACTACCTCGGATCGCGCGGCTACACCCCGCACCCACGCCCCCGCGCCGCGTACGCCGCGATGATCTCCTACTTCGACGACTCCGTCGGACGCCTGCTCGCAGCCCTCGACGCCGCGGGCAGGCTCGACAACACCATCGTCATCGTCACCTCCGACAACGGCACCACCTTCGCCGGCGGCGTCGACCGGCACTTCTTCGACTCACTCTCCAACCTGCGCGGCTACAAGACCAACCTCTA
The DNA here is from genome assembly GCA_043101615.1 of Phycisphaerales bacterium JB040. Lineage (GTDB taxonomy): Bacteria > Planctomycetota > Phycisphaerae > Phycisphaerales > UBA1924 > JBLHKT01. Next base: position 489 of record JBICID010000036.1, on the reverse strand, counting down.
CGAGGGCGGCATCCGCGTTCCCTGCCTCGTCTGGTGGCCCGGTCGCGTCCCGGCGGGCTCCACCACCGACACTCCCACCATCCTGATCGACCTGTACGCCACCCTCTGCACCATCGCGGGCGACGAGACCACGCAGAGCTTCGACCGCGCGATCCCGAGCACCTCGCTCGACCTCACGCCGCTCCTCACCAACCCCGCCGTCACGCCCGAGCACCTCGGTGCCCGCGACGTCCTGTACTGGGAATTCCCGGAAGGCAGGAAGTCGCAGGCGGTGCTGCTGGACGGACGCTACAAAGCCATTCGCCCGAACCTGACCGACCAGCCGGACCAGCTCGAGCTCTACGACCTCGAGAACGACCCGGGCGAGACCAGCAACCTGGTCGACGCCCGACCCGACCTCGTCGAACGCGCCCGTCGCGCCATGATCGCGAGCCGTGTCCCAAACCCCCACTACCCCATGCCCGCGCTGGACGACTGACCCCCTCCGCA
>JBICID010000035.1:0-23982 GCA_043101615.1 Phycisphaerales bacterium JB040 | reverse complement strand
GTGCTCTTCCGATCTTGTGTGTTTGATCTCTCTTGTTTCCTTGGGACTTCCCACCCGCACTCCGGGCAGATGTTCAGCCGCCGTTTTCGGTCCGGCGGGAGCAGCATGTCGTACCCGCACCTCTCGCAGGCACCGGGAGTGATCCGGTAGCGTCGATAGGAGATGAGCGAGATCACTATCGGAAGTGAGAACCCGATCCCAGGGCCGAGCAAGAAGGCGAGACCCAATCCGAGCAAGCCGTTCGAGCCGTACCACGACGTCACCCCGAGATTGAACCGTTCGTCGAGCGTGATCACGCCCCACCAGATACCGATCCACGCCGGGAACGAAACCCACGATGCAATCGTCCAGGCCCACGGGATGTTTCGGACGTGATGACTCGCCACAGGAATAGCCTACGGCATGGGCTTTCGTCCGGTTGGTCCGGTCCGAATACCCCCGGAACTGGGTCGGGAAGTGTGTTTTTGGGGCCGCGTGAGGGGGGTCGGGCTATCGTCCCTACCCGGGACGGATCGCGTTCCGAGTGCTCAGACAGGAGATGACATGGGCAAGAAGTACCAGACCGTTCTGCTGTTCGGCGCCCCCGGCGCGGGCAAGGGCACGCAGGGCAAGATCCTCGGGCAGATCCCCGGGTTCTATCACCTCTCGTGCGGCGAGGTCTTCCGCACCATCGACATCAACTCGAAGCTGGGGCGGACCTTCCGCGAGTACTCCTCGCGCGGCGAGCTGGTGCCCGACGAGGTGACGGTGAAGATGTGGGCCGAGAACATCCACGCCCAGACCATCCTGAGCCTGTACAAGCCGCACGACGACCTGCTGGTGCTCGACGGGATCCCCCGGAACGTGAACCAGGCCCGGCTGATGGAGGAGTACATCGAGGTGCTGGAGGTGATCCACCTGGTGTGCAACGACGAGGAGAAGATGGTCGAGCGTCTGCAGCGCCGGGCCCTGAAGGAGAACCGTGCGGACGACGCGAAGGAGGAGGTGATCCGGCGTCGCTGGGAGGTCTACAAGCAGGAGACCCAGCCCGTGCTGGACCACTACCCCGACGACATCATCAAGGAAGTGAACGCGCTGGGCTCGCCCGGCAGCGTGCTGCAGCACGTGCTCGAGGTGCTGGTGCCGGTGCAGGAGACGCACTTCAGCAACTCGCTGGAGTAGGCGGTCGCCCGGTCCGCTCAGTCCCCGGCCCGCACCGGCGGGCGGGTCTGGAAGAAGTCGATGTACTGGGTGCCGCGTACCGGGGGGGCGGGCACCATGGTGATGCCGAACATCGAGGGGGCTCCGAAGCTTCGCACGTCGGTGGGCGGGTGGAAGTGGAAGGCGTAGGGGATGACGTCGTCGAGCTCGTCGTGGGTGCCGAAGAACTCCCATGGCTGCTCGAGCGGGTACATGCGGCTGGACTTCTCGCGGAGGCGTGCGACGTCGACCGGGACCCAGGTGAGCTCGTCGTCGGCCTCGTCGTAGAGGGCGAACTCGACCCAGGAGCGGACCCGCTCGTCGTCGTTGAGCTCGCGTCGGCCGTTCTTCTCGTTCTCCTGGTAGCCGATGACGACGCGCGCGGGCAGCCCGGCCTCGCGGTACAGGGCGGTGAGCAGGACGGTCAGGTCGTGGGGCGAGCCCTTGCCGGTGCGGGCGATCTCCGGGGCGGACTGCACGTCCAGCCCGCTCTTGACCGGGGAGGCGACCGAGAGCTCGAGGTCGAGGTCGCGCCGTGTGGTCATGCCCGGGCGGATCACGTTCACGTGCTCCTGCACCTTGCCGGCGAGCCACTTGGCGAGCTGAACGGGGGGTATGGACTTGGGGTCCTGGTCGTTGGTCCACGCCCTGAGCAGGTCCGGGATGGTCGTGTCCGAGGCGTCGAACTGGTTGCCCTCGCCGTCCAGCGAGATGTACTGCTGCGGAAGCAGCGTGGACAGGGCCTCCTCGGGCCACTCGCCGGGCCAGGGGACCCGCATCGCGGCACGCTCGTCGAACACGGTCTCGAAGCTTCGCATGCGGGTGGTCTGCTCGAGGATCATGCGGCGCGTGACGCCGGGGCCCGAGTCCCAGCGGGCGTAGAGCGCCTGGGACTGGTAGGGGCCGATGATGGTCGGCGTGAGCTCGACCGGCTGGTCGGCCAGCGTCATCTTGCCGGTGGGCTTGGGCGTGCCGGCGCCCTGCGCCGGCTCGAGGGTGGAGAAGCTCGAGGCGCTCCGGAGCACGAAGGGGGTGATGGCGACGAACTCCTGGAACTCCCACTCGTCGAGCTGGAGCGTGCGGGTGGGCTGGGTGCGCCCGCCCCGGGTGTAGGCGACGTTCGACGCCGACTCCCCCGCGACCAGGATGGAGCGGCTCATGAGCTGCCAGTCCTGCGGACGCTCGTAGGTCAGGAACTTGGACCGCTGCGGGAGCTTCTCGTCGTCCTGCGCGACGGAGGTGTTCGCCACGGCGGCCAGTGCGAGCGAGAGTGCGAGGGCGGTGAGTGTGTTCATGGCTGGCCTCCGGTGCTCTCGGAGTGTTCGGGGGCGGGCGCCGGGCGGTTCCCGGCGTCTACGATCGGTCGTCGGATCCTTGCACGCCCGGAGACCACTGATGTCGGAAACCCAGACACGCGTTGAGAAAGACTCGATGGGCGCCATGGAGGTGCCCGCCACGGTGCTGTACGGGGCCTCGACCCAGCGTGCCGTGATCAACTTCCCGGTCTCGGGGCGCCCGGTGCCGGCCCCGGTCATCGTGGCCTACGCCCGCCTGAAGGCGGCCTGCGCCGAGATCAACCGGCAGCTCGGCAAGCTGGACCGGGGGCGCGCCGACCGGATCGTCGCGGCGTGCGCGAAGATCGAGGCCGGCCTGCCCGATCACGGGGGGCTGGGACCCCACTTCCCGATCGATATCTTCCAGACCGGCTCGGGCACCAGCACCAACATGAACGTCAACGAGGTCGTGTCCAACCTGGTCTGCCTGGACCTGGGCGAGCCGATCGGCTCGAGCAAGAACCCCGAGTACCTCGAACGCGGCGGCGTCCACCCCAACCACCACGTCAACATGGGGCAGTCCTCCAACGACACCTTCCCCACCGCGATGCACCTGAGCGCCGCCTGCGAGATCCACGAGCGCCTCCGCCCGGCGGTGCGCGACCTGGCCGACGCCCTGCACGCCAAGGCCAGGGCCTGGGACGACGTGATCAAGATCGGGCGGACTCATCTCCAGGACGCGACCCCCATCCGGCTCGGCCAGGAGTTCAGCGGGTACGCCAGCCAGATGCACCACGCCCTGCACCGGCTGGACCGCGCCATGGCCGCGCTCTCCGAGCTGGCCCTAGGCGGCACCGCCGTCGGCACCGGCATCAACACCCACCCCGAGTTCGGTGCCCGCGTCGCGGCCCGGCTGTCCGAGACCCTGGGCCTCCCGTTCCGCGAGGCGGACAACCACTTCGAGGCCCAGCACGCCAAGGACGCGGTCGTCGAGACCAGCGGGGAGCTCAAGGCGATCGCGGTGAGCCTGTCCAAGATCGCCAACGACATCCGATGGATGGGCTCCGGGCCGCGCTGCGGCATCGGGGAGCTCAGGCTGCCCGCGGTGCAGCCGGGCTCGAGCATCATGCCGGGCAAGGTCAACCCGGTGATCTGCGAGGCGGTCATCATGGCCTCGTGCCAAGTGATCGGGAACGACGGGGCGATCACGGCGGGCGGGCTGGGGGGCGTGGGGTCGATCCTGGACCTGAACGTGGCGATGCCGATGATGAGCGCGAACCTGCTCGACTCGATCACGCTGCTGGCGGGATCGTGCTCGATTCTGCGGACCCGCCTGATCGAGGGCCTGGAGCCGGACCGCGAGCGGTGCGCCGAATTGATCGAGGGCTCGCTGGCGATGTGCACCAGCCTCGTGCCCGCGATCGGGTACGACGCCTCGGCCAGGCTGGCGTATCAGGCCTACGAGGAGGGCCGGACGGTTCGTGAGGTGGCCGGGTCGCTCGGGGTGCTCGACGAGGCCGAACTGAACCGGCTGCTGGACCCCTCCTCGATGACCGAGCCGAGCCGGGATTGACGCCCTGTTCAGGTGCCCTGAGCGCGGGCCGACCCGCTATACTGTTCCGAGAAGCAAGGAACCGCTCCACCGGAACACCCGAACAGTCGGTTGTCTCGGATCCTGGAGACAGTGTCACGAGACCCCCGCACCCCATCGGCCGGCCGCCTGGCGACGGACGCCGATGACGACCCGGAGAGGCACGCCCCCCGGGTACCACAGCAGCAAACAGGAGTTGTGCAGATGGCCCATGAACTGATCCCGTCCCGCGACCGGTCGATCGTGATGTCGCTGAGCAGTTGCGCGGTGCTGGCGCTGGTCGCCGGCACCGTCGTCGCGGCCCCCGACGAGCCGGTCACCCCGGTGAAGATCAACGAGCTGGAGGGCGGGAACGGGGACGGCCCGGGCGACCGCCCCGGCGCGGGCGAGGGCGAGACGCGCGTGATGCCCTCACGCGGGCCGTCGCGTCGCCTGCGCATCACCGGCTTGGACCAGGATCGCGCCGTCGGCATGCCCGAGTGGGTCGACAGCCTCCCGCAGTTCCGGCTCAAGGGCCCGCACAACGCCGCGGCGCTGAACGCCGCCAAGGACGCGTACCGCTACGACATCGAGAGCAAGGTGGTGGTCGAGGTCGCCGACCGCCAGACGCTGGAGGGGGCCCTGGCGGGGGCCGGGCTGCTGCGGAACCAGAACTGGCTCCAGCGCAACGTCCGCCCGGTCGCGCAGAGCACCACGATGTTCGTGGTGAACTTCCCGACCGTCCGCCAGGCGATGGAGGGCGCCGAGAAGCTGCTGGCCGACGCGCGCGTGATCGACGCGCAGGTCTCCCAGAGCCCGCGACGCGTGCAGATGGACCTGCCGACCGACCCCTTCTTCGATCCCTTCTCGCCGAACACCTACCCCTACTTCTTCGACAACAGCCTCAACCCGCAGGCCTTCGTGCCCGGGCAGCAGGACCACGGCCTGATCGACGCCTACGACCTGGGCTACACCGGGCAGGGCGTGATCGTGGGCGTGCTCGAGGCGTTCGACTACTCCTACCAGGCATTCACGCCCGAGGTCGCCGACCTGTTCCAGCAGCTCGCGCCGATGCAGTCGCACCCCGACCTGCTGCCCAACCACGACCAGTCGCTGTCGCAGCTCTACAACCCGTTCACGCAGGACATCGAGTTCGGTCACGGGAACGCGGTGGCGGCGCTGATCGCAGCCGAGAACGACAACGGCGAGGGCGCCGCGGGCGTGGCCTACGACGCGACGCTGGTCGGCCTGACCAACGGCCCCTCGCTGGCCCAGGCCGAGGCATTCATGTGGCGCAACGACGTCATCCGGATCAAGAACCACAGCTGGGGCTTCCCCACGCTGCTCGGCACGGCGAGCGCGCTGGGCGCGTACGCCGACTCGGTCGCGGACGCGCCCTCCTACCAGGGCTCCCCCGCGGGGCGGGCCCTGCGCGGCTCGGCGACGGACTTCGGCGTGATCAACGTGATGTCGGCGGGCAACAACGGCATCTGGGCCCCCAACATCACCCCCTACTTCAACAACTTCCTCGAGATCGACGACCAGGGCGAGGTGGCCGACCTGGGCATGACCGACCTCGCCTCGACCTCGTTCACCGGCGCCTGGACCGGCGTCGGCGGGCGGACCGAGTACAGCGCCACCGCCAAGTGGAGCGAGGTGCTCGCGATCGGCGCGGTCGGCGAGGACAACGACATCGCGGGCTACTCCACGACCGGCACCAACGTCGTCGCCTCGGCCTACTCGCAGGGATTCGACAACGAGGCCGAGATCGCCTCGCCCGGCTCCGGCGCGTCCGGCGAGCGCGGCATCGTCACCGCCGACGCCGTGGACGGCAACGACGCCTTCGGCATCGGCGACGAGTACCAGCCCTCGTTCAACGGCACCAGCGCCGCGGCCCCGATCGCGACCGGCATCATCGCACTCATGCTCGAGGCCAACCCGAGCCTGTCGATCCGCGACATCAAGTGGATCCTCCAGGGCACGTCCGACTGGACGCGCATCCCCGGCGCGTTCACAGAGCTCGCCGATGGCACCTACTACTCCCCGGTCGAGATCCTGAACGAGTGGGCCGGCGCCCCGGCCCCGCTCGTCACGCTCTGGCAGGTCAACAGCGGCTTCCAGGTGCACAGCGACGAGTACGGGTTCGGCATCATCGACGCGGAGGAGGCCATCAGCGCCGCCGAGAGCTTCGGCGGCGCCCCGCCCCAGGTCATCCTGGACAGCAGCACGATCGAGGTCGAGGAGGGCGAGATCCCCGGGGCCGAGTACGTCGATCTCGGGACCGAGCCCCCGTCCGAGTCGGTGGACGAGGTCGGCTCGCTGACCCTGCCCCCGATCTGCGTGCGTCCCAACATCTACATCGAGGAGGTCGAGCTCACCGTCCGCATCCAGGGCGGCGGCGCCGGCGACCTCATGATCGGACTGCAGAGCGGCTCCGGCACGTACTCCACGTTCGCGGTCGCCCGCGTGGACGCGTCCACCACGGTCGTGGACGGCCAGAACTACGCCTACTACGACTACCGCTTCAACTCGCTGAAGCACTGGGGCGAGTACTCGGGCGGCGATTGGCAGCTGCTGATCTCCGACATGGCCCCGGACACCGGCCCGACGGTGCAGGGCGACCCGGACCTGGGCAACGCGTTCGCGTTCTTCCCCCCCGGCACGTCGGTCGGCGTCGAGCCCTTCTACGAGCAGAAGATCCTCGAGAGCTACCGCCTGCGGATCAAGGGCGTCGAGACGAACAAGGAGCCGTACGGCCTCTGCCAGATCGGCACGCTGAGCTGCCCGGGCGACTGGGACGGCGACGGCAACGTGACACCGCGCGACCTCATGGAGTTCATCGAGGCCTACCTGGCCGGCAGCTTCCTGGCCGACTTCAACAACGACGGGTTCGTCGACTACGACGACCTGCTCGGGTTCTACACGCTGTGGCAGCCCGGCCCCTGCGCCCCCACGAACAACCCGGGCAACCGGCGTGACGCGGGCGACCCGAAGATCATCGGAATCGGCTGATCCGTCGGGCACGGCCCGTCACCCAGACCGCGCACGACAGGGGCGGGCTCCGAGGAGCCCGCCCTTTTTCATTCGCGCCGCTCTGTTTCGGCCAGACCGACCCGCGGGCCAATGGGCGCAACAGGACTCGAACCTGTGACCTCTGCCATGTGACGGCAGCGCTCTAGCCAACTGAGCTATGCGCCCGCGTGCGTGTAGCGTAGCCCGGTCTGACGACCGATGTCTACTCCGGCCGGCGCCGGCTGAGCGGGATCGTGCACGCGGCGCCGGTCCGATGACGCAGGGTGACGCTCCGGCCCGCCCGGTCCACGCTCTCCAGCGCCCAGCCCGACTCGACCGGATCACCGACGCGGTAGATCCGCCCGTCGAGCACCGCCCCGGCGTTCCCCCCGCCCGCGCCGTCTCCGAAGATCGTTGTGAGCGAGAACGCGGGTGTGCGTACGGCGTGCGCCGCCGGGTCCTCGGCGGGCGAGACCACCGGGGCGTCCGGGTCCGGGTCGGCCTCCTGCCGCCTCCACGCGCCCGCGAGGAGCTCCCGGGAGGACTCCCAGGCTCGGTGCAGACGCGGATCGTGCACCTCCTCGGGCACGAACCGGGCGAGCTCACCGAGCCCGTCCTCGGCGCCGGCCCCGGGCCCCTGGAACGCGCCCGCCCCGGTCGGCGCGTGCCCGACAAAGCGGACCGCGATGATCAGCAGCGGCGGGACGACCGGGAGCACCCCCGCCAGCCAGGCGCGTCGTCTGCTCATGGCGAGCCCTCCCCGTCCGCGGGCGCGTCCGCCGCGCGCACGCCGAGCAGCTCGAAGACGAGGGTGCCGGTGGTCCGGTCCGCACGCCCGGGCACAGCCTGCAGGCGTGTCTCCCGGATCTCGACGGCCCCGTCGATCTCCTGCACGAGCCCGATGAAGAACGGCACCGCGACGACCGGGCTCTCGAAGTCCAGCCGGTACGACCGGCGCGACGTCTCCACGCTCATCAGCTCCAGCGGACCGACGCCGGTCCTCGGATCGGATTCCGACCCGGGCTCGATGCGCACAACCCGGACCCCCGCCCGCGACGCGGCGTCCTCGACCCGCCGGTACACCTCGGACGCGCCGGGTGTTGCGCCCGGCAGCGACTCGAGCGCGAGCCGGACCGCGCGGACCGCCCGGACACGCTCGGACCCCTCCACGGAGTGCCCCTCCTGCGCGGCCCGGAGCCCCTCCCGCTCGTCGAGCAGAGCCCGGGTCTGGATCTGCACCGCCGCCCTGGACTCGCGTACGGGCGCCACGAACCGCCACCAGGCGAGCACCGGGACCGTCAGAGCGAGCCCGATGACGAGCAGCGCGTGCCTGTCGCCCCGCGTGCTCATGACGGCGGCCCCCCGTCGAAGACGGTGGCGAGCTCCGGCCGCCTGACCCACACGGGGAACCGCTCGAAGGTGAAATCGATGCGCAGCCGGAGCACCTCCTGCCCCTCGGGGCCCAGCGTCCGCACGATGGAGGTCGGCTCGGCGTGACGCACCGGCCCGGAGCGGTGCCAGCGGTCGAGTATCTCTTCCAGGGCCCGCTCGCCTGAGGCGGCCGGCAGCCAGCCGGTGAAGACCGCGGTGGTGGCCTCGCCGGAGTGGCTGATCGTGATGTTCTCGACCCGCAGCGGGTCGCAGTCCAGCACCGCCCTCGCGGCGGCCGGCCAGTGGGGCGCGTGGTCGAGCGCCTCGTCGAGGGCGAGGACGTGGTCCAGCACCTCGGCCCGCTCCCGCCGGAGCTTCGCGTCGCTGTCCACAGACTCCCGCAGGTGAGAGACCTCCTCGAGCAGCGCCGTGCTCGCGCCCGTTTCGTCCCGCAGGGCCACCGTACCGGCGGCCCACTCCCCCGCCACCATCGCCAGCGCGATCATCGCCCCCTGCGCCGTGATCGCCGACAGCCTCCGGATGGCCCTGCGCCGCTCGAGCGCCCTGGGCAGGAACGGCGTCACGCCCCGTAGGATCGCGATCGCGTCGCGCCCGAAGTCGTGCCGGCGCACGCCGCTGCCGTCTGCGGTCTCGACCGGCTTCGGCCCGTCCGACCGCGCGTCGTGCTCCAGCTCGAGGTGGCCCGAGATGGAGGCGCACAGCCCCGGCACGCGGCGCCCGAGCCCGCTGAACCGGATCCTGCTGACGCGGGTGCCCTCGGCGACGCGGTACCGGAGCGTCTGCTTGAGCTCGATGTTGATGCGCTGGATGACCGGGGCCAGCAGGGGCAGCGCATCGCGCACGACCCGGTCGTCGGAGTCCTTGCCCCCCCACGACACCCCGTGCGTCATGACCTTGGACCACAGCTCGTGCTGCGAGAGCCGCACCTGTCGCTGGGTCGCGGCGCGGGCGTACACCCGCGCGATCGAGCGGATCCCGAAGTCGATCACGCGGACGACGTCGGCCTTCCCCGGATGGCGAACGACCAGCACCGTGCAGTCCGAGGAGATCCGGCAGATCATCTCGCCCGACTCGGCCTCCAGGGCGTCCCGCAGCGCAAGCCGGCACTCCCACATCTTCACCGGGATCACCCCGCCCAGCCGCAGGCCCGCGCGGTCGACCCAGTCCGAGATGTCGCTCAGGTCCGAGTCCCGCACCGCGCCGCTCACCAGGGCACGCTCCGAACGCGAGCCCCCGGCGTCGCAGGCCCAGGTACGCGCCTCGAGCGCCGAGGCGTCCTCCGTCGTGCACGAGTGCAGCGCGGCCAGCTCGCCCGCACGCTGGGCCGCGAAATCCCCCCGCGGCGCGATCCGAACCTGGCAGCTCCCCACCCCCGGGTTGATCATCACCAGCGTGCGCGTGCCGGCGCCCGCCCCGGCCTGTTGCGCCACCTGCGCCAGGGCCTGGTCGAGCGTCACGAAGTCGATCCGTCCGGAGTCGGCATCACCCGCGCCGTCGATCTCCACCACGGCCCGGCGCACCACGCCGGACCCCGAGACGAGGTGCCCCTCGAGCTCGGTCTGCGAGACCACGACGATGAGAGTTCGGCTCTGGAGCACGTCTGACCTCGGGGCGAACATCGGCTGCGGACGGGGGCGGTCCCTCGTCCCGGGGGAGCAATCGGCACGATTCTGTGGCGGGTTCTCGGAAACGCGGATTCAGGGCCCCAGACGCAGCTCCACACGTCGCACCGCCCTCCCAGACCGACCCTCCACCACGTAGCGCCCCTCACCCCCGTCCGCCTCCACGACCACCCCCTGCCCCGAGGCGTGCGTGACCAGCACGTCCCCCGGGGTTATCGGCGTCCCCGACTCCGCCCGCGCCAGCAGGATCTCTCCCGCCGACTGGGCCGCCAGCAGCGCGTGCGAGGACTCCTCACGCAGGCGCAGACGCGAGACGTCGTCGGCGCCCGCGTTCCCGACCGACAGCACGACCAGCGAGAAGAGCGCAACGACCACCACGAGCACCAGCACCGCCAGCCCGCGCCTGGATGCGACACGCTCAGGAACCACCGCTCACCCCCGCCTGGCGGATGTACACCACCCCCGCCGCCCGGGCGCTCGTCGTCTCCAGCTCGACACGCAGGGTAACCGCCCCGGCGCAGTCCTCGTCGGTCGCGAGCGGGGTGTCGTCGGCCGGACCGAGCAGCGCAAGCGAGAACGAGACGATCCCGTCGCACAACCACCCGTCCCGACCGAGCTCGTCGACGATGGAGACCGTGCCCGAGTCGATCCGGACCCCACCCGCGTCGGCGCACACCAGGCCCGTGATGGCGCCCCCGTCGCGTGTGACCGTCAGCCCCTGCAGCGCCCCGTTCTCGACCGGCCACTCCGAGACCACGCGCGTGATCTGGTCCAGGGCAGTGTGCAGCCGGTCCGACTCGACACGGCGCACCCGGGCGTCCTCCAGCCTGTCCAGCAGCACGGACACGGACGGGAACACGACCGCCCCGGCGATCGAGACCACCGTGACCGCGGCGATCATCTCGACCAGTGAGAATGCCCGCCGGAGCATCACTCCCCCCTCACGTCGATCTCGAACCGGACGTCCCGGTCCGCCCCCCACACCGCGGAGTAGCCCACGACGATCGTGACCCGCCTGAAGCCGGGCTCGGTCCCGGCGCCGACCTCTCCGATGGTGACCTGGGCCGTCATCCCGGTCCCCGGATCGGAATCCAGCAGCCACGCGGTGCGGGCGTGCAGCCCCTCCGCCGGATCGTCGAGGTAGGTCGCCGGGTCGGCGAGCGCGTCGGGACCGAACCGCCCCGAGGCGTTCACGTCCGCGAGCACCTGCTCGGCGATCGACCGAGCGACCGAGACCGCGATCAGGGACGACTCCGACTCGCGCTGCGCCCGGTCGGCCGCGCCCACCAGTCGCATCCCGGCGGGGATGGTCACCCCGAGCACGACGACGATCAGGACCGCCTCGATGAGCGTGAAGCCGCTGCGCGTGCGCCGTGTCATCGCACCACCCCCGAGACCGGATCGATCTGGATCGGGTCGCCCTCGCCCAGCGTGACCGTGGGCGCCGAGGTCGGGCGGGCGGGGTTCAGGCCGTCCTCGTCCCTCAGCTCCGGTCGCCCGAGATAGTCGAACCAGATCGTCGCGCTCGCGACGCCGGTCCCGTCGCCGGGGTCGATCTCGACCACGTCCAGCCCCGCGAAGAGCTCGCCGATCGCCCTGGTCTCCGACACACGCCCGGAGGCGGTCAGGGCGGGCTCGACGTTCCCGGAGGTGGAGTACCACAGCGCCGCCAGGGTGTCCGCGGTCGCGTCCAGGGCCACCCCGTGCGGGCGTCCGACCGCCCGGGCGTGGGCCTGGGCCGACCGCAGCTCGCGCCTGATCTCCGAGGCACCGGCCTCACGCTGCACGCCACGGACCGAGCCGAGCCCCGGCGCAACGACCGCGACCATGACGGACATCATCAGGATCACCACGAGCAGCTCGATGAGTGTGAACCCGCGCCCCATGTCACGCCCCCGCCCTGATCATCCCCCACATGGGCACGAACACCGAGAGGGCGACCACCAGCACGATGACCGCCATGCCCACCGTCATCAGCGGCTCGACCACGGTCGAGATGTTCTTGGTCAGGCCGTCCGTCTCGCGATCGAAGTGCTTCGACAGCAGCCCGGCGGCCCGACCGACCTCCTTCGCGTCGTGCCCGGCGCTGAGCAGACGCACCGCGAACGCGGGCAGGGCCCCCACGGATCGCAGGGCCGAGTCCAGCTCCTGCCCGGAGCGCATCCGCGTGACCACGGACTGGAGGCGCTCGGTCATCCGGGCGTTGCCGCACGCCCCCGCGGCGATCTGGATCGACTGGATCACGTCCAGCCCCGCGCTGACCGAGACGGACAGCACGCGGCAGAACCTCGCGGAGGCCGCGTACCGGACGAGCCGTCCGAAGTAGGGCATCCCTCCGATGATCCCGCCGAGGGCCCCCCGGCCGGGCCCGGACCGAGCGACCAGCACCGCGCCGATCACAGCCGCCGCCGTCCCGACGGCGTACGCGACAGGGTTCGACGTGACCGAGACGCCTACGGACCGGAGCACGCGCGTCAGCAGGGGCAGCTCCACCCCGTTGCTCTCGAAGATCTCCGCGAAGCGGGGGACAACGAAGAAGGTGATGACCGACAGCGCCAGCGAGATGAAGCACAGCACCACGATCGGGTACGCCATGGCCCGGCGCACGCCCTTGCGGACCTGCTCCCTCCGCTCCAGCAGGTCGGCCAGGTCCGAGGCCACGGTCTTGAGATCGCCCGTCCGCTCGGCCGCGACCATCATCTCGACGAACAGGTCGCCGAACTCGCGCGTGTGCTGTCGCATCGCGTCCCCGAGCCGCACACCCGACCGCACCGCGCGGCTGACCGAGGCGACGGCCTCCCTGAGACGCGGGTCCTCCTCGGACTCGGCGATCGAGGCGAGCCCCTCGGGCAGCGAGACCCCCGCATCGAGCGTGATCGAGAGCTCTCGCGCGAACACGCTCAGCGACTCGCTGGCGATCGGGCGCCCCCCGCCCCGCCCGAGACGCCCGAACGCGGAACCGCGCCGTGGCTTGATCGACAGCGGCTCGAGCCCCGAGCCGACCAGCTCGGTGTAGACCTCGCGCTCGGTCTGTGCGTCCCGGGTGCCCCGCACCACCCGGCCGGCGCTGTCCTTGGCGCTGTAGGCGTAGCGGACGCTCACGGGGCACCCCCGCGGTCATCACCCGGCTCGATCGCGTCCATCGCGTGCAGCTTCGCGAGCTCCTCGAGCGAGGTGCGCCCCGTCCGGAACAGCTCGACGCCGTGACGCAGCAGCGGCCTCATCCCGGACTCAATCGCGTGTGCCCGGATGGTCCGGATCGACTCGCCCCGCTCGAGCAGGTCCTGGATGGCAGGCGTCATCTCCATCAGCTCGTAGACCCCGACCCGCCCGGCGTACCCTGAGTTGCGGCACTTCCCGCACCCGACCGGTCGCACGAACCCGTCCCCGTCGCCCGCCCGGATCGACAGCGGGGCGAGCTCGCCCGGGTCCGGGGTGTAGGGCTCGGCGCAGCCCGGACAGACCCGGCGCACGAGGCGCTGGGCGATGGTGCCCAAGAGCGCGCTGTTGACCGCGAACGGCTCGATCTCGAAGTCCCGCAGTCGCGCCAGCGAGCCGACCGAATCGTTGGTGTGGAGCGTGGCGAACACGAGGTGTCCGGTGAGCGAGGCCTGCACCGCGATCCGCGCGGTCTCCTGGTCCCGGATCTCACCCACCAGCACCACGTCCGGGTCCTGGCGCAGCATGGACCGAAGGGCCGTGGCGAACGTCAGCCCCACCCCCGGGTTGACCTGGATCTGCCGGACCCAGGGCAGCCGGATCTCGACCGGGTCCTCGATGGTCATGACGTTGCGGTCCGGCGTGTTCAGCATCGCCAGCGCGGTGTACAGCGTGGTCGTCTTGCCCGACCCGGTCGGCCCGGTCACGAGCACCATCCCGTGCGGGCGGGCGACCATGCGCTCGAACCGCGTGCGCACGTCCTCGGGCATCCCGAGCTCCGCGAGCGTGCCGATCTCGCGCCCCGGGCGCAGCAGACGCATCACCACGTTCTCGCCGTGGATCGTCGGCAGGAGGCTGAGGCGCACGTCCACCGGCCCGGAGTCGTGCGAGAACCGGAACTTCCCGTCCTGGGGCCTGCGGGTCTGGGTCACGTCGAGCTCGGCCATGACCTTCAGGCGCTGCACCAGCGCCGCGTGCGTCGACCGGTCCGGACCCTGCTGCGACTCCAGCACCCCGTCGATCCGGAACCGGAGGTGGAGCTGGTTCTCGTCCGGGGACAGGTGCACGTCCGAGGCACCGGCGCGGGCAGCCGCGTCCAGGACCTGGTTCACCGCAGCGACGATCGGCTCGGTCACCAGCGAGTCGGCGCCCTCGTCCGCGGCCTCGCCCCGGGCATCCGAGCCGCGCACCCCGGACAGCGAGTAGGCACGCTTGATCAGCGTCCGCAGGCTCTCCTCGTCGGCGATGACCGGATCGATCTCCTTGTGCAGCGCCTGGGTGAGCCCGTCGATCGCCGGGAGGTTGAACGGGTCCAGCATCGCGACGGTGGCAACGTCCCCCAGGACGAAGAGCGGGAACACCGCGTGCGACTCGGCGAAGTCTCGCTTCAGCAACCGGCTGTGATCGATCTGAGGCTCGAACGCCTCCAGGTCGACGAAGGGATACTCGCAGATGTACGCCTTGGCCAGGGCCAGCTGACGCGAGGTGGCCAGCCCCATCTCGACCACCACTGTTTCGAGAGACCTCCCCGCGGCGCGCGCGGCCTCCTCGGCGCGGGCCGCGTCCTCGGACGACACCCGCCCCTCCTCCATCAGCGACCGCAGGACGTATTCGCCGGTCTCAAACACCGGGCGCCCCCTCCGACCCCCGCACGCCCGCTCCCGTCTCGTCCTCCCCGGTGATCCTCCGCAGCAGCCGCTCCAGCGACATCCGCTGGGTCTCGGACTGGTCCTCGAACAGCAGCCCGATCATGTACGCCGGGCGCCGATCGATCATCTGCACCCGCCTGACCCGCGCCGGAGAGTCCAGCAGCACCGGGGCGGCGCCCCCGCCGAGCCCGCGGATCTCGACCAGCAGGCGGCAGCCCCGCGGCATGAACAGGGGCGAGATCAGCCCCACGCCGCCCTCCGCGATGTCGATCAGGTCGGCCTCGATCCAGCCGTCACGCTGAGGGGCGCGGGACGAGACGCGCACCTCTTCCGCGTGCCCCTCGGACACACAGAAGCGGGCCGGGAGCACGATCTCGTGCCGATCCGACCGCCGGATCACGAAGTTCGAGGCCTCTGCCATGCGGCTCTCCGGTCTGCTCCGTCACTGGACGCCCCGTAGCATCGGACGGTCGGCGCCGGGCGTTCACCGCCCCCCCGGATTCAGCACCCCCCGGGTCCCGGGGGGCCCCGTGCCAGGTCTCGCAGTCCCCCGCGACGGGTGCATCGATTCGGGCCCTTGCCGGGCCTAGACTTGCAACCCCCCGGACCGGTCGTTCTGGGCGGACGGCCACGAGGCCGAATCGTTTCCTTACACCACGGCGTCCGACGCCACCACGAAGCGCCCTTATGGCGGGGTCTCCGACCACGGTCCCGCCGGTGTCGCTGACAGAATCGAGGATCTCATGTCGAACAACACGCTGGTTCAGGACCTCATCGAGGCCGGCATCCACTTCGGGCAGCGCTCCAGCAACTGGAACCCGAAGATGTCTCCCTACATCTACGGGAAGCGCAGCGGCATCCACATCATCGACATCAAGGAGACCGTCAAGGGCCTCCTGCTCGCCAAGCGCCTGGTCACCAAGCTCGTCTCCGAGGGCAAGGACGTCTGCTTCGTCGGCACCAAGCGTCAGGCCAAGGGCGTGATCGAGCAGCGCGTCGCCGACGTCAAGATGCACTACGTCACGGAGCGCTGGCTGGGCGGCACGCTGACCAACTTCCGCACCATCCGCGCTCGCCTGAAGCGACTCGAGGAGCTCGAGGCGATCGAGGCCGAGGACAACTTCCAGAGCTACTCCAAGAAGATGGAGAGCCAGCTGCGGCGCGAGATGCGCAAGATCAAGCGCAACCTCGACGGCATCCGGGGCATGGACAAGCTCCCCGGCGCGATCGTCATCGTCGACGTCCGTCGCGAGATCACCGCGATCCGCGAGGCCAAAAAGCTGGGCATCCCCACGATCTGCCTGATCGACACCGACGGCGACCCGGACCAGGCCGACATCGCCATCCCCGGCAACGACGACTCCATGCGCTCCATCGACGTCGTGATCCGCGAGCTCTGCCTCGCCATCGCCGACGGACGGCAGGGCCAGACCACGCAGCCGTCCGAGGCCGATGCCGGCGCCGCCGAGGAGGCCCCCCGCAAGCGCAGCAGCCGCTCGCAGTGGAAGGCCGACGACGCGTCCCCGGCCGGCTCCGAGGAGCCCGCGGGCGAGCCCACGACCGCCAACGCCGAGTCCTGATCCCGGCGGCCACCCCGACCCACCCGGGCGGCCCGGCTCCGCCCGACATCGCAACTCGCCCGGCGGGGGACCGGACACCCCGCCCGACACGAACCACGAACGCTCGGAGAGCAACCATGGCGGACATCAGCGCCAAAGACGTGATGGCCCTTCGCAACAAGACCGGCCTGGCCATGATGGCCTGCAAGAAGGCCCTGGCCGAGGCCGGCGGCGACCCCGTCGCCGCCGAGGAACTGCTCCGCAAGCAGCTCAAGGGCAAGATGGAGACCAAGCTCGACCGCGCCGCCGGCGAGGGACGCATCGGCGTCGCCGTCTCCGGCGACGGCGGATCGGCGGCCATCGTCGAGCTCAAGGCCGAGACCGACTTCACAGCCAAGAACGAGAACTTCGTCAACGCCGTGAACCGCATCGCCGAGCTCGCCCTCGCGGCGCCCGCCGGCGAGGTGTCCCCCACCGACGAGATGACCTCCATCGTGGACGACCTGCGGGCCTCCACCGGCGAGAACATCTCCATCGGACGCATGGAGAAGCTCGACGCCTCCGGCGACGCCACCGTCTTCGGCACCTACGTCCACCACGACGGCAAGACCGGCGTGCTGATCGACGCCGAGGGCGACGTCTCCACCGACACCCTCCGCCAGGTGGCGATGCACGTCACCGCCGCGGTGCCCCGCCCGCTCGGCGTCACGCCCGACGAGATCCCCTCGGACCTGGTCGAGACGGAGCGCATGTTCCGCATCGACCAGGCCGTCGAGAGCGGCAAGCCCCAGGAGATCGCCGAGAAGATGGTCGAGGGCGGCATGCGCAAGTTCTTCGCCGAGGTCGCGCTGCTCGAGCAGTCCTTCGTCGTGGAGCCCTCCAAGACCATCAAGGAGGTCGTCGCTCCCGGCACCATCAGGGGCTTCCGACGCTGGGAGGTCGGCGAGACCGCCAACGCCGAGCAGCACGCCCAGGCCTGATCCGGCACGCGAACACCCCAAACCCGCCCGACTCCCCCGACCCGGCCCACGCGGCCGGGTTTTCTCTGCGCGTGCGGACCCGCTCCACGTTAGTCTCACCCCGTACCAAGGAGGCCCACATGGGCGCACGCCCCGACGAACGCTACACCGTCCGACGCAAGATCCTGAAGCTCTTCGGGGCCGCGTTCCATGTCTACGACCAGCAGGGCCAGGTCGTGGCGTACTGCAAGCAGAAGGCCTTCAGGCTCCGCGAGGACATCCGCCTGTACACCGACGAGAGCCTCGCGACGCCGCTGGTCGTCCTCAGAACCCAGCAGGTCATCGACTTCGGGGCGACCTACGACGTCACGCTGCCCGGCGGCGAGAGGCTGGGGTCCTTCCGGCGCAAGGGCATGAAGTCCTCGTTCCTGCGAGACGAGTGGCTCGTGTTCGACGAGGACGGCGCCCCCCTCGCGACCCTCACCGAGCGGGGCTCGTTCACGCCGATCGTGCGCCGCTACATCGAGGCGCTCGCGCCGTTCTTCCCCCAGTCCTACGACCTCGTGCACAGCGCGAGCGGGGCCCGCATCGCGAGCATCCGCCAGCACTTCAACTGGTTCGTCTACAGGCTCGGCGTCACGGTGCACTCCGAGGACGCGCGCCTCGACGATCTCATGCTGCTCTCCGCCGCCGCCCTCATCGCCGCGATCGAGGGCCGCCAGAACTGACCCGCGGCCGCTACTCGACCTCCCAGCACGCCACCGCCTGCCCGTTGACCTTGATCTCCAGGGGCGGCATCTCGCGCCGGCACCGGTCGGTCACCTTCGGGCAGCGCCCCGCGAACGGGCACCCCGGCGGCGGGTTGATCGGGCTGGGCACGTCCCCCTCCAGCGCCTCGAGCGGTTTGCGTTCGGCCGGGTCGTCGATCGGGATCGCACGCAGCAGCGCCTCGGTGTAGGGGTGCTGGGCCGATCCCTCGACGTCGTCTCCGGCCAGTTCCTCCACCACGTGCCCGAGGTACATCACCAGGATGCGGTCGCAGAAGTGCTCGACGACCTTGAGGTCGTGGCTGATGAACATCATCGTCAGCCCGAAGTCCTTCTTCAGGTCCGACATCAGGTTGAGCACCTGCGCCTGCACCGAGACGTCCAGCGCGCTCACCGGCTCGTCGGCGACCACGAAGCTCGGCTTCACGCACAGCGCCCGCGCGATCCCGATCCGCTGGCGCTGCCCGCCCGAGAACTCGTGCGGGAATCGGTTCTTCAGCTCCGGACGCAGCCCCACGGTCTTGATCAGGCTGTCGATGTAGTCGTCCAACGCCGACGACGTGTCCCCGTTCAGGATCCCGTGGAACCGGATCGCCTCCTTGAGCAGCGCGTTGATGGTCAGACGCGGGTTGAGCGAGGAGTACGGGTCCTGGAAGATGATCTGCATCCGCTTGCGGTACGGCATCAGCTCCGCGTGCGACA
Organism: Phycisphaerales bacterium JB040; assembly: GCA_043101615.1. Lineage (GTDB taxonomy): Bacteria > Planctomycetota > Phycisphaerae > Phycisphaerales > UBA1924 > JBLHKT01. The sequence continues at coordinate 5,138 of JBICID010000035.1, read as the reverse complement.
GGCCCGTGATGTCGTCCCCCTCGTACACGATCTGCCCCGCGGTGGGCTCGATCAGCCGGATCACCGTCTTGCCCAGCGTCGACTTGCCGCAGCCGGACTCCCCCACCACACCCAGCGTCTCGCCCGACGCCACCGAGAAGCTCACCCCGCTGACCGCGTGCACGTGGTTCACCACGCGGTTGAGCACGCCCCCGCGGATCGGGAACTTCTTGACCAGGTTGTTGACCTCGATCAGCGCCATCAGAGCTCCGCCTCCCGCCGGCGGGCCGCCTCGGCCGCGGCGCTGACCGAAAGCTTCGCCGGACGCTCGCGGTCCGACCCGATCGGGTAGTGGCACCGCACCGGGCGGTCGTCCGGGCCCCGCTCGAGCCCCGGCTCCTCGCTGCGGCAGCGCGTGCCGTCTGAGTACGGGCAGCGGTCCTCGAACCGGCAGCCCGGGGGCAGGTCGGTCAGGCTCGGCACGATGCCCGGGATGGTGGCCAGCCTCTTGCCCCTGGTCTTGTTGCCCCGCTTCGGGATCGACTCCAGCAGCGCCTGGGTGTACGGGTGCTGCGGGCGGTGGAAGATATCGACGACGGGCCCCTCCTCGATCACCCGCCCCGCGTACATCACCATCACCCGGTCGCACACCTGCGCGACCACGCCCAGATCGTGCGTGATGAGCATGATCGCGGTCGAGAGCTTCTCCTTCAGCCCGTTCATCAGGTCAAGGATCTGGGCCTGGATCGTCACGTCCAGGGCCGTCGTCGGCTCGTCGGCGATCAGCACGTCCGGCTCGCAGCACAGCGCGATCGCGATCATCACCCGCTGGCGCATGCCCCCCGAGAGCTGGTGGGGGTACTCCCGGTACCGCTGCTCGGGGTTGGGGATCTCGACCAGGCGCAGCATCTCGATGCCCCGCTCGCGCCGCTCCCGCTTGCCCAGGTCGGTGTGGTACCGAAGCGCCTCGTCGAGCTGCCAGCCCACGGTGAACACCGGGTTCAGGCTGGTCATCGGCTCCTGGAAGATCATCGCGATCTTGTCGCCCCGGACGCTGCGCATGTGCCGCTCGCCCGCGCGCGCCAGGTTGACCCCGTCGAACAGCACCTCGGTGTCCTTCCCGTAGGAGGTCACGTGCTCGGGCAGCAGGCGCATGATCGACTTGCTGGTCACGGTCTTGCCGCACCCCGACTCCCCCACGATGCCCAGCGTCTCGCCCGGCGCCAGGTCGAACGACACGTCGTCCACCGCCGTCACCGTCCCCGCGTCGGTGCGGAAGCTGGTCGTCAGGCGGCGCACCCGCAGCACCGGCTCGCCCGCGGCGCGCTCGTGCCGACGCTTGGTCATCGTCATCCCGTGCTCGGCGCTCACGAGACGTGCCTCGGGTCGAACGCGTCCTGCAGGGCGTCGGACACGATGTTGAACGCCAGCACCAGCACGAAAAGCAGGAACGACGCCGACCCGATCTCCCAGAAGAAGTAGTTCGACAGGTCGTCCTTCGCCAGCGAGATCATCGTCCCCCAGCTCGGCTGCCCGGACACGCCCAGCCCCAGGAAGCTCAGGATCACCTCGCTCTTGATCGCGCCGATGAACAGCAGCGAGAAGTTGATGAACATGATGTGGGCCGTGTTCGGCACCACGTGACGCAGCAGGATGTACACCCGCCCGAACCCGATCGCCGTCGCGGCCTGCACGTACTCCAGCTCCTTGATCTTCATCACCTCGCCCCGGATCACGCGGGCCGTGCCGATCCAGAACGCCAGCCCCATCGCGGTGTACAGCTTCACCAGCTGCAGCTCCGGGTACTCGCGCGGGTTGTCGAACAGCTGGCTCCCGGTGAACATGTACGCCAGCACCACCAGCAGCACCAGGTACGGCACGCTCGACAGCGTCGTCACCAGCCACATCACGATCGCGTCCACCCAGCCCGCGTAGAACGCGCCCGCCGCCCCCAGCACCGTCCCGATCAGCACGCTGATCCCGGCCACAACGAAACCGATCTGGAACGCCACCTTGATCGAGTAGAACGCGCGGCACGAGATCGACCGGCCGGACACGTCGCTGCCCAGGAACGTCCGGAACCCGTACTTCACCCCGCCCCAGCCCGTCGGCATCGGCATCAGCTCGCGCAGCGCCGCCTCCGTCGCGTCCTCCTGCGCAAAGAACTCCGGCTCCAGCTCATTGAGGTACTCCAGCTCCGGGGCCAGCTCCTCCTCCAGGGCGGCGATCTCCGCCTCGAGCTCCGTGCGTGCCGCCGGCTCGGCGCCCGCCAGGTCCCCCCGCAGCTCATCGATCTCGTACCGGATCGCCCCCACCAGGTCGAGCACGTCGTCCCGGTCCAGGTACAGCTCGTCGAGCACCAGGAAGGCCTCGTCGAAGGCCCCCCACCGCGCACGCACCTCGGCGAGCTCGCCGCGCGGGATCTTCCGCTCGGCCAGGTCCAGCTCGCTCAGCGCCTGCACCCACGGGTCGTCCATCCCCTCCAGGTCGCGATCGAAGATCCGCTCCATCCGCTGGTGGTGCCAGCGCAGGTCGTTGTACCGCTCCGACGGCGTCCGGGCCTCCAGGAAGCCCGGGTTCTGGCGCGGCAGCACCCGGATCCGCGTCCCCTCCCGCAGCGCGAACTTGGCCTCCCCGCCGAAGGCCTGCGCCACCCCGTCGTAGATCTCCATCGAGATGATCGCCAGGAAGATCGCCCCGTACAGCGCGATCACGCCCGAGGCCGCCAGCGCCAGACGGTTCTTCCTGAACTTCACCATCCCGCGCGAGCGGAGCAGCCGCCGGATCATGACAGCCTCACTCTCGGATCGACCAGCGCGTACAGCACGTCGGTCAGGATCACACTCAGGATGAAGATCGCGGCGAACACCGCCACGTACGACTGGATCACCGGGAAGTCCTTCGCGTTGATCGCGCTGATGAGCTGGAACCCCATCCCCGGGATCCCGAAGTACATCTCGATCAGGATCGACCCCGTGATCAGGAACGGCAGGCTCGACATCACCCGCGTGATCACCGGGATCATCGCGTTCTTGAGCATGTGCACGAAGATGATCTTCCGCTTGCTCGCCCCCTTCGCCATCGCCGTCACGATGTAGTCACGGCTCGACTCCTCCACCATCACCGCGCGATAGAACCGCGTGTCGTACCCCATCGCCACCACCACGCCGATGATCACCGGCAGCAGGCAGTACGTCACCCAGTTGATCAGACGCGCCTCCTCCGCGCGCGGGCCCAGCGGCAGCCACGGCTCGTACCCCTGGATCGCGAACGGCGTCCAGGCCCCCTCCGCCGCCGGCAGCCCCGCGAAGAAGAACTGCCCGAAGATGATGTACACCAGGTAGCTGATGCTCATCCCGAGCACCGCGAGCACCATGAGTGTCTGGTCCACCGGCCTCCCGCGGTAGTACGCGCTCAGCAGCGCGATCGCGACCGACACCACCACCGAGGTCGCCAGCGTCGGCAGCGTGACCGACAGGCTCGGCGGGATCGACTTGACCAGGATGTCCTTCACCGGGCGGCCCCGCTGCGCCCACGAGTTCTCGCTGAAATCCCCCGTCACGACCTTCCCGAGAAACGTCGCGTACTGCACCGGGAACGGCTTGTCCAGTCCCATCTGACGCGACAGCTCGTCGTACTGCTCCTGCGTCGGGTTCTTGCCCAGGTACGCGTACACCGGGTTCTGCACGCGCAGCGCCAGCATCATCAGGAGGATGATGCTGAGGTACACCGGGATGTTGTACAGCAGTTTCCGAAGGATGAAGGCCCACATAGCGCGTCTCGTCTAGGGGTGGGAGAGGCGTGTAGGGCTCACTCGCCGCGGTCCTCGTGGTCCATGTCCACGTCGAGGTACTTGAAGTAGGTGAAGAAGTCCTCGGTCGGCTTGAAGTTCTTCGTCCACGGATTGATCGCGTACTGCCGGATGCGGGCCAGGGAGCCGCAGAACGGCGCGTCCCTGATCAGCATGTCGCGCATCTGCTCGTAGATCTCGGTCCGCTCCGGCCCGGGGGGCATCGTGCGGATCTGCTCGTACAGGGCGTCGTACTCGGGGTTCTTGTAGTTGGAGTGGTTCGAGCCCGGAGACTCGTTCGGACCGTAGAACAGCGCGAGGTTGTTCTCCGCGTCCGGGTAGTCAGAGCCCCACGCGAAGCTGAAGAACTCCGCCTTCCGGTTGTCCACCGTCTGCATCAGGTCGGAGAACTCCAGGTACCGCGGGTTCAGCCGGATCCCCACCTCGGCGAGGTTCCGCTCCATCAGCTCCACGATCCGGACGCTCTCGGCGCCCGTGGACGTGTACAGGTTGATCACCGGCAGGTCCGTCACCTTGCCGTCCGATCCGACGGTGTAGCCCGCCTCCCGCAGCTTCTGGCGGGCACGCTCGTAGTCCGGACCGCGGGTCGAGTACGGGGCTCGGTGGTCCTCGTTGTTCGGGTGCCCGTCCAGCCCGGGCGGGATCGGGCCGTCGTACGGGATGGCCAGGCCGTTGTACAGCGTCTCGGACATCTCGTCCCAGTCCATCGCCAGGTTGAACGCCTGGCGCAGCGCCCGCTTGTCGTCGGTGTACCCGCCCAGCAGGGGGTCGTCCATGTTGAAGTTGCGGAAGATGAAGTCCAGCAGCGGGACCTTCACCTCGCGGACGCCCCGACGCGCGAACGACCGGTTCAGCTCCTTCGTCCGGCGGCTGAACGCCTCCTCGAACGAGCTCTGCCCCACCGTCGTGTACGCCAGGTTCCCCGCCTTGAACTCCAGCCACATCGGCTGTTCTTCCACGAAGAACGTGAACTCGATCGCGTCCAGGAACGGGATCCGCTGCCCCGCCGCCTCGTGCAGGCCCAGCTCCTCGTCCTCGGGCATCCACTCGTCGGGGTAGTAGGCCTCGCGGTAATTCGGGTTCCGAACCACCCGCATCGACTTGCCGCGCACCCAGTCGCTCTCACGCTCCAGGATGAACGGGCCGGTGCCCACCGGGTTGCCCGCGAACCCCTCGCCGTACATCTCGACCGCCTCACGCGGCACGACGCTCAGCTGGAACATCGCCAGCCGCCACAGGAACTGCTGGTTCGGCTCGGTCAGCGTCACCACGAACTCGTAGTCGTTCAGGATCTCGAAGCCGCTCACCGGCGCCGAGTAGTCGAACTCGGCCCCGCCCTGCACCAGGC
>JBICID010000034.1:0-8364 GCA_043101615.1 Phycisphaerales bacterium JB040 | reverse complement strand
CGGGGCCGGGGGGGTGTCGGGGCGGCTACAGTCGCCCGATGCTGCTGAGCCTGAACATCCGATCGATCCGCGAGCTGGTGTCGCCGAAGCGTGGTCGCGCGAAGGTGGCGCTGACGGACGTGCCGCGGTACACGCGTGAGGAGCTGGGGCTGCACGGCCTGACGCTGACGACGGACGTGCTGAAGGGGGCGACGCGCGAGGTGCTGACGGGGATCCGCGACTCGGGGGACAAGTCGGGGTGCGCGGTGCTGGCTTTGACGGAGGTGGAGGCGCAGCGGTTCGGCGATCCGAGCGAGGCGAGGGGTGACGCGGCGGTGGAGCGTGCGCTGCGTGTGGTGGAGGCGGCGAGCCTGCTGGGGTGCAACTCGTGCGGGGTGAGCGTGATCGCGAAGGACTCGGAGGAGGGTTTCGACCTGTCGGTGGGGCGTCTGCGCCGGGTGGTGGAGCGTGCCGAGAGCCTGGAGATCAACCTGCTGCTGTCGCCCTGCGAGGGGCTGACGTCGGAGCCGGAGCGTCTGACGGAGCTGATCAAGAAGGTGGGTGGGTTCCGGATCGGTACGCTGCCGGACTTCGAGCAGGCGGCTCGGCAGAAGGACCCTGCGATGTACCTGAAGCGTCTGACGCCGTACGCGAGCGTGGTGAACGCGTCGACGATCGAGTTCACGGAGGCGGAGGCCGAGCCTGAGGGGAAGGGGTCGAAGGGGAAGGCGAAGGGCGCGGAGCCTGCGGTGGAGGAGGAGGACGACGACCGTCCGCTGACGCCGGAGGACCTGGCTGCGATGCTGATGGAGGGGGATTTCGAGGATTTGCCGGACGTTCCCGCGCCGGTGCACGTGGGGTACGCGCTGGAACCCCTTGTTGAGGCGGTGACGGCGGTGGGGTACGACGGGACGCTTTCGATCGAGTATCGTGGAGCGGGAGACGGTACACTGGGGGCGATGCAGAGTCGCGAGGCGCTCGAGGCGGCGATCGAGGCCATCGCGGAACGGAAGTAGGGCCCTGCGCGTGGTTGGCGTGTGGCCCGGGAGGACTGGGCGATGCCCGAGACCGCGTCGGGAGTGCTCGAGACGATGAGCGACCTGGAGTCCGAGATCCCGCTGGATCAGCCGATCGTGGTGACGATCGACGGTCCGGCGGGGACGGGCAAGTCGACGGTGGCCCGGATGCTGGCCAAGCGTCTGGGGCTGGACTTCCTGGACACGGGTGCGATGTACCGCGCGGCGACGGCGATCTTCCTGGACCGTGGGTTCGGGGAGGACGAGACGGGGGAGCTGCTGAGCACGGTGATCGGGGCGGACATCCACTTCGACTGGTCTCAGGACCCGCCGGTGCTGCTCGCGTGGGACGACCCGATGACGACGCGGCTGCGTGCGCAGGACGTGACGGACGCGGTGAGCTGGGTGGCGAGCCTGGGTGAGCTGCGTGGGCACCTGGTGCGGAAGCAGCGGATCATCGCGGCGCAGCACCCGCGCCTGGTGACGGAGGGGCGGGACCAGGGGAGCGTGGCGTTCCCGGACGCGCCGGTGAAGTTCTACCTGGACGCGGACCCCGAGGTGCGGGCTCGTCGGCGGGTGGAGCAGCTGCTCGAGGAGGGTCACGAGGTGGACGGGTCGACGATGCTGGAGCGGATCCAGGAGCGGGACGAGCGTGACTCGACGCGGAAGGACGGTCCGCTGATGTGCCCGGAGGACGCTGTGCGGATCGACACGTCCGAGCTGTCGATCGAGCAGGTGGTGGACCGGATGGAGGCGGTGGTGCGTGAGCGCATCCCGGCGCTGGCGGCTCGGGACGGGTGAGGCGTGGGGTCTGGCTGTCGAGATTCCGACACGCCGCGTGGGTGGCGGGCGAGGCGTCCGCACACGTCGCTGCTAGTGATCGTGTACTACGCGACGGTCCAGACGCTGGCGGCGCTGGCGTTGATGGTGCTGTTCCGTGCTCGGTGGCGTGGGACGGGGCGGGTGCCTCGTCACGGGGCGTTCCTGGTGGTGGCAAACCACCAGAGCTTCCTGGACCCGCCGCTGGTGTCGGTGATGTGCGGTCGGCGGCACATCGACTTCATCGCGCGGGGGGGTCTGTTCGGGAACGCGGCGTTCGGGCGGCTGATCTCGTCGCTGGGGTCGATCCCGATCCGGGAGGACGGTCGGGGCGACCTGCCTGCGATGAAGGAGGCGCTGGCGCGTCTGGGTCGGGGGCAGGCGGTGCTGGTGTTCCCGGAGGGGTCGCGGTCGTTCGACGGGTCGATGTCGGAGTTCAAGCGTGGGGTGGCGGTGCTGGTGAAGCGTGCGAACTGCCCGGTGGTGCCGGTGGGGCTGGACGGGCTGTACGATGCGTGGCCGCGTACGAGGAGGTGGCCTCGTGCGTTCGGGGGGCGGATCGCGGGGGTGATCGGGGAGCCGATCGATCACGGGGAGTTGATGTCGGGGGGGGTGGAGGCGGGGATGCGCCGGCTGGAGCGAGAGGTTGATGCGCTGCGGCTGGAGGCTCGGGGGATGCTGCGTCGTGCGACGCGGGGGCGGTATCCGGCGGCTGGGGCGGGGGACGAGGCGTTTGTGGGGGAGACGGAGAAGAACTGAGGGTGACCGCTTCGCGGTGAGTGGTTGAGGCCCCCTCATCCGTCCGCTTCGCGGACACCTTCTCCCCCGATGGGGGTGAAGGGGGAGACCCCTCGCTGGCGCTCGGGGCTAGTTGGCGAGTTTGCGGAGGGAGGCGAGGCGGTCCTCGGTGGGGGGGTGGGTAGCGAAGAGCTTGATGAGGGGGTTGCCGCCTCTGGCGTTGGAGGCGCGGGGTTCGATGATGAAGCGGGTGTTCGGGGCGGGGTTGGGCTGCTGGTGGGGGATGCGCCTGGAGTAGGCGTCGAGCTTCTGGAGGGCGTTCATGAGGCCGCGGGGGGAGCCGGCGATGCGGGCGCCCTCGGCGTCGGCGACGAACTCGCGCGAGCGTGAGATCATGGCCTTGATCATGGCGGCGCCGACGGCGGCGACGACGACGACGCCGATGGTGACGAGGGGGTTGGCGTTGCGGCTGTTGCCCATGCCGAGCCAGAAGCCCCAGTAGGCGAGGAAGGCGAGGACTCCGGAGACGGTGGCGGCGATGGTGGAGGTGAGTGTGTCTCGGTTCTTGATGTGGGCGAGCTCGTGGGCGGCGACGCCTCGGAGCTCGTCGGGGGAGAGGAGCCTGACGGCGCCCTGGGTGAAGGCGACGGCGGCGTGCTTCGGCGAGCGTCCGGTGGCGAAGGCGTTGGGGGCGTCGTGGGGGCAGAGGTAGACGCGCGGGCGTGGGAGGCCGGCGTTGTCGGCGAGCTCGTGGACCATGGTGAGCAGGTCTCCGCCGGTCTCGGGGGTGAGCTCGCGTCCGCGCATGGCGGCGATGGCGATTTTGTCTGAGTACCAGAAGGAGACGACGTTCATGAGTCCGCCGAAGAGGAGGCCGACGACCATGCCGGTGGTGCCCCAGATGGAGCCGACGGCGACGAAGAGGCCGATGAGGGCGCCCAGGAGCAGGGTGGTCTTGAGGTTGTTCTTGATGGCGACGGCTGAGGTGGTCATGGCTGGGGTGTGGTTCGTGAAACGTGGGGACCGGTTGCAGCGCCCGTGCGCGGCATTGGTCTGTGTGCATACCGCGTGCCGGGTGGTGTTGTTCGCGCCGGAGGGGGAGCGTGTGGTCAGGAGTCGAGGTCCGGGGTTTCGGCGGGGGTGGTGGTGGGGGCGGGCGTGCCCTGGGTGAGCTCGTTGATGGAGTTGGCTGCCATTCTGACAGCGGCGGCGGCGAGGATGAGGGCGATGGCGAGCTTGAGGTGGGGGAGCCTGAGGGAGTGTGTGAGGGTGGCGCCGGCGCGGGCGCCCAGGACGGCGCCGATGGCCATGAGGGAGGCGAGCGCGAGGGCGTCGAGCCAGTCGATGCCGAAGGTGTGCAGGGTGGAGAGCTTGAGCGCGGCGCCGATGGGGGCGGTGAAGATCATGACGGTGGCGGAGGCGGCGATGGCGCGTCGGAGCGGGATCTTCCCGACGACCTGGAGGAGTGGGACGAGGATGATGCCGCCGCCGATGCCGAGGAAGCCGGCGGCGAAGCCGGTGAGGGCGGCGACGGCGGAGAGGCGGAGCCTTTGGGGGGGCGTGCTTCGCCCTTCGGGTCGAAGCACGGCACCGTTGGGATCTTCGGGGTCTCCCTCGGCGTGTGGCGAGGGCTTGCTTGTCGGCGTGCTTCGCCCTTCGGGTCGAAGCACGGCACCGTTGGGATCGTTGGGGTCTGCCTTGGCGTGTGGCGAGGGCTTGCGGGGGGGGATGACGCAGTAGACGCAGTAGCCGAGGATGAAGACGACGAGCGCGAGCTTGGGGATGGTGCCGTCGAACTGGTTGGAGATCAGGACGCCTGCGACGATGGCGGCGATCATCGCGGGGAGCAGGACGGTGACGGTGGGGGTGTGGACGGCGCCCTTGGCGGCGTGCTTTCGTGCGGAGAAGAAGGCGACGACGGCGTTGACGCACATGGCTGCGGCCATGTAGGCGTGGTGCTCGGTGCGACCGGGGGTGTCGTAGCCGAACCAGAGGGCGAGGGCTGGGAGCATGATGATGGAGCCGCCGATGCCGGCCATGCCGCCGACGAGGCCCGCGACGAGGCCGATGACGATGGAGGCGATGACGCCGGCGGGGTCGAGGAAGTCCACGGGTGCTCCGGGGGGTGATCGGGGGGTGCGTGTGAGCGTACCCGCGTGCGCGGGGTCGGGAGGGCGGGTGTGGGCGTCGTCTTCCCCCGGAGTCGGGGGCTCGTCGTTGCGTTCTGTCGTGGGTGCGCTGTGATCTTGGTGTGGAGCGGTGTTGACGGTTGCGCTTGTGCGTGCGTGCGGGTAGGATGCGGGCGGAGTCCCCGGGGCGGAATCCGGGGCGAGTGCAGGGACGAGTAGCGATGATCGGTCATGGACGGCCGCGTATCGCGGGCCCGGGTTGCGGGCTCGCTGAGGACGTGCCGGTGGCCGAGCGAGCGAGACAGGGTGTCGGGGGGCCGCTGCTTCCGGAGCAGGCGCGGCGTGTGCGTGCGTTCGAGCGTTCGCTGTTTGCGTTGGCGACGTGCCTGGTGGTGGCGTCCGCGATCCTGACCAAGGAGGCGAGCCTGCGTGGGGAGCGGCTGGCCTCCCTGGTGCGGGTGGAGCACGCGGGCGGGGCCGGTGTGACGCCGGTCGATGAGGAGTTGCCGGGGGGCGCGCTGGCGAGTGTCGACGCGGCGCCCGAGCCCGGGGGATCGGATCCCGAAGACGAGACGGGGGAGACCGGTGGGCCCGCGGTGGGGGCGGGATGGCCCGCGGACACGCGCTGGTTCGACGGTCGTCCGGTGCGTCCGGAGCGGGTGATCTGGATGACGGTGACGGGGTACTCGCCGGACGAGCGGAGCTGCGGGGAGTTCGCGGACGGGCAGACGGCGACGCTGCACAGCGTGTGGACGAACGGGATGCGCCTGGTGGCGGCGGACCCGAAGCTGCTGGAGTACGGCACGATGCTGACCGTGCCCGGGTACGCCGACGAGACGATCGTGCCGGTGCTGGACTGCGGGGGGGCGATCAAGGGAGCACGCCTGGACGTGCTGTTCGCGACGCACGAGCAGGCGCTGCGGTGGGGGGTGCGGGAGGTGCCCGTGGTGGTGTGGGGGTACGCGGACGGGCTGCCGGCGCCGGATCCTCGGAAGGAGCGGTAGGGGGACGCGTGCTCGCACACGCGGTGATACCCCCTCCGTCGCCTTCGGCGACACCTCCGCCGCCCCCCCACAAGATGGTGACGGGGGAGGATTGGGCCGCGTGCTTATGCCCGCGGCTCGGATGAGACAGGTTCCGTCGCTTGCGCTCCGGGCGCGTTGAGGGATGTCGACTCGATGGGGCGTCTGCCTCGGCTTGCGCCGAGGGCTTGCAAGTGTGGGTAGGCTTGGGTGTGCTTGTGGTGTCGCCGGACAATCTGCCGCGGACGTTTGAGGAGTTGCTGGGGCCGGCGCTGATGGGGGCGTTGGATCGGTTGGACGTGCACTCGCGGCGTGTGTTCGCGGGTCGGATGCCGGGGGAGCGGCGGTCGAAGTCGCGGGGGCAGTCGGTCGAGTTCGATGACTATCGCGAGTACACGCCGGGGGATGACCTGCGGCATCTGGACTGGAACGTGTTCGCGCGGTTCGACCGGTTCGTGGTGAAGCTGTTCCGGGAGGACCGGGACCTGTCGGTGCGGGTGGTGTTGGACGCGACGGGGAGCATGCTGGCGGGGGAGCCGTGCAATCTGGTGACGGCGGCGCGGCTTGCGGCGGCGGTGGGGTACGTGGGGCTGATGAAGCAGAACCGTGTGAGCGTGAGCGTGCTGACGCACGACGGGGTGGTTGGGCTGGCGCCGATGCGTGGGCGGCGGAGCGTGCAGCGGATGGGGGCGTTCCTGCTGGAGGTGCTGGACGACGCGGCGCGGGGGGCCGGCATGAACGGGGGGGCGCACGCGGGGGTGGGTGGCGAGGGGTTCAACGGGGCGCTCACGCGGATCGCGAGCGATCGACTGGCGGGGCAGGGGGTGGTGTTCCTGATCAGCGATCTGATGGTGCGGGAAGGCTGGACGCGGGGTTTGGACGCGTTGTCGGCGGCGCGTGGGTTCGACGCGGCGGTGTTGCAGGTGCTGAGCCCGGACGAGCTGGACCCGATGCTGGCGATAGAGCGTGGGTTCGCGGGTGATCTGCGTCTGACGGACGTGGAGAGTGGTCGCGGGGCGGAGGTGACGGTGTCGGCGCAGATGGTGAAGCGGTATCGGGAGCGGCTAGGGCAGTTCATTGGGCAGTTGGAGCGAGACTGCCACGCGCGCGGGATGTTGCACCGGGTGGTGGCGAGCGACGCGGACGTGGGGGGGTTGATCACGGGGGAGTTGCGGCGGCGGGGGTTGTTTGTGTAGCGCATGAAAAAAGCGGGCCCTGAAGGCCCGCTCGAGAAGGTTGGTTCCGGGATCACCCGCCGTGGTTGGCGAGGAAGCAGGGGACCGCTGCTCGGATGTAAGCCACGATGTCCATGGTGTCGACGACGCCGTCGTTGTTGAGGTCTGCGGACTCGTCGCCCGCGATAAAGGCCTCCACGAAGTCGTAGATGTCGGCGCTGTCGAGCACGCCGTCGGCGTTGCGATCGGCGACTTCGAGATCGCACTCGCCGACGTCGGGCAGGTCGGGCTGGGCGGAGGCGAGGCCGGTGGTGAGCGTGAGGGCGGCGGCAGCGATGAACGTACGCATGTCTTTCTCCTTCTGGTGAGACCACGAGTCGTGTCAAGCGACGGATCAGCGTGATCGCATCGCGAGGTGTACTTATTTGTTGTAGTGCATGACCCGGTGGCGTACAACCCGAACGTCTGTGAGACATCGGTGTGCGGTGTGAAGCTGGTCAACGCTGTGCGGGGAATTGCAGGGCGATGGCGTTGCGTGTGTCCGGGAAGTCTCGGCGAGGGCGCTTGGGGCGGCTGGTGGGGCGACCGGTCAGCCGACACCCTTGTGCAGGTCGCCCTGGAAGGTTTCGAGCTGCCCGGAGCGTTCGAGGACCATATCGATGGTGTTGGTGAACTCTTCCGACGGCTGGCTGGGTTCAGAGCCGGTGAGTTCGAGATAGTTCTCGTCGGTGAGGCCGATGAACTTGCGCATGGCGTAGTCGTACACGGCCTCGTGCTCGTCGCGGGAGAGGTCGAGGCGGAGCTCGTTGATGATCTTGGTGCCCAGGCCGATCCACTCGTCGAAGGTCTGCCTGGAGATGTTCTGGTGGATCCACTCGCCGACGGGGCCGCGGAAGGGGGGGCGGGGGAGCTGGGTGCCCATGCGTCCGGAGGCCTGGCACTTGAAATCGCCGGCGGGCTCGGGGGCGGCGGGCTGGGCGGAGGCGACCTTGGGGACGTCGGCGCCGAGTTTCTCAAGGAGGTCGGCCATGGCCTTCTGGGGCATGAGGTCGCCGCGTTCGGCGGCGATGGTGTAGCCGCGTGTGAGAACGTCCTTGGCCTTGTCGTCCTGCTCGGAGGCGTGGAGGGCGGCGCCGGCGAGCTGGTAGGCCTTGCTCATGGTGGGGTTGAGCTCGGTGCACTTGAGGTAGGCGTCGGCGGCCTCGGCGTAGCGCCCGGACTGGTTGTACGCCCCGGCGAGGGAGAACCAGGCCATGTCGTTGGAGTCGTCGGACTCGAGGATGCGCTTGAACTGCTCGATGCGTTGTTCGATGTCCATGGGCGTCTTTCGGGGTCAGGGGGGCGGTGTCTGGGGGGAACCATAGGGGCGGGGACGCTAACCTTGCAGCCCATGGCCGCCCTCGAGCCCATCCTGGAGACCCGGCTCGCCGGCGTTCGTCTGGTGAGCCCGGTGCTGACGGCGGCGGGCACGGCCGGTGTGCTGGAC
>JBICID010000033.1:0-2249 GCA_043101615.1 Phycisphaerales bacterium JB040 | reverse complement strand
CTTCCTGGCGTTCGACCATCAGAAGGACCCGTCCTACGACCGCATCCGCGAGTTCCAGGAGCTCGGGCCGGAGGTCGAGCTGGTGGTCGTGACCGACTCGCGTTCGGCGAAGCACCTGCAGAAGGACCGCGGCGAGCGCGGGGCCGAGGCGGTGCTCACGACGCCGATCACCGCGGACTCCTTCTTCCGCCTGCTCGGGCGCCTGGCGCCCCGCATGAAGCGCAAGAAGCAGCGCATGACCGCCTGAGAGCTTGCCCAGGAGTTTGCCCAGGATCGAGCTGGCTCTCGGCTCCGACACCGGGGGTCAGCTCCCGGCGGCGACCCACTCCGCGGAGCGCGGCTCCGAGCGCACCCTGTCGAAGCACTCCTGCGCGGCGCTCGCGGAGCTCGCGAACTCGGCGTGCGGGACGTCGTGGTCGCGCAGCATGCGTATGGCCTTCTCCCACGGCCTCTGCTCGGCGTAGCAGCGGGCTTACTCCAGGTAGACCTGGGGCTCGAGCATTTCGTCCAGCCGCAATCGATCTATCGCCTCCTCGGGCTGGTCATCCGCTTCTCGGCTGAGCAGACGCGCGGCATGAGGCGGTGGAGCGGGGGCTCCGCGCATGTCGGCGAGGAAGAAGCGCCCAGAAACCCGCAGAAAGTCGGCGGTCGCCCCCTCGGCATGACGTGTAGGCTCGCAGCGCCCGGATCCTGAGTTCCGCCAAGGGCTCGGCCACCCGGTCCACCTAGGCGACCCGTCCCCGGATTCACGCGACCCTCATCGTGATTCTCGTGGGCAGCGTGTGACCCGAGGCAGCTCCCGTGGTAGGGCCGCGTAGGCCCTTTGGGGCCGGAGAGGACCGCTCGCCACGTCCGTCGTGACCAAGGAATGAGGAGCCCACATGCGGAGCATGCTGGTGCACACGGAGATCGTTCTACTCGCCGCTTGCCTCTGGTGTGGCGCACTTCGAGCGCAGACGTGCAGCAACGAGACCGTCGGTGCCTCCGGGGTCGGGACCTCGTGCTCGATCGATGGCGTCGCGCCTCTGGTTGGTCCGGAATCTGGCGGAGGCGGAGGATCCGACTTCAAGCCGTTCCCCTTGGCTCTGGGGCCTTGGTCCGGCCCCAATGCTCCGACCGGCCCCTTCACCCCGGGTAGTCCGACCGGGCCGGGCGGTCCGGCCGGAGGCGGCTCCTCCGAGGGCACCGTCGCCAGCGCGAGCGGTGAGTTCCAGTGGCCCTTGCCGCTGGCCGGGATCCCCGGCGCGTTTCCCGGAGCCGACATCTCCGTCTTCGCCTGGTACCGCAGCTTCTACGCCTACCCCGACGGGCACACCAATCCCGACCAGGACGGCACGGGCAATCTCCCCTTCGGCCCCGGCTGGCTCGCCTCGTGGGGCGAGAGGCTCGAGGTCCCTGGAGGGCCGGGCTCCGCGGTGACGCGGATCGAGTCCTCGGGAGTCTCCCGCGAGCTGACGATGGAGGGCTCCTGGACCGAAGAGCAGACCGGGCTGCCGGAGAGCAGCTTGACGAGCTACCACTACTTCGCGTCGAAGGGCAGCCGCCTCGTCTACGACCACGTCGAGACGGTGGCCAGCCAGCCCAAGGTCGGCATCTGGTTCCGCGAGCTCGTCGACCGCACCCGCATCGAATACGAGGAGACCCAGACCCAGGGAGAGTTCCGGATCCGCCGGATCTTCTACGGCAGCGACGATGCAGGCTACCGCGATCCCGAGTGGGAGGTCGTCTACGAGTACGACGCGAACGGGCGCCTCTACAAGATCTCCGAGCCGCGTGAGTACGCCATCCTCCTGACGTGGACCGACCAGGACCTCTCCGCGGGTGAAGCGTTCCGGGTGACCCGGATCGAGGTCGACCACCCGACCTGGAATCCGGCCTCGGAATACGCCTGGGACGACCTCTCCGTCGCGCTGAACTACGGCGGGTCCTCGTACCGCTTGACCTCGGTCGAGTACCCGAACCGAGACTTCCTGCGCGACCTGAATGGCGACCACGACTACGGCGACAGCGAAGAGGACAGCGCCGGGCAGACTGCTCTCGGCTTCGAGTACCAGGGCGCCTCCGACGCCCGCCTGATCCTGGTCCAGCGCAAGATCAAGCTCCCCGGTCGAGGCGAGCTTGATCTTGCGCTGGACCAGGATCAGGCGGTCGTCCGAGGCGCCCTGGTAGTCGAAGCCGAGAGCGGTCTGCCCGTCACTGTCCTCTTCGCTGTCGCCGTAGTCGTAGTCGCCGTTCAGGTCGCGCAGGAA
>JBICID010000032.1:0-9366 GCA_043101615.1 Phycisphaerales bacterium JB040 | reverse complement strand
CGCAGCGAGCCGGCGATCTTCTTCATGGCCTTGACCTGGGCGGCGCCGCCGACTCGGGAGACCGAGATGCCGACGTTGATGGCGGGGCGGACGCCCTTGTAGAACAGGTCGGGCTCGAGGTAGATCTGGCCGTCGGTGATGGAGATCACGTTGGTGGGGATGTAGGCCGAGACGTCGCCCTCCTGGGTCTCGATGACGGGCAGGGCGGTGAGGGAGCCGGCGCCGTTGTCGTCGGAGAGCTTGGTGGCGCGCTCGAGCAGGCGGGAGTGCAGGTAGAAGACGTCGCCGGGGAAGGCCTCGCGCCCCGGGGGGCGCCGGAGGAGCAGGGAGAGCTGGCGGTAGGCGACGGCCTGCTTGGAGAGGTCGTCGTAGACGCAGAGGACGTGCTTGGGGTAGGGCTTGCCGTCGGCGAGGGTCTTGCCGTGCTCCTTGCCGGACCACATGAAGTGCTCGCCCATGGCGCAGCCGGAGTAGGGCGCGACGTACTGCATGGGGGCGGGGTCGGAGGAGGCGGCGTTGACGACGATGGTGTAGTCCATCGCGCCGTTCTGCTTGAGGGTGTCCACGACGCCGGCGACGGTGGACTCCTTCTGGCCGACCGCGACGTAGATGCAGACGACGGCGTCCTTTGTTCCCCAGAACTGCTTCTGGTTGATGATGGTGTCGATGGCGACGGCGGTCTTGCCGGTCTTGCGGTCGCCGATGATGAGCTCGCGCTGGCCGCGCCCGATGGGGATCATGGAGTCGACGGCCTTGATGCCGGTCTGGAGCGGCTCGTGGACGGGCTGGCGGTCGGCGATGCCCGGGGCGATGATGTCGACCTTGGCGGTCTGGGAGGCGTTGATGGCGGGGCCGTTGTCGAGCGGCTCGCCCAGGGGGTTGACGACGCGCCCGAGCAGGGCCTCGCCGACGGGGACCTCGAGGAGTCGCCCGGTAGACTTGACGGTGTCGCCCTCCTTGACGGCGAGGTAGCGTCCGTAGATGACGGCGCCGACGGTGTCGTTCTCGAGGTTCATGACCTGGCCCATGACGGCGCCCTCGGAGGTCTGGAACTCGAGGAGCTCGCCGGCCATGGCGTTGGAGAGGCCGTAGATGCGGGCGATGCCGTCGCCGACCTCGACCACGCGGCCGACCTCTGCGACCTCGAGCTCTGCGGCGTACTGATCGATTTCGGTCTTGATGACGGAGGCGATCTCGTCGGTTCGGATCTTCACGGCGTTGCCCTCTCGCTCCGCGGCGTCGTAGTCGCCGGGTGTGTGGGGTGTGGGGGAAGCTGCCGGTGCGGCGTCGGTCCGCTCCGGGGGGAGAGAAGGGTAGGTCCGGCCCCTCGCGGTTTCTCGGCCCGCGACGGGCACAAATGGGTGGCTTGAGGGGTCGCGGTCCAGCTCAGGGGCGTGGCTGCTCGGGCGAGGCTCCGCCCGCGTTGGCGTCGGGCGGGTTGGGCTGCGTGCGGGCGTTGTCGGGCGGAGTCTGCCCGGCCGGCTGGCCGGTGGTCTGGCCGTTGGGATCGACGCCCGCGAGGACGCGGAGGTTGACGCGGACGATGGAAGAGGAGACCTGGTAGGTGACGCCCCGGGGGAGGTCGACGAAGCGTGCGGGCTTGGAGCCGACGCCGGACTCGAGCTCCTGGAGGGAGAGCTCGACCACGGGGGTGGGGACGGCCTCGCCGGACTGGATGCGGTCGATGGAGGCCTGGGGACCGGTGAAGATGACGTCCCGTAGGGCGCGGTCCTCGGGCGGGATCTCGACGAGCCAGCGTCCGAAGGCCTCTGGGGGGAGCAGGAGTCGGACGGGGAGCTCGCGCACCGTGACGGAGGAGGTGCGTGATCGGAGCCTCACGTTGACGGTGACGCGCGCGGGCGAGACTCGTGTGGACCAGGCGCCGCGGAGCTCCTCGGGGAGCTGGACGGGGACGCCGGAGAGGTCGGTGGCGACGCCGGGGGTGAGGCCGGTGAGTCGTGCGGGGTCGACGCGGACGGGGATGACCGGGGCCTCGGAGCCGTCTGCGTCGGCGTTGGCGGTGCGCCACTGTTCGATGACGAGGCTGGGGCCCGAGAGCTGGACGGTGTCTGGCTGGACGGTGGCGGCGGTGTCGAGGTCGGCGTCGACGATCGGCTGGAGGGCGACGCTGAGAGTGGCGAGCCGGTCGACCTGGATCTCGACGGTCTCGGGTGTGACGGAGATGATGGAGACGCCGGCGCCCTGGAAGGCCTCGTGTCGCCGGATGGCGTCGCGGAGGTTGATGACGTGGGTGCCCGGGGTGGCGGGCAGCTCGACGCCGGTGGTGAGGGCGACGGTGGAGGAGATCTCGTTAATGAGGGACTGGATTGAGGCGGTGGCGCCCTCGAGCTGGAGGGTGGCCTCGCTGGTCCAGCCGGTGAAGGGGCGTGGGCGGACGATGAGCTGGCTGTCACCCTCGGGGGTGGCGAAAGAGATCTGGAGCGACTGCTGGACCTGGCGGAGGGTCTGGCCCTCGGCGACGAGCCAGACGAGGGCCGCGATGAGCGTGGTGGCAATGATGGAGGACAGGGGCGTCCTGGGGCGTTTCATGCGGCGACCTCCTCGGCGGGATCGACCGGCTCGGCGTCCTCTGCGGGCTCGGGCGGGGTGAACTCGCCGGGGTCTGAGCCGAGACGCTGGGCGATGGAGATCTCGAGATCGGCCGGGTCGATCGGGTCGGAGAGGACGCCGCGCTCGGCGAAGCGGATGTAGCCGGACTCCTCTGAGACGACGACGACGAGCGCGTCTGTCTCGGAGGTGAGGCCGACGGCTGCGCGATGGCGAGATCCGAAGGTGGGGTCGGGCATGTCGCCGGCGCTGGCCATGGGGAGCTGGACGCCTGCGGCGTGGACGCGTTTGCCCCGGACGATGACGGCCAGGTCGTGCAGCGCCGAGCCGGGGTAGAAGATGGTCTGGAGGAGGCGTGCGGAGAGCTCGGCGTTGAGGACGGTGCCGCCCTCGGTGAGGCCCTTGAGGCCGACGACGCGCTCGACGACGATGATGGCGCCGAAGCGTGCCTTGGCGAGGTAGACGCAGGCCTGCGCGATCTCGCCGGCGATCTCGGCCTGCTCGGTCTGGTTGTTGCGGAAGAAGGAGGCCTCTCCGAGGCGGATGAGCCCGCGCCGGAGCTCGGGCTGGAAGATGACGATGAGCGCCACGGCAACGAGGGCGAGGACGCGGTCCCAGAGCAGGACGAGGCGCCCGAAGGAGTCGCCGGAGGCGAGGACGCGGACAAGCAGGGTGACGACGACGAGGATGAGCAGCAGGGCCCTGAGGGCTCCGGCGGCGCGCGAGCCCCGCAGGAACCGGACCGCGAGGTAGACAACGGCCCAGATGATCGCGAACTCAACCAGCACCTCCCAGATGGGGTAGGAGCCGAGGCGGCTGAGGACGTCCTGGACGCGTTGGGTGATATTCACGGCGTTCCTGAGTGTACGGCGAGATGCGGGCGCGGAAAGGGCGCAAGCCCGGGCGTTCCCGCGGGTTTACCATCGGTCGGATGGCGCTGCGAGTTGTACGAATCGAGCCGACCCCGAACCCCAACGCCGTGAAGGTGGTGGTGCAACCCGCCCCGGCGGGGGGGATCCGGAGCTATTTCAACGCGGGTCAGGCCGCGGGGGAGGCGGACCCGCTGGCGCACGCGCTGTTCGCGATCCCCGGGGTGACGAGCCTGCTGATCCACGAGACGTTTGTGAGCGTGAATAAGTCACCGGACGCTGGCTGGGGGCCGATCAAGAGAGCGGCCGAGCGTGTGATCGAGGCCCACGACTGACCCCCCCGCCCACGCTCCGGCCCGGCCGGAACCGGGCGTGCAGGCAGGGGCTGAGCAGAGCATGGCGAGCGACCAGACCATCGAGGTGCCCCCGCCGGGGGCGTGGGCGGAGGCGGGGCTGGACCCGCACGATGTGGCGGTGTCGGTGGAGGGGTGGTTCGAGGCGAACGCGCGCCTGCTGCCGTGGCGGCCGAACTGGGACGGGGGGTCGATCCGCGGGGAGCGTGACCCGTGGCGTGCGCTGGTGAGCGAGGCGATGCTGCAGCAGACGCAGGTGTCTCGGGTGGTGCGTCGGTTCGAGGCGTTCATCGCGGCCTTCCCGACGCCCCGGGCGATGGCCGACGCGGGCGAGGACGCTGTGGTCGCGGCGTGGGCGGGGATGGGGTACTACCGGCGTGCGCGCAACCTGTACCGGGCGGCGGTGATGATCTGCGAGGAGCACGGGGGCGAGGTGCCGCGCGAGGAGGCGGCGCTGCGGGCGCTGCCCGGCGTGGGTCGGTACACGGCGGGGGCGATCGCGAGCATGGTGTACGGGCGGTGCGCCCCGATCGTGGACGGGAACGTGAGCCGCGTGCTGCTGCGGCTGTTCGCACGCGACGGGGCGGCGGGGGAGCGCGAGACGGACACCTGGGCGTGGGAACGGGCGGAGGAGCTGGTGGGCGCGGCGGACGAGCCGGGCTTGCTGAACGAGGGGGTGATGGAGCTGGGGGCGACGGTGTGCCTGCCGGGTCGCGGGTTCGGGGGTGCCCGGTGCGAGGACTGCCCGCTGCGTGAGGTCTGCCGTGCGCGCGCCGAGCATCGGGTGGGCGAGATCCCGCGTCCGAAGGCGCGGTCCGGGCGGGTGGTGATCCACGCGGCGGCGGTGGTGTGCGTGGACAAGGAGGGGCGTGTGCTGCTGGAGCGCCGGCCTGAGCACGGCCTGTGGGCGGGGATGTGGCAGGCGCCGACGCTGGAGGGGGTGGAGGTGGCGGAGCCTGAGGACGTGCTCGCCTTCTCACGCGGGCAGATGGTGGACCGGATCGGGCTGTTCACGCACGCGACGACGCACCGGGAGGTGCGCTTCAGCGTGTGGCACGCGGAGGGGATGCGGGCATCGAAGAGCCGGGTGCGGGTGGGGCTGGAGGAGGCGCTGAGCGGCAAGAGCGGACTGGCGCTGTCGAACGCGGCGAAGCGGTGCCTGCGGGTGTGGAGCAAGAAGAAGGGGTGATCGGGGCCGGTCCGCCTTCGCTCTTCGGGCCGAAGGCGGGCACCGGGCGATGCGGTGTCTGCGGGATTGGAAGAAAAGATGAAGGGGTGATCTGGCTCGTCCGCCTTCGCCCTTCGGGCCGAAGGCGGGCACCGGGACGCGGGGGGTCGGGCTAGGCTGGGGGCGAAGGGAACGCCGATGCCTGCAGTGGAAGCGAACTTTGACGGACTGGTGGGGCCGACGCACAACTACGCGGGGCTGAGCCCGGGGAACCTGGCGAGCCAGAAGCACGCGGGCAGCGTCGCGAGCCCGAAGACGGCGGCGCTGCAGGGGCTGGCCAAGGCGATGCGGCTGAGCGAGACGGGGTTCGTGCAGCACGTGCTGCCGCCGCACGAGCGACCCAACATCCGGTTCCTGCGTCGGCACGGGTTCGGGGGGGCGGACGAGGGGGCGATCATCGAGCGTGCGGCGCGTGAGGCGCCCGGGCTGCTGAGCGCCGCGTGCAGCGCCAGCAGCATGTGGGCGGCGAACGCTGCGACGGTGTCGCCGAGCGCGGACACCGCGGACGGCCGGGTGCACCTGACGGCGGCGAACCTGGCGTTCAACCCGCACCGGTGCCAGGAGCCGCGTCAGGCCGAGCGGATCCTGCGGGCGATCTTCGCCGACGGGGCCCGGTTCTGTGTGCACGAGTGCCTGGCGATGACGCCGGTGATGTTCGACGAGGGGGCCGCGAACCACACCCGCCTGACCGCGGGCGGCCTGGGCGGGCACGGGGGGCCCGGGGTCGAATTGTTCGTGCACGGCAAGGACGGTCTGGAGCACCGGTCGGGCGTGATGGAGCCGACGCGCCTGCCGCCCCGTCAGAGCGCGGACGCCAGCTTCGCGATCGCGCGGAGCCACGGGCTGGACGAGTCGCGGACGGTGTTCGCGCGTCAGCACCCGGGCGCGATCGACGCGGGTGTGTTCCACAACGACGTGATCAGCGTGGGGAACGGGAACGTGCTGTTCGTGCACGAGCGGGCGTACGCGGACCAGGAGCGGGTGCTGGCGGAGTGTCGCGAGAAACTGAGGCGGGCCACGGGGGAGGATCTGGTCGTCATCGAGGTCGCGGAGGACGAGGTGCCGCTGGACGACTGCGTGACGACGTACCTGTTCAACTCGCAGCTGCTGACGCTGCCGTCGGGTCACGGGCTGGACGACGAGCACGAGGAGGACCGTGAGGACCTGGGCGGGAAGATGATGCTGTTCGGGCCGCAGGAGTGCGCCGAGCACTCCGAGGTGCGGGAGCTGATGGAGCGGGTGATCGCGGACCCGTCCAACCCGATCGCGGAGGGGGTGTTCATCGACGTGCGCGAGTCGATGCGCAACGGGGGCGGTCCGGCGTGCCTGCGCCTGCGGGTGGTGCTGACCGACGAGGAGCAGAACGCCCTCTCCGGCGACACCCGCCTTTCGCCCGCGAAGTACGGGCAGCTCACCGACTGGGTCGAACGCCACTACCGGGACGAGCTGAGCCCGGCGGACCTGGGCGACCCGAGGCTGCTGACCGAGTCCCGCGAGGCGCTGGACGAGCTGACGCGGATCCTCGGGCTGGGCTCGATCTATCCGTTCCAGGGGGCGGGGCCGGACACGTCCGGCTAAGGTGCGCCTGAATCGGGAGGCCTTTTCCCCGAAGAAGAGTGCGGGTCCGCATGCTGATCGGCGTCGTCATCCCGGTATTCAACGAGGAGCGCACGCTCCGGACGCTGTTCGAGCGGGTGGAGCGGTGCGCTCCGCCGGTGCTGCCGGACGGGGCCTCGTGCGGGCGGCTGATCGTGCTGGTGGACGACGGCTCGACGGACCGGTCGGGGGACCTCATCGACGAGCTGGCGCAGCGCGACGGTGTGCTGGGGGTGCACTCCAAGACGAATCGGGGCAAGGGGCATGCGCTCGGCGCGGGGATCAAGCTGGCGCTGGAGCACGGGGCGGACGCTGTGATCATCCAGGACGCGGACCTGGAGTACGACCCGGCGGATCACGCCCGAGTGCTGCAGCCGATCCTGGACGGGCGGGCGGACGCGGTGATCGGGACGCGGTTCCAGGGGCAGACGCATCGCGTGCTGTACTTCTGGCACTCGGTGGCGAACCGGATGATCACCGGGTTCTCGAACATGCTGAGCAACCTGAACCTCTCGGACATCGAGTGCGGGCTGAAGGCGCTCCGGCGGGACGTGATCGAAAAGATCGAGATCACCGAGCCGCGTTTCGGGGTGGAGCCGGAGCTGGTGGCCAAGCTGGCGAAGATGCGCCTCGCCCCGCCCGACCCGGACGAGAATGCCAAGCCGTTCGCGCGGCGCGGCGAGCCCCAGCCGATCAGGATCTACGAGGTGCCGGTGAGCTACGCGGGTCGCACGTACGCGGAGGGGAAGAAGATCGGGTGGCGGGACGGGCTGGAGGCGTTGTGGTGCATCGTGAATCACAACGTGTTTGGATAACGCATTCATGCGTTGAACGCGGAGGGACGGAGGGACGCGGAGCGAGTCACCGACTCCCGAAGTTGAAATACAGAATCCCTTTGACTCTCCGCGTATCTCCGCGTATCTCCGCGTGCTCCGCGTTCAGATCGGGTCTAGCCAACGATGCGGGTGAAGCGTTCGAGTCGGGCTCGCAGTTCTTCGGGTGTGTCGGCGACGATGGTGGTGTGGCCGACCTTGCGGTTGGGGCGCGGGGCCTTCTCGTAGTCGTGCAGGGCGGCGCCGGGTGTGGCGTTCACGGCGTCGATCCTGGGCAGGGCACCGATCGCGTTGATCATCGCGGCCCCGCCGCGTGCGGTTTCGGCCATGCCGGTCGGGCCCAGGGGCAGGCCCAGCACGGCGCGGACGTGGTTCTCGAACTGTGAGGTCCGGGCACCCTCGATCGTCCAGTGGCCAGAGTTGTGGACACGCGGCGCGATCTCGTTGGCAACAAGGTGTCCCCCTTCGTCATCGCCCACTTCGAACAGCTCGAGCGCCAGCACGCCGACATAGTCGAGCCGGTCCAGAATCGCGGTGATATGACGCTCGGCGAGTTGTTGCAGGCGCTCGCTGACGTTCGGAGCGGGCGCGAGCGAGAGGCGGAGGATGCCGCCCCGGTGCGTGTTCTGGGTGAGGGGGTAGCAGGCGGTGGTGCCGTCGGCGGCTCGGACCGCGATGACCGAGAGCTCACGCGTGAAGTCCACGAAGCCGTCGAGCACGGCCGGGACACGCCCGATGGCCTCCCAGGCCTTGGGGGCGTCGAGCGGGTCGGTCAGCAGGAACTGGCCCTTGCCGTCGTAGCCCATGCGCCGTGCCTTGAGCAGGCAGGGGACCGGGAAGCCGTCTTTGAGTGCCTGCACGAGCCCTTCGAGTGAGTCGATCGGCGTGGTCTCGGGGAGCGGGATGCCGACGTCGCGGAAGAGGTCGCGCTCGAGCTGGCGGTCCTGGGCGGTGCGGAGGGCGCCGGGGTTCGGGTGCACGGGCAGGCGTTCGGCGAGCCACGCGGCGGACTCGGCGGGGACGTTCTCCCACTCGTAGGTGACCGCGTCGGCCCCATCGGCCAGGGCCGCGAGGGCCTCGCGGTCGGTGTAGTCGGCCCGGAGATGCTCGGCGTACCGTGCGGCGGAGGGTGATTCGGCGGGGTCGAGCACGCGGCAGCGGACTTCCATCGGCCGGGCGGACTGGGCCATCATGCGGGCGAGCTGGCCGCCGCCGAGGATGGAGAGGAGGGGGGGCATGGGGAGAGGGTACGGGAACGCTGTTGGTGTCTGGGAGGTGGGTGGGAGTCCGAACCTTCGCGTGGCTCAGGTTCGGCGACGTTGCGAACGGTTCTTCAGCGTGACTCGGAATCCCGCACGCGATCGGGTCCCCCCGACTGACGTCGGGGGCTCGTCAGGAATCTGGTCTCGGGTCGGGGTTGGCGAGGACGGTGTCGGTCTGGGACGTGCGGAACGCGAGTAAGGCAGATTCGATCTCGGGGTGGCTCGGGGCGAGAATCGCGGCGGCCAGCAGCGCAGCGTTGATGGCGCCGGCCTTGCCGATCGCGAGTGTGCCGACGGGGATGCCGGCGGGCATCTGGGCGATGGAGAGCAGCGAGTCCATGCCCTTCAGGGCCTTGCTCTGGACTGGGACGCCCAGGACGGGGACGTGGGTGTGGGCCGCGAGCATGCCGGGGAGGTGGGCGGCGCCGCCGGCGCCGGCGATGATGACGCGCAGGCCGCGTTCGTGCGCAGACTTGGCGTATTCGGCGAGCAGGTCGGGCGTGCGATGGGCGGAGACGACGCGGCACTCGTGCGGGACGCCGAGCTGTTCGAGCGTGTCCACGGCGTGGGACATGGTGTCCGGGTAGTCGGACTTCGAGCCCATGACGACGCCGACGAGGGGGGGGGTGGCCATGGCAGAGGGTAGAAAGATGCTGG
>JBICID010000031.1:0-9117 GCA_043101615.1 Phycisphaerales bacterium JB040 | reverse complement strand
CGCCCTTCGGGTCGAAGCACGGCACCGTGTGGTGGGGGGCTGCGGGGACGCTTCTGCCGCCCTAACCTGTGCCCATGCCGACCGACGCCTCGACACGCATCGATTTCCTGGATGAGCTCTCCTGGCGGGGACTGCTGAAGGACTGCACGGATCTGGAGGGCCTGCGGGCCCACCTGAGCGACCCGGAGGGGTCGCCGCGGAAGGCGTACGCGGGGTTCGATCCCACGGCGGACTCGCTGACCATCGGCAACCTCGTCCCGATCATGTGCCTCGCCCACTTCAAGCGGGCCGGGCACGTGCCGGTGGTGCTGCAGGGGGGCGGCACGGGGCTGATCGGTGACCCGTCGGGCAAGTCGGCGGAGCGCCAGCTCAACACGCGCGAGACGGTGAGCGCGAACGTCGCGGCCCAGAAGGGAATCTTCGAGGCCGTGCTGGGGAAGGTCGAGGGACGCCCCCACGAGCACGTGAACAACGACGACTGGCTGAGCGAGTTGTCGTACATCGACGCGCTGCGGGACATCGGCAAGCACTTCAGCGTCAACATGATGATGCAGAAGGAGTCGGTCCGCGAGCGGCTCAACAACCGCGAGCAGGGGATCAGCTACACCGAGTTCAGCTACATGATTCTGCAGGCGTACGACTTTGCGCATCTGTATGAGGCGGATGGCATCACGGTACAGCTCGGTGGGTCGGACCAGTACGGGAACATCGTGGCTGGCGCTGACCTCATCCGACGAATCAACGCCCAGCAACTAGCCCCGAGCGCTAGCGAGGGGGTTCTTTCAGAATCGGAAACGGCAGCCTTCGGCCTCACCGCCCCCCTCGTCCAGAAGGCCGACGGCGGCAAATTCGGCAAGACCGAGTCCGGCGCGGTCTGGCTCTCGGCGAACCGGACCAGCCCGTACGCCTACTACCAGTTCTGGCTGAACGCGTCGGACGACGACGTTTCCAACTTCCTGCGCACGTTCACGTTCCTGCCGAAGGACGAGATCGAGGCGATCGAGGCGGCGCACACGGAAGCTCCCGGCAAGCGCGAGGCGCAGCGCCGGCTCGCGCAGGAGGCCACGTCCATCCTGCACGGCGAGGACGCGATGCGCCAGGCCGAGGAGGCCGGCAAGGCCCTCTTCAGCGGCAATATCGCCGGCCTCGACGAAGCAACCCTGAACGAGGTCTTCGCGAGCGTGCCCAGCTTCGACCGCGACAAGGGCGAGCTGGCGGGCGACGGGGCCGATCCGGTTGAGCTGCTGAAAGCGATGGGGGCCGCGAGCTCGAACCGGGAGGCGCGGGAGTTCATCGCCAACGGCTCGGTCTCGATCAACGGGCAGCGCCTCGACGAGGGGCAGGCGATCACGGAATCGCACCTGCTGCACGGCTCGATCATCGCGATCCGACGCGGCAAGAAAAAGTGGTTCCTGACACGCTGGAAGTGACGGCGAGTCTCTCCGGGCGAGAATTCCCGGCTCACACCGCGCGTTCGTGTTCGCACTCCGGTCGTGCCCGCTTCGGGTGGCGGGCCCCGGGAAAGGTGCGGTTAGCACTTGTGTACGTGATGAAAGTTTGGAGAATGAAGGCTCACACGGGCGGCCCGCAGGACGCGCCCGCGCCGAGCGCCTGTTCTTGATGCGCTCCCCGGACGCGAGCCCCGTGCGCCAGGACGATGGCCGCCCCCAAGCAGGAGGGCCATCGATGCCGAATGTCAGATCGATCCTGAAGGACAAGCCGCGGTCGGTGCACACGGTCGCGGCGAACGCCACGGTGCACGACGCCGCGTGCCTGATGAACGAGCGCCACATCGGCTCGCTGGTGGTGCTGGATCGTGACCAGATCGCGGGGATCCTGACCGAGCGTGACATCCTGACGCGCGTGGTCGCGGCGTCGCGCGATCCGGACGAGACGCTGGTGCGCGAGGTCATGACCGACGAGATCCTGACCTGCACGCCCGGCACCCGCCTGTCCGAGGCGCGCCACGTGATGCGCGAGAAGCGCATCCGCCACCTGCCCGTGATCGACCAGGGGCGCCTGGTCGGGATGCTCTCCATCGGCGACCTGAACCTCGCCGAGAACCACGAACTCGAGCAGACCATCCATCACATGGAGGTGCTGCTGACCGGCAACGTGTTCTGACACGGGCCCCCGCACGCGGCCAACTCCGAGGACCACCACGCACACCCCCCCGATCTCCCCCGCGCGAGCACACACTCGCACCGCACGGGGGGTGTGGTGGTTCTCGCCGTGGTGTGAACGCGGGGTCGGGAGTGGGGGGGGAGGTCAGGCGTGCAGCATGCGGGTGATCGTTTCCGGGCGCTCGGCCTGGCCCGTGCGGCAGGAGAGCAGGACGGTCTGGGCGCAGGCCAGCACCGGGCCGGGGTCGATGGGGCCCCGCCCGCCGCGTGTGCCGCGGTCGGGCTCGCCGGAGAGGGCGGCGGCGATGTCGCGCGCGAGGACCCGCACGGCGTGGGGTGTCGAGGCGTCCCCGGTCGCGTGCGGGGCTTCGTGCCGGTCGACCGATTCGCCCTGGTTGCCGGTCCACTCGAAGCCGTCGTCGGTGATGTCCAGGCGTCCGCCCTGGCCCAGCAGGGTGACGCGTCGGTCCCAGGCCCCGGCGCGGTCGCTGAGCAGCATGGTGGCGCTCTGGCCGCCCTCGAAGCGGAGCAGGACGGAGAGGTCGGCGTGCAGCCCGCGGATCGAGTCGCCCGACGCGGGGTGCAGGCCCCCGTCGGACCTGGGCCCGACGTGGGAGGCGTCCACGAGTTCGGGCGTGCCGAGCTCGGCGATCAGCAGCTCCAGCCCGCTGGCGAGCAGCCCGCCCAGCGAGCCCTCGCCCGCCCCGCAGCAGAGGCTCAGCCCGATGCTGCGGACGGCACCGAACGAGTCGCGGTGCTCCATCGCCTCGTGCAGCGTGCCCATGCGGCTGACCAGCCCGGCGAGGCGGATACGGTCCACGGGGCGGGCGCCCTCGGGGCCGTCGGTCCAGGAGCGTCCGAGTTCGGTTGCGGAGGCGGGGATGGGGTCGAGGCTGACGACGCGGACGCCGCGTGCGCCGAGGTCGGCGAGCGTCTGGGCGTCATCGTCGCCGGCCCCGAGGGTGCCGGCGTCGAGCAGCAGGGCGAGGCCGACGGGGTTGTCCTCGGCGCCGGGGGCGTCCCAGGCGGTGAGGGCGGCCCGGAGGTCGCCGGCGTGCTCGGCGCCGAGAGAGCGGGCGAGCTCGCCGCCGCGTCCGCGTTCGGGGGAGCCGGCAAAGCGGTACTCGAGGTTGGCCCGGCGTGCGAGCCTGCGGGCGAGCTGTGCCTGGTCCGGGCGGCACCACAGCACGCAGGGGGTGGGGGGGCCGGCGTCGGCTGGGGGAGCGGTGTCGTCGAAGAGTGGAGCGTCCGTGCCCATGGTCGGATGCTATCACCGGGTTCCTCGGCGTGTTGGGTGAACTTTGGGCGTGTGGCGGGCGATAGAATCTGTTGACAGGTGCGGCGAAGGCGGCCGCGCAGCAGGTTTCTGTTGTGAGGAAAGTCCGAGCACGGCAGGACACGATGGTGGGTAACGCCCACCCGCCCCAACGAGGTCTTCGGGCCGTGGCCGGGGGCGAGGGACAGTGCCACAGAGAACAGACCGCCGATGGCCCCGCTCGCGGGGCACAGGCAAGGGTGAAAAGGTGCGGTAAGAGCGCACCGCCCGGCTGGTGACAGGCGGGGCACGGTAAACCCCATCGCGTGCAAGCCCAAACAGGATCGGGGCGGTCCGCCCGCAGCGTCGTGAGACGCCGACGATCCGGGTAGGGTGCCGGGGCCGGTCGGAAGGCCGGTCCTCACCGCGTCGGCAACGGCGCGGGCAGAGAAATGGTCGCCCGCTCCCCGCAGGTCTCGCCCGAGCCCCCGTCAATGGACAGGGCGGGAAACCGCGGGGAAGACAGAACTCGGCTTATCCGCCGCACCCGGCCGCTTGACGCGGGCCCTCGGACCTCCGGGGGCCCGCGGCCATTTTTGGATCTCGCAATCCCTCCCCGCGTGCTCACGCCCGCGGCTGGTTGAAGAACGGGCCCACCGCGTGAGCGGTGGGGCTCGGGGTTCGGTCGAGCGGGGCCGCGTGCTCACGCCCGCGGCTCGGATGAACCAGCCGGTCGCGTAAGCGCCCGGGGAGGTTGCGGATGCCTCGGGGTCATGCCCTCCCCGCGTGCTCACGCACGCGGCTGGTTGTATTGGGCACGTCGTTGTTGTTCAGAGCACGAAGGCGGCCATGATCATGAGCCCGTACAGGCCGAGGACCAGGCACGTGAGGCCGATGGTGATCCAGGAACAGACCTGACCTGCGGCGAGGCCGGTGATCTCCTCGCGTCGCACCAGGCCGGTGCGGATGGCCTGCTTCGCCCTGCTCGCGTACACGAAGGACGGGATGGTCATGAAGGCCGCGAGCGGGCCGAGGCAGGCGAACATGAAGACCAGGGACAGGATGCCCCAGAGCTGGCAGTTCGAGGCCGACTTCTGGGTCTCCTGCTGGGCCCGCGTGCGGCGCGGCATGGACCAGATGGGTGTGCCGCACTCGGGGCACTGCCCGTCCACGCCGAGCCCGCTGAGGGTGTAGCCGCACTGCCAGCAGGCGGGCGCCGGCGGGGAGTCGGGGTGCGCGATCGTGCCAGCGGGGGTCGCGGGCGCGCCGGGCAGCGGGCGATCCAGAGGAGCGAACCGGGGCGTGCCCTCGGACGGGTCGCGTCGCTCGGGCATCGGGGCTGGCTGGGGGAAGCTGCTCACACAGGCTTCATCGGCCCTCGCCCGTGTCGATTTCAGGCTCGATCGGGCCCGGGGCGGGTCCGATCACCGCCCCAACCCGCTCAGCCCGCACGCCCCACGACGAGCACGATGAAGGTGCCGTCCAGCTCGTCGGGGTCGGTGACCGGGGTGGTGTAGGCGTTGCCCTCGTCGTCCACGGCCTCGGCGAGTTTGGCGTAGACCTGCGTGGTGCGGAAGCCGGCATCGGCCATGGCGTCGCGCAGTTCGGGCACGCTCCAGAGCCGCCAGCGGTAGACGAACGCGTCGAGGATCTCCTGCTCGATGACGCCCGCCCGCTCGACGCGGAAATGGATGCGGTTGACGACCATGCCGGTGAGCGGGTCGGCCTCGGACTGCTCCCAGGTGTAGCGGCAGACCCAGCCGCCGCCCAGGGAGTGGGGGCGGTGGACGTCGCCGACGGTCCAGGCGGTCTCGCCGCCGTAGGTGTCGCAGACGAAGACCCCCCCCGGTGTCCCGCTCAGGCGCGAGCGGGCGTGCCGGAGGTACTCGACCAGCTCGGCGCGGGTGTGCAGGTAGCCGATCGAGAAGTTGCCGACGAAGAGCACGTCGCAGGGGTCGGCGACGTCGCGCACGTCGGCGAGGCGTGTGTCCACGCGCTCGTGCGCGGGGTGCTTGCGGAGGGCCTCGTCGTCGAGGTCGGTTGCGACGGCGCGGGCCTCGGGATCGGTCGCGACCCAGGCGTGGCTGAGCGCTGCGGTGCCGGAGAAGTCCTCGCCGAGGATGCGCGGGCGGGCGCCGTGGATCGCGCGGAGCAGCGGGGCGAGGTGGTCCACGCTCTGGACGCAGGTCTCGTAGAGGTCGTGCTTGTCCCAGTCGGTCATGGGGCGGAGTGTAGCTCCGGGCGATGGCGCCGCAGGCTGGCTCACGCCATCCGCACCCACTTGACCAGCGTGCGGAAGTTCGGCGGCTTGCCGTACATGAGGAGGCCGACGCGGAAGACCTTGGCCGCGATCTTGAGGCAGACGTACACGCCGAGGCCCATCACCAGGATCGAGAGCAGGACCTCCCAGAGCGGTGGGGGGTCGCTGGAGACGACCCGCATCATCATGATGAACGGGCTGGCGGGGGGCAGGAAGCTGAGCACGGTCGCGAGGATCGAGTTCGGGTCGCGGCTGATGGGCAGCCAGAAGAGGTAGGGGATGATGACGAACATCACGATCGGGGTCTGGAGCGACTGGGCCTCGCGCATGTCGTTCACCGCGGCGCCGACCGCGGCCATCAGGCTCGCGATCATGAAGTAGCCCGCGAGGAAGAAGACGATCATGTAGACCAGCGTCATCGGGTCGATGATGTCCTGGATGGCGAAGGCGATCAGCGCCGCCATGCCCAGGCCCGAGTAGATGATCATCAGGCTCAGCCCGACGCCCATCTGCCCGAGGATCTTGCCCGCCATCAGCTGCATCGGCGAGGTCGCGCTCAGCAGCACCTCCACCACGCGGCTGGACTTCTCCTCGACCGTGGTCGTGAGCAGGTACCCGCCGCCGATCATGATCGAGATCATCATCAGCAGCATGAAGGCGAGGGGCAGCATCTGCTGCAGGTCCTCGGTGGAGCCGCGCTCGTCGCCGGTCTCGGTGATCTCTCGGGTCGTGGTCTCCACCCGGTTCAGCTCCTCGAGTTCCTGGCGGTCGTAGCCGTACGTGGCGTACCGCTCGTCGCGTATGGACTCGCGGACGGAGCTGCGCAGCACGTCGCTGGTGCGGTCGTCGGTCTTGGGTCGCACGAACAGCTCGAACCCGCCGAAACGCGGCAGCGGCTGGGCGTCCTCGCCCGCGTCGGGGCCGGGGGCCCGCTCGCTCTCGCTGCGTTCCGCGACCGCGTGCTCGTCGATCACCAGCACCGCGAGCCGCCTGGACGGGTCGTCCTTGTCCGCGGGCTCGGTCAGGCGGGCCTTCTCGGCGTCCACGTCCGCGTCGTTGGGGAGCACCGTCACGCTCACCTGGATGTCGGCGAGCACGTTGTCCATGACGGACTGGGCCATCTCGCCCGAGGCGGCCCCGCCGCCCATCGCGCCGGCGGACCTGCTGGCCTCGTCGACCAGGGCCTTCTCCTCTGCCTTGCGTTCCTCCAGGGCCTTGAAGAAGCGTGACTCGAAGTCCTCGGCGATCACGCCGCTGCGGTCGATCACCGCCACCTCGCCCACGATCGGGGGGGCCTTGGCGCCCAGCGCCAGCAGCACCACCAGCGGGATCAGGGCCGTGAACAGCACCGGCAGCACGAACGCGCCGATGATGAAGCCCTTGGTCAGGGCGGTAGAGACGAACTCACGCTTGGCGATCTGCAGCACGCGGCTCATGAGTCCGCCCCCTCTCCCTCGGCGCCCGCCCCGACGGGCGTGTGCAGGCTCTCCCGGACCGACTGCTTCGATTCCCCGCTCTGCCCGCTGGCGATCTCGACGAAGACGTCCTCCAGCGTGGGCCGGTGGAGCTCGACACGGGCCATAGCCCCGGCGGAGACGATGGCGCGCAGCACGTCCTGGGCGTCCGCCCCGTCGCCCAGCACCGCCTCCAGCCCGCCCCGGCTCTCGCGGATCTGGCTGACGCCGGCGAGCCCGCGGACCCGCTCGGTCGCGTCGCCGTTGAGCGGCTCGAACAGCACGCCGCGCGGGTCGAACCGCGAGCGGATCCCGTCGAGCGTGTCGTCGAGCACCTTCTGGCCGTTGTGGATCATCACGATGTGGTCGCACAGGCTCTCTGCCTGCGGCATGACGTGGGTGGAGAAGATGACGGTCCTGCCCGAGGCGTGCTGCTCGTGGATGAGGTCGCGCAGCAGACGCATGTTCACGGGGTCGAGCCCGGAGAAGGGCTCGTCGAGGATGAGCAGGTCGGGCTCGTGGATGACGCAGGAGATGAACTGCACCTTCTGCTGCATGCCCTTGGAGAGCTCCTCGCACTTCTTCTTGGCGACGTCGGCGAGCGAGACGCGGTCGAGCCAGGTCATGACCTTGCGGTGCAGGCCGGCGGAGTCCACGCCCTTGAGCAGGGCCATGTGCTTGAGGAAGGCCGCGACCTTCATCTTCTTGTAGACGCCGCGTTCCTCGGGCAGGTAGCCGATGCGGTCCTTGCTCTCGACGGCGCTGGTGCGCCCGAGGACGGTCAGCTCGCCCGAGTCGGGGAACAGGATCGCCATGATCATGCGGATGGTGGTGGTCTTGCCCGCGCCGTTGGGGCCGATGAACCCGGTCATCGAGCCCTCCGCCACGGCCAGGTCCAGCCCCTCGACCGCGACCTTCTTGCCGAAGGTCTTGCGGACGTGCTCGAGTTTGATCGCATCGCTCATTGTCTGAATCTTGCCCGTTTCGTTTGGTGCGTGGTCATGTTCCCGGGTGCACTGTATCGTTGCTGGGGAGCACGAGTAAGGAGGCGGTGCACGATGCGTACACGAAAGACCCGGACGTTGCTGATTGGGATTTCGACCCTGGCGCTTGCGGCGGGGCTCGGGCTCTCGCTGCAGCCCGAGCGGGCGCCGGGCGACGACTTCGGGCGGCGGCTCGTCGAGGCGCTGGAGCGGAGCGAGGGGTGCCTGGGGGCCGACCGCGCTGTCTTCGCCTCCGGGCGGCAGACCGTGGTGGGATGGTTCGAGGACAGGGCCGCGCTGGAACGCTGGTACCACGCCCCGATGCACCGCATGATGATGGCGGGCCTGGACGCACCGCCCCGCGCCGAGGGCGAGCCCGCCCCCATGGCCGGGGTGCCGGAGGGCGTGCCGGTGATGGTCATGGCGACGGTCTCGACCGGGGGCGAGCCCGTTGCGCCCGGACGCATGCCCTTCAGCCAGATCTCCATCGAGCTCTACACGCCCCTGCCCGGGGGCGCGATGATCAACGGCAGGCTGGCGCCCGAGGGGTTCCCGATCGAGGGCATGCGCGTGCTCGACGCAGACTAGACGGGCGGGCGGACCGGCACGGGGGGCGCACGTCTAGGCTTGCCCCGTGACGCACCCCGCCGATCCGCCCGAGGCCCTCACCGCCAAGCTCGACGAGCTCGACGCCCAGCTCGCGGACATCGAGCGGGCGATGAGCGACCCGGAGGTGCTGGCCGACCACAGGCGTGCAACGGCGCTGGCCATCCGCAAGGCGGCCCTGGAACCGGTGGTGTCGGGCTACCGCGAGTACCGGGATCTGTGCGCCGAAGCCGACGAACTCCGCGCGGCCCTCACCTCCGACGACGCCGAGCTCGCCGAGATCGCCCGGGTCGAGCTGCCCGAGATCGAAGCACGGGCCGCGGAGACGCTCGAACGCGTCAAGGCCGAG
The DNA here is from genome assembly GCA_043101615.1 of Phycisphaerales bacterium JB040. Classification (GTDB taxonomy): domain Bacteria; phylum Planctomycetota; class Phycisphaerae; order Phycisphaerales; family UBA1924; genus JBLHKT01. The sequence goes on along the minus strand of JBICID010000031.1, from coordinate 87 downwards.
CTGGTGCAGTCCGACGACCGGCGCGTCGGCTCGGTCATCCTCGAGATCCGGGCCGGCACCGGCGGCGACGAGGCCGGGCTGTGGGCC
>JBICID010000030.1:0-10558 GCA_043101615.1 Phycisphaerales bacterium JB040 | reverse complement strand
CTGGACGCCGGTGATGAGGGTGTAGTCGAAGTCGATGAGGGTGTTGGTGCCGTCGTCGTAGAGGTCGGTGCGGTCCTGATAGTCGGTGGTCTGGCGCTTGTTGGTGGGGCACTCGAGGATCTCGTCCACGCGGTCGACGTAGTGGTAGACGGGGCCGGCGGAGTAGCCGGTGGGGGACTCGGTGTCGCGCTCGCGGGCCCAGCCGAAGGTGCCGGTCTGCATGGGCCAGATGCGGTTGTCGTGGTCTGCGGCGTAGAAGGACGTCGCGGTGCCCAGCTCCTTCATGCGCTGGAGGCAGACGAGCTGCTGGGCGGTGGCGCGGGCCCTGCCCAGCGACGGGAGCAGGATGCCGATGAGCAGGGCGATGATCGCGATGACGACCAGCAGCTCGATGAGCGTGAACGCGGCTTCCGGGCGCCCCGAGGCGGGACGTGTGCGGTTGAGATGCATGAAGGGGCCCTCGCGGTGAATCAACGCCAAGGGACGCCGCGTGCTGTGGGCGTCCGGCCCTATCCTAACGATTCCGGCGCGTTTTCGAAACCCCCGGCCGGGGTATCCATCGCCGCATGTTTATGCCTGACCACACCTTCCAGCCCGCTCATACCGCTCCGGCTCCGTCCGGCGCTGCCCCGCACCCGCTGGGGATGACGCACGAGGCGTACCTCGGGGCGTGCAAGGCGGTCGGGATCGGGTCCGGGAAGGCGAACGCGCGCTACACGGCGTTTTATCGGGACGGTCGGGACGAGACGGGCCTGGACAGCCCGATCCCACCGGTGGTCCGCACGCACGAGGAAGAGGTCGAAGAGGGGACCGTCACCAAGTTCTGCCAGCGAGTCCCCCCCCCACGTGTGCCCGAACAGGGGGACCGGCCGAGTGCTCGGGAAGACGATCCGCGGACACGGCACCTCGATATTGAGTCGGTCATCATCCCGATGGAGGGCCAGACCGGGCGGAAGACGACGACGCTGTGCGTGTCGAGCCAGGTGGGGTGCGCGATGGGGTGCGACTTCTGCGAGACGGCCCAGATGGGGCTGGTGCGGAACCTGACGCCGGCGGAGATCGTGGCGCAGTGGTGGGCCGCGACGCACGAGCGCGGGGCGACGATCGACAACATCGTGTTCATGGGGATGGGCGAGCCCTTGGACAACCTGGACAACGTGCTGGCTGCGATCGCGTGTTTGACGGACCGGTACGGGCCGAACGTCGCGATGAGCGGGATCACGATCTCGACGGTGGGTCGTGTGGACGGGCTGCGGAGGCTGGTGGAGGTCGTGAAGGAGCCGGGGTGGAAGCGGCTGGGGATCGCGCTGAGCGTGAACGCGCCGAACGACGCGGTGCGGAACCGCATCATGCCGCTGAATCGGAAATGGGGGATGGCGGAGCTGCAGCGGGTGATGCTGGACTTCGCGGCGACCCGCGCCAAGGGGCGCAAGATGATGTTCGAGTACGTGCTCATCCCCGGGGTGAACGACGCGCCCGAGCACGCGGACCAGATCGCCGCGTGGATGAAGCCGTTCGCGAAGCAGGGCGGGAAGAGTCATCTGGGGCTGCTGAACGTGATCCCGTACAACCCGCGCCGGAACTCGCCGTGGCCGGCGCCCGACGAGGGGGACGTGGAGCGGTTCGTGAAGCGGGTGGGGTCGCACGGGATCTTCGTGAAGCGGCGGAGGACCAAGGGACGCTCACAGATGGCGGCGTGCGGGCAGCTGGGCACGGCTGAGATCCGGAAGCGGAAGTATGTGGGGGTGACGACCGGTGGCGCCCCCCCCACTTCTGATCCTGGTGAGCCGGCATGACAGGGGCACTGGCCCGGTGGATGCGGGCTCACTGGCGGGTGTTGCTGGGGGTGTACCTGGGGTTGGTCGGTGTGTCGACGCTGGGTGAATTATTCAGTGTCTCTAAACTAAAAGGAGATGATGCCGTTCTCACGGCTACCTATGACCGTTCGGGCGTCGTCGGTGATGGGGAGGTGCGCCTCGTTCTCCGTCGATGGGAAGGCGAGGGTGGCACGGCGGATGTGCTTCCGGTGGTGTGGCTGCACGGGTCGCCGGGGGGGAAGGAGAACTTCACCGCGCTGGGACCGAGGCTTGCGGCGTTCGGACGCTCGAGCGTGGCGTTGGACCTGCCGGGTTTCGGGCAGAGCGCGTGGCGTGTGCCGGATGTCGGGGCGCGGGCCCACGCACAATACGTGCTGGCGGCGATGTCGACGCTCGGGATCGAGCGGGCGCACGTGGTGGGGTGGTCGAACGGCGGGGCTGTGGCGCTGCACATGGCTGACATCGAATCGGATCGTGTTGCGACGGTGACGCTGCTGGCCTCGGTGGGGTTGCAGGAGACCGAGGGGAGCGGGAGTTATGCGTTCGAACACGGGAAGTATCTGGCTGGTCTGGCTGTTTTTCGTGGGTTGCAACTCGGCACGCCGGACTTTGGGTTCTTCGGCTCGGCACGCGATCTTGGATGGCTGTGGAATTTTCGGCAGACTGATCAGCGGCTGCTGCGCCCGATCATGGAGGGGCTTGAGACCCCGACGCTGATCCTGCACGGCAGGCACGACTTCCTGACGCCCGCGTGGGGGGCGGAGCTCCACCACGCCGCCATCCCGACGAGCCGGCTGGTGATGCTGGACGGCGGCCACTTCATGCCGATGGCGATGCCGGACTGGCTGCCGATCCGGGAGGCTTCGCTGGATGACGTCGCGGGCGTCCTGAACGAACACTTCGAGCGCCACGACGTGCCGGGCGTGGAGCCACTGACGGGCTACGACAACCGCGCCCCGCTGCCCGAGCGTCGCGGGGTGGCGCGTGGGATCGAGTGGGTGGGTGTGCACCTGCGGGACACGCCGTGGTGGGTGCTGGTGCCGGTGATCGCGGGCCTGGCGCGGTGGCGCCCGATGCTGACGGTGGTGCTCGTGGGGATGTACGTGGGACGGACGGACCTGGACATCGGGGTGGCGTGGCTGGGGGTGTGGGCGGGGCGGATGCTGCGGAGGCCGACGCTGTTCGACGTGCCCCGCTGGCCCCTGGGGTGGCTGACGCGGATGCTGGGGTCGTTCGCGGCCTTGTCCGCGGTGTTTCTCGCCGAGCAGGACACGTTCTCGTGGCGCTTGGGGCCGGACGACCTGACGCTGCGGTTCGGTGTGCTCGGTCTCGGGCTGTGGCTGGTGCTCGGGCCGGTGCTGCTGCACGCGCTGGTGCGGGTGTGCCGTCGCAGGGGGCGTCAGTACATGCTGCGGACGTGGAGCCGCTGGACGAACCACGAGTGGTGGTCGTGCACGTGGATCTACATCAGCGTGTGGCCGATGTGGGTGGGGCGGGTGTTCACGAAGCACGGCCCGTGGTCGTTCACCGCCGCGAACCCCGGGATCGGGAACGGGGGCGGGTTCGTGGACGAGTCGAAGGACGCGATCCTGCGGGCGCTGCCGGACGATGCGAACCTGCTGGCGTTCCACGCGATCGGGCCGGAGGGGACGCCCGAGGAGCGTGCGGCCCGTGCGCTGGAGGCGGTGGAAAGCCGGCCGGAGCTGGGCGGGTTCCCGATCATCTGCAAGCCGGCGACGGGCGAGAACGGGAAGTCGATCCGGCGGGCGACGAACGCGGACGACCTGCGGGACTACTTCGGGCGGATCAGCCGCGCGGTGCAGTTGCAGCGGTACCACCCCGGGCCGTGCGAGTACGGGGTGTTCTGGGTGCGGTCCTCGGAGGCCGGTGAGGGGCGGTCGGGGATCATCACGGGGGTCTGCCGCAAGCGGTTCCTGAGCCTGACGGGGGACGGGGAGCGGACGTTCGGGGAGCTGATCCTGTCGCACCGGCGGTTCCGGTGCCAGGCGAGGATGTTCCACCATCGTCACGCGGGGCGCTGGGACACGGTGCTGCCCGAGGGCGAGTCGGTCACGCTCGGGCTTGCCGCGAACCACGTGCAGGGGGCGAAGTTCGAGGACGCGAGCGACATCGTGACGCCCGAGCTCGCCGCGGCGATCGATCGGCTGGCCTCTGGGTTCAAAGGTCAGGGTGGAGGTGGGCTGGACTTCGGGCGGTTCGACGTGCGCGCGACGTCGGAGGAAGCGTTCCAGCGGGGTGAGTTCGGAGTGATCGAGCTGAACGGGGTGACGTCGGAGCCGATCCACCTGTACGAGCCGGATCACTCGTTCTTCCGGGCGTGGGCGATCCTGCGGGCGCACTGGAAGCACCTGTACCGGGTGGCGGACGACCGGATCGCGTCGGGCGGGACGCCGCTGACGACGGTGCAGGCGCTGCGGCTGTGGCGGAAGGCGAAAAAGCGTGAGGTGATCGCGTCGGAGTGAGTTGGGGGGCGAGAGAAGACACGGGTTGAACAAGTTCAACCCGCGGCACCCGACCGTTCCGGAGCACGGGTTGTCCTGCGGTCAACCCGTGGCACCCACTCGGTCAGTCTTCGAGTTCGAGGACGACGTGGTAGGCGGTGGTCGGCACGTCGGTGCCGTCGTAGGCGGCCCAGAGGTCGGTCGGCCCGGCGGGGATGGGGATGTCGCGGAGGACGGTCCAGCGGGAATCCGGGCTGACCTCGGCGGCGTGGGTGTCGTCGTTGAGGCCCAGGGTGAGGGTGCCGCGCGTGTGGTCGGAGTCGGCGAGGACGCGGACGGTGTAGGTGCGGTTTCCCTCGGCGCGGAGCTTCCAGACGGCCTGATCGAAGTCGCCCTCGAACCAGCGCCGTGAGTCCTGGTGGGTGAGTGTGGTCGTGGTCTCGTGGGGGGTGCCGATGACGATGCGGGGCGGGTCGTAGTTGTCGGGTCGGGTGGTGCTGACGTCGGCGTACCAGGCGTCGTAGGCGCGGAGCATCGCCTCGAAACGTTCTGGGTGCTCGCTTGCGAGGTTGGCCCGCTCTCCGGGGTCGGCGAGCAGGTCGAAGAGCATGATCTCGGAGGAGTCGGGCGCCGCCTCGAAGTTGAAGCCGGAGCTGCGTACGAGCTTCCATCTGCCCCCCACCACCGCGAAGTTGTGGCGGGGAGAGGGCGTGTCGCCGCGGTGGGCCTGGAAGAACAGGAACCGATCGGGCCACGCCTCCTGCGCGGGCTCGCCGGTCAGCAGCGGGGCGAGCGAGCGTCCGTCCATCGGGTTGGTGCACAGGGCCCGGACCTCGGAGCCGTCGAGGCCGACGAGCTCTGCGAGGGTGGGCATCAGGTCGTAGTGGGCCGCGTGGGTGTCGACGACGCGACCGGCCCCGAGCACGCCGGGCCAGCGGATGTAGAGCGGGGAGCGTATCCCGCCCTCCATCGGGGTGGTCTTCCGCCCGCGGAGGCCGGCGGCGTAGTGCGGGATGCGCGGGCCGTTGTCGTGCAGGTAGACGACGATGGTGTCGTCGGCGAGGGATCGTTCGTCGAGGCGGGCCAGCAGCCTGCCGACGTTGTCGTCGATGTTCTCGCACATGGCGAAGACGCGCGCGAGGTCGTCGGCGTATCGCTCGGGGTTGTTGAGCTGCGGGCTCAGGTCCATCGCACTGTACTTCTCGTACAGCGCCTCCGGGACGTCGTGGTAGGGATCGTGGGGCGCGTTGGTCGCGATGTAAGCGAAGAAGGGCCGGCCCCGCTCCGCGGAGCGGTCGATGAACTCGAGCGCGGCATCGAAGAAGACATCGGTGCAGTAGCCCTCGGTCCGGACGGGCTCGCCGTTGCGGAAGAGGATGGCGTCGGTGTAGCGTCGGTCGTTCTCGGGGGGCTCGGAGGGCTGTGCGAGCCCGCCGCCCCGGTGGACGAGCACCTCGTCGAAGCCCTGGTCCTGGGGGCGCATCGGGTAGCAGTCGCCCAGGTGCCACTTGCCGAAGATGCCGGTGGCGTAGCCCGCCTCGCGCAGCACCTCGGCGATGGTCACCTCGCCGGGGTCCATCATGGACCGCCCGACCCAGGTGTCGACCACGCGCGTGCGGTAGCTGTACCGACCGGTCATGAGCGAGGCCCGGGTCGGCGAGCAGACCGGGCTGACGTAGAAGCGGGAGAAGGAGACGCCCTGGCGGGCCAGCGCGTCGATGCTGGGCGTCTCGAGGTGCGGGTTGCCCGTGATCGAGAGGTCGCCCAGGCCCTGGTCGTCGGTCATGATGAGGACGATGTTGGGGCGCGCCGTCGGTGGTTGCATCGCGTGTGCGCACAGCCCGGCCCACACCACGCACGCCGCCGACAGGGTCTTCAGCACCGGCCGCCTCCTCCTCCCGCCCCGCTCGTTCCGACTCCAGGTGGAGCCTATCCGAACCGGGGCTCGGTCGGCATGGGGCAGCCGGCCTTCATGCGCCGGCGGTACCGCCGGCGGGCGAAGAGGGCGTAGAGCCGGTCGCAGATCGGGCGGAGCACCGGCCAGCCGGTCGGGGCCCAGAGCCCCCCCCACAATTTGCCGATTGCCCCGTACGCACGCCGGAAAACCTCGTTGCCCTCGACCAGTTCGCCGGCGCGGTCGCCGGTGAGGATGCGCCCGTGGATGGAACGCATGGCGGTGTCGAAGTCCAGACCGGTCTCGTCGCAGACCGTTTGAAAGGCCCGGGAGCCGATGTCGGTGAGGCGGAGCCGCTGGGGGGGTCGGCGTCGGTCGAGCCAGGCCATGAAGCGAGCCTCGCGGGAGCACAGGCCGCAGCCGGCGTCGATGAAGATCTCGAAGGCGTGCTGGCTGGGCGTGCGTGGGGCGTGCATGCTGCAGAAATCGAACGATCCCGCGGGTGCGATGCAGCGAGCACGCGCTCGGGCTGGACTTTGGTGCGTTTTGATCGTTATCGCCGGTCGCTGAGGAAGAGGCGGGCATGTCGGTCGCCGTCGCCGATGACGATGAGGTCGTCGGCACCGTCGGCGTTGAGATCCCCCGTGGCGAGGCCCCAGGGGTGTTCGTGCCCGGCGGGCAGGGTCGCGGTCCGGATCGCGTCGCGCCCTCCGAGCAGGATGAGGACGCTGTCGGAGGAGTAGGCGGCGATCGCGACGTCATCGAAGCCGTCTGCGTTGAAGTCTCCGACGCGTGCGTTCTTGCCGCCGCGTGTGTGCCGGAAGGGCGAGCCCGGAGCGGGCTCGAACTGCCCTTGGCCGTCGCCGAGATGCACCTCGACGCTTGCGGATTCCTCGCCAGCGCCGACGATCAGGTCGGGGTGGTCGTCTGCGTTGAGATCGCCGACCGCGACGGTGAAGGGTGCTTCTGCGCGGACCGTGGGCACGGGCTCAAAGGAGACGTGGCCCTGGGCGCTGGAGTTGAGCAGAACGGCGACGGAGCGGTCGAGCGGGGCGATCAGGTCGGGGCGTCCGTCGTTGTTGATGTCTGCGAGGGTGAAGCCCCGGTAGGGGACACCGCCGGTCTCGATGACGAGGCCGGGCTGGTCGAAGCGGGTGTCCGCGAGGCCGCGTTGCACGAGCACGCCGCCCGGGTCGTTGCGCAGGCCGGGGTCGCGCGCTCCGCGGGGGGAGTGATCGACCAGCAGGTCCGGGCGTCCGTCGCCGTCGAGATCGGCCGCGGCGGCGGCGTGCGGGTGCGGGTCGACATCGATCGGATGAGGAGAGCCGTCTGCGGGCGTGAAGCGGCCAGTGCCGTCTCCAAGGAGCAGGGTGACGTAGTGGGCCTCGTGGTTCGCAACGACGAGATCGGCGTGACCGTCGGCGTTGAGGTCGGAGATCGCAAGCTCGACGGGGTTGTCGCCGGCCGGGGCGACATGGGCGCGACGGAGGCCTCCCTCGCCGTCGCCGAGCAGGACGGCGAGCCGTGTGCCGGCGCTGAGCACGTCCGGAGCGCCGTCGGCGTTGATGTCGGCGATGGCGAGGGCTGTTCCCTCAAGCTCGATCGTGAGAATGGTGAAGGAGACCTCGCCGAGCCGGACGGGATCGCTGATCACGGCCGCGTCATCGGTGTGTCGGGCGCATCCGGAAGTGATGAGGGCGGCTGCGGCGAGTGTGAGCATCGGAGAACCCCGGGGAGTGAGTCTGGTCATCACCTGTCGCTACCGTCTGTCGGTGGCCCGGATGCACCTCCAGACGCCGTGCAAACGCCGTGGATGCTGCGAGTATTGGATCACCTCGGTGTGGGCCGCTGTCCGTGCCTTTGAGATGCGAACTGTTGCGATCGTGCTTACTTGGTAATCGTGCTTCTCCCGTGGTGCCCGCGAGTGTTCCGGTGTGGATGGCGAACCGGCTCTCGGTTTACAGAGCGGCTGATCGGTGCGGTGTGCGCTTCGGCTCAAGAGGGCTCGGTTTGTCCCGAAGGGCGCCCCACCGGGCTTCGTGCCCCAGGCGAGCGAGAGCAACCCGGGCGAGAGGGGACGGGGCCGGGCCGAAGAAGCGGTGCGGGTGGGATTCGAACCCACGGAACCCTTGCGGGTTCGCACGATTTCAAGTCGTGTGCCTTCAACCGCTCAGCCACCGCACCTGTTGCGCGTCGATTCTAGACCCCGGGTGGGGCGTCTTTGCGGACGATATGATCTGTTGCGGGACCCGAGCATCGGAGGCGAGATGGGCAGCCAGCGTGTCGCGATCGAGGAGACGCCGGAGGCGCGACGGTCGTTCCAGAGGCGGCTGGTGCGAGACCTGGACGCGCTGGGGCGGATGATCGAGGAGGGGATGTTCGACACGGGCCCGCGCCGGATCGGGGCGGAGCAGGAGCTGTGCCTGATCGACGAGCGCGGGGCGCCGGCGCCGGTGGCGCCCGAGCTGCTGGAGCGGATCGACGACGAGCGGATCGTGCCGGAGCTGGCCCGGTTCAACCTGGAGATCAACGGGTCCCCGCGTGAGCTGACGGGCCGGTGCTTCGGGGACATGCGGCGCGAGTTCGACGAGCTGCTGGACGTGATCCGGGCGGCGGCGGAGCCGCTGGGCGTTCGTCCGGTGCTGGTCGGGATCCTTCCCAGCGCGTCGCTGGAGCACCTGAGGCCCGAGAACATCACGCCTCTGGCGAGGTACCACGCGCTGGACCGGCGCCTGACGGAGATGCGTGGGGGCTCGCACCCCCTGCACATCCGGGGGACGGACGAGATCTCGATCACGCACGACTCGATCATGACCGAGGCGGTGAACACGAGCTTCCAGGTGCACCTGCAGGTGAGCCCGGGTGAGTTCGCGCTGGCGCACAACGTGGCGCAGCTGGTGGCGGCGCCGGTGCTGGCGGTCTCGACCAACGCCCCGTTCTACCTGGGGCGTCGCCTGTGGTCGGAGACGCGGATCCCGATCTTCGAGCAGACGGTGGACACGCGCCGGCCGGAGTTCCACGAGCGCCGCGACATCGGGCGGGTGCGGTTCGGGGAGCGGTGGGCGGGGTCGCTGCTGGACCTGTACCGTGACGACGTGGCGCTGCTGCGGAGCGTGTGCATCGACACGGGCGAGGAGGACTCGCTGGCGGAGCTCGACGCGGGCCGGATCCCGAGGCTGCACGCGCTGGGCATGCACAACTCGACGATCTACCGGTGGAACCGCGCGTGCTACGGGATCAACGACGTGGGCGGGAGGCCGACGCCGCACCTGCGGATCGAGAACCGGGTGCTGCCGGCCGGGCCGAGCACGATCGACGAGGTGGCGACCAGCGCGTTCTGGATCGGCCTGATGCTGTACGGGCTGGCGGCGTGGCCGGACCTGACCGAGCGGATGGACTTCGACGACGCGCGTGCGAACTTCACCGCGGCGGCGCGACGCGGGCTGCGGACCAAGGTGCAGTGGCTCGACGGCGAGGCCCACGCCATGGACCGGCTGGTGCTCGACAGCCTGCTGCCGCACGCGGCGGAGGGGCTGGCGCACGCGGGGGTGCACGAGGGGCAGGCGTGCGACCTGCTGGACATCGTGTCGGCCCGGGTGGCCTCCGGGCGGACGGGCTCGCAGTGGCTGCTGGGCGCCGTGCGGGCGCGGGGCGGAGCGAACGCCTCGAACCTGCGGGCGGTGACCTCGGCGTTGGCGGACCTGCAGGCGTCCGGGCACTCGATCAACGACTGGCCCGAGCCGCGCGAGCATCCCGGGGACACGCACCACGAGGACCTGTCGGCGATGACGGTGGACGAGGCGATGACGCGTCTGCTGGTGACCGCCCGCCCGGACGATCTGGCGGCGTTCGCGCACCGCCTGATGGTGTGGCAGCGTATCCACCAGGCGCCGGTGGAGGACGACGACCACCGCCTGCTGGGCGTGATGGAGGCGCGCGCGTTCGAGCGTCTCCCGGAGGAGGCGCGCGCGACGGCGACGGTGGGCGAGCTGATGCGAGAACCCAGGCCGTGCGTGGAGGCGGGCACGCTGGTGCCCGGCGTGGTGCGAGTGCTGGAGGAATCCGGGCTGGACGCGGTGCCGGTGGTGGCCGACGGTCGGCTGGTGGGCATCTTCACGCGGACGGACCTGAGGCGGCTGACCGAGCCCGCCGGTCGGGAGCGGGATGCGGTCTGATCCCGGGGCGAGGCGAGACGCGACGGGGCCGGAGGGGGACGGGACGCGCGCACGCCTGATCGATCGCGTCGTCGCGGACGAGCCCGGCCCGACGCTGATCCTGACGTGCGCCGTGCACGGGAACGAGCCGGCGGGGGTGCACGCGGCCCGGCGTGTCGCGGTGGCGGTGCGGTCCGGGGCGGCCCGCCTGGTGCGGGGCGAGCTGGTGGC
>JBICID010000029.1:0-4571 GCA_043101615.1 Phycisphaerales bacterium JB040 | reverse complement strand
CCGGGAGCCGCCGCTGTAGCTCAGTGGTAGAGCGCACCCTTGGTAAGGGTGAGGTCGTGGGTTCAAGTCCCACCAGCGGCTTTCACCACCAGGCGCCCGGCCCGATGAGGGGCGGGCGGGCCGACATGGCCGAGCGGACCGTTTTCCCGCTCCCGAACGCGCCACCGACGGCGGCGGTGAATACAGTTCTCTTCCCCATACGGGAATCCGCCCGGGATGCGTTCCGGGCCGTCACGACACCACGACCGGCCTCCGTACGGGCCGGTCTCCACACCACCCTCGCCCCAGGCGAGAGCACAGACCACCGGGACACAACCGTCCCAACACCAGCGAGGTAGACCCCGATGGCCAAGGACACCTTCGAGCGGACCAAACCACACGTCAACGTCGGCACGATCGGTCACATCGACCACGGCAAGTCCACCCTGACCGCCGCGATGGTGGCCCGCGCCGACGCCAAGGGCCTCGTGCAGGGCGCCAAGTCCTACGCCGAGATCACCAAGGGCGGCACCGTCCGCGACGCCAACAAGACCGTGACCATCCACTCCTCGCACGTGGAGTACGAGACGGAGTCGCGTCACTACGCCCACGTGGACTGCCCGGGCCACGCCGACTTCGTGAAGAACATGATCACGGGCGCCGCCCAGATGGACGGTGCGATCCTGGTGGTCGCGGCCGACTCGGGCCCGATGCCGCAGACGCGCGAGCACGTGCTGCTGGCGCGCCAGGTGGGCGTGCCCTACATCGTGGTGTTCATGAACAAGGTCGACCTGGTCGACGACGAGGAGCTGCTCGAGCTGGTCGAGATGGAGATCCGCGAGCTGCTCGACAAGTACGAGTTCCCGGGCGACGACACCCCGATCATCAAGGGCCAGTCCAAGGCGGCGCTGGAGAACCCCGCCGACGACGAGATCTGCAAGCCGATCGACGAGCTGTTCAACGCGATCGACACCTTCATCCCCGAGCCCGAGCGCGAGGTTGACAAGCCCTTCCTGATCTCGGTCGAGGACGTGTTCTCGATCAAGGGTCGCGGCACGGTGGCGACGGGACGCGTGGAGCGCGGGCAGGTCAAGGTCGGCGACGAGGCCGAGATCGTGGGCCTGGGCGACAGCCAGAAGACCACCATCACCGGCGTTGAGATGTTCAACAAGACCCTGGACGCGGCGATCGCCGGCGACAACTGCGGCGTGCTGCTGCGTGGCATCGAGAAGAACCAGGTGCAGCGCGGGCAGGTCATCTGCAAGCCGGGCTCGATCACCCCGCACACCAAGTTCAAGGGCCAGGTCTACGTGCTGAGCAAGGACGAGGGCGGGCGCCACACGCCGTTCTTCAGCAACTACCGCCCGCAGTTCTACTTCCGCACCACGGACGTGACCGGCTCGGTCAAGCTGCTGGGCGGGGCCGAGATGTGCATGCCCGGCGACAACATCGAGATGGAGATCGACCTGGGCGACAAGCCGGTCGCGATGGAGGCGGGCCTCCGCTTCGCGGTCCGCGAGGGCGGTCGCACCATCGGCTCGGGCACCGTGACCGAGATCATCGAGTAACGATCCCAGCCGGCCGAACCGAAGCACCCGGCCCGGGAGCGAGAGCTTCCGGGCCGCTTTTCCGAACCGAACGCCCGATCCCGCGGAGACCCTCCCATGGCCAAGAAGAAAGCCGCAGCACGCGAGTACGTCTGGCTCCAGTGCACCGAGTCCGGCGACCTGAACTACCGCACCTCGATCAACGTCAAGGGCGGCATCAACGACAACCTGAAGGAGGGCATGAACAAGTACTCTCCTCGCCTCCGCAAGCACACGCTGCACAAGATCAAGCGCAAGTAAAACCGCACGGCCGCGTTTGCCAACAACGAGGCCGGCACGCAGCACAACGCGGCCCCGGGCCGCACACACGCCAGTAGCTCAGTTGGTAGAGCAGTGGATTCCAAATCCACCGGTCAGGGGTTCGAGTCCTCTCTGGCGTGTTCACCACCGCAGGCACGCCGATCGACGGGCGTGCCCCGCACGATCGGAGCCCGCACGACATGATCGGCATCCGCAAACCCGGACAGGGCTACTGGGTCAGAGTCTGCTCGGTCGTCTTCTGGGCCGCCGTGGTCGCCGCCGCCGCGGGCTACGCCTGGAACCAGGCCCAGCTCGTCCCCGTCCCGACGGTCGCCTTCACCTTCAACGCGCCCCAGATCGACGACGAGATCCAGGCCGGCGACATCGTCTCGCTGCTGCAGATCGACGCCGAGGGGGGCGACGACCAGGCGTTCGGCACGGCGCTGGTCCAGAGCGTGATGCACCCCGCCAACGCCTCGGGCTCGATCACGATCTCCAACGTCAGCCTGACCAGCGAGACCGACTACGCCGGGAACGCCGTCCGCCTCGTCGAGGGCGACACCTCCAGCCCCGCCGGGGTGGCGATCCTGCAGCCCCGCTCGGCGACGCCCATCCCCGCCTACCCGCAGGTGTACCTGCAGGCCGGGGCCGCGGGCGGCGTGCTGCTGCTGGGCGCGATCGCCCTGCTGTGGACGCACGGGTCGCACCGCCGGATCGTGGACTTCCTGATCGCGACCGACGGCGAGATGCGGAAGGTCAACTGGACGACGCGCAAGCAGATCCAGGGCTCGACCATCGTCGTGATCGTCGCGACGTTCCTGATCGCCGCGTTCCTGTTCGCCTTCGACTCCCTGTTCAGCGCCATCTTCACCCAGCTCGACGTCCTCCAGACCTGACCCCCCACACCGGGAGCACGCCCGCCATGTCCGACTACGACCCCACCAAGCCCGACGCCGACCACACCGAGGACCCCGGCACCCACCCCGCCGACGAGGCCGGCGACGGGCCCGCCGACACCCCGGCCCGCTCCGCGGTGACGGGCGATACCCCCACCGGCGAGACCACGCCCGAGCCCGCCCCGCGCGAGGCGTCGACCGGGACGGACGTCATGGACGGCACCCCGGCGCGCGACGGCATCGACTCCGACGAGGAGCCCATCCGCCAGGCCGGCATGGACTGGTTCGTGCTCCGCGTCGCGTCCAACAAGGAGTCCTCGGTCCAGAACACCCTGCTCCGCAAGGTCCAGATCGAGGGCATGACCCACCTGGTCGGGCGCATCCTGGTCCCGACCGAGAAGACCAAGACGATCAAGGGCGGCAAGCAGCGCATCACCGAGACCAAGCTCTACCCGGGCTACGTCTTCGTCGAGATGCGGCTCGAGGACGACGGGCGCATCCCGCAGGACGTCTTCTTCCTGATCAAGGAGACGACCGGCGTGGGCGACTTCGTCGGCACCGCGGGGCGCCCCACCCCGATGGCCCAGCACGAGATCGAGAAGATGCTCCTCGACTCGCAGAAGCCAGACGACGAGCCCACCGTCCGCCTGTCCTTCGAGAAGGGCGAGCCGGTCATGATCAAGGAGGGCCCCTTCGAGAACTACGAGGGCACCGTGGACGAGCTCTTCCCCGAGAAGGGCCAGGTCCGCGTGCTGGTGACCATCTTCGGTCGCCAGGCGCCCATCGACCTCGAGGAGTGGCAGATCGCCAAGCTCGACGAGGACTGAGCACCCGCCGGCTCGGCAGGACCGACCCGCGGTACACTCATCCCCGTGCCCGACGACGATCGCGAGATCCTCGCTCGCTACCTCGCCACGCGCGACGTCGCCTGCCCCGCCTGCGGCTACGACCTCAGGGAGCTCGTCTCGCCCCGCTGCCCGGAGTGCGGGGCCGAGCTGGAGTTGCGTCTCACGCTCGCCAGGCCGCGCCAGGGCGTGTACATCAACGGCATTGTCGCGCTGGGGGCGGGGGTGGGCTTCCACGCCCTGATCCTGGCGTACATCGGCTGGTACTACCTGACCGACGGCTACTTCGGCCCGGGGCTGTTGCAGTGCGTCCCGCTGCTGGTCGGCCTCGCGGTCGAGGGCCCCGCCCTGGTCGTCTGGACGCGGTCGTGGATGGCCCTGCAGCGTCGGGCGGGCGCCCCGGGCTGGACGCTCGTGGGCGTCTGCTGGATCGTCACGGTCGCCAGCGCGTTCTGGTTCTTCGCCTGGGCGTCGTAGTCACCCGGACGCGGCGCCCCCGCCCGGCCCGCCGGCCCCCTCCGGCCCTCCGGCCCCCCCCGGCCCTCCGGCCTGCTCGCTTCGGACGGCACCTGCCGCTCGGTCCGCTTCCGCCTCGATCTCCGGCAGACGCCGGATGATGTTGTCGTGCAGCGTGTCCTGCACGAGCGTGCGGTTCCGGTCCGCGTCCTCCACCACCACGAACGCGCCGTCCACGCACACGCGGCAGCGCTCCAGGCAGTCGCGCCCCTCGCACCCGGCCGCCTCAAGGCGTTCCCGCTCGCCCGGGTTGGGATTCCGGATGCAGAAGAGCACGTGGGCCATGTCCCCACACTACGCAAACCCCGGGCGGATTGTCACCCGTTGCGAGGGACACGGCAGAACTTCTGGGCAAGCGGGAAGGTGCCCGGGGGCGTCTCAATAGAACACCCTCGGCTCATCTATGTGGGCGAGTGCGTCCCGCCTTCGGACCGGCGCACGCCGACGGCGGGCTCAGTCCGGCATGTCCGAATCGGGAGATCGGAAGA
>JBICID010000028.1:0-68578 GCA_043101615.1 Phycisphaerales bacterium JB040 | reverse complement strand
GGGGGGACGCGGGGGGAGAACGGGGGCCCCGCGCAGGAGGCCCCCGTCAGCGGTCTACCGAATCCCACGGGGCCCGTCAAGCCCCGCGACCACCACGAGATGTCTCGCCCCACACAGGCGGCAACCGAACAAGGACGCCTGTGTGGGGCGAGACATCTCGTGGTGGTCGCGGGGCTTGACGGGCCCCGTGGGATTCGGTAGACCGCTGACGGGGGCCTCCTGCGCGGGGCCCCCGTTCTCCCCCCGCGTCCCCCCTGAAAGGCGGCCGCCATGCGATCCACCCGTGCCTTCACCCTGATCGAGCTGCTGGTGGTGATCGCGATCATCGCGCTCTTGATCGGCATCCTGCTGCCGGCGCTGGGCAAGGCCCAGAAGACGGCCCGCAACATCGCGAGCCAGGCGAACCTGAAGGCGATCGGGTCCACCGCGGGGTCGTACGCCAACGACTTCGACGACCACGTGTTCGGGTACCACGAGAAGAACTCGTCGGCCGCGATCCGGACGCAGTTCCGGATGCTCAAGGAGCGGACGGGGCGCGACGACCTGCAGATCAACATGTCGCGTCTGCCGCACCGGCGTACCTCGCACTTCTCGCTGTTCTACTACCTGACCGAGCAGTTCCCTGAGCCGATCGGGGCGAGCCCGTTCGACCGGAACCTGTTGGAGTGGCAGCGGGACCCGATCGGGGCCGAGGAGGCCGGGCTGGTGCCGTACTCGCAGGGCATGTCGCGCGTGGACCCGGGCGGTGACAAGGACAGCGGGTGGACGGACGCCGGCGTGATCGACCTGTGGCCGTACGGCTCGTCGTACCAGGTGGTGCCGTCGACCTGGAACCCGGACCGGGACGGGAATCACACGCACGGCCCGCTGGTGGATACGCCCAACTTCTTCTACGTGCCGCCGGACATGAGGCTGGGCGGGCGGAAGGTGGCGGAGGTGACGTTCCCGTCGGGCAAAGTCTGGATGTTCGAGGAGTTCGATCGGATGACGACGTCGGAGGGGACGTACTACTCGTACAACGAGGCAAAGGTAAACCTGCTGTTCTTCGACGCCTCGGTGCGGCTGGAGGCCGGGAGCGATTCGAACCCCGGCTGGGCCCCGCAGGATCCCGACAATCCCGTGTTCCGGCAGCGGTACCGGCCGCTGGACACGTTCCCGCTGTGGCCGAACGGGGAGAAGCGGCAGCAGAATTCCGTGAAGTACCGCTGGACGCGTGAGGGCCTGAGCGGGATCGACTTCGGGGGGCGGGAGATCGGGCTCCCGGATGACGCCGAGAACGATCCGCTGTACCCGAACGCCCCGACCAAGTAGACTACAGGCCTCTCGTGGGTGACAACTGGGGGGCGGCGTGCGTCTGCCGCCCCCGCGAGAGGAAAGGTTTGACCATGCATCGATCGTTCGCACCCCGTCGTTCCGCCCGCGCGTTCACGCTGATCGAGCTGCTGGTGGTGATCGCGATCATCGCGCTGCTCATCGGCATCCTGCTGCCGGCGCTGGGCAAGGCGCGCGGCACGGCCCGCAACGTGGTCAGCCAGTCGAACATGCGTTCGCTGGGGGGGACGTCGGCGAACTTCGCGTCGGACCTGGACGACCGGATCTTCAGCTTCAACCCGGACATCAACCGGGGGCAGATCCAGGCGATCGACATCCTGAGCCAGCTCACGGGGCGTCCGAAGCAGGGTGAGGGCGGGGGCCCGTCGGCGTTGATCCCGCTGACGACGATCATGCCGCACCGGAGGTACCAGCACTTCGTGCTGTTCGAGTACCTGACGGCGCAGCTGCCCGAGCAGATCGCGTCGAGCCCGTTCGACCGGAACCTGCTCGAGTGGCAGGAGGACCCGGTGCAGGCGCAGCAGACCATCGTGCCCTACGCCGGCGGATCGCCCACCGCGGGGTCGGACCGGACCGAGGGGTGGGAGAACGACGACGTGAAGCAGGTCTGGCCGTACGCCTCGACGTACCAGACGGTGCCCGCGGCGTGGAACCCGAACGACCAGAGCGGCGGGAAGAAGACGTGGTTGCCGTTCGAGGGGACGCCGCACCGGTTCACGTCGACGGTGGCGTGGTCTGCGACGGGGCAGCAGCGGTTCTACAAGGACGTGGCGTTCCCGTCGGGCAAGGTGCACATGTTCGAGGAGTTCGACCGGCTGACGGATTCGGCGGGGATCTGGTTCGCGTACCCCAACGCGAAGTGCAACCTGCTGTTCTTCGACGCCTCGGTCCGCAACGTGGCGACGAGCGACACGAACGCGGGGTGGAACCCGAGCCAGCCGAACTCGCTGTGGACGCAGCGGTACCTGCCCTTGGACAAGTACCCGTGGTACCAGCAGGGGTTCAAGAACCGCGACGAGTTCGTGATGCGCTACCGCTGGACCCGGATGGGGCTGGCCGGGATCGACGTGGGCGGGACGGAGCCGAACCTGCCCGACTCGGTGCGGGACGATCCGGACTATCCCGGTTGATTCGGGCCCGGTTGATTCGGGCCCGGCTGATTCGGGCCGGGCTGACTCGGGCCGGTCTGAGTTGGGCTGAAGACAGGCCGGGTCGGCACGCCCTCGGGGTGTCCCGGGGCGGCGGTCGAACGGAGCCCGAACGATGCCCGCGGCGATTCCCGGTTGACACCGGGTGGTGGTTGTGTGAAGATAGCGTTCTCGGTTTGGGGAACCGTATCGCTCTGGCGGCCGCTCTCTTGGCCTGAAAGGTCTCACATGACGAACCGTGCCCGATCACACGCCCCGCGTGGCTTCACACTCATCGAGTTGCTCGTTGTCATCGCGATCATCGCGCTCTTGATCGGGATCCTGCTGCCGGCTTTGGGCAAGGCTCGGGGCACGGCCCGGAACGTGGTGAGCCAGTCGAACATGCGCTCGCTGGGCGGCTCGTCGGCCAACCGCGCGTCGGACACCGACGACTCGATCTTCAGCTTCACCATCAGCCTGAACGGGGCGCAGCGTCAGGCGATCGACATCCTGTCGCGCCTCACCGGTCGCCCGATCTCGGGCGGCGGCGGGGCCGGGCCGGGGGGCGGGGGCGGCGGGGGCGGCGGGGGCGAGTACTCGCTGCTCCGGCTGAACTCGATCACGCCGGCCCGCCGGTACCAGCACTTCGTGCTGTTCGAGTACCTGACGGCGCAGCTGCCCGAGCAGATCGCCTCGAGCCCGTTCGATCGGAACCTGCTCGAGTGGCAGGAGGACCCGGTCCAGGCCCAGCAGACGATCGTGCCCTACGCCTCGGGCACGGTGCCGGCGGGCATGGACCGCAGCTCAAACTGGCCCAACGACGACGTCCGCCAGCTGTGGCCGTATGCCTCGACGTACCAGACCGTCCCCGCGGCCTGGAACCCCAACAGCGGGGGCAAGTCGTGGGCGCCGACCAGTGACACCCCGCACCTGTTCTTCACCGCGGCCGGGCAGCAGCGGTTCTACAAGGACGTGGCGTTCCCGTCGCAGAAGGTGCACATGTTCGAGGAGTTCGACCGGCTGACGGACTCGTCGGGCATCTGGTTCGCGTACCCGAACGCGAAGTGCAACCTGCTGTTCTTCGACGCGTCGGTGCGGAACATCCCGTCGAACCAGGCGAACCCGGGGGCGAACCCGGCCCAGCCGGGCCGGCTGTGGACGCAGCGGTACGTGCCGCTGGACACCTTCCCGCTGTACGCCGCGGGGTACAAGAACCGGGACGAGTTCACGATGAAGTACCGCTGGACGCGTGAGGGCCTGGGCGGGATCGACTTCGGCGGGGGCGAGATCAACCTGCCCGACAGCGTGAAGGACGACCCGAACTACCCCGGTGAGTGATTGGCCCGGCGAGTAATCGGCCCGGCGAGTAATCGGCCCGGCGAGTGATTGGCCCGGACAGTCGGCCCGTGCCCGCGGGGTTCCCGAAAAGGGCCTTCTCCGGGCAGAGAGCGGCCCGGATTCCCTCCAGACGCCCCCAGCCCTCCCCAGCCCCCCCCAGCCCCCCCCCAGCCCCGTCCGGACGCCCCGGCGGGCGTGTGACGGGCGGGAAAAAAGTCTGGAACCGTCGGGACATTTCGTGCGAATCGAGAGGCACCGCTCCGCGGTGCCTTTTCTTTGGCGCGAGAAGGCCGCGGGAAGTCCCTTGTTTGAAGCCGCCCGTCCGCTTCTGCGCGGGCGTGTGCGCACCTTGAGAGGATCCGTATGAAGCGTGCCTTCACACTCATCGAACTGCTCGTCGTGATCGCGATCATCGCGCTGTTGATCGGGATCCTGCTGCCGGCGCTGGGCAAGGCGCGTGGCACGGCCCGGAACGTGGTGAGCCAGTCGAACATGCGTTCGCTGGGCGGCTCGTCGGCCAACCGCGCGTCCGACACCGACGACACCATCTTCAGCTTCTCCCCCAACGACACCCAGGCGGACCGGCAGGCGATCCAGATCCTGTCGCAGCTGACGGGTCGCCCGATCGCGGGCGGGGGCGGGGGCGGGGGCGAGAACGCCCTGCAGCCTCTGACGAGCATCACGCCGCGTCGCCGGTACCAGCACTTCGTGCTGTTCGAGTACCTGACGTCGCAGCTGCCCGAGCAGATCGCGTCCAGCCCGTTCGACCGGAACCTGCTCGAGTGGCAGGAGGACCCGCTCCAGGCCCAGCAGACGATCGTGCCCTACGCCCAGGGCACGGTGCCGGCGGGCATGGATCGGAGCTCGAACTGGCCCAACGACGACGTCCGCCAGCTGTGGCCGTACGCATCGACGTACCAGACCGTCCCCGCGGCCTGGAACCCCAACGGGGGCAACGGCTCGTGGCACCCCACCGCGGACACGCCGCACCTGTTCACGATCGGCAACGCGCAGACGCGTTTCTACAAGGACGTGGCGTTCCCGTCGGGCAAGGTGCACATGTTCGAGGAGTTCGACCGGCTGACCGATTCGGCGGGGATCTGGTTCGCGTACCCCAACGCGAAGTGCAACCTGCTGTTCTTCGACGCCTCGGTGCGGAACCTGCGGACCGACGAGTCGAACCCGGGCTGGAATCCCGATCAGCCCAACACGCTGTGGCAGCAGCGGTACGTGCCGCTCGATACCTTCCCGGATTACGCCCAGGGGTACAAGAACCGCGACACGTTCTTCATGCGGTACCGCTGGACGCGTGAGGGCCTGGGCGGGATCGACTTCGGCGGCAAGGAGATCAACGTCCCCGACGCCATCCGGGACAACCCGGACTACCCGGGCTGACCCGCCGCCCCGATCCAGCCCCTTTCCCCCCGGATCGGGGTCACCCGGGGCACGTGCTCTGAGCACACGCCCGGTCCTACACCCTGCCCCACTTCCTGAGCCCCGGAGCGATCCGGGGTTTTTCTCTTTGTTGCGCGAGGGTGTCGGGGGGTGCCTCGTGGCGAGCACGCGTGGAGCCCGGCGGGCCCGGTGGGGGGGTTCTTGACACCCTCTTGACATTCTGAGACCATACACGCGTGTCTGGAATGCGGGCCCTCTGCTCGCGTCGCCGGGCGGCCCCGGGCCGCGGGCCCGGGTGACCGGCGCAGGGTTTCAGGGTTCCGGGCGCCTGTGCCCGGGCTTGCTCACAAAGGGGTCGAACATGAGACGGGCCTTCACCCTGATCGAGTTGCTGGTGGTGATCGCGATCATCGCGCTGCTGATCGGCATCCTGCTGCCGGCGTTGGGCAAGGCCCGGGCGACGGCCCGCAACGTGGTCAGCCAGTCGAACCTGCGGACGCTTGGGGGCACGGCCTCGAACTTCGCGACCGACACGGACGATTCGATCTTCTCGCTGGGCTCGGGGCGGGACGCGATCCAGATCCTGTCGAAGCTGACGGGGCGTCCGAACAACGACGGCTCGCCGACGGCGCTCAAGCCGCTGGTGAGCATCACGCCCAAGCGTCGCTACCAGCACTTCAAGCTGTTCGAGTACCTGACGTCGCAGCTGCCCGAGCAGATCGCGTCGAGCCCGTTCGACCGGAGCCTGCTCGAGTGGCAGGAGGACCCGATCGAGGCGCAAGAGACGATCGTGCCGTACGCACAGGGCTCGATCCCTCCCGGGACGGACGACTCCTCGAACTGGAACATGGACGACGTGAAGCAGATGTGGCCGTACTCGTCCACGTACCAGGTGGTGCCCGCTGCGTGGAACCCGAACAACGGGAACCGGTCGTGGGGCCCGGTGAGCGACACGCCGCACCTGTTCTCGGTGTCCAACGGGGACAACCGGTTCTTCAAGGACGTGGCGTTCCCGTCGCTGAAGGTGCACATGTTCGAGGAGTTCGACCGCCTGAGCGACAAGGCCGGGATCTGGTTCGCCTACCCGACGGCCAAGTGCAACCTGCTGTTCTTCGACGCGTCGGTGGCGAACCGTCAGACCTCGGACGCCAACCCGGGCTGGAGCCCGCGCCAGCCGGAGATCCTGTGGAAGCAGCGGTACTACCCGCTCGACAAGTTCCCGAGCTACGCCCAGGGCTACAGGAACCGCGAGGAGTTCTTCATGCGGTACCGCTGGACGCGCGAGGGCCTGGGCGGCATCGACTTCGGCGGCACCGAGCCGGGCGTGCCCGACGCGATCAAGGACAACCCGGACTATCCCGACCGGGGCGGGTGAGCGCCCCCGGGGGGGGCGGTCGGTGACCGATCGCACTCGGGACTCACGGCAGGCTGCGCCCGCATTTGTGAGGCGCTGACCCTGTGCGCGGAAGGAGCCTGTGCGCGGAAGGAGCCTCTCGGGCCGGAGAACCTCTCAGGCCGGGCCTCACGGCCCGTTGCGGACGCGCCGGACCTCGGCCCCGCGGCGCTCGATCTGGTCTTCCAGCAGGTCCAGGTCCAGCCCGTCGAAGGAGCCGATGATGTCGTCCATCTCGAGGTCCTCGGCCTCGTTCAGGTAGCGCTTCAGCTCGGCCATCTTCCGGCGGGCGACGTTGACCGCCAGGCCGACCGAGCCGACCGTGCCGGCGTTGTTCATGCGGTTGGCCTCCAGCAGCAGGGCGGTGGCGGTGGTCTGGATGCGGTCGCGCAGGCGGTCGGACTTGCGGTTCCACTCCTCGGCGGTCTCGGCGCCGAAGGCGCCCGCGTCGTCCCAGGGGCCGAGGTTCACGCTCGTGGCGACGCTCTCCAGCGAGCCGTCGGCCAGCGCGATGGCGACGCCCAGGTCCGCGGCCTCACGCTGCGTGAGCGTCATGATCTGCTGGTCGGAGTCCACCAGCTCGTACTCCATGCCCGGGGCGGTGGCGTTGGCCTTGAGGTCGGTCAGGCGCCACGGCATGGTGGTGCCGGCGCGCCGGTACTTCCACACCTCCGCCTCCGAGAGCATCATGGCCCGCACGATCGCGGGGTTGTGCCCCTTGGACTCGGCCGAGGAGGCGAGCTTCGCGGCCATGATGGAGTTCATCTTCTTGTCCACCTCGACCTCGCCGGTGCTGGTCTGCGAGTAGACGACCGCGCCGCCGAAGTCCGAGCCCGGCGCCATGGAGATGGTGTCGCACTCGAACATGGGCCAGATGGAGGCGCTGATGGCGCTCTCGATCAGCCCGTGGTAGCGCAGGTCGTCCTCGTGGCGCTCCATGATCTCCACGATCTTGTTGGCCGCCCAGACCTCGCCCCCGCCGGAGTTGATGCGGAACACAACGTCGGTGACGCCGCTGCCCACGGCCCACTCGAGAGCCGAGGCGATGCTCTTGGGGTAGATGTCCTCTCCGAAGGTCCCCTCCATCGGGATCTCGAGCACCAGGGCGTAGCCCTCGCGCTTCAGATTCTCGTACTCGGTGGCGCTGTCGTCCCGGGGGTCGTCGCGGTCGCCGGCGACCGGCAGGTCCGCGGTGTCGGTGTCGGCGTCCGGGGCGTCCACGGCGTCCAGCACGACCTCGCGCACGCGCCACTTCTCGATCTTGAGGGTGGTCTCGATGTTGCTGATCGTGGTCTTGATCTCGACCATGCGGTCGGTGTCGCTGAGGACCTCGCCGACGTATTCGGTGCCGTCGCGGAGGATGACCTTGTCCGGGAAAGCCGCCGCGGAGCCGCAGACCGCCGCGAGCGTGATCGCGACCGACAGTGTTCTCGCGCCCGGTGTTCTCGCCCCGTGCCGCCAAGCCGTAGTCTTCGCCATCCGATTGCCTTTCCCCGGGGCGTACCCGAAAGTGATCCGAACCAGTCTATCAAACCCCCGAGCGGGTGCCAGTGTTTCCCCTGAACAACCAACGGTCGCAACCGAAGTTTCATGACCTCTCTCCTATGGTTCGGGCATGAGCGTGGAAAGGTTCGATGTCGTGGTGGTGGGGGGCGGGCACGCCGGGGCGGAGGCCGCGTGGGCCTGCGCCAACGCCCTGGGCCCGTCCGGGCGGGTGGGTCTGGTGACGCTGGACCCGGCGAAAATCGGCGTGATGAGCTGCAACCCGGCGATCGGGGGGCTCGCCAAGGGCCAGCTGGTGCGTGAGATCGACGCCCTGGGGGGCCTGATGGGGCTCGCGGCGGACGCCACGGGCATCCAGTTCCGCGTGCTGAACACCTCCAAGGGCCCCGCGGTGCACGGCCCGCGCTGCCAGTCCGACAAGCACGCCTACGCCGAGGCGGTGCGGGCCCTGATCGCCTCTCGCCCCGAGATCGAGGTGGTCCGGGGTGCGGTGGAGGGTTTCGAGATCGGCGGAGGTCGGCTGACGGGCGTCCGGGTGGACGTGGGCGGCGCGTCGCGCCTCATCGACACGCACGCGGCGGTGCTGACCACCGGCACCTTCATGTGCGGGCTGATGCACACCGGCCAGACCACCACGCCCGGGGGACGCTGCGGCGAGCACGCGACGAGCGCGGTCTCGCGGGCGCTCACGGACCTGGGCTTCGAGCTCGGGCGCCTGAAGACGGGCACGCCGCCCCGCCTGGACATGGCGAGCATCGACTGGGACGGGCTGCCACCGCAGCTCGGGGACGGGGAGCCGGTCCCGTTCAGCGATCTGACCGCGACGCCGGTCCTCGGCGGGCTCGCCTCGTCGGGGGCGTTCCCGCTGCGGCTCGGGCGGTTCCCGGCGCTGCGTCAGGTCGAGTGCCGCCAGACGTCGACGAACGGGGCGATCCACGAGCTCATCCGGGCGAACCTGGACCGCGCGCCGATGTTTTCCGGCCAGATCGAGAGTCGCGGCCCGCGCTACTGCCCGTCGATCGAGGACAAGGTGGTGCGGTTCGCAGAGCGCGACTCGCACGGGGTCTTCCTGGAGCCCGAGAGCCTGCGTGCGCACGACGGCCGGCACTGGGTGTACTGCAACGGCATCTCGACCTCGCTGCCGATTGACGTGCAGGAGCGGATCGTCCGCCTGATGCCGGGGTGCGAGCACGCCGAGATCCTGCAGCACGGGTACGCGGTGGAGTACGACACGGTGCGCCCGCACCAGATCCACGCGACGGGGATGACCAAGTCGATCCCGGGCCTGTTCCTGGCGGGCCAGATCAACGGGACCTCTGGCTACGAGGAGGCCGCGGCCCAGGGGCTGGTCGCGGGGGTGAACGCGGCGCGGCACGCCCGGGGGGAGCCTGCGTGGGTGCTTGGTCGCCACGAGGCGTACATCGGGGTGCTGATGGACGACCTGGTGACCAAGACGCCGACCGAGCCCTACCGCATGTTCACCAGCCGGGCCGAGCACCGGCTGCTGCTGCGGTCGGACAACGCCCCCGACCGGCTGACCCCGGTGGCCGAACGCCTGGGGCTGCTGGAACACCACGCGCTCGGGCGGGCGCGTCGGGCGTTGCACGAGCGCCGCGCCGTGCAGTTGGGGGCGGGGCGGGCCGCGATCGGATCGACCACGCTCGACGGCGAGGCGCTGGAGCGCCACATCCGCAAGCAGGGTTTCTCGGTCGAGTCGCTGCGAGCGGCCCTGCCGGAACACGACTTCGCCGGAGGCGTCTGGAAGACGCTGCACGCCGAGCACCGGTACCGCCCGTACATCGAGCGTGAGCGGAACGAGATCCGGCGCCAGGCCGAGATGGAGCGGAAGCGACTGCCCGATTCGCTCGACCTGGACACGCTGACGTCGCTGCGGACCGAGGCCCGCGAGGCGCTGGTTCGGTTCCGCCCGGACACGTTCGGGCAGGCGGCCCGCCTCGAGGGCGTGACGCCCGCGGACCTGACGCTGCTGGCGGTGCTGCTGCACCGATCGCCCAATCGCGGTTCTGAACCCCGCACGACTCCCGAGCCGACGGAACAGGCATGATCGACCACGCCCTCCTGCTCGACGGCCCGCTCTCCCCCCTCGGGGCGGGCGGCGGCCCGGCTCCCTTCGCGGTGGACCTTCTGAAGATCCTGGCGTGCGCCGGGCTGGTGGCGGCTGTGCTGGGTCGGCTCCGCATCGCGGTGATCCCGGGGTACCTGATCGCGGGGGCGATCATCGGGCCGGGGGGGCTGGGGCTCATCGGCGATTCCGACACGGTCGGCGAGATCACCTCGGTCGCGACGGTGCTGCTGATGTTCGGCATCGGGCTGCACCTGGACACGTCGGCGCTGCGTCAGGGCGCCGCCTCGATCGTGGCCGCGGGCGTGCTGTCCACCGTCGGCAGCGCCATGCTGGCAACACCGATCGCGATGGCGTTCGGTCTGACACCGCCCGAGGCGATCGCGGTCGGGCTGGCGGTCTCGATGTCGTCCACGGCGGTGGTGATGCGTCTGCTGCAGCAGAAGCGCGAGCTGTACTCGGCGCACGGTCGGATGTGCTTCGGCATCCTGCTGGTGCAGGACCTGCTGGTGGTGGTGATGCTGTCGCTGCTGCCGGTGCTGGCGGACATGGGCCCGGGCAGCGAGCCCGAGGCGACGCCGTCGGTGGCGATCGACGAGGCGGCGTCCGGGTACAGCGCGAGCCCGCCGATCTGGCTGGCGCTGGTGACGGTGGCGCTGATGATCGCGGTCGGGAAGCTGGTGCTGCCGTGGTTCATGCAGCAGGTGGCGCGCGGGCGGAGCGAGGAGATCCTGCTGGTGATCGCGGCGGCGGTGGCGCTGGGGGCGGCGGTGCTGACCGGGCGAGTCGGGCTGAGCCCCGAGCTGGGCGCGTTCGTGGCGGGGTTCATCCTGTCCTCGACGCCCTTCCGGTTCCAGCTCTCCGGCCAGATCTCGCCGATGCGTGACCTGTTCATGGCGGTCTTTTTCACCGCGGTGGGGCTGGAGCTCAACCTGACGGGCATCCTGCCGCAGCTGCACGTGGTGCTGGCCTGCACGCTGATCGTGCTGGTGATGAAGACCACGGTGATCGCCGGCGTGGCCTGGGGCGTGGGGGCGTCGATGCCGGTCGCGATCCGGTCGGGCCTGACGCTGGCCCAGGCGGGCGAGTTCAGCCTGCTGCTGGTCGCGACCGCGGGCGGGCTCGGGCTGCTGGGGGCCGAGGTGTCGTCGGTGCTGATCGCGACGATCGTGCTGACGCTGATCCTGACCCCCACGCTGGACACGCTGGGCGCGGGTCTCTCCGGGCGGATCATGCACCTGCCGGTCGCGCCGTGGTTCAAGCAGGCCGCGATCGGGGCCACCCCGGTGCTGGCCGACATCGAGGATGACGAGGACGCGTGCCCGGTCCAGGCCGCGTCCCCGTGCCGCGTGATCGTCGCGGGCTTTGGGCCGGTGGCGCGCGCCTGCGTCGAGCGGCTCGACCGGGAGGGCATCAGCTGCACCATCGTGGAGCTCAACCCCCACACCGTGCGCACGCAGGCGGCGCTGGGGCGTTCGATCATCTACGGCGACGTGACCAACCCGGAGGTGCTCGAGCGCGCGGGCATCGACCGTGCCGAGGCGATCATCATCACCATGCCCGACCACGAGGCCATGCTCCGGGCCGTGTCGATCGCACGACGGATGCGTCCGGACATCGACATCGCGGCCCGTGCGAACCTGCTGTCGGTCGCGATGCGTGCCAAGGAGCTCGGGGCCAGCCGCGTGGCGGTGGAGGAGATCGCGGTGGCGGAGCATCTGGCGAAGCACGCGATCCGGATCACGACAAGGGCCGAGGGCAAGTCCGAGGAAGCCCAGTCCACCCGGACCTCGGACACTCCGGCGAGCGAACCCGGCGAGTAACCACTGACCGTTCACCACATACGAACCGCCCCCTGTCGGCCCACAGGACCGATTGGCCGACGTGGGGGGGGTCAGTCGGGGAGGAGTCGGAGCTCGTCGCGCAGGATGGCGGCGAGCTCGTAGTTCTCGTCCATCAGGGCCTCCTGGAGGCGTCTGCGGAGCTCGGCCTTCTGGCTGACGGGGAGCATGGGGACGAGGGCCTCGCGCATGGAGCGGAGCATCTCGGCCTCCTTGGAGCTCTCGAAGCCCTCGGGCTCGCCCTGCTTGGCGTAGGCCTCCTTGAGGGCGTCGAGGCCCTGGTCCAGGGCGAGGATGGCGAGCTTGGGCTCCGAGTCCTTGATCGCCTGGCTGGCCATCGCCCGGGCCCGCATCATCAGGATGTACGGGCGGTGCGACTCCAGGCTGGTCCGGTCGGAGGGGTTCTCGGCGTGCTCGGCGAGCAGGTCCAGCACGCGCAGGTTGCGGGTTGTGTCGCGGACCACGCCCTCGAAGTCCTCGAGCACCAAGAGGGCCACGTACCGGTGGTAATACTGCAGGGCCTCGTCGCGCAGGGCGCGGCAGTGCTTGCCGCTGAGCCGCGGGGCCTCGCCGGGCTCGGCGTCCAGGTCGATCACGTCCGGCTCGCCTGGGGCGTCCGGCTCGCCCGAATCGTCTTCCCCGTCGTCGTCCTCGTCGCCCTCGTCGTCCTCGCCGTCGGTGTCGTCGGCGTCGTCCAGGTCCTCGGGTTCGAGCCCGTCGAGGCGTGCCTCGTGGTACTCCAGGAGGCTGTCGTACCCGTGCGGTCGTTCGCCGTCTGGTCGGCCCTCGACGTTCATCTGGAGGAGGCCCAGGTCGAGGCGGACCTGGAGCTTGGGCTCGCCGTCGGCCCCTTCGATGAGGCGGACGTGGAGCTCACCGGGCTGGTAGGGCCATTCCTTGAGGATATCGGTCAAATCCCGGTTCATGGGCTCCTCGGGCTCAGGGCCCTTTTCGGGGCTTCCGGAGGGCTGTTTGGGCCCCGGAACTCGCATCGGACCATCCTAGCCGGTCCGCAGGCATGCCAATCCTCCCAACCCCCAGCAACCCATCCTGAAAAAAGATCGTGTTTCTCCCCCGTCTTGAGGGCTTTTTCGCTTTGGTCGATCAGAGATTTCGGCTACACTGTGGCCGTGTAGGTGGACGGGACGAGTGGTTTGTCCCGGCATAACAGCTCCCGCCGGTGTGGTAGCCCTCGGGAGCAGGTGGGTAGGATGAGTGAGAGTCACGTGGTATCCACGGGCACGCGCACAAAGTCGCGCGGTGTTCAGTCGGACATTCAACTGTATTTGAAGGCGATTCGTGAGACACCTCTGCTGACCGCAGAGGAAGAGCGCGATCTCGGCTGGGCGATCATCAACGATAATTGCCCGGTCGCTCGCGAGCGGATGATTCGGTCCAATCTCCGCCTGGTCGTCTCGATCGCCAAGAACTACACCAACCGAGGCTTGCCCCTCACCGATCTGATCGAGGAGGGCAATATTGGTCTGCTTCGGGCGGTGGAGGGCTTCGATCCGGCCCAGGGCGCCAGGTTCAGCACCTACGCCTCGTGGTGGATCAAGCAGGGCATCAAGCGGGCGCTGATCAACGCCACGCAGCCGATCCATATCCCGGCCTACATGGTCGAGCTGATCGCGAAGTGGAAGGCCCACGCCCGGACCCTGGAGGCCGAGCTGGGGCACCCGCCGAGCATGGAGCAGCTCGCCGAGGCGATGGACCTGCCCCTCAAGAAGGTCAAGATCATCAAGCGGGCCGTGAAGGCGTTCAAGACGCCGAGCCAGGAGCCGACCAACGCGGACGGCGAGCTGGTGGGCCTGAGCGAGATGCTCGCCGACCACCGCACCGGCACGCCCGACGAGCGGACGCTGCGCGACGAGGAGCTGGTGGTGCTGCGTCGCCTGCTGGAGACCATCGACGAGCGAGAGGCCGTGATCCTGCGTCTCCGCTTCGGCCTCGACGGCTCGGAGCCGATGACGCTCAAGGAGATCGCCTCGGAGGTCGGGATCTCGCGTGAGCGGGTCCGCCAGATCATCGAGGAGGCCCTGGAGCGCCTCAACGAGCGCATCACCGACGACAAGCCCAGCCAGTTCTTCCGTCGCAATGGCGACACCGCGGTCGTCGAGACCCGCCCGTACGTCGGCGGGGACAACGCCGCGGCGGCCGGCTGACCGAACCTTCCGGGCGCCGAGGAGCCACACGGCGTCCGCGAAACCCACCCAAACCCGGCGCCGGGGCGTTCACGCGCCCCGGCGTTTTTTCGTGCCCCGGGCGCGCGTGCGTCCCCGGCGTGCCCCCCGGGGCCGGGCCGGGGAGGCGGGTGGCCGCTACCATCCCCACCCCATGTGAGCGAATACCAACCCCGGGTTCGGGGTTCTCCACGTTGCGAACCGTTTCCCGCCTTCCAGGAGCCTCGAGTGAGCCACGACGCACCCCTCAAAGTCGCCATCATCGGGTCCGGCCCGGCGGGCTGGACCGCCGCGATCTACGCGGCCCGAGCCAACCTGAGCCCGGTCGTGTTCGAGGGGGTGCCCAAGTCGAACCCGGGGCCGGTGCTGCCGGGCGGGCAGCTGATGCTGACGACCGACGTTGAGAACTACCCCGGCTTCCCGGAGGGGGTGAGCGGTCCGGAGATGATGACGATGTTCCGCAAGCAGGCCGAGCGGTTCGGGACCGTGGTGCGGGCCGAGGACATCACGAAGGTGAAGTTCGGGCTGGAGAAGGGCGAGCTGCACACGCTGACGACCTCCAAGGGCGTGACGGTGCAGGCCCACGCGGTGATCGTCTCGACGGGGGCGACCGCGAACTGGCTTGGGCTGGAGTCCGAGCTGCGCCTGGCCCAGGCGGGCGGGGGCGTCTCGGCGTGCGCGGTGTGTGACGGCGCCCTGCCGATGTTCCGCGACAAGCCGCTGGCGGTGGTGGGCGGGGGCGACACCGCGATGGAGGAGGCGACGTACCTGACCAAGTTCGCCTCCAAGGTGTACGTGATCCACCGGCGCGACGAGCTGCGGGCCAGCAAGGTGATGCAGGAGCGGTTCTTCGCCCAGCCCAACGCCGAGGTGCTGTGGAACAAGACCGTGACCGACTGCCTGTCCGAGACCGACGAGCACGGCAACGAGAAGCTGCGGGCGGTGGTGCTGAGCGACACGCAGACCGAGAAAACCAGCGAGCTCCCGGTGACCGGGCTGTTCATCGCGATCGGGCACACGCCCGCGACGGGCTTCCTGCGCGACACGGCGCTGGAGTTCGACGACGTGGGCTACATCGACCTGAAGGGGCGATCGAGCCGGACGAACATCCCCGGCGTGTACGCCGCGGGCGACGTGGCGGACGCGAAGTACCGCCAGGCGGTCACGGCCGCGGGGATGGGGTGCCAGGCGGCGCTGGACGCGGAGCATGACCTCGGTGCGTGGGGCGTGATCTGAGCATCGCCCGGATCCCAGCCAGGGTCGGCATGACAGCCGAAGGCGCGTAAAAAAAGCGGCCCGTGCGGGCCGCTCTCGGGATCAACGTGATGGCGAGGGGGTCAGCCCGCGGCCTCGATCTCCTCGAGACGGGCCTCGAACTCCTCGGTGTAGCGGCTCCACTCGTCGGAGCTCTTGACGATGTCGAGGGCCTTGCGCTGCTGCTCGGCGGCCTCCTTGATCTTGCCGTTCTTGAACAGGGCGTAGGCGTAGGTGTCCAGGATCATGGGGTCCTCGAACTTGGTCAGCTCCGCGGCCTTCTTGCCCAGCTCGAGCGCGAACTCGTAGTTGCGGTGCGTGATCTGGGAGTTGGGGTCGAGCACGGGCCAGGCCAGCGCGTTCAGCAGGCCGGCGTTGTCGCTGCCGAGCTGGACGGCGATGGCGCGGGCCATGGTGTAGCCCTCCTTGGCCTCGGCCTTGTCCTCGGACTGCAGCTTGGGCATCGCCTTGGAGTAGGCCTGCTGGAGCAACTGCTCGTTCTTGGCGTCCTTGATCGCGGCCTCGTAGTCGATCTCGCCCTCGACGGCGGCCTTGAGGCTGTCGTCGATGGACATGGGGTGGCCGACCCAGCCGATCTTGCCCTTCTTGTCCACGATGAAGGCGGAGGGGATGCCGTTGCGACCGCCGGCACGCATCCAGTTCTCCTCCATCGCGGTGCCCTGCTGGAGCGCGACGGAGTAGGCCATCTTGTCGCCCTGCTCGGCGACGAACTCGTCGATGCGGTTGATCCAGTCCTCCTGGCTCTCGGTGAACTCGCCGGTGGAGCGGTTCTGCTGGCGGTCCCAGATGTTCACGCCGATCACCTGCACCTTGTCGCCGTAGTGCTGCTGGAGCTCGGAGATGTGCGGGAAGGCGGCGATGCACGGGCCGCACCAGGTGGCCCAGAACTCGACGACGTAGACCGTGCCCTCCTCGAAGGCGTCCACGCTCTCGCCCTTGACGAAGTGGGCGAGATCGAGCGACGGGGCGTCGTCGCCGATGAACAGGTCGGGGGCCTGGAACTGGAAGCCGGTCATGGCCTCCAGGTCCACGCAGCACGCCATGGCGCAGGACTCGGGGCACGGCTCGCCCTTGTCGTCCGGGCCCGCGAGCGCGGCTCCCGAGACCATCAGGCTGCCGGCGGCGATCATCATTCGGACGGTGGAAAGCATGCGTGTTCTCCTTGTGTGAGACTTCGAGATCGATGTCCTCGGGAACCGTTATCCGGCTCGCGCCCCACTCGGCGGCCGACGGTGTGGTACTCGGACGATACCTGTAATCCGACCGCGATGGTGCGGATTGCACGGGAAACAGCACGCAATCCACCACTATTCCGGGCGGAGCACCCGTTCGGGCGGGCCCGCACGCCCTCAGAGCTGTGGCAGATCCGCCTCGCCCAGCAGGTGAAACCCCTTGCGACGCAGGATCTGGCCCCCCAGTGTCGGGTCGTCCACCGCCATCGCGATGGTTGGGCTCCCGTTCGGCTTCAACATCAGCGGGTAGGCGAAGGCGATGTTGAGTTCCGCCCCCAGCAGGCTCAGGCACAGGCTGCTGAGCGTGTGCCCCTCGGAGAGCTGCACCACCAGCACGTCGTGCTCGGAGAAGGGCAGGTTGTCGGCCTTGAGCAGCCTGCGGGCCTCTTTGGCGCAGTTCGAGATGATCCGGACCACGGCGTGGTCGCTCGCCTCGTGCACGCTGATGGCACAGATCTGGCACGCGGCCCCGTCGAAGTTCTCGACCAGGTCCAGCATCTTCCCGACCTTGGTGGTCAGGAACACGCTGAACTGCGTGACGGTGGGGGCGGCGTAGCCCTGCATGGTTTCCATCGGCGTAGACGCGTCGCTCAAGCCCGACCCTTCCGTCCCTGTTCGATCGCACGCGGGCGGCGTCGGCGGGCTGCCCCGACGACTCGCGGCAGACGCCGCGTACACCCCGAATCACCCAAGACTAACGCAGGCCGGCGTCCTGCGGCAAGACCCGAAACCGGGAAACACAAAGATGTTGCGTGGCGCGGGCGTTCCGGGCACCGCCCGCACGAGACGGCGCTCAAGACACCCCCCGTTTAGGCGTCACGCGCCGGGGGGACAAGATCCACCACCCTGCTCGGGCGGGACCGGGTGCCACGCTGTGGGGGACTCAGACGGCGAAGCTGGAGCCGCAGCCGCAGTTGGTGGTCGCGTTGGGGTTGTTGAAGACGAAGCCGCGCCCCATGATCTCGTCCTTGAAGTCGACGGTGGTGCCGCCGAGGTAGAGCAGGCTCTTGGGGTCGCAGATGACGGTGATGCCGTGCTGGACGAAGGCCTCGTCGGAGTCCTTCTGGGTCTCGGTGAGGTCGAGGATGTAGCTGAATCCGGAGCAGCCCCCGCCCTTGACGCCGACTCGGAGTCGGACCTTGTCGGCGTCGAGCTCCTGCTGCTGGATGATGGTCTTGATCTCGCGTGCGGCGGTCTCGCTGAGGATCACGCCCTGCTCGAGGTCCTGGGTCGGGGTGGTGTCGGTCGCGGTGTGGCTCATGTCGTGTCCTTCGCTCCGGGGCGTCGTGCCCCGCTGCTGACTATACGCGGGCCGTCGCCGGTTCGCGGCGTAAGCCCGGTCGGTCTCAGTGGTTGTCGTCCGGGGTATGTACCCGTTCAGTGGCCGATTTGTTCGCCCATCGGACCAGCCGTCCCCGCTGGGAATCGAGGAAATAGAACAGGCTGCCGTGGCTGCCGTCGTGGATCAGGCGGTCGGCCCGCCCGTGGGCCTCGGCGAGGCGTTCCGTGGCGCTGGTGGGCACGACCCGGTCCTCGTCGGCGTAGACGAGCAGGACGGGGACGTCCCGCAGGGCCTGGATCGCCCGGAGCGGGTCGAGCCGGCTGGAGGCCCGGTAACTCGACAGGGCCTCCTGGAAGCGATCCGGGTCGAGGGGCGGGTCGTCGCGCCGTCGCATGGTGATGCCCCCGTCGGAGATGACGCTCTCCTGCGAGATCCGCAGCACGTCGCCGCCCCCGCCCACGAGGATCACCGCCAGGGGCCGGTCCGGCCAGACCTCGCGGATGCGGGCGCCGACCGTGGGGCCGGACAGGGCCCCGGCGCTGCACCCGAAGACGACGATCGGCTTGCCGACCAGCGAGGGGTGCAGGCGCTGGCTCTCCTCGATCGCGACGACGGCGCCGTAGGCGTTCGCGCCCAGGATCCTGTCCACCGCCTCGCCCAGTTCGGCGCCCAGGGCGGCCGCGTCGGTGTCCTCGTCGAGCGGGAACGGGGGCGGGGGGGCAGGGGGGAGCGGCGGGGGAGACTCGGTGGATGAGGCGGGGTCGCCGGGGCCTGTGTGATCGGGGGCGTTCTCTGCGCGGCGGAGGTCGTCGCTTCGGCGCAGGAGGGCGTCGAGGTAGGCCCGGCGCCTTGGGGACCAGATGGTCTGGTGGGTGTCGACGTGGGTGACCGCCCAGCCGTCGCGTTCGAAGGCGTCGGTGATGCGGAGCTCGTACTTGGTGGGTATGAGCGATTCGAGGTGGACGACCAGGCCCCGGGGCTCGTTGTCGGGGTCGTGCCAGCGTCGGTCGATCGGGAGGGTGAAGTCCACGCCGGCGTCGAGCATGGCCTCGTCGGGGTCGGTCTCGACGCCGGGGTGCAGCCCGGCGCGCTGGGCGGAGCGGTTGACCCGTCGCTCGCGTCGCTGGAGCATGCGTCGCTCGGTGGCGCGAGCGTCCTCGAGCTCCCAGGAGGTGAGCAGCGAGCCGTCGGTGGGCAGGGAGACGCCGTAGGACCAGGGCTCCTCCCAGGCCTCGCGGACGCGGGCCTCGGGGGGCGTCTTGAACAGGCGGACGAGGCCGGTGTCGGCCATGCTCCATTCGATCTCGACGGGCTCGTCGAAGCCCAGCGGCTCACCCCTGGCGGGGGTGGCGTCCGCGACGTCGCGGACGGGCTCGAGGGCCGGGCGTGGCCAGTTCTCGATCGGGCGGACGGGCAGGGGGCCGGCGTCCGCGGGCGCGGGGCGGTAGCTGTAGCAGCCGGCTGCTGCCGTCAGTGCCAGCGTCGCGGCGCACGCGAGCGTCACACTCTTGGCGGGCCGGGTGATCGTGATCCCGATCAGTGGCTGTGGGCGGACTCGCTGGCGATGCCGTTCTTGGCCTTGTAGTCGGCGATGGCGGCGCGGATGGCGTCCTCGGCGAGGACGGAGCAGTGGATCTTGACCGGCGGGAGGCTGAGCTCCTCGACGATCTGGGTGTTTTTGATCTGGAGGCCCTCGTCGATGGTCTTGCCCTTGAGCCACTCGGTGGCGAGGGAGCTGGACGCGATGGCGGAGCCGCAGCCGAAGCACTTGAACTTGGCGTCCTCGATGTTGCCGGCGTCGTCCACCTTGATCTGGAGCTGCATGACGTCGCCGCACTCGGGTGCGCCGACGAGGCCGACGCCGACGTCCTTGCGTCCCTTGATCTCGGCCTGCGTGCCGAAGGATCCGACGTTTCGGGGGTGCTCGTAGTGGTCGATGACCTTGTCGCCGTATGCCATGTCAGGCCTCCAATCCGCCTGTGGTGTGCTGTCTGTTCGATTGTCTCGTGTGTGGGTAGCCGTTGCGGTGGTGGTGGGGGCTAGTGGGCGCCCCACTCGATCTTGGTGATGTCGATGCCCTCGTTGTGCATGTCCCAGAGGGGGCTGAGCTCGCGGAGCTTGTGGACCGCGGCCACGATCTTCTCGCAGGCGTAGTCGACCTCCTGCTCGGTGGTGAAGCGTCCGAGGCTGAGTCGGAGCGAGGAGTGTGCCAGGTCGTCGCCGACGCCGAGGCTCTTGAGCACGTAGCTGGGCTCGAGGCTGGCGCTGGTGCAGGCCGAGCCGGAGCTGACGGCGATCTCCTTGGTGGCCATCATGAGGCTCTCGCCCTCGACGAAGCCGAAGGAGATGTTGGTGATGTGGGGCAGGCGCTTGTCGGCGTGCCCGTTGACCTGGACGTGCTCGCAGTGCTCGCGGATGTAGGACTCGATCTTCCTGCGGAGGGCGAGCAGGCGGTCGCGCTCGGAGTCCATCTCCTGGGCGCACAGCTCGCAGGCCTTGCCGAGGCCGACGATGCCGGGGACGTTGAGGGTGCCCGAGCGCATGCCGCGCTCCTGGCCGCCGCCCTCCTGGATGGCGGTGAGGCGGACGCGTGGGCGTCGCCTGCGGACGTAGAGGGCGCCGACGCCCTTGGGCCCGTAGATCTTGTGCCCGCTCATGGAGAGCAGGTCGACGTTGTCGGTGTTGACGTCGGTGGGCATCTTGCCGACCCACTGGGTGGCGTCGGTGTGGAAGACGACGGCGCGGTCGTGGCAGAGGGCGCCGATCTCGGGGACCTCGTTGATGGTGCCGATCTCGTTGTTGGCCCACATGATCGAGACGAGGATGGTGTCGTCGCGCATCGCGTCCTCGATCATCTTCCGGGTGATCAGGCCGTCGCGCCCGGGCTCGAGGTAGGTGACGTCGAAGCCGTCCTTCTCGAGACGCTTGCAGGGGTCGAGCACCGCCTTGTGCTCGTGCATCGCGGTGATGACGTGCCCGCGGTTCTTCTCGCCGGCGGGCTTCTTGGCGTACATCGAGGCGGCGCCCTTGATCGCCAGGTTGTTCGACTCGGTCGCGCCGCTGGTGAAGATGATCTCCTTGCGGTCGGCGCCGATCAGGTCGGCGACCTGCTGGCGGGCCGCGTCCACCAGGTCCTCGGCGGCCCAGCCGAAGGAGTGGTTGCGCGAGCCGGGGTTGCCGTACACCTCGGTGAAGCAGGGCAGCATGGCGTCCACGACGCGCGGGTCGGTGCGGGTCGTCGCGGCGTTGTCCAGGTACATGGGGAGCTTGAGCGTCATCGCGTCCTCCGGAAACACGCCCACGGGGCGGGCCTGCAGTTCAGAATCATTCCAAGAACTACTGTACGGCTCGCCTTCGCACCAGACAACCGCCCGGACGCGCCCGGGCGCCGATTTCCGGCCCGCGGGCGGTCGGCGTTGGGGATGGCAGGGGGCGGGGTCGGTGGAGGGCGGCGGGGGGGTCAGGCCTTGGGGTCGGGGCGTTCGTAGCACATCATGAGCTTGTTGCCCGCCTCGTTGTGCCAGACCCGGGTCATGTAGGACTTGATGAGCATGAGCCCGCGTCCGCTGGGCTTGTGCAGGTTCTCTTCGAGGGTGGGGTCGGGGACCTTGCCGGGGTCGAAGCCCTCGCCCCGGTCCTGGACCGCGATGCAGACGCGTCCGGGCTCGACGGCGTACTCGACGGTGATGTCGGAGCCCGCGGCGTTCTTGTTGCCGTGCACGAAGGCGTTGGTGACGGCCTCCTCGAGCGCGAGTCTGATGGCGAACTGCGAGCTGGTGGGGAAGCCGGAGTGTTCTATCTCGGCGAGCAGGCGTTCCTCGAGCGCTTCGATCTGGGCCCGGTCGTGCTCGAGCCGGGTGACTTTGGCGCCGGGGATGTGGTGCTCGTCGCTCATGGAATGCGATGACCTCGCTGGGATGGCTCCCCGACTCGATTCCTCGCGTGGGATCGTCCGTGCGTGACGGGTTCTGCCGGCGTCAGAAGCTCGAGAGCGCGTCCTCGCGGTTCTCGTGGATCTGGAACAGCTTGTCCAGGCGGGTGATGGTGAAGACCTCGTAGATCTGCGGGTCGATGTCGGCCAGGCGGAGGGCGCCGGCCTTGTCGTTGACGCGCTTGTTGATGGTGATGAGCGCGCCCAGGGCCGCGGAGGAGAGGTGGTCGACGTTGCTGAAGCTGATGAGCAGCTTGGGCTCGCCGGTCTCGTCGATGATCTGGCCGATCTCCTCGCCGATGGCCTGGATGTTGGCCTCGTCGAGGATGTTGCGGTCCAGGAATTCGATCTGCGTGACCGGGCCTTCCCGGGAGATCCGTAAGCGTGACTCGTGGGCGGCCATGCGTGCACTCCATGTGGGGCCGGGGCGGTCTGGTGTCGGGGGCGTTTCCCCGGGCGGTGACTATAGAGCCCGGCGGGCCCCGCGGCCCCGGGCCTGAACGAAAACCGCCGGGCCCTCGCGGGGGCCCGGCGGTGTGGATTCGGCGGTGCGGGGTCGCTTACTCGAGGCCGAGCTGGTCGAGCAGGCCCGGGAAGTTGCGCTCCTCCTCCTCGTCCTGGATGAGGATCTGCGGTCGGATCAGGATGAGCAGTGTGCGCTCCTCCTTGGTGTCGATCCGGTTGGAGAAGAAGCGTGACAGGATCGGGATCTTGCTGAGCACGGGGACGCCGGTCTCGACCTCGACCTCGGTCACCAGGCGCTGGCCGCCCAGCAGCAGGGTGCCCTGATCGGGCACGGTGACGGTGGTGCGGATGATGGTCTGGCGGGCGATCGGGATCTGGATGAAGCCCTCCGCGACGCCGGCGCCGCTGGAGGTGTCTCCGTCGCCGCCGAAGACGGTGCCGCCGCCGGCGACGGCCTCGACGGTCACGGCCTCGCCGAAGGTGAGGTCGCTGATGCCGGTGATGACGGTCATGGTGACGTAGCGCCGGTCGTTGGAGACGACGCCCTCGATGTCGAGCACCACGCCGTCCTGGGCGACGTCGATGGTCGGGTCGAAGGCGGCGGAGCCGTCGGAGACGATGGGCTGCAGGTCGGAGACGTAGGCCTGGTCACGCGTGACGGCGACCCAGGCGCGCTGCCCGTTGGTGAAGGTCAGGCGCGGGGCGGTGAGGGTGACGGTGCGCTCGTCGGCCTGGGTGGCCTCGACGAGGAAGTCGACCTGGATGTCGTCCAGGAAGCGTCCGGTGACGCCCAGGGCCGGGTTGGCGCCCAGGACGGAGGCGGCGATGCTGGTGGCCCCGCCGGCGAGCTGCTCGGTCAGGCCGAAGGAGTTCTGGCGCCCGCCGATGATGGACCACTCGTCGCCGATGGTGTTGGGGGAGTTGACGGGCTGGGAGATGGTGACGGGCTCGACGGTGCCGTCGCCGTCGGTGTCGATCAGGAAGACGCCGCCGCCGATGACGTTGTCGACGAGGTTGCCGTTCTCGTCGTAGTAGTCCGAGCCGTCGATGGAGGGGTCGATGAGCTGGTTGAGCTCGAACTGGTTGTTGTCGGTGAAGTAGACGTCCAGGTCGAAGCCGATCTGCTCGAAGAAGCCCTGGCTGACGAGCAGGAAGCGCGCCTCGACGTTGATCTGCACGGCCCGCACGTCGCGGAGCATGTCGAGCAGGGAGGTGATGGCGCGGTGGGCCTTGGGCGTCTGTGTGATGATCAGGACGCCGGAGAGCTCCTGGATGGCGCCGGTGTTGCCGCCCAGCTCGATCCAGCCGTTGGGGTCGACGTTGTTCTGGATGACCTGGACGAGGTTGTCGACGCGCTCCTCGCGCGGGAGGCGGTCCTCGTCCTGTCCGCTGGAGCCCTGGAAGGGGCTCTGCCCGCCGCCGCCGGAGCCCGAGGAGGTCTGCAGGTCGAAGTCGGGGGCGTTGTCGAAGTTGGGCACCTCGAAGAGCAGGTCGCGGATGTCGTAGGAGCGCATCATCGTGTTGCGGCGCAGCACGTCGTCGGAGGCGATCACGAGGATGCCGTCGATCACGGCCCACTCGGCGGGCAGTGCCGGGTCGGACACCTGCTGGAGCACGCGGTCGAGCACGGTCGAGGCCGGGGTGGCCGAGGACAGGCGGAGCGTGACGGGCATGTCGCGGTCGATGCCGATGTCCTCGAGCGAGGTCCAGTCCACGTCCGAGTCCACGCCGGCGTTGGTCGCGATGAAGTCGATCACGTCCGACAGGGGGTTGTCGGAGAAGTCGATGGGCATGCGGGCGCTCTCGAGGGCCGCGAGCGTGGCGCGGTTCTCGGCGGTCTCGCCGCCCTCGAGCCCGTCGATGCGGGTCTGGGAGAGCTGCCGCCAGTTCTCCGGGTAGGCCATGACGTCCTCGGGGGCGATCATGGAGCGCTCGGCTGCGATCCGCTCCTGGGCGAAGCCGTAGCCCTTCTCGCTCTGGATGTGGGCGTACTCCTGCTCGAGGGCGGTGCGACGCAGCACGTCACGCAGCAGCAGGCCGACGGGGTTCTGCGGGTCCAGGAAGAGGATCTGGTCCTCGACGACCTGGAGAGCCTCCTGGAACTTGAGCTCCATCTGCAGGGCGCGGACGCGGTCGATCGCCTCGAGGATCTGGCGGTCGCGGGTGCGCTGCATCTCGGCCTGGCTGCGGGCGTTCTCGCGCTCGATCTCCTGCGAGCGTGCCTCGGCCTCGGCGATCCGCATGGCCTCCTCGGAGGCGTTGATCTCGGAGATCTTGGCCTGGTAGCGGGACAGGAAGGACTCGTACTCGGACTGGCTGAAGACGCCGAGCCCGCGCTGGGCCTCGGTGCGGGCCTGCGAGGCGAGCGTGCGCGCGTTGCTGGTGTTGCCCGAGGCCAGGGCCCGGTCGACCTGCTGCATCAGGTTGTCGAAGGTGGCCCGGATCTGCTGTCGCTGCAGCTCGCGCTGGCGCTCGACGTCGGTCAGCACCTCGCCGGTGGGGCCGCCCTGGCCCATGAGCTGGACCTGTGCCTCGTCGCGGCGCGACTGGGCCTGCTGGACCTCGGCGTCGCTGAGGTACTGGCGGTAGTCGGTCAGCACGCGGTTGTACTTCAGCACCGCCTCGTTCAGGCGGCGCTCCTCGAAGGCCAGGTTCGCCTCGCCCAGGATGCTCTTGGCGGCGAAGATCTGGGCCTGGGTCAGCTCGTCGGGCTGGCTCTGGGCCGGGGGCTGGGTGTCGGTCGCGGGCTGGGTGTCGTCGGCGGTGGCGAGCAGCCAGTCGCTCTTGACGGGCCCGA
The DNA here is from genome assembly GCA_043101615.1 of Phycisphaerales bacterium JB040. Lineage (GTDB taxonomy): Bacteria > Planctomycetota > Phycisphaerae > Phycisphaerales > UBA1924 > JBLHKT01. The sequence continues at coordinate 43,401 of JBICID010000028.1, read as the reverse complement.
AGAGGGTCAGCCCGGCGGGGATGGTCTCCCCGCGGTTGAGCTCGATCTCGGCCAGGCGCTCGCGGGTCTGGGCGAGGCTCTGCTCGCGCTGGGAGTCGAGCGCGACGCCGAGGCGGACCACGCGGTCCATCTCGCGCTTGCAGGTCTCGTAGTCGCCCTGCTCGAAGGCGTTCACGGCGCGGTCCACCGCGAGGGGGGCCGCCGGGGCGAGCTGCACGCGGCGCAGGGTCACGCCGTCGAGCAGGCGGCGTGCCTCGGCCTGCTGCGCGCCCGTGGCGCCCTGGGCGTTGAGGACCTTGCGGGCCTTGGTCTCGGCCGTGAGCAGGTCGTCGGTCGAGAGGCCCAGCTGTGCGGTCTCGAGGGCGACGGCGTAGGGGTCCATGCCGGAGACCCGGGCGTCGAACTCGGCCTCCATGGTGCGGGCACGGCTGCGCTGGGCGTCGGTCAGCTCGAGCTTGTAGTTGGCCATGAGCTCGAACACGAGCGAGCGGGCGTGCACCACCGAGCCGTCGGAGGCGAGGCGTGAGGCCTCGCTGAGCACCGCGTCGAAGTCCGTGATCGAATCGCTCGTCACCGGGGCGTCCGGCGTGGCGTTTGCGACGGGCAGGGCGCCGGTCGCAAACGAGGCCGCGGCCACAAGAAGGAGACGCACAGAGCGAGGGGGGGTCAATGGCATCCTGAACTCCAGATCCGCATCGGCGGTGGGGGGTGTGGGGCCTCGAGCGTCGCGATCCGATCCACGTGCCCGACTTCGGTGCTCCCGCGTTCGAGGGCTCGCAGCCGTACGAGCCAACCAACTCCCGGTCGGGTTGTGTCCGCTTCGCGGAGACAACCCCCCGGTGGAGGGGCAGGGTAGCGGCCTTGCTCGCGATTCGCAATCCGGGGATGCGATGGAATGCGTCGGCCGCGTCTGTTCAGGCGTCCGCGATCCGGATGCGGGGCCGGACCGACGCCTGACCCTCGCCGATTCGCTTTCGGTGCGCCGGCGGTTCCCCTCCATCGGGCGCGAGAGCAGTTTTTCGAGCGTGGCGGCCCCTCACCCGAGCAGCCATCGCGCGCCCAGCACGCGCTCTCGGCGCACCTTGCGAACGTCCACGACCCCCGGGGCGCGACCCGCGCTCATGCTCCGAAGCATGTCCTGGCCCTGTTCGGGCAGCACGCGGTCCAGCGACAGCACCATCACGTCCAGCAGCTCGCCCCCGTCGTCCTCCAGCAGGCCCACCGCCCCCTCGTGCGCCAGCTCCTCGGCCCGCAGCAGCGAGGACGCGGTCAGCAGCACCTCCCCGAATCGGTCGGCGCCGGCGGGCGCGTGTTCCCCCTCGGGCTCGGTCCCGCAGCGCACCACGCTGCGCCATACCGTCATGCCCAGGTCCTTGCCGTCGTCGTCCACGTTGGACTCGGGGTCGACGTTCAGCACAAGCTGCCACGCCTCCCGGAGCTGCTCGACGATCTCCTCGGGCGTGAGCAGGTCCGGGCGGTCCTTGGGGGCCAGCAGCACGCCCCGGTGCTCGTGGGCCGCGGCGTCGCTGCCCGCGGGCTCCTCCAGCTCTTCGAGCTCGAAGGCCTCGAGGATCTTCTCGAGCCCGGCGCGTGCCCCGGGCTCGACGCGGACGGTGAAGACCTTGTGCTCGTCCAGGAAGACGTAGGAGAAGGGCAGGTCGCTCACGGCGCCGAAGCCCACCATGCCGTCCTCGAAGAAGAACGGGGCGAAGCGCCGGACCGAATCGGTCATGCGGTCCTGTCCGACGAGCTCGTAGGCGATGTACGGGTCGATCTCGCGGTACGCGTCGTGCCCGATGAAGTCGAGGATGGGGTAGACCCGGGCGGGCATCTGGCTGAGCAGGGCCCGCCACATGGGCTCCAGGCGGGTCGCGGGCACGACGATGTCGAACACGTAGCGGTCGGGCCACTCCTCCCACTCGCCCCCCTCGTCGTCCCCGTCGCCGGGCTCGAAGGCGACGGAGTAGCCGGCGCGTGGGACCATCGGCTCCACCGGGTAGACGCCCAGCGGGAAGGCGAACCCGTCGATCTCGTGACGCTCCAGACTCGGATCCAGCTCGCACCTGGCCATCACGCCCAGCGTAGCCGCGTCCCGCCGCGCGCGAGGGACGCCCCTACCCTTCCTCTCTTATGCCCCAGCACACCACCGACGCCGACCCCGGCCACGCCAACGCCCCAGACCTGCGCGGACCCCCCTGCCTGATCGCCGTGGCGGTGGGCAACTCGCGGACCCGGGTCGGGCTCTTCCACCACTCGGAGCTGGAACAGTCCGAGTCGTTCGAGAACGACCGCCCCGAGGCGATCGCGGGGGCGATCGCGGAGTTGTACAACAAGGAGGCGACCGACCGGGACCCGGTGGTGGTGGTCGCGTCCACCCGCCCGTCGGTCTCGGGGCCGTTGATCGACCGGCTCACGGGAGTGCTGCCCGGCGCGCCCTACCTGGTGGGCAAGGATTTGCCCATCCACGTCAACCACCTGCTCGACGAGGACGGGGCCCGGACCGTCGGGCACGATCGGCTGCTCAATGCCCTCGGGGCCTTCTCTCGCACCGGGCAGGCCACCGTGGTGGTGGACCTGGGCACCGCCGCGACCGTGGACTTCGTGGACGGAAAGGGGACGTTCTGCGGGGGGGCGATCGCGCCGGGCCTGCGGATGATGCTCGCGTCCCTGCACGAGCACGCCGAGCAGCTGCCGATCGTGGAGTACCGGCCCGTCCCGAGCGACCGGCCCTTCGGCCTCAACACGCCCGACGCGATCCGGCTGGGCGTCGGGGCGGCGCTGCAGGGGCTGGTTCGTGCGCTCACCGAGCGGTACGCCCTGTCGTACGGGGGCTACCCGCAGATCGTCGCGACGGGGGGCGACCTGGCGGTGCTGGAGGCCGACGGCGTTGTCGAACACTTCGTCCCGGACCTGCAGCTCATCGGCATCCAGGTCGCCTGCGCCCGCGCGCTGGCCGAAGCGGACGATGACGCCTGAGACCCCCCAGCCCGGTCCCGGCCCGGCGACGCCGGCGGGGGTGTGGTGGCGGTCGATGTCGGCGGGCACGCCCGCCGCGCTGTGCGTGTGTGCGCTGGGCGGCGACGACGGGCCGGCGCTCGACGCCCTGCTGCACCGGCTGGGGGTGGGTCGCGTGGGGGTGGGGGAGGTTGCGCTCCGCCGGATCGCGGACGTCGACACCGGGCTGGTCGCCCGGTGGTCGCCGACGCGCGCGGACCTGTTCCCGCACGCGGGGGCGGCCGTACGCCGGCGGCTGGCCCGGGCGCTGGCCGATCTCGGGTGCCCGCTGGCCGACCGCCCCGACCCGCTCGCGCTGTTCCCCGAGGCGGGCTCGGAGATCGAGGCGCGGATGCTCGCGGCCCTCGCCCTGGACCCCTCCCCACGGGCGACCGACCTGCTGCTCGACCAGCCCCGGCGCTGGCGCGGATTCGACCCGGACCGGGCCGGTGAGGACGACCTCGCACCGCGCTCGCTCGACCGCCTGCTGCGCCCGCCCCTCGTCGTCGCGCTGGGGCGGCCCAACATCGGCAAGTCCTCGCTGGCCAACGCGCTGGCGGGGCGCGACGCGGCCCTCGTCGCCGACCTGCCGGGCACCACGCGCGACCACGTCGGCCTCTCGCTCACACTCGACGGGCTCACCCTCCGCTATCTCGACACCCCGGGCCTGCACCCGGACGCCGACCCGGACCCGCTGACCGCACACGCGGCCCGCGCGGCCCTCGAACTCGGCGCGAACGCCGATCTCCTCCTCGACTGTCGCGACGCTGCGACGCCCGACGACGGTGCCCCCCTCCCACCGGGTTTCGACCGTCCCGGTGACACGCCCGTCCTGACGGTCCTGCTCCGGGCCGATCGGGCCCAGCGGCCGGCGGGAACGACCGGGTGGCTGGCGACCTCCGCGACCACGCGCCAGGGGCTGGCGGACCTGGCCATCGGCGTGCGCCGGGCGTTGGTCCCGGACGATGCGCTCTCCGATCCGCGTCCGTGGCGCTTCTGGCAGCCCGCCTAGGATCACGACCCCCGCTCGATCGCCCCCCTTTTCGCCCACCGCTCGACCGCAAACCCAAGGGACACCGCCCGCTATGGACGAACGCCAAGCCCAGATCAAGGAAGGCGCAGGCCTCGAGGACTCGCGGATCAACACCGAGTTCCTCGACTTCCTCTCCAAGTGGTCCACGCCGTTCTTCGTGCTGCTGCTGATCGTCGCGGCGGCGATGTTCGGCTACCGCAAGCTGGAGGAGCGCCGCGTGGCCGCGATGGACCGGGCCTTCCAGGACCTGGCGCTGGCGACCCAGGGCGGGAACCCGTCCCCGACCTCGCTGGCGAACCTGTACGAGGAGTACTCGGGCGCCCGGGCCGTGGGCCTGCTCGCCAAGCTGCAGGAGGCCGACATCTACCTGAACGCGGTGCGGGCCGGGCTCGAGCCTGGCGCGTCGATCGACCCGGCGACCGGCCAGCCCGAGGAGGGCTCGCTGCTCGACGAGGAGCGCACCGCCAACTACCTCAGCGAGGCCCTGCGTGCCTACCGCACCGTGCTCGACCGGGCCACGGAGGGGGACAAGCCGATGCTCGCCATCCCGGCGGCCTTCGGCGTGGCCTCGTGCCTGGCGTCCCAGGGCGACCTGGAGGGGGCCCGGAGCGCGTACCGCAGCGCCGCCGATATGGCCGAGCGGGACGGCTACGCCCTGCTGGCCCAGGTCGCGACCGACCGGATCGCCGGCCTGGACAGCCTTCCCGACGTCACGCTCTACCGCCAGGACGAGCTGCCCGCCCTGCCCACGCTCGACCCCGCCCTCGACGCCATCACGGATTCGTTCCCGACGATCCAGGACGACGGGCTCGGCGTGACGACCACGCCCGACGCCCCCGAGCAGGCCGGCGCCGACACCGGCGCAGAGAGCGACGCAGAAACCGGCGCGGACGCGGGCACGGACACCACGCAGGACGCCCCGCCCGCGGACGAGTCCGGGGCCGACGAGCCGTCGGCCACCGGCGACGACCAGCCCTGAGGACCCGCGACCCCCCGTGACCGACGAGCGCCCCGACTCCTCGCACGACACCCCCGCCACCAGCCCCTTCATCCTCCCGGGCGGCAAGGTCGATCCCGAGGCCGTCCGCGCGTACTTCGACCGCAGCGAGTCGGACGACCCGGACGAGGACGACCGCCCCGTGATCCGGTTCGGGCTGCAGCGCGACCACAACACCCGCCTCGACAAGTACCTCACCAGTCGCGTGACGTTCATGAGCCGCGTGCAGCTGCAGCGGCTGATCGAGGAGGGGCACGTGACGGTGAACGGTGCGCCGGCGAAGCCCTCGACGAGGCTGAGGCAGGGCGACGCGGTGTCGATGCGTCTGCCGCGACCGTCCACGGGCGAGATCACGCCCGAGGACATCCCGCTGGACGTGCTGTACGAGGACGACCACCTGATCGTGCTGAACAAGGCGCAGGACATCATCGTGCACCCGGCGCGTTCGGAGAACTCGGGGACGCTGATCAACGCGCTGGCGTACCACTTCCGGCACCGGACGTCCGGGGAGCTGTCGAGCGTCGGCAAGGAGTTCGCGCGACCGGGCGTGGTGCACCGGCTGGACCGGCACACGTCGGGCTGCATCGTGTTCGCCAAGACCGAGGAGGCGCACTGGAAGCTGGGGGCCCAGTTCGAGCACCGTCGGGTGGACAAGCGGTACCTGGCGGTGGTGCAGGGGCGGGTGGAGCCGGACACGCAGGTGATCGACCTGCCGCTCGGGCCGCACCCGTCCAAGAGCAAGGGGCTGCGTGAGAAGCAGGTCGTGCGGTTCGACGACCTGGGCAAGCCGTCGGTGACGATCTGTCGTGTGCGGGAGCGGTACCGGGTGCACGAGCGTCCGGTGGGGGCCCAGCACTTCTCGCTGGTGGAGCTGGAGCTCAAGACGGGGCGGACGCACCAGATCCGCGTGCACCTGTCCCACCTGGGCTACCCGATCGTGGGGGACGACATGTACGGGGGATCCGCCCTGGACACGGGCGCGGGCGTGATCGAGCGTCAGGCCCTGCACGCCGGCCTGCTGGCTTTCGAGCACCCTGTGAGCGGTGAGCCGCTGGTCTTCACGTCCCCGCCGCACGCGGAATGTGCCGCCCTGATCGCCCACCTCAGGGGGCAGGAGAGGTCCGCGGTGCACACCGAGGGGACCGTGCCGCTGGCCCGTTTCGGGCTGTGAAATCTCGATCCGAGGCTCCGAAAACCAGCCCGACAAAAAACTCGGACGTTTGCTGGCATCCTCCGTGGCGCGTGCTCTATTCGACTCAAACCGGCGTCCCGCGAGGCGGTGAACTCCCAACCTGGGGAGCCCGCGGCGCGCCCCAAAGACGAGAGAGCACCCATGCGTTTAATCGCCTGCCTGACCACGCTTCTGATCGCTCCGGCGATGCACGCTCAGACCATCGTGCTGGACGATTTCGATTCCAACCCGAACGATGAGGCCGGAGGGCCGCGCGAGCTCTCCAGCACCATCAACTTCAACCCGTACAACCAGTCCTCCTCGTTCGAGGTGCTGACCGGGTTCACGCTGGACGACATCGCGGGCGCGGTCGTGTTCAACTCCGGCATCGGCGTGGAGCACACCGGGATCATCAACTGGGACAACAACGGCGCCGGGCTGAACCTGGACGCCGCGGCCCTGGGCCTGGTCGGCTTCGAGCTCGACTTCCTGCAGATCGACCAGATGTTCGAGATCGGCATCCTGCTCGAGACCTTCGGCGCGGCGAACGCCAGCGCCTCGCTGACCAGCAAGATCGGCCCCGCGCTGTCGCCCAAGACCTTCTCCTTCTCGGCCGGTGACTTCAGCTTCCAGGAGAACTTCGATCTCTCCGACGTGGATTCGGTCACGATCACCTTCAACAGCGAGAGCATGAACACGCCCTCGCTCGACTTCATCCTCACCGAGTTCCGCGCCGTGGTGCCCTCGCCGGCCTCGGCCGCGCTGCTCGGCCTCGGCGGGCTCGTCGCGACGCGCCGCCGCCGATAAGAACCGACGCACGATCTCACTCCAGGCAAGGCCCGGGCGACACCGCCCGGGCCTTGTTCTTGCGCGCCCGGGCCCCGCGCCGCGCCCGCGTTTTCCTCCCAAATCGCTGGCCGATCCCCTGTCCGTGGTGTCTGTTAGAGCAGGCATACGACCGTCGGGGACGTGCAACGTGGCGCGACCCGTGGCCCGGCGGTCCAGACCGGAAGCAAGGAACCGCGCATGCGTTCCATCACGCGTGTCATCTCGTACGGACTCGCGCTGCTCGCGCTCGGCGCGCCCGGCGCGCTCGCCCAGGAGGGCGGGAACCTCGTGCTCGACGACTTCGACGCGAGCAGCAACGACGAGCTCGGCGGCCCGCGCGTCCTCGCACTCGACGTGCTGGCCAACCCCTTCTCACAGCTCACCCGGTTCGACGTGCTCCCGGAGTTCTCGCTCGACGGGGGCACGGGCGCGCTGGTCTTCCACGCGGGCATCGCGGTCGAGCAGACCGCCTCGATCACCTGGGACAACAACGGCGCGGGCCTCGGGCTCGACCTCTCGGAGTTCGCCGGCCTCGAGCTCGACATCCTGCAGGCCGACCAGGACTTCGGCATGAGCATCCGCGCCCTGGACGCCGCGGGCAAAGCCGCCACCTGGCAGGGCACCGTCGACGCCGCGTCGTCGCCCACGACCCGCGTCATCGCCTTCTCGCGGTTCGGCTCGACCGGGGCGTTCGACGCCGCGAACGTGGACTCGTTCGTGATGACCTTCAACACCGGCCCGTCGGTCGTGTCCTCGCTCGACTTCGTGCTCGGCGAGGTCCGCACCTCGCTGGTGCCCGCCCCGGCCTCGATCGGTGTGCTGGCCCTCTCGGGCCTGTTCGCCTCCCGTCGCCGACGCTGATCCAGGCAGCCATCCCGGGGGCATCCGGACGCGGGCTCTCGGGCCCGCCCGTGCCGGGCGCGCGTACGTGTGCCGATCGTTCCGCGAGTTTTTCGTGAATATCGGGCCGTGGAGTGCGGTTCCGCCCGGGCGTCCTCCACCGCCCGCGCCGGTGCGGACGATACAGTTCCGGACATGCCCCGCCCGCTCGCGCCATCCCGTTGCCTCATCCTCGTGTCGGTCGCGCTGGCGGCCCTGGGCGTCGCGGGCTGCTCGTCGCCTCTGAGCAAGCTCCCCTCCGAGCGCACCGTGGAGCCCACGGCCAGCCTGATCGCGGCACACGATCAGATCGAGAACCACACCGAGCTCTACACCACCTCGCGCGAGGGCGAGCAGGACGTGCGCGTCGCGATCCACCGTCTCGGCCCGGGCGACTCGACGACCAAGCTGGTCTTCCTGCACGGCGTGTTCGCCGATTCCGAGTCGTGGCGCTACGTCGCCGGCCAGCTCGCGACCGATCACGACCTGTGGCTGGTGGACTCCCCCGGCTGCGGCGACTCCGACGTGCCGCACCCGAGCACGCTCAGGCCCGACGGCTACTCGCCCGGGGCCATGGCCGACCGCATCCTGCAGGCGCTCGCGGGCAAGCTGCGGGACGAGCCGGCGGGCACGCGCCTGGTGCTGGTGGCCCACTCGCTGGGCGGGGCGGTGGCGATCCACATGCTGGCCGACCCCGAGCTGGAGGAGGCGCACGCGGGCACGGTCGGGCGCATCGATCGGGCGGTGCTGCTGGCCCCGCTCGACTTCGCCCAGCACAAGGCCGACGCCGACATCAGGACGCTGGCCACGATCGACGGGCTGGCGCTCAGCGCCGGCGCCGCGACGGGCTACATCCAGCGCCAGTGCCGCCTGATGACCGAGCAGGGCTTCGCCGACCAGCGGTACGCGGTCCGGGAGGAGGCGGAGAAACGCTTCGAGATCCTGAGCGACCCGGCCCGGCGACGCGCCCTGCAGGCCCAGCTGCTGCAGGCCGTGGCCTTCGACGAGGACTTCCTGCCCCAGTGGGAGCAGATCGACCGCCAGACCGAGCTGTACCGGCGAGTGCGCGTGCCCACGCTCATCGTGTGGGGCGCGTGGGACGAGGTGCTGCCCGTCGCCAAGGGGTACATGTTCCGGGCGCTGATGCCCGACTCCGAGCTGGTCGTGGTGCCGGCCCTCAAGCACTCGGCCCACCTGGAGCGCCCCGTCTGGACCGCCGGCGCGATCGAGTCGTTCCTGGACGGGCGCGTCGTCGCGGCCCCGCCCGCACGCGAGACGCAGTCGCTGGTCACCGGCGACGCCGAGCCCTGAGCCGGGGCGTGCGCACCCGAATCGAACGATCGCTCACGCCGCGAGCCGGCCCGCGGTCCGCATGAACGGCTCGATCGTGCCCGGGCTCGCGGCGATGACGTGCGTCTGGCCGGCCTCGAACCGCTGCCCGACCTGCGGGCGCACCTGCTCGGGCGAGCCGGTGGGGGTCATGGTGACGAAGACCACGTCGTGGTGCTCACGCCCGACCTCCTCGAGCGTGCGCCCGATGAGCGGAGAGCCCTCGTCGATCCCGATCTCGAACAGGCGCACGCCGTGCGATCGGATCTCGAGCGGGTTCATCAGCTGGCACAGGGCCGGGTTCAGGATGGACTCTGCGATGCGCTTGCCGCCGATAAGGGCGGGCGAGATCACGTGGCGGGCGCCGGCCCGCCGGATCTTGCGGACCGAGTCGGCGTGCTCGGCCCGCGAGATGATCTCGAGCTCGGGCACGAGGCTGTGCGCGCTGAGGGTGACCACGATGTTGTCCGAGTCGCGGCTGGACACGCTCACCAGCGCCTTGGCGTGGTGGATGCCGGCGCTGACGAGCACGTCGTCGTCCGTGGCGTCGCCCTCGACGACGATCCACCCACGCTTGCGCAGCGACGCCACGGTGTCCGGATTGACGTCCACCGCCACGAACGCGGCCCCCGCGCTGTCGAGCTGCTCGCACACGATGACGCCGAAGCGCCCGATGCCGCACACGATGACGTGGCCCTGCAGGCTCCCGATCTGACGATGCATGCGTCGCTCCTTGTCCAGGCCGGCCTCGACCGCGGCCTGCATGACCTGGCCCAGCGTGTAGGTCAGGCTGCCGATGCCCACGAGCATGACCACCGAGGCGAACATCTGGCCGGGCCTGCTGAGCCCGTAGTCGCCGTACCCGACGGTCGAGATGGTGACGATGGTGAAATAGAACGATTCCCAAAGCCCCCAGCCCTCGATGAGCTCGAAGCCGAGCGAGCCGAACGCGACGACGCCGCCCAGCAGCAGCGCGCACCGCCGGAGCGTCCGGGCCCTGGAGTCGGATTCTCGCCGATCGCTCATGGTGCGGGTATCGGACCGTGCGGGCACCCGATCCAGCCGGATCCCGTCCTCCGTCGGCCTTGCACCAGGTTCGCCTCCCCGCCCCCCCTCCCCGGGGGACCGGATCGGGGGCCCCGCGGACACCGGGTGAGCCTCCAGGGCACCGCCCGCGGACGCCACGCCCGGCCCCGGCCCTGCTTTACCCGAGCCCCAGCCACCCCGCGATCGCCTCGACCGAGCCCGGCTGATCCGCCGCGTCCACCTCCAGCACGGGCAGGCGGCACGCCTTGGCCAACTCCCGCATCCGTCGCTGGTCGGCGATGAACACGCCCAGGTCGTCGTACTGGCTCGGGTTGCCCGAGACCTTCAGCCGTTCGGCCCGGGCGGCTTCGAACGAGTCCTCGTCCCGCAGGCTCAGCACCAGCCCGAACCCGGACGCGTGCAGGCGTTCGTCGATCTCATCATACAGCGATTCCAGCCCGTCGTCCCAGCGCCCGGCCCGCTCCATCTCGGCCCGCATGGACAGGTGGAAGCGGTCCACGAACCAGGCCTCGAAGCGCAGGCACTCGAACAGGTCGAGCCAGGCGCGGAAGGCGCGTGCCGCGACGTCGCGCCGGGACAGGTCGAACCGCGTCAGGCTCTCGCCCCAGGGCTTGTCGGTCAGCCCGCCCCACTCGGCCGAGACGAGCGGCGTGTGGTAGCGGTACTTGCGGGCCCCCACGAAGCGTGCGTCCTCGAGCATGGTGTACGCCAGCTCGGTCTTGCCGGTGAGGCGGGTGCCCTCGAGGAGGAGGCGGGGGCAGAGCTTGCCGGATGACGACTTGCCCGATGGTGCCGTGCTCATCGGTCGAGTGTACTCACGCCCCCGTGTTGCGATACAAGCCCTCGGCGCAAGCCGAGGGAGCCGGGATGCGAAGTGATACCGTTAATGTTCAGGCACTGAGTGTGCGAGAGGCTCGTTTGCCCGTTTCTACGCAGAGCGTGGGCAGGAACGGTGGATCTTCCTGCCTGAACACCGCGACCGTTCCCGGGTCCCTCCGCGTTCAGATCAAGAACCGATGCGCTCCACACCCCCCATGTACCCGCGCAGCGCCTCCGGCACCGTCACGCTGCCGTCCTCGTTCTGGTGCATCTCCAGCAGCGGGATCAGGAGGCGCGGGCTCGCCGCGACCGTGTTGTTCAGCGAGTAGCAGAACGTCGTCTCGCCCTTGCCCGCGCTGCCGCCCTCGCGGTAGCGCATGTTCAGGCGCCGGCACTGGAAGTCGTACAGGCGGCTGGCGGAGTGGGTCTCGCCGAAGTCGCCGGCGGGGACGCCGTCGCTGTCCACGTCGCCGCGTCCGGGCATCCAGCACTCGATGTCCACCATGTCGGCGTTCTTGACGCCCAGGTCGCCGGTGCAGCACTGCAGCAGGCGGTAGGGGAGCCCCAGCGTCTGCAGGATGTCCTCGACGAAGCCCATCATGCTCTGGTGGTGCTCGCGGCTCTTGGCCTCGTCGGCCACGTCGATGACGACCTGCTCCACCTTGTCGAACTGGTGGATGCGGTACAGGCCGGCAGTGTCCTTGCCCGCGGCCCCCGCCTCGCGCCGGAAGCAGGTGCTGACGGTGACGTACTTCAGGGGCAGGGCGGACTGGTCCAGGATCTCGTCCTGGTGCAGGCCCATCAGGCCGACCTCGCCGGTGCCGGTCAGGAACAGGTCCTGCCCGCCCCCGCGGCTGGTCTCCTCGATGTGGTAGGCCTGCTCGCGTCCGCTCGGGAAGAACCCGGTGCCGACCATCGCCTCCTCGCGCACCACGACCGGGACCGACATCGGCGTGAACCCGTTCGCGTCCACCATCCGGTCGAAGGCGTACCGCAGGATGGCCTGGTGCAGGCGCATGCCCATGCCGGTGAGGACGTAGGAGCGGGTGCCGGCGAGCTTGACGCCGCGTTCGAAGTCGGCGAGCCCCAGCGACTCGACGAGTTCGAGGTGGCTCTTGGGCTTGAAGCCCCGATTGGCCTCGAAGGACTTGGCCCAGTCCCACCCGTCCGGGGCCCAGCGCCGGATCTCGACGTTGTCGGCCCCCGACGTGCCGCGGGGCACGTCCGAGTCGGGCGGCTGGGGCACCTGGAGGAGCAGGTCGGACACCCCCGCGTCCAGGTCTCGGATCTGGGTTTCCAGGCTCTGGAGCTCGGTTTTGAGCTGGTTGGGCTTCTGCTTGATGGCCTCGACCTGCTCCTCGATCCGGGCCCGGTCGGGCCCCTCGGTGCCCTTGAGCTGGCCCATGAGGCGTCCGATCTCTGGGCCGGTCTCCTTGGCGAGCTTCTTCTGCTCGCTCCGGAGGCCCTCGGCGTGGGTCATGAGCTCGCGCCGGCGGGCGTCGAGGTCCAATAACCGGTCGATATCCACCTGCACCCCCTTGAGGGAGGCGCCTTGGCGGAAGCGGTCGGGGTCGTCACGGAGCTGTTTCAGATCGATCATGGGTCGGATGGTATGCCCCAGATTGCCGAACCCCTACAACCCGAAAAAACCACCGATTCCCGAAAAAAGGTGATGAATCTGCGCACAGATCGTGATACTCTCAGGGGAGCCGTGCCCAACGGATTGGTCCCTGACGGGCAACCCACGGCCTGGAGTGAGAGAAATGAAGAACGCTATTGCTGTTGTAGCAATGAGTTGCGCCATGGGCGGGGGCGCAGGCTTTGCGCACGCCGACATCCTCTACGGCGTCACACGTACACACCTGGTCAAGATTGACACCACGAACCCCGGCCTCGTGCAGGTTGTCGGGGCGCACGGTCTGGGCGTCACCACCAGCGGGTCTAAGTCGCACGGGGCCTTCGGCCTCACCTACAACCGCGACGACGGCAAGCTCTACGGGCTGCACTACGCCTACGACAGCGCCACCGGCAACTTCGACCAGTCGCTGGTCTCGTACAACCTGCAGACCGGCCTGGGCACGTTCGAGTCCTACCTGGGCAACTCGGGCAACAACGACTACTTCGAGTCGCTCGAGTACGTCGATTCCCTGGGCTCGCTCGTCGTGTCCTCGGGCCTGAACCCCTCGGACGGCACCTTCACCCAGGCCCTGTACACCCTCGACAACGCCGGCAACCGCTCGCTGCTCTCCGCCAACGGACGCGACAACGACTACTCGGTGTACGACCACACCCGCGACGTCTTCTACGTCATCGACCCCAACGGCGTGAACAACCTCACCGCCGTGGGACTGCTGACGGGCACCAACATCGATCTGGGCAACCTGTCCAACGGCCTTGCCGGCGTGGCCTACTCGCAGGCCGACGACGCCATCTACTTCTACGACATCCAGTCCCAGCAGCTCGTGCGGGTCGATTCCTTCCGCGGCGTCGATCCCCTCACGCTGACCGACATGGGCCTGATCCTCGGGGAGGGCGACCTCCAGGGGCTGGCCACCGTCGTGCCCTCGCCCGCGACGCTGTTCCTGCTCGGCGCCGGCGGCATCCTCGCCTGCGCCCGACGCAAGCGCTGATCCGATCCTTCATCGACTCCCTCCGGGGAGCTCTCCTCCAACGCGCCGGCTCCTCTCGGGGGCCGGCGTGTTCTGTTGCGCGACCGTTCCGACGGTATCCTGAGCGCGTGCACGTGCTCACGACCGACATCGACACCCCCCTGGCCACGATGACGCTGGGCGCCTCCGACCGGGGGCTCTGCCTCTGCGAGTTCGGCGGGCCGGACGCGACGGACCCCGGACGCACCCGGCGCGAGCTCGACTTGCTCGAGGACCTGATCGGGCGCGCGGCGACCTCGCTCGCCCAGTCCCACCTCGACCTCGCGGCCCGGGAGCTGCACGCCTATTTCCGGGGCGCGCTGCGCGCGTTCACCGTCCCGCTGCACACCCCGGGCACCGACTGGCAGCAGCGTGTCTGGGGCGCTTTGGCCCGCATCCCGTTCGGAAAGACGACCTCCTACTCCGAACTTGCGGGCACCCTCGGCTCGCCCGGCGCGGCCCGGGCGGTGGGCCTGGCCAACTCGCAGAACCGCGTCGCGATCATCGTCCCGTGCCATCGCGTGGTGGGGGCCGACGCCACGCTGACCGGGTACGCCGGCGGGCTGAGCAACAAGGCGTGGCTGCTGGATCACGAGCGGGCGGTGGCGGGCGAGTCGCTCTTCGCTTGACACGAAACGGTCTATCTGTCAGACTGGCCCGGTCCGGCGTCCTTGCTCCTGGGGTACGTCTATGCGATCGAGCGCCTTCACGCTCATCGAGTTGCTTGTCACGCTGGCGATCATCGCCCTGCTGGTGGGCCTGCTGCTGCCCGCGATGGGCGGGGCGCGAGCCACGGCCCGCGACCTCGTGTCGCGGGCCAACCTCAGGGCCCTGGGCTCGGCGCACGCCGGCTACAACGCGGACAACCGGGAGCGGCTGCCGACCTTCACCCAGCCGAGCGTGACGGGCCAGATGCTGCGCATCCTCGAGCGCAGGACGGGTCGCTCTGACCTCTCCGAGCCGATCCGCAGGCGGCCCTTCGTGCGCTACACCCACCTCGTGCTGATCGATTACCTGGCCTCCGACCTGCCGAACCCGATGCTGGTCAACCCGGGCGACCGCGCCCTGGTCGAGTGGGCCGAGAACCCCCGGAGCGCGGAGACCAACGGGCTGCTGCCCTACCAGTCCGGGTTCGTCCCGCCCCGCTTCGACGACGACGAGGGCTGGCGCGACCGCGGCGTGATCCAGGCGTTCGCCTACGGCACGAGCTACCAGACCACCGCCGCCGCCTGGTGCGCCGACGAGGATCCCACCTTTTCCCCGGACCCGCACAACGCCAACTTCTACGCCCCGCCCCTCGGGCGACGGGCCAACCGGCTGCAGCGGTCCGCCACGGACGTGCTCTTCCCCGCCTCCAAGGTGCACCTGTTCGAGGAGTACGACTTTGTGTCCGACCCGCGCGGCGTGTTCTGCCTGTACCCCGAGGCGAGCACCGCCACGCTGCAGTTCGACGCCTCGGTCCGCAAGCAGCGGACCGAGGAGATCAACCCCGGCTGGTCGCCCGCCAGCCCGAACCAGCTCGCCTTCCAGAAGTACCGCCCCATGGACAAGTTCCCCGCCTGGGCCGACGGCAAGCCCGGCACCAGGCTGCTGGCCAGGCACCGCTTCACCCGCGCCGGTCTCCGGGGCATCGACTTCGGGGGCGAGGAGATCGACCTGCCCGACGAGGTGCGTGACGACCCGCGCTACCCGGACTGACTGGCGCCGAGCGTACCGGCGCTCAGATCACCCGGTCGTTCCCGCCGTCGATGGGCACCTGCGCGCCCGTGGTCAGCGCGAACGCGGGCCCGGCCATCGCGCTGACCAGTCGCCCGACGTCCGCCGAGGTGACCTCGCGCTTCATCAGGTTGCGGGCTTTGTACTGCTCGACGGTGAGCCCGTACCGCTCCGCGGAGGTCCGCAGGGTGTCCTCGGTCCACAGGGCGGTGTCGAAGACCGCGTCGGGGTGGACGGTGTTGACGCGCACGCCGTGCGGGGCGAGCTCGAGGGCCAGCACGCGTGCGAGCTGGGTGAGCCCGGCCTTGCTGGCGGAGTAGGCCCCGGCCCCGGGCCCGGGCGCCGCGACGTTGCGGGAGCCGACGACGATCGCGGTGGCGTCCACGCCGTGCACGAGGAACCGGGACGCGTGCCTGAGGAAGCGCTGCGCCCCGGTCAGGTTGACGCGGAGGGTGGTCTCCCAGGCGTCGTCGGTCATGTCGGCGACGCGCTCGCCCGGGCGGAAGACGCCCGCGTTGCTGACCGCGATGTCGATGCCGCCGTAGCGTTCGACCGCGGCCTCGACGCCCGCGCGCACGCCGGCCTCGTCTGTGACGTCGCACACGACGCCCTGCATGCCCGACGCGCCGAGCTCGCCCTCGATGCGGGGATCGATGTCCAGCCCGACCACGACGGCCCCGTCCGACTTCAGCTGCTCGCAGATCGCTCGCCCGATCCCGTGCATGGCGCCCGTGACGACCGCCACCTTCCCGGTGTGGACGGTGGGGGGGGCGGCCTTCTTCAGCTTGGCCTGCTCCAGGCTCCAGTACTCGAGGTCGAAGATCTCTTGCTCGGACAGCGCGGCCCACCCCGCGTTGGGCTCGTCCAGGCTCTCGGCGGTCTGGATCGCCCAGCGGGTGTGGCGGGCGATGTCCGCGATGACGGCGCACTCCTTGGGCGTGCTCCCGAAGGCGAGGGTGCCGCGACGACGCCAGACGCCCGCGCGGGGCGCGGGGTCGAGCATGGTGAGCCCGTCGTGCCTGTTGGCCTCGAAGTAGGCCCGGTACGACTCGGCGTAGGCCCCGACCTCCGGGACGCCCTCCCCGGGCGATTCGGCGATGACCACCGGTACACGTTTCGTCCGGATGACGTGGTCCGGCGTGATCGGGCCGCGTGTGGCGATCTCCGCGATGTCGTCGCGTGAGGCGTACCCCACCGCGTCTGCACTCCGGTCGAGGACGGCCAGCTGTGCCCGCCCCCTCGCCGAGCTGACGGCCTTGCGGATCCGAGCCAGCCCGTCCAGATCTGTTGGGGCTTCGCCCGTTCCGTGCGAGACCGTCCCGTGCTCTGCCAGGTACCGCTCGGCCCGATCGACCAGTTCGATCATCCGCTCGTACGAGCTCTTTGCGTCCTCGCCCCACGTGAACACGCCGTGGTGCAGCAGCACGATGCCCGTGTACTTGCCGAGGTCCTCGCCCGCGATCGCGTCCGCGACCTGCTTGCTCAGGATGAACCCCGGCATCACGTACGGCAGCACAAGGCAATCCGGGTAGAGCTCGCGTGTGAGCGACTCGCCGTTGGGGGTGTTGGTCAGTGTCACGACGGCGTCGGTGTGGGTGTGGTCCACGAACTTCGCGGGCAGCACCGCGTGCAGGATGGCCTCGACCGAGGGCGACGGCGCCCCGGGGTCGAGCTTCTGACGCGTCAGCTCGCGGGTCATGTCCAGGTCGGACAGCTCGTCCAGCGTGGCCAGGCGCTGCGTCTCTGCGAGGCGCAGGGCGGTGAAGCCCGGGCGCTCGATGGTGCCCAGGTCCCACCCGCTGCCCTTGACGAGCAGGGCCTCGATCTGGTCCCCGAAGAAGTCACGGACGGCGGACTTCACGGACGTGTTGCCGCCGCCGTGCATGACGAGGCTCTCGTCGGCCCCGAGCAGGCGCGAGGAGTAGACCCGCAGGCCGAGGTCGTCGGCGCACTTCGCGGCGTCGGCATCGTTCCAGAGGCTCTTCACGCTGGATACTCCCTCACCTGTTCCGGCCCGTCAGCGAGCCCGCTCCATCATCGCGATCAGCCGGTCCACGCACGCGTCCACGAACGCGTCGTCCTCCGCGCCGTGGTCCATCTCGACCAGTTCGACGCCGCTCGGCATGCCGTCGCGGAGCGCCGCGAAGAAGGCCTCGTCGCTGGCCCGGTCCACCAGCGGGCCGCCCTCGACCGAGTAGCGGCTCACGCCCTTCAGGGGGATGACGAAGGCCGCGTGCCCGGTGGTGTGGGCGAGGCGCTTCGTGATCTCGTTGCCGACCTGCACGATCTCCACGGCGTTCAACCTTGGAGCGACGATGACGGGCGAGTGGAAAACCAGCCGGTGGTCCTTCCACGCGTCGGGCGCCTTGTTCGGCTCGCACAGCAGGCCGATGTGCTCGGCCCCGCCCGGGCAGATCACCTGCGGGATGCCCAGCGGGCCCGCAACGGTCAGGCGGGTCTCGTCGCCGGCCCGCAGCGCGTCGAAGCAGAAGTCCGCGATCTCGCCCATCGCGTAGTCGAACACGCCCGAGATCAGACCCTCCCGCATCATCTGCTCCATCGCGGCACCGCCCGCGCCGACCGCGTGGAAGGTGACGACCTCGTAGCCGGCCTCGTGGAAGCGGTCGATCGCCCGCATCGCCCCCTTGGTGAGCACGCCCAGGTTGGTCATCGCGACCGTGCCCTTCGAGTGCTCGCCGGGCTCGGCCGAGACGTCGTGCAGCGCCATGCCGTACGCGGCCCCCGCGGCGTTGGCCAGCATCTTCCGCAGCAGCGGGTTGAGCCCGAGGATGTCGCCGACCGCGAACATCATCGTCACGTCCTTGATCCCGACGAACCTGGACGTGTCGCCCGAGGCGACCGTGGACAGGATCACCTTGCCGAAGCCGTAGGGCAGGCCCTGCATGATCGCGCCGCACAGGCTGGTCCCCTGCGTGCCGCCCAGCCCGACCGCGGCATGCACCTCACCCGCTTCGATCTTGTCGAGCAGGATCGCGGTCGCCCCCTTTGCCATCACTGGGGCCGCGTGTTCGCGGTCGCCGTGTGTGCGAAGCTCGGCGATTGAACTGCCGCCGGCGCGTGCGATCTCGTCCGCGGTCACGTCGCACGGGATGGTCGCGTCGCCCGCGACACCCAGGTCGATCACGAACGCCTTGCCGCCCATGGATTCCACCTGGTCCCGCAGGTACGCGGCCTCGGCGCCCTTGGTGTCCAGCGTCGCCAAAATCGCGACCGTTCGGCTCATGCGGTGCTCCTCGGTAGCAGTGGGGAGGATTACGTCGTGAATTCCAGGGCCGCGAACTCCTTGGCCGCGGCGCTCACGGCCCGCTCGATCGGCAGGCGCTCGGTCGAGCTCCCGGTCCAGAACCCGTGCCCGCTGGTGTGGTTGAGCATGTACGCGGCGTCCGGCGGGTTCTCCATCGCGGCGCCGTGCGCGATCAGGATCACGTCCGGATCGATCTCGCGGACCGCCTTGTAGACCGCCTCGGTCTGCTCGGCGGTCTCCTCGATGGTCAGCCCCGAGTCGTACCCCTTCAGACCGCCCTTGGTCGTGCCCGCGTGGTAACAGAACACGTGCGGGCGGGCGCCCTCGACGACCGCCAGCGAGTCCTCCATCGTGAACGCCAGCCCGATGGAGACCATGTTCATCTCCTCGCGGGCGAGCCTGAGCATGTCGATCTCGTTCTGCAGCGTGATGCCGGCCGAGGTCATCACCTTGTAGATCTCGCTGTCGTGGTCCACGTAGCTGATCGACGGGCCGATGTTGCTGACGCTCTGCACGCCCATCCGGAGGCAGTCGTCGAGGACCATGCGCATGTCCTTCAGAGGGTCGTTGGCGTTCAGGCAGGCGCACACGAACGACTCGCCCCTGAGGGCGGGCAGGATGTCCTCGCGGGTGTACCGCATGGTCTGCTCGTTGGAGTCCAGGATGGGCCACATCATGGACATGGTGCCCATGCCGTTGGAGCGGAGGCGGGCGCCCGAGAAGGTGTTGATGCAGTCCGCCCCGGCGTCCTCGAGCAGCTTGGCGACCAGGCCGCTGCCGGCGCTGGAGATCATGATGGGCCGTCGCTCACGCACCTTGGTGCGCAGCTTGGTCAGGATCGCCTCGGTGGTCGTGCGTGCGGTGATCATGCGTCCCTCTCGGAGTCTGGCGGGAGGCCATCATACAGGCGTCCGCCACCCCGAGAGACACGCCGTCAGTCCGCGCAGAACGCGTCCACGCGAGCCGCCAGGAGCTCCATCGGGAGCCCCATGATCGAGGTCGGGTCGCCCTCGTACTCGATGGGCCAGCCGGCCTCGAGGCGCTCGCTGAGGTTGTACGCGCCGGCCTTGCCCCGCCAGTCGCCGCTCGCGATGTACGCGTCGATGTAGGGCTCCAGGTCGCCGACGCGGACCACGGTCCGGTCGAAGAACACGTCCCGCTTCGTGCCGCACGGGCAGATGAGCGCCACGCCCGTCAGCACCTCGTGCGTTCCGCTCGAGACCAGGCGCAGGATGCGCCGCGCATCGTCGGCGTCACGCGGCTGCCCGATCACCTCGCCGCCCACCACGCACACGGTGTCCGCGCCCAGCACGGGGCGGGTGCGGTCGGCCGGGGCCAGACTCTTCGCCGCGGCGTTGGCCTTGAGGTAGGCCAGGGCCATGACCCAGCTCGCGGGGTCCACGCCGCCGGGGATCAGCTCCCCGTCGTCCAGCCCGCTCTCGGCGAGCCCGAACTCGTACCCGTGCTGCTCGAGCAGCAGGCGACGGCGGGCCGACCGGCTCGCGAGCCACACCCGGCGCCCCAGTCGCCCCCCGATCGCCTCCGGTGCGTCGATGGGATCGGCGCCGCGTGCGTCCGGCGCTGCCGCCCCACGCGGCTCGTTGATCCTCTTCGTTTCATCCATGACCATGGTGACTCCTCATCACATCATTCGGCTCGGAGCCCCACGCGTTGCATCACACGGACGCTTCACGCGCCCCTTTCTTGCAGACTTCACGACTTCTTCGCTCAAACCGGTGAAACCGCGCCCGCACAGGCCTCTCAACGGCACGCCCGCTCGGCCCTCTACACTCAAGAACCATGCCGGACCTGCCAGCCCATCACCGCGCCCACCTCGTCCAGCTCGACATCGCCTGGGAGGACCCGCAGACCAACTTCGACGCGGTGGACAGGCTCCTGACGCGGGCCCCGGTCAACCCCGGGGACCTGATCCTGCTGCCGGAGATGTTCGCCGTTGGGTTTTCACTGAACATCGACGTGACCACGGACCGCGGGGAGACGCTGGGCTATCTCGAGCGCCTCGCCGAGGACACCGGTGCGGTGGTGCAGGGCGGGCGCCCCGTCCGCCCCTGCGACTGCGACAAGGCCCTGAACCGCATGTCCGCGATCGACGGGTCCGTCACGCCGCCGAAGTTGCTGGCCGAGTACGACAAGATCCACCCGTTCTCGTTCGCGCGCGAGCCCGAGGCCTTCACCGGCGGGGGCGACATCGTGACGTACCGGTGGGGGGGCGAGCGTGGGATCACGGTCGCCCCGATCATCTGCTACGACCTTCGATTCCCCGAGCTCTTCAGGCTCGCGGCGCTGCGGGGGGCCGAGTGCTTCGCCCTGGGGGCCTGCTGGCCGAAGGCGCGTCAGCACCACTGGCGGGCCCTGTCCGTCGCGCGCGCCATCGAGTGCCAGGCCTACACGCTGGCCTGCAACCGCACCGGCAACGACCCCTACCTCGAGTACGCCGGCGGCAGCATCGCCATCGACCCGCAGGGCAACGTGCTGGGGGAGCTGGGCGACGAGGAGGGCGTGTTGTCGGTCGAGATCGATCCCGAGAGCGTGCGAGACTGGCGCGAGCGGTTTCCGGTGCTGCGCGACGCGAAGCTGCTGGCAACTCGCGACTCCGGGTAAGCGGACGCAAACCCGGCACCCCCACGATCCGGGTGCCGATCGCGCACGTTCCGCACCCGCTCGTTATCATGCCACATGACATCCCACCCCCTTTCAGGAGCCGGAAGCATGGACGCAACCGAGCACCCGCGATCGCGACTCATCGCACGTCGATCCGCCACCGGCGCGCTGCACGCGGCCTGCCTCATTCTCATCCCGATTGTCCTCGGCGCGTGCGCCGACAGGCTCGAGCGTGACGACACGGGGGCGACCCTCGCGGTCTTCGAGGAGCGGGACCCCTACGAGGCCCCGCCGCCCAAGCCCCGGCAGCTCCGCACGTCGATCACGCCCGACACGCTCTCGGACGCGGTCTCGCAGCAGTGGCGCGAGAAGAAGGGCGTGGGGGCCGGCATGCCGGAGCGCCGGAACAGCAGCGAGGGCGGGATCGCGTTCCCGACGGGCGACCCGGACACCTCGCAGGTCTACCTCCAGCAGCTCGCCCCGATCACCGCCCACCGCGACCGGCCCTTCTCGCTGGTCTACCTGGTCACCAATCTCACCGACACCAGCCTCGACCGCGTCCGCGTGCACCTGCACCGGCTCGAGAACCTGACGCTCATCGATTCCTCGGTGCACCCCGGGGCCGACGGCGAGACCGTCTACTTCGACCTCGGACGGCTCGGGCCGGCGCAGTCGCGCACGCTCACCCTCTCTGCACGCTCGATCGACCTCGGCCCGGCCTCCGCGACCGCGACCGTGACGTACCGCAACGCCCTGCGCACCCAGACCAACATCGTGGAGCCCAGGCTCCGCATCGAGAAGTCCGCGCCGAAGCTCGCGGCTCGGGACGACGTCTTCGAGCTCACCTACACCCTCACCAACGAGGGCACCGGCACCGCCACCGGCGTCACCATCGTCGAGGACTTCCCGGGCGGCCTGACCACCATCGACGACCGCAGCGCCGTCTCCCTGCCCGTCGCCGCGATCGGACCCGGGCAGACCGAGACCCGCACCGTGCGCGTGCGGGCCTCCACGCTCGGCGTGCTGGACTCCCGGGCCACCGTCACCGCCGACCACGGCATCACCCTCCGGTCCGAGGCCACGACCACCACCGTCCTGGACCCCTCCATCACGGTCTGGCTGGAGCGCGACCCCGCCGAGCCCGCTTCGGTCTCCGTCGTCGTCCGCAACACCGGCCCCGTCGCGGTCTCGGGCGTGCGTGTGACCGTGCCGGTCGCGCAGGGCGACGTCGCCCAGGCGCCCCCGCTGGCACTCGTCCTGCCCGGGCGGGTCGTTCTCGGGATCGAGCGCCTCGCCCCGGGCGAGCGTTCCGACCTCCGGCTGACGCTCTCCGGGGCCCCGCAGGGCCCGCTCAGGGTCACCGCCTCCGCCCAGCACGTTGCGCCCGTGTCCGCGTCGCTGACGGGGCCGGAGCGTGTGCTCGTCGCCAACGCCCCCGGCGGGCCCTGACCCGCTGCGCGGGAAGGCCCTCTACACTCACCCATGGGCGAACCGATCGCACCACTCTGGCTCGTGGTCCCGCTCGCGGGCATCGCGATGGTCACCATCGCGGGCTACATCATCGCCCTGCGCGAGGCCCCGGACGACCGCATGCCCCCGCTGCGCCGGCGCATCCGCACCGCCACCGCCTGGCTGAGCCTGACAGTCGTCCCGCTGACCGCGCACGGCTTCGCGATCGCGACCACCAACGAGCTGCGGGTATTCCTGCTGGTCTGGCTGCTGGCGACCTTCCTGCTGGCCCTGATCCTTATCCTGGCGCTGATCGACCTGTGGATCCTGGCCGTCGAGCGCCGGCGTCTGCTCAAGGCCCAGCGGGACGAGGTGCGCCGTGTGCGTCGCGAGCTGGCCAGGCTCGCCTCCAACCGCAGCGACGACGGCGCCTGACCATGACGCCCCCGCGCGAGAAGCCGGCCCCGACCCTCCTCTCGCCACTCGCCCGAGCCGCCGAGCCCCTCTACCGCTGGGAGATCACACGCCGCAACCGCGCCTTCGACCGGGGCGAGGGCGTCACCACGCTCGACCGACCGGTGCTGTCCGTCGGGAACCTGTCCGTGGGCGGCACCGGCAAGACGCCGACTGTCCGGCGCCTGCTGAGCTGGCTGCTCGAGGCGGGCCACCGGCCCTGCGTCGCGATGCGGGGGTACAAGTCCACCCCGGCGGTCGAGTCCGACGAGGCCGCGGCCCACCGGCGGGCCTTCCCGACGGTCCCCATCGTGGCCCAGCCCGACCGCATCGCGGGCCTGCACGCGCTGTTCGAGACGCAGGTCGGGCGCGACACCGACTGCGTGGTGCTCGACGACGGCTTCCAGCACCGGCGCCTGGGGCGCGACTTCGACCTCGTGCTGGTGGACGCCTCCCGCAACCCGTTCCGGGACCGCCTGATCCCCGCCGGCTGGCTGCGTGAGCCGGTGGAGTCCCTTGCGCGCGCCTCCGCCGTGGTCGTCACCCACGCCGAGCTGGCGACCCCCGAGGCCCTCGAGCGTCTCTGCGTTGACGTCGAGCGTGCGCACGCACGCCCTCCCCTCGCCGTCACCACCCACGACTGGACCGAGCTGGACGTGCTCGCGGAGACCGGGGAGTCCACCAAGCCGGTCTCCATCCTCCGGGGGACCCGGTCGCTGGCGGTGTGCGCCATCGGCAACCCGCACGCCTTCATCGACTCGGCCCGGGGCGCGGTGGGGGACGGGCGTCTCGAGACGATCGTCCTGCGCGATCACGACCCCTACAAGCCGCCCACGCTCGAGGCCATCATCGAGCACGCCCGCCTGATCGACGCCCACACCATCATCACGACCGACAAGGACTGGTCCAAGCTCGCCGATGTGGCGCCCGACCGCTGGCCCTGCCCGGTCGCCCGCCCGCGTCTGCGTCTGGGCTTCGCGCGTGGGGAGGAGGCGCTGCGCGAGGCGGTGCTGGGGGCGGTGCGGTAGGAGCCCGCGAAACCGTTTCGCGGGCGGGGCACGCCCATCCTCGTCGCAACAAGTGTCGCCCCGCTCGCGGGCTCCACCTAGCATCGAGGCCCGCCCGAACGGGCCGCACGGAGCAACCAGCATGGACCCACTCCTCCGACACCTCTCCGAATGGAAGCCCTTCAAGGCCCTCGTCGTCGGCGACTTCATGCTCGACCAGTTCCACTACGGCGACGCCGACCGCCTCTCCCCCGACGCCCCGGTGCCCGTGCTGCGCGTGACACGCCAGGAGGACCACCCCGGCGGGGCCGCGAACCTGTGCCTGGACCTGGTCGCGATGCGCGGTCGCGTGACGGCCCTGGGCGTGGTCGGGCAGGACCGCGAGGCGGACCTGCTCCGCACGGTGCTGCTCCAGCAGGGCGTGGACGCTGGCACGCTCGTCGCCGACCCCATCCGCCCGACAACCGTGAAGCGGAACCTGATCGGCCTGGCGCAGGGGCGTCACGCCCAGAAGATGTTCCGCGTGGACTTCGAGTCGCGCGAGCCGATCGCCGAGAACATCCAGCGGCGCATCCTGGAGACCTTCGAGGCCGACCTGAAGCGGACCGACGTGGTCTGCATCGAGGACTACAACAAGGGCGTGTGCACCCCCGAGCTGTGCCGCGAGGTGATCGCCCTGTCCCGGGCCGCGGGCAAGCCCGTCTTCGTGGACCCGCCGCCGGTGACGGACTACCGCAAGTACACCGGCGCGACCGCGATCACCCCGAACCGCACCGAGGCGGCCAAGGCGGTGGACCTGCTCACCGAGGGCAAGGGGCCGACGTCCCACGCGGACATGGCCCGCCTGATCCTCGACCGGCTCGAGCTCGAGGCGGTGGTGCTCACGCTCGACAAGCAGGGCGCGCTGCTGCTGACCGACGGCGCTGCAGACCCGCTCCCCATCCCGACGGTGGCGCGCGAGGTGTACGACGTGACCGGCGCCGGCGACATGATGCTCGCGGCCCTGGCCGCCGCACGAGCCAACAAGATGAGCTGGTCCGACTCGGTCCACTTCGCCAACGCCGCGGCCGGGCTCGAGGTCGAGATCTTCGGCATCGAGCCCATCCCGCTCGAGAAGATCCACGCCGAGCTGCTCAACATCCACACCGCCCGCAGCGGCAAGCTCCGCACCCAGGCCGAGCTGATGGTGCAGGTCTCCGCCGCCCGCAAGGCCGGCAAGCGGATCGTGTTCACCAACGGCTGCTTCGACGTGCTGCACGCGGGCCACGTCGCCCTGCTGGAGCGGGCCCGGGCCTTCGGCGACTACCTGGTGCTGGCCCTCAACGACGACGCCTCGGTCCGCAAGCTCAAGGGCCCCGACCGCCCCATCAACGACCAGGAGCACCGGGCACGCGTGCTGGGCGCCCTGAACATGGTCGACGCGGTCTGCCTGTTCTCCGAGGACACGCCGATCCGCCTGATCGAGACGGTGCTGCCCGACGTGCTGGTGAAGGGCGGCGACTACAGCGAGAGCCAGGTCGTCGGGGCCGAGGTGGTGAAGAAGGCGGGCGGACGCGTCGAGATCGTGGACCTGGTCGAGGGCCTGTCCACGACCAACACGATCAACCGCATGAAGAACGGCGCCACCCAGAACTGAACGGCCGCTGCGTCTTCAACCGCCCCCGTCCCGCTTCCGAGTCTTCGCGTTCGTGTTCGCCCAGCCGTCCGCCATGTACTCCCAGTCCGGGTTGTCCGGCGTCGTGCGATTGAACTGCTGCAGGTCGCTCATCTCGATGGTCCGAGGGTCCTGCCACTGGTGGACCTCGGCGTGCCCGTCTGCAAAGGCGAGGGTGCCGTTGTTGCCGTGCCACACCGTCAGCGGGTCCACCCATTGCGGCCGGTCCAGGTACATCACCCACGAGTCGATGTTGAAGCCGCGCGGGTCGGACTCTTCCAGGAAGGTGTACCGCAGGCTGGGCTGGTCGATCTGGGGGACGCGTCTGGTCACCTCGCCGCCCCCGATGGACCGCTCCCACCCCTCGTCCCCGTTCATGCAGTTGGGCATGGAGTAGGTGCGGTAGGCGACCGCGCCGGGCGTGACCGACTGCTCGCGCAGGTCGCTGGGGCAGTGGTAGGTCTCGAGCTGTTCGATGTAGGGCCAGAGCTTCCCGGCCATGATGCCGCGTTTGTGGGCGTCCACGACCTGGATGCGGGCGAGGATGTCGGTCCGCAGGTCCCGCCCACCCTTGGACTTGGGCCATGCCACCCACGAGTTGTCGTCCACCCAGCTCGAGACGACCGCGTCGTCGTTGTCAGTGGAGTACATGACAAAGCCCTGGGCGAGGCTGCGCTGGTTGGAGAGGCAGACCGTCGCCTTGGCCGTCTGGCGGGCCTTGCCGAGCGCGGGGACGAGGATCCCGATCAGCAGGGCGATGATCGCGATGACGACCAGGAGCTCGATGAGGGTGAAGGCACGCCGGGGCATTAGCACCAGACTATCAGAATTCTGAATGAGCTGGAACACCTTCGTGATGCACTACTGCGGGATCCAGTCCGGGTAGCTCACAGCATTCGAACGGCCATCACCGTGCGGCTGTCCTCGGTCGCCCCAAACGCTGCGTGCAGAGCCGGGGAGATATCTGACCCGCACTCCGTCGAACACACCGACGCTCGATCCGATCGGCTTGTCCGCGATCGATTCTCCCGGGTGGTAGCGGTACGACGTGTTCCAGCCTTCGAGTTCTACCGCCTCGGGGTCACTGGGGCAGATCAGGAACTCCCCGGGCTCGGAGACGCCCTCATACGCCGCTCCCATTGTGATTCGCTGAGTGGCCGTGTCGGCCGGGAGGTCGGGTTCAAAGTACGGAAAGTTCATGTCGTACTTGTCCATGACGCCTTCGGTCAGCACCCCGAGTTGGCCAAGATTGCTGCGGCAGAGGTTCCACTGCGCGGTCCGCTTCGAGGCCGCAAGCGCGGGCAGCATTGCGGCAAACAATACCGACACGATCGCTATGACAACAAGCAACTCAAGCAGAGAGAAGCCAGTGCGGCTCACGGAGTTGGGAGTTCGCGGAGCAGCTGAGTGGAATGGGCTTCCGATTGGTGACACACCGGCGTTACGTTGCGCCACGGACCCAGTTGCATTAGGCACAAAACAACTCAGAATTGAGTCGTCTCACCAGCGAACCACAACCTTCCCAAACTGCTCCCCCGATTCCAACCGCTCGTACGCCGCCCGCCCGTCCGATGCGGCGTGCTCCGAGTCCACCACCGCGTCCAACTGCCCGGCTCGGAACAGGGCCGCGAGCTCGCGGAGTTCGTCGCTGGTGCCCATGGTCGAGCCCAGGATGCGGAGCTGGTTCCAGAAGACGCGGGCGAGGTCGGTCGTGGCGTCTGGGCCTGTTGTGCAGCCGGGCGTGACGTAGGCCGCGCCGCGTGCCATGGACTTCACGCACCAGAGGTGGGTGGCCTTGCCGACGGAATCGACGACGAGGTCCACGCCGCGTTTGCCGGTGGCGCCGCGCACCTCGCGGCTCCAGTCGTCGCCGGTGTCGATCACGCCGTAGCTGGCGCCCAGCTCCATGGCCCGCTCGATCTTCCAGTCGTGGCGGCTGGTGACGATGGCGGGGCAGCCCAACCAGCGGCAGAGCTGCAGGGCCGCGAGGGCGACGCCGCCCCCGATACCGGTGATCAGGACGGACTGCCCGGGTCGCAGCCCTGCCTTACCGACCATCATGGAGTAGGCCGTGAGCGTCGCCAGCCCGAACGCCGCGGCCTTCGCCGGGTCGGCGTGCTCGCCCACCTCGGCGAGGTTGGCGACCGGGCAGACGAACCGCTCGGCGTGCGTGCCGGGCGAGTGGTGCTCGCCGATCAGCTCGTAGTTGGGGGCCAGCGAGGATCCGGGCGGGTCCCCGGCCCGGTGGGCCTCGGGAACCTGGATCGCGGCGTTGACGATGACGCGTCGCCCGATCCAGCCCGAGTCCACTCCTTCGCCGACGGAGACCACCTCGCCGCAGGCATCGCACCCGGCGACGCGGGGGTAGTCGAGGCTGAGCCCGGGGACGCCCTTGCCGACCCAGAGATCGAGGTGATTCAGGGCGCTGGCGAGAGTCTCCACGACTACCTCGCCCGGCCCCGGCTCGCGGCAGTCTGGGAAATCGGCCCGGAACTCAACGTTGGGCGCGACCGGCGCCCCCTGCTTGGTGATAACGAGTGCCTTCATGCGCACAGGGTAGTGGCGCGCGCACAAACGGGCCCACCGTTCCACGTGGAACATTTTGTGCGGCCCGGACGATGCGGGCCCGACGTGGTCAGCAGCCCTCGAGATAGGCGGCGACGAAGGCGGTGATGTCGCCCGTGTCGAGGACGCCGTCGGGGTTGAAGTCCGCGGCGAGGTCGCTCGCGAGGAAGAGCGTCACGAATTCCTGGATGTCGCCGAGGTCCAGCACGCCGTCACCGGTGAGGTCTACGGAGCACGGGTCGGGCGTGCGGAGGTCGTGCACGACGTAGGTCTGCAGGAGCTCGAACTCGTTGAAGGAGAGCTCCTCGACGTCGGCGACGGAGGTGTGCGAGCCGTCGGCGAAGTCGTCGGCGCCGGAGAGGTGGTACCAGAGGGCGTCCCAGTCGCTGCGTGCGACAAGGGCGCTGTCGAGCTCGTCGTCTTCGCCGCGGAAGCGGGTGAGGTCGACGC
The DNA here is from genome assembly GCA_043101615.1 of Phycisphaerales bacterium JB040. Taxonomy (GTDB): domain Bacteria; phylum Planctomycetota; class Phycisphaerae; order Phycisphaerales; family UBA1924; genus JBLHKT01. Next base: position 14,475 of record JBICID010000028.1, on the reverse strand, counting down.
TGATCGGCTCGGTCTCGGGCGGTCCGCCCGAGAAGTTCCAGTCGATCTGTGTGGCGTCGGCGTCCACGAAGAGCAGCGCCGGGCCGACGCCGTCGGGGCTGGTGTTGAAGAGCATCGGGCGATCGGCGGGGCCGTCGTAGCCCTGGTCCTCGCGGAGCATGGTCTCGTCGAGGTCGCTCGGATCGGTCTGCGCGAAGTCGAGGAACCAGGCGTCGGAGAGGTTGGTGCCCTCGACCGACATGTTGCGGCTGGGGATCTGGTACGCGTAGTTCATGACGGAGAGGTAGTTGGGCTTGTAGTTCTTGTTCTCGTGCCCGCCGTGCCTGAGGTTCAGGTTGTGCCCGAACTCGTGCATGAAGGTGCCGGCGAGCGCGTCGGTGATGAGGTCGGGGCGGCTGGAGTACCAGGAGGCCACCTCGCCCGCGGCGACGAAGAAGTCGTTGCCGGGCAGCTCGCCCTTTCCGGAGAAGTAGTCCTTGAAGGTCCCGCCGGAGCCGTCGTCGGTGTCCTTGAAGATGGTCTGCCCCCAGATGCAGTACCGGAAGACCTTGGCGTACTCGGCCTTGAGCTCGGACTCCCAGTTGGGCAAGGCGCGCATCGCCGCGGTGCCGAAGAAGTCCGCCTTGGCCTCGTCGAACTCCGGCGGCCAGCTGTTGCCGTCGTATTCCTCGTTGGGGAGGTTGTCGTCGTCGACGATGACGATGAGGTCGATCCCGAAGGTGCCGTCCTGGTTCAGGACCGGCGCGTCGGCGAAGGCCCGCACGACGGCGGCGATGGCGTCCTCGTCGACCGGGACGCCGTTCTGGGAATCGACCTCGACGAACAGGGTCTTGCGTCCGGGGTTGAGCATCCCGCCGCCCCCGCCCACGGCGTCGGAGGCCATCGCGGGCAGGTCGATATCGACCGTCCCGTCGCCGTCCACGTCGATGCCCTCTTCTTCCCATTCGTCGGGCAGGCCGTCGTCGTCGGAGTCGAGCGGCTCGCCGGACTCGTTCACGACGGTGAGCACGAAGGCCAGGATCGTCTCGGCGAAGTGGTCCTCGGCGGGGAAGGAGGCGCCGGCGAAGGCGCTCATCTGGTACTCGAGCACCACCTCGGTGCCGCCCATGATCTCGAGCACCGGCGAGCCGCTGATCTCGGAGAAGCCACCGTCCGACGGCGGGAGGTTCAGGCGGGACAAGGTGAACGGCGTGCCGTCCGGCCGCGTCCCGTTGACCACGATGCGTCCCAGGCCGTCGCCCCCGGCGAAGAAGGCCGAGCCGGAAGACTCGATGCCGTTGTAATACTCCAGGAGCACGCGGGCGTCCTCGCTCATCGTGAAGCGGATCTCGCCCTCGTTCACCCCGCGCGACCCGATGATGCTCTCGGAATCCACGACCGCGAACGCTTCGCCGGCGGCCAGGAACGCGCCCGCGATCGAGTACGCGCCGATGTAGACGGTGTGCTCGGCGAGTGTGTAGGCCTCCTCGCCCATCGGCCCGAACATTTCCGATTCGGCGGACTGATAGGTGTACCCGTTGCTCGTGGTCGATTCCGAGTCTTCGGTGGCCGTGATCACGCCGTCCGTGACGACGTCCGAGCTGGACTTGGTGAGCATGCTGGCCTGGACGCCGTCGAAGGTCGGCTGGGCGAGGGCTCCCGGCAGGGCGGGCGACGCGGCGCAGGCGAGGGCGGCGAGGACGGATCGATGACGCGGCATGGGGGCCCCTCTCGTGATCCGCCCAGTCTAACGGACCGGGGCGGACGCCCCAAATGAAAAGTCCGGATGCGTTTGGGCGTGCCCGGGCCCGAGGGGGCATGTTTATGGGTCCAGCAGGTCGGGCCGGCGGGCGCGGGTGCGGGCGGCCTGCTGCTCCAGCCGCCACCTGGCCACGCCCAGGTGGTCGCCGCTGAAGAGTTCCTCCGGGACGGCCATGCCGTTCCACTCGCGCGGACGGGTGTAGTGGGGGCAATCGAGCAGGCGGGCGTGCTCGGGGAGCCCGAGTTCCGCGGCCCACTTCGCGACCAGCTTCGGCGGCAACTCGTTGCCGTCGGGGTCGTGGGTGGGGAGCCCCGTGAAGGAATCCTGCTCGGCCGAGGCGTTGTGCCCGAGTGCGCCGGGCAGCAGGCGGGCGATGGCGTCTAGCGCGACGATGGCCGCGAGTTCGCCGGAGGAGAGGATGTAGTCGCCCAGCGAGAGTTCAAGAGGTTGCAGGTGCTCGATGACGCGCTCGTCGACGCCCTCGTAGTGCCCGCACAGGATGACCAGGTGCTCGCGCTGCGCGAGGTCTCGCGCGACGGACTGTGTGAAGGGTGCGCCCTGCGGCGTGAAGTAGACGCGCGTCGCGGGCGAATCGGACTGCGCTTCCGCGTGCGCGCACGCATCGGCGATCGGCTGGCAGGACATGACCATGCCCGGGCCGCCGCCGAACGGGCGGTCGTCGGTCTTGGCGTGCTTGTTGTCGGCGAAGTCGCGGAGATTGATCGCGTGCACGTCGAGCAACCCGGCGGTGCGGGCCCGCCCGGGGATCGAGACCGCGAGCGGCGCGGGCGGTTCGGGCGCAAACAGCTCGGGGAAGGTGGTGAGCACGGAGGCTCTCAGGGGCTGTGCGGCGTGTTCGTCGGGCATGCAACCCGATTGTTGGAGGGTTCAACCAAAAAAAATGCGGGGTGCATTTCCGCGTCGTGAGAGGCGATTTTGCTCGCGACGGTGGACAACTCCGTGGACAAGTCGGTGGACGGCCGGAGGGAGGGGCGGTGCGTGCGCCGTGGGAAAGGTGTCGGAGAAACGAGTGCGAATCACAACGCTTGCAACACGATCGAGTGCGGTTTAGCATCTCGTTGTCGCAGCGGTTGGCGACGGCGAGAGCCGGCGAACAACGGGCGGCCGCGGGAAAAAGCAGCCCGCGTGACGAGAGTCGTGAGCCTGCCGCTCACGGCGAGGCCTCTCCCACGGGGCCCGGGTCAATCGACCCGCGGAGTGCTGGAAAGTCCGGGAGACCGGGCGGCAGACCGCGGGCGAGTCCGGGAATCACTCGGCGAGGAGGAGGGTCGGATCCGGCTCGGCGAGATCGACCGCCGAGACACGGGCTCGCGAGGTGCCCTGCCCATGCGGCACGGGTGTTGAGCGAGGGTAAAGAACGCGGCTGGCTGGCATGCCATAGGCTGGTCGCGACCCGGGAAACGAGGCTGACACACCGTCGGCCAAGGGAAACGGGCGAATCGTGTCGCACCCCGCACGGGTGTGGACTGACGGAGTGGGCCGCCCGGCAACGGACGACCTGAACAACAGCCCGCTTCCTTGCGAGCGGCACGAATGAAACGACACGGCTCCGACCAGCGCAGGTTCGGGGCCGCGTTCGTTTTTTGCTCCGATTCAAAACGAGTGTTCAGGCAGTTGTGAGTGATCGGCATTCTTCTCGTGAGCGAGGCGAGTTCTTGTGCCGTTGTTGGGCATCGCTGAGTCGGATGGCCGATCCAAATATCTGAATCGGGGGGATGGATTCATCCAATTTGAATCCATTTTCCAGAACCCACGCTCTGGATTGAGCGGATCGGAGGGCGAGATGTCTGCACGGATGTTGAGCGTTGTATGCGGGACCGGTGTGGCGGCAGGAGCGGCGCTGGGGCAGGCCGCGGGCGGAACCCTCGAATGGGCCACGATCGGGGCGGCGGGAAACAGGGCCCTGGACCGGCTCGATGCGGGGTGGCTGGCAGACACGCTCGGGCGGGGCGGCGTGGGCTACGAGTACCGGATGGGGCGGACAGAGATCACGACCGGGCAGTGGGTCGAGTTCTTGAACTCGGTCAACGGGCTTCGTGAGGACGGGTCGCAGTTCTTTACGCCGTACGGGTGGGGGGCGGAGATCGATCCGGGTTATTCCGGCCCTGGGCGGCGATACCGGCTGCGGACAGACCGCGGCAACGACGCGGCGCTGATCCCGGTGGCCGGCATCGAGTGGCGTTCCGCGGCGCGGTACTGCAACTGGCTGCACAACGGGAAGCAGCCAGACCCGGCGTCGCTGGCGAGCGGGGCGTACGACACGAGCACGTTCGGGGAGGAGATCAACGGGTGGTCGTTCACGGACCAGCACACACGGAGCGAGGGGGCGAAGTACTGGATCCCGAGCCTGGACGAGTGGCTGAAGGCGGCGTACTACGACCCCCAGCGTGTGAACGAGGACGGGAGCCTTGGTGGCTGGTGGACGCAGCCAAACGGCTCAGACGACCCGCTGACGTACGGGTTGCCCGGAGAAGAAGGGGCAGAGTCTTCGGCGGGGCTCGGCCTGGACCCGTTCGACGAGTTTCTGCCTGTTGGGCAGTACGAGGCGATGGGACCGTGGGGGCTGTTCGACGTCTCGGGCGGGGTCGGTGAATGGACAGAATCAGTTGTGCCGGATGAGTTCACGCCGAATAGCCGCCGATACCTCTCCGGATCTGTTTCGTTTTTAGACCAACATACGGCCATGATTAATGACCACATATGGGACGTCGGGGCGGCCCTTCCGACCGGTTACAGTTGGGTGGGTTTTCGGATTGCGAGCGCAGTTCCATCCCCAAATGGGTTCGGTTTGATTTGTCTGGGGTTGTTGGTATCTACACAGCGGAGGAGAAACACATGAAGCGGCTGTGGTATTCGACAACGAACCGGCGGAGACGAACCGAGACGGTGTGACCGACGCGGCGGATCTGGAGTTGTTGGTGAACGCGCAGGGCGAGGTGGTGGATGGTTGACAGTGTGCCCCGCACCGGATTGATGGTGGATTGGGAATGTTGAGAGAGGCACCGGGGCGAGATCAGAACATACGCGCTGCTCGGATTCGGCGCTTCGCGTGAAGCGTCAACAGCTCATGAGGAACGCCTCGACGAACGCTCCGATGTCGCCGTTGTCCAGGACGCCGTCCCCGTTGAAGTCCGCGAGCAGGTCCTGGCCCAGGAATGCGGACACGAAGGCCCCGATGTCGGCGTTGTCGAGAACGCTGTCACCGTTCAGGTCGGCTGGACATGGTGGTGCTGGGGCGCGAAAAACGAAATCGTCGATCAGCGCGAGTTGCGGCTGTCCGTCCCAGGGTCCGTCGCCGAAGTACCACAGGTTCATGTGGATGCGCGGCTGCTCGGGGCGGGGCAGGTGCGGGCCGGTGTAGGTCCAGGTGTGCAGCGTTGATGCCGGTGACTCGTCGTCGGGCCCGCCCACCCACGCGCGGCACTCCACGCGGTCGGGCAGCCAGTTGAACGCGTACGAGACGCGTTGATTCTGGGCGTAATCGATCGCGAAGCGGTTCAGATTGCCCGGGTAGTTGTACGGCTGGGCGACGAACTGGGCCAGATCGGCGTTCGGGTCGCCCCAGCGGCTGATCTCGACGTCGAACTCGTTGTGCTGGTTCCAGAGATTGGCCTCGTCGTAGCAGGGGGGGTACTGCCACAGGAAGAGGCCGAGCACGACGTTGGGGGCGTTGAGGTCGAGGCGGCTGTTGGTGGTGAAGACGTAGTCGCCGTAGCCGAGCGGCTCTTCGAGCACCACCTCGACGCTGGACCAGTCCCCGGGCGAGCCGGTGATGGCCAGCCGGAGGTCGTCACCGACGACCGCGGCGTTGGCGCTGCTGTCGCTGAACCAGTTGGGGCCCGGGCCGGTGTAGATCGGCCCCTTCACCCGCCAGGTGTGCCCGGCGAAGTCGAGCGTGCGACCGCCCGGGAAGTCGTCCCACTGTGCCTGGTCGTAGGAGGGGTTGGTGAGGCGGAGGAACTCGACGAGATCGAAGGCCGCCCGCCCGGGCTCTTGGGCGGGGCTCTGGAGGGTGGCCAGCAGCAGGCGGGCCGAGTCGGTCCCCGCCGGGGCGGGGCCGAAGACGAGCTCTCGCCGGTGCCACTCGCCGGTCGGATCGGTCGGGGCCAGCACCTCCCGGGTTTCGTAGCTGATCAACTGGCCGCCGGCATCGCGCCACTCGACGTTGACGATGGCGCGTGCTTCGCCGGTGAGCGGCTCGGCGTCGTCGTGGGCGACGTGGACCACGCTCGAGAAGACGTGCCCGGGCTGGGCGTCGTGCGGCTGCCAGACGGCCGAGATGGCCCAGCCTCCGCTGTCCGGCCCGGCGATCGAGACGTCGCCCCGCCCGTGCAGGGCCTCACCGGTGCGGAGTTGGACGTCGCCGAAGGCGTTCCACCCGCCCAGGCTTCCAACCTCGAAGCTTGGGTTGGACAACAGGCAGTCCTGAGCGAGCCCCGGGGTGAACGGGAGCAAGGCCGAGGCGAGCGCGGAGAGAATTCGGAGCATCGATACCCCGTGCATGAGTGGGGGGGTGGGGGGGTCAGCAGCCGGCGAGGAAGGCGGTCACGAAGGCGCCGATGTCGCCGTTGTCGAGGATGCCGTCTCCGGTGAAGTCGGCGACGGGGTCGGCGGCGAGGAAGAGTGTGACATACGCGGAGATGTCGCCGTTGTCGAGCACGCCGTCCCCGTTGACGTCGGGGTCGCAGGTCTGGGGCGGGGTGGTGTTGGCGACGATCCAGTCCTCGTGGTTCTTGAGTCGCAGTGCGTAGCTGGAGCTGGAGTAGGCGGGCGAGCCGGAGTTGGCCACCGCGAGGTGGGTCAGGGAGGAATCGAGGTCCTTGAACCCCGGCGAGCCTGAATTGCCCGCGGTCACGACGCCCGCGAGGGGCAGGTTGCGGATCGAGAGCGGGTAGAAGATGAATCTGGCGTAGTCCGTCGAGACGCCCAGCGCGGGGTGGCCCTGCTCGTCGGTGACGGCGGCGAAGGCGCGTCGCTGCCCGTCTCGGGCGAGGAGGCCGAGGTCGGGCGTGGCGGGCTGGCCGTAGCCGACGAAGGTGGTGTCCACGCCGAGTCCGGCGCCGCGGATGGTCTCGATCTCGAAGCCCGGCGGGCCGGGCAGGGGCTGGTCGAAGCGGACCCATCCGAGGTCCACGGCGGTGCCGTCGAAGGAGCCGGTCCACGTGGGGTGGAAGCCCCAGTCGATGATGGTGCGGGTGGTGCCCCGGTCGGTCTGGTAGTCCGGGCCGGTGCCGACGGTCGGGCTGGAGCCGGGCTTGATCGCGGCCGCGACGTGGGCGGCGGTGAGGCCGAAGTGGTCGTTCAGGCGGGTCACGGTGGCGTGCTGGACGCGGTCGGAACGGTTGGTGTACTCGATGAAGAGGACGCGTCCCTCGAAGTCGTTGGACCGTGTCTCGTGGGTGCCGTCGAGTACGTGCACGGACTGGGCGTGGGCCGCGGGGGCGAGCGTCAGGGCGGCAAGGACGATGCTGGAGGCGGCGTGACGCATGGTGGGCTCGTGGTGCTGTCCCGGGGAGGGTGTGATCGGACGTTGTGTCCTGTCATGGGTTTACCTCACAGCGTACCTCGGTGTTCGGCGTGATCCAAGTGAATTGCCGGGCGTGCGTCGCCGGGGGGCGGTCTGGGCGGGCGGCGGGGGGAGATTGAAAAATGATGGGGATTGCCGCCCCGTCGCGCTTGTCTCGCATGAGGACGCCGCTTTGATTCTGGTGCTCGATCCTGTGGGCGCACGTCCGGGGGGTGGGGTCCGACGGCACGGGTTGCCGCGTGAGAGGACGGCGGGACACCGCATGGGACACGCGATACTGGACCCGGTTGGGTTGGGGCTGAGCCCTGTGGGGATGGGCGACCAGGGGGTGTTCCGGGGTGCGTTCGCGCGGTTGCGGGAGCCGATCTCGGACAGCTCGTTCGTGACGTCGTTCTGCTGGGCGGAGGCCCTGGAGCTGGGCTGGTGCGTCCGGTCGGGTCATCTGTGCCTGTTCAGTCTGGCGGACGGGGACCTGACGCTGATGCACCCCCCCCTGGCGGTGGAGGGGGAGTCGGAGTCGGGTCTGGGCGAGTGCGTGTCGTGGTGCTTCGAATTGATGGACGAGGTGAACACCTCGCTGGGGGTCTCGGAGCAGTCGCGTATCGAGTACGTGTCGGACGAGATGCTCGAGCGGATCCGCGCGGCGGGGGACGGTGGCGGCTCGGAGCTGTCGGTGGCGCCGATGAACGGGGACTACGTGTACCCGCGCCTGGCGATGGTGGAGCTGGCCGGCGGGGCGCTCAAGAACAAACGCAAGGCGCGCAGCGGCTTCCTTCGTGAGAACCCGGAGCTGGAGGTCCGGGCGATCGAGGAGGGGGACGTGGGGGAGTGCCTGGAGCTGCTGGGCAAGTGGGCCGACGAGGGGGACCGGACGCACGAGGGGGAGGCCAACGACCAGCTGGTGGGGACGGACGTGCTGCGTCGGCGCGACCGTCTGAGCACGGAGCGCGCCCTGTCGAGCTATCGCGAGCTGGGGATGGAATCGATGCTGGTGCGGTCCGCGGGGCGGCTAGTGGGGTTCACGCTGGGCGAGTGGCTGACGGACACGATGGGGGTGGTGTACGTGGAGAAGACGGACCCCGAGGTGGACGGGACGGCCCAGTTCATCTACAGCGAGTTCTGCCGCGTGAACTTCGGCGCGGCCGAGGAGATCAACGCGGGCGACGACTGGGGCATCCCGAGCCTGCGGTACACGAAGACGGCGTACCGCCCGAGCCGGATGCTGAGCAAGTGCGTGCTGACCCGCGCGGGCCACACGCCGTCGGTGGTGGTGTCGATGGAGGCGGTGCGAGCGATGGACGCGAGAGGGGTCGAGGTGGCGACGCCGGTCAAGCCCGAGCCGGCGGGGTTGCGGGTGCGTGTGGGCGAGGTGCGCGACCTGGACGCGATGCTGCGGATCGAGGGCGGGGCGTTCTCCCACAAGGGGGAGCGGTTCGAGCGTCGGCAGGCCAAGGGGCTGCTGAAGAACCCGCGCGGGCGTGTGCTGGTGGCCGAGATCGACGGCGAGGACGGGCCGGAGGTGGTGGGGTGGGCGGTCGCGCTGGTGCGTCGGCACCGCAGGACGCGCTCCGGGCGCGTGTACAACGTGGTGGTGGACCCGGCCCAGCTCGGTCGCGGCATCGGGCGCAGGCTGTTCGAGGGGCTGCTGGCCTGGCTGGCCGACGAGGGGATCGAGCGGGTCTTCCTGGAGGTGCGGGCCGACAACACCGCCGCGATCCGGCTGTACGAGTCGGCGGGGTTCACCTCGATCGCGCACCTGCGGGACTACTACGGCGAGGGGGTCGACGGGGTGCGGATGCGCCGGGTGCGCGAGGGGAATCAGTCGCGGGTGTAGAGCGGCTCGGAGCGCTCCCGCCCCGACCCTCCGGCGTGGGCGTACGCGAACGACCCGCCCGGCCACATGCAGGCCGATCCGAACGCCCCGTCCTTGCGCAGGGCGTACATGGTGACGTTGAAGTTGGGGCGGTCCTGCTCGTCGCGCAGGCGGCGCTGGCGGATGGAGCGTGTCGCGATCTGGCGCAGCACCTCCAGGCACGCCTCCGTGGGGGCGCGACCCTGCTCCATCAGGCGCACGGCCTCGTACGCGCCGCAGGACTGGATGACCGACTCACCCCGCCCGGTCGCCCCGGCCGATCCCACGGCGTTGTCGCAGTACATGCCCGCCCCGATGATCGGGGAATCGCCCACGCGCCCCGGGATCTTCCAGCTCAGGCCCGAGGTGGTGGTGGTCGCGCCCAGGTCCTGCTCGCCGTTCACGGCCGAGCAGTGGATCGTGCCGTAGGTGAACGGGACGGCGCCGGGATCGATCGGCCCGAGCGCGGCCCGCTCGCGTCCCTCCAGGTCCCAGTCCATCTGCTCGTCGTTGAGCCAGTCGTCGTTGGTGGAGTGGTTCCGCTTCCAGCTCAGCCAGATCTCGCGGGCACGCTCGGTGAGCAGGTTCTGGGGCTGGAAGCCGTTGGCGACGGCGAAGTCGCGGGCGCCCTTCCCGACCAGCATGACGTGATCGGTGGTCTGGAGGACCTTCAGGGCGACCTGGGCGGGGTGCATGATGTCCTCGATGCAGGCGACCGAGCCGGCCTTGTGGGTGGGCCCGTCCATGCAGCACGAGTCGAGCTGCACGACGCCGTCCTCGTTGGGCAGCCCGCCGTAGCCGACCGACATGTCCTCCGGGTCTGCCTCGACGATGCCGACGCCCATGACCGCCGCGACCACCGGCGGCTCGCCGTTCTGAATGCGGGCGAGGGCGTCCTGGACGGCCTTGAGCCCGTTGCCCGAGGCGATCACGGCGGGCCCGGTGTGGTCGTCGCCCGGGCCCAGCGCACGCGATGCCCGCGTCGCGCCGTGCGCTCGCGTGCCCAGGGCCGCGACGGCGGAGCCCGCGGCGGCGGTGGCGAGGAACTCACGACGGGTCCGGCGGTGCAGTGTCTTGCTCATCCCCGCAGGATACTACGGTGCGCGGGCCTTCGGGCGCGATTCCGGATTTGTGCTTTGGGCAGCGTCCGGGCCGCGTTAGACTCGATCGGCACACGCAAGAGACCCTGGCGGAAGGACCTGCGATGAGGACCGTGCTGGCCATCGGCGTGCTGGGCGTGATGTCGGGGGCGGCGCCCGCACAGGACGTCGAGATCCTCGACTACATCGGGATGGCGGGGCTCAGCTTCGACGCCTCGGGGGCGTTCGACTTCGTGCGTCCGATCGGGATCCCCTTCGAGGTGGACCTGTCCGACAGCGTCTTTCCGACGACGGTGAACCCGGGCGGGTCGTACAACTCGACGTTCACGATGAGCGCCGGGCCCGGGACGCTGGAGCTGCGAGGCTCCACCGACGGGGCGGTGTTCCAGCCCGCCGGCGACGCCGGCCCGGACGGACCCTTCGCGGTGATCGGGCTGATCGTGACCACGGGCGTGCCGCTGACGTACACGCTGGAGGCGTCGGTCTCGATCGGGGTGGGGGCGGGCGACTCGACCAACACGCCGTACGTGATCGGGTCGATCGACGACCCGCCCTGCTTCGACGTCGGCGCCAACCCGGCCCCGGGGGCGGCGTTCTGCTCGTCGGGCGCCTCGGCGCTGTACACGCGCGTGCACCTGGACCCGGGCGGGTTCTTCACGTCGCTGGACGAGTGCTGCCCCGCGGTGACCGACCGGGGCGAGTCCGAGGGCGTGCTCGAGCCGGGGACCTACTCCTTCTTCATCCAGGTCGGGGCCCAGATGGAGCCGTTCTTCGGCCCCGGCGGGGACTCCAGCGGGTACGCCTCGATCCTGCTGGAGTGGGACGCCCCGCCCTGCGAGCCCGACCTGAACGACGACGGCGTGCTCGACCTGGGCGACATCCAGTTCTTCGTCGGGCTGTTCCTGGGCGGCGACGTCGCGGCGGACATCACCGGGGACGGCGTGCTGGTCCTGGGCGACGTGCAGGCGTTCGTGGGCCTCTACCAGGCCGGGTGCTAGTCGGGAGCCCGGTGGAGGGGAAGAGGTCGGGAAGGGTTCTGATTGGGATGAATGGGGGGGGCGGTCTCGACTCATCTGGCGGGTCGGCCTATCGTTGGGGCCCTCCAGACCGATTCTGGGGCGGCAGCACTTCCAGACCTCGGAGCCAAGCCATGGGCGCCCAGCAGATTCTCGAGTCGATCAACAAGGACGCGATCCGCAGCGACCTGCCGGTGTTCGACATCGGCGACACCGTCAACGTGCACGTGCGCATCCGCGAGGGTGACAAGGAGCGCATCCAGGTCTTCACCGGCACGCTCATCTCGCGCAAGGGGCGCGGCATCAACGAGATGATGACCGTCCGGCGCGTGGTGGACGACATCGGCGTCGAGCGCACCTGGCCCGTCAACTCCCCCTCGATCGCGACCATCGAGGTCGTCCGGCGCGGCGACGCCCGCCGGGCCAAGCTCTACTTCCTGCGCGACCGCGTCGGCAAGAGCCGTCGCCTCCGCGACCGCCGTCGCGGCATGAAGCACGTCGAGGGCGAGACGACCGTCCAGAAGTGAGCCGCGCTTTGAAACCGAGCCGCGCCAAACCCGCCGCCCGGCGGGTTCTTTGTCGCGCGCCGGATTCGCCGCGTTTTCAGTCCGCCCGGTCCACCGTGTAGATCACCCGGGCTCCCCGGAAGTACAACCGCTCCGGCCCGTTCGGGTCCGGCCAGTAGGGCGTTGGCGTGACGCGCAGCGTGTACGCACGGTCGTCGCGCACCGTCAGGCCGATCCCGCCCGCCGAGTACGAGCCCGTCGCCGAGCGGAAGTCGATGTTGATGCTCGCGGTGATCGTGTCGGTCACCGGGTCGGTCTCCACGAGGTCCAGCAGCAACGCCTCGTCGGCGCTGGTCGCCATGCCCCAGTCCACGCCCGTGATCGTGGCGCCCGCAGGCAGCCGCAGCGGAGCCGTGATCGGCACCGGAGAGAACAGCAGCACCGTCACCCCGTCGTCGTTGATCAGGCGCTCGACCTCGGTGTTGAAGTAGTACCCGTCCGTGTGGAAGTCCCACTTGCTCAGGTTCAGCGTCCGCTCCTGCGGGGCGTCGAACGGGAACGCTCCGGCGGTGAACGAGTCCGCGCGTGCCCCGTCGCTGTCCACCGTCAGCTCCGGTGTGCCGATCAGCTCGAGCGTCCAGACCCCCGTCACGGTGTCGAACTCATGGAACGTCCGCCCCGCCGCGGACCCCAGCACGCCGTACCCGTAGAACGGCCTCCCGCCCGCCAGCGTCGTGATGTACATGCCGGCGGGCAGAGAGCCGGTCTCGCGGTGCAGCCCGAAGATCTCGGTCGAGCTCTGCAGCACGCCCCGGTTGATCGCGACGCGATCCGAGCCGGAGCCGTACGAGAGCACCCCGCCGGATTCCAGCCACGGGTGATCCAGCGACACCTCGGCCACCTCGGCCCGCCCGGCCAGGCTCGCGTACCCCGCCCGGGGTGCGAATGTCTGGCGTTGCCGCGGAAACATGGTTTCGAACTGTGTCCCCCCTGCCTCGCGCAGTCCGAGCTGGATCCAGACCGGGCCGTCCGTCTCGTAGGCCGACACGTCGATCGTGTAGTCCAGCGTGAACACGCCGTCTTCACCGACCGGCACGTTTGTGATAGTGGTGGAGTCGAACTCTTCCGCGAGCTGGCCTTCGCCGTCGTAGAAGGCCAGGCGCACGTCGATCAGGCTCGGCATGGCGCCGTCGTACTCCAGGACCCCCTGGTACGTGAACGTCTGGGCGTGGGCGGTGGGCGCGAGCGTACAGCAGCAGGCGGCAAACGCCGCGATCGCGGCACAAAGAAATCGAGATGGCATGAGACCTCCCCTGAGGATGGATATCTGCCCATTGTGGGGGATGGGGCGGCAAACCTCAAGGAGAAAATCTCAGGAGACGGTGCAGCGCATGGCGCATGAAAAAACCGGCCCTTCCGGGCCGGTTTGCTGTGTCGTCGTGACTGTCCGTTTATTCGGAGGCTTCCACTGCGGACTCACCCTCGCTGCCCTCGGCCTCTGCCTCCGGCTCCGGAGCGGGCACGGCGGCCTTGGCCGCGTCGCGCTGCTTTTCGGCCTCGGCCCGTGCGGCCTCGGCGGCCTTGGTGTCGCCGGCGGAGACCGAGGCCTTCGCCGCGGTCAGCGCCTTCTTGGCGGCGTTGGACATCGCGGTCGTGTCCGCGTCGCCCTCGATCGCGTCGATCTCGGCGATGATGTCCTCGATCGCCTTCGCGGCCTGCTTGCACGCGGTCCGATCGCGGTCCTTGGCCCGGTCGGCTTCCCACGCGGCCTTCTCGGTCTCGTTCAGCACGTCGTGGGTCGCCAGCAGGTCGCGGACGGTCTCGGAGGGCTGGGCGCCCTTGTCGAGCCACACGCGGATCTTCTCGGGCTTCAGCACCACCTGGGACGCCTCGTCCGGGTGCATCGGGTCGTAGTGGCCCAGGTTCTCGATCACCTTGCCGTTCCGACGCGTCCGCTGGTCGATCGCGTTGATGCGGAAGAAGGGGCGGTGGCGGCGGCCGAAACGCTGCATGCGGAGACGAACCATGGACGGATCCTTTCAACAGTGCGTGGCGGCCGATTCTGGTCTGGCCGGCCCGCGGTGGACCCCGGCGGCCTGAGTTCCACAGCGGCGTGGGGTGCTCGGGCGTTGACCCTCGACGCGACGACCATCGACGCGTCTGTGTGCCGGGGGTCCGGATTGTTGGCGCACCAAGCCGCCGAGTCGCCCTCGAAACGGAGATTCACTCCCCGGGGCCCGCTCCAGGGCCTCGGGGCCCCTGTTCTGGGCTCAAGAGCCCGGCTCCGGCACCCGCCGGGCGGCGTCCAGCAGCAGGCCGTGCCATTCGTACAGCCACCAGCCCGCCCGGTCGCCATCCGGGAGGAAGATCTCCCGCACTCCCGGGCGTTCCGGGTTGAGAAACACCCGCTCGCCTACGTGCACGATCCGGTCCAACTCCTGCCCGTCCCGGAGGACGACGAGGGTGTCCTCGCCCTCGAAGCGTGTCTCGAACGGTTTCGGGTTGGAGTAGTGCCCCCCGATGAAGGCACGGTCGGAGTCGTTCAGGGGGGTGCGTGCCTCGCTCAAAGGTGGTGACTGAACGCCCAGGATCGCACGCGCGATCTCCGACTCAATCTCGAGTGCGTACGGGACCCCCGGCCCTCTCGTGTTGGTGGCGACCGCGATCGTCAGCCCGTCCTCCGGGTAATGGGCCAGCACCGCCGAGCCGCCG
>JBICID010000027.1:0-51392 GCA_043101615.1 Phycisphaerales bacterium JB040 | reverse complement strand
CCGGACCTGAGCGCAGCGAAGGTTCGGTTTCAGGCGGACCCATCCGAACCTTCGCTGCGCTCAGGTTCGGTTTCGGGGGGGTCCTACGCCCGCTCGAAGAGCAGGAACTCGCTGTCCTCGGTGGCTTCGATCGTGAGCAGCTCGGTCTCGGTGCCCTTGACCGCGTCGCCGGCCTTGGCCTGCGACCCGTTCACGCTGATCGAGCCCTTGATCACCTGCACCCAGACGTTCGGGAACTTGGGCACGTGGGTGATGCTCTTCCCGGCGTGCAGCACCGCGCCGCGCATGCGGGCGTCCTGCTGCATGACCAGGCTGCCGTTCTCGCCGTCCTCGCTCACCAGCAGGTGCAGCTCGTTGGGCTGGTCCAGGACGGGGATCTTCACGGACTCGTGGCTGGGGGGCAGGCCCTTCTCGCGCGGGAAGATCCAGATCTGCAGGAGGTGCAGCGGCTCGTCGCCGCCGTTGTGCTCGGAGTGCTCGATGCCCGAGCCCGCGGTCATCCGCTGGATCATGCCGTGCGTGAGTTCCTCGGCGTGCCCGAGGCTGTCGCTGTGGCGCAGTGTGCCGGAGATCGGGTAGGTGATGATCTCCATGTCGCTGTGCGGGTGGGTCGAGAAGCCGCGCTTCGGCTGCACGACGTCCTCGTTGATGACGCGCAGGGCGCGGAAATGGACGTTGTGGGGGTCCTGGTACGTGCCGAACGAGAACGAGTGCTTCGCGTTCAGCCAGCCGTGATCGGCGTGCCCGCGTGTCCCTGATTCCTTGACGGTCAGCATGGTGTGTGCCTCCTGATTGGGGTTCTCTGTGTGAACCCGTCCGACGCATCATTTGTTCCAACAAGTATCGCAGGATTCGGGCTCCCGGTCAAGGCCGCGGGGCATTTATTTGTGAGAACAAACTATTAAGACGGGGCCCGATCTCGGGGGGCACGCCCGGGGGTTACAGCTCCCGGATCACGCGGCACGGGTTCCCAGCCGCGAATACCCCGCCCGGCACGTCCCGCGTCACCACGCTCCCCGCTCCGATCGTCGTCCCGTCCCCGATCGTCACCCCGGGGCACACGATCGCCCCGCCCCCGATCCAGCAGTCGCGCCCGATCGTGATCGGGCGGGCCAGCTCCGGCCCCTTCATCCGCTCGGATGCCTGCAGCGGGTGCGTCGCGGTGTACAGCTGCACGGACGGGCCGAGCATGGTCCCGCTCCCGATCCGCACCTGGGCGCAGTCCAGCACGACGCACCCGAAGTTCATGAAGACGCGCTCCCCCAGGTGCGTGTGCACGCCGTAGTCGCACCGGAAGGCCGGCTCGATGAACACGCCCCTGGCGCAGGTGCCCAGAAGATCCGCCAGCGCCTTGTCCCGGGTTGCCCGGTCGTCCGGATCGGCCGTGTTGAACCGGTGGGTCAGGCGACGGGCCCGGGCCCGCATCTCGACCAGCCCGGGGTCCTGCGCGTCGTACAGCTCGCCGGCCAGCATCTTCTCGCGCTCGGTCACGCCCCGCCCCGCACGGCCCCGAGGGCCCAACGCGCCGCGCACCGGGCCACCCACCCCCCGAAGCGACGGGCCGACTCGTGGTCCTCCTCGGGCGGCGTCGTGTCGGCCGGGGCGTTGTCGGCCTGCGTCATCAGCCCCGAGAAGGAGCCCATCCGGTTCAGGGGCTTGGCGTCGCCGGGCAGGAAGCCCGCGGGCACCCACAGCATCCCGTGCTGGGCCGCGAAGGTCTGCAGCACCGTCAGCGTGATCCGCTTGTCCCCGTCGAGCTCGCCCGCGTTGGTGAAGCCCGCGGCGAGCTTGCCCCGCCACGCCTGGTCGAACCAGAACCCGCCCGAGCGGTCCATGAAGGCCTTGAACTCGGCGCTCACCGAGCCCATGTAGGTCGGCGAGCCGAACACGATCGCGTCCGCCTCGTGCAGCGCGGTCCACGCCTCCGGGTTTTCTTTCGGATCGGGCAGGTCCGCGACGGCGATCAGGGTCACGCCGGCGACGCCGGAGCGCTCCGCGCCCGACGCGACGGAGCGCGCCACCGCCTCGGTGTGCCCGAACCCGGAGTGGTACACCACCGCGACCCGGACCGAATCACCGTGCCCGGGCTCGCTCATGCCTGTCCGTTGGAGCCGTCCGGCCGGCGCCGCGCCTTCTCGAGCAGCTTGTTCAGGCTGGCCAGCTCGCGCTCGCTGAGGTGCCCGAGCTGCGATCGGTGCAGGTCGAGCACGGGCTGGTCCATCTTCTCCAGCAGCTTGAGTCCTGCCTTGGTGATGGCGACGTAGACCACGCGCCGGTCGTCGGTGCACCGGGTGCGCTCGACCAGCCCCTTGTCCACCAGCCGGTCCACGAGCCGGGTGACGTCGGGCACGCGCACGACCATCTGCCCGGCGATCTCGCTGGAGCGCACGCCGCGTGTCTTCTTCTGGAGGTGGGCGCCGCGCAGGATCCGCAGCACGTTGTACCCGGCCTCGCTGAGCCCGTGACGCTTGAAGAGGGAGAAGAACTCCCCGCCCAGCTCGGCCTGGGTGCGGACGAGGTTGAGGTACGCCTCCTGCTCGGCGACCTCGAAGGGGTCACGCTTGTTGATTTCCTCGCGCAGGGGGACCATGCACGAGTCTAGCACCGCCCAGAAGTTGTTTCAACAAGAGAAACACGGCGCCCGTCCGAGAACGACGCCCTCCCGGGCGCCCCGGGGACGGCCCGCCCCTCGCCGCGACGGGCGACCCCGGAACCGCGCCCTTCGACGCAGGCGGCCCGCGGCACCCGTCGCCCGGGGCTCGCCCCCCCGGAAAAGCCGTGCGGGACGCGATGTGCTAAAAATTTCGCACAATCTCGCACATTCCGCGAAAAATTTGGCACCATCTGCCGGATGATGTGGTACACGTCATCTGAGTGGGGGCCATCCCGCTCAGCAAGGACCGACCCATGCCGCGCAAGAAGCCGAACGCAGACACCTCCCGCAAGGCCCCGCCACCCCTGTCGCGCCGCGAGCGTCAGATCATGGACGTGATCTACCAGCGCGGTCGCGCGACCGCGGCGGAGGTCCGCGAGGCGTTGCCCGACGCCCCGTCCGACTCGGCGGTGCGGACGCTGCTGCGGATCCTGGAGGACAAGGGGCACCTGACGCACGAGAAGGAGGGCGTCCGCTACGTCTACCTGCCCAGGACCTCGCCCGACGTGGCGCGCGAGTCGGCTCTGTCGCACGTGGTCAAGACGTTCTTCGCGGGCTCGCCCGCGGGGGCGGCCGCGGCTCTCTTGGACATGTCCGCGGGCAACCTGGACGCCGACGAGCTCGACCGGCTGGAGCGGCTGATCGAGCAGGCGCGACGGGAAGGGCGGTGAGGCGATGGAACAGACACTCGACCGGATCATGACCACGCTGTCCGAGGCCGCCCGCCCGGTGCTCGAGCTGTCGCCCGACCTGACGTGGTCGCTGGCGACGGAGCTGGCGCGCGGGGCGGTGCTGCTGCTGATCGTGGCGCTTGCGGTTCGGGCGGCGGTGGGGGTGCGGGCCCGGTACCGGCTCATCGGCGCGGGCGTGCTGCTGGCCCTGGTGCTGCCGCTGGCGAGCGCGACGCTGGGGGTGTGGAAGATCGAGGTGCCCGTGGGCTGGTCCCTGCCCGGCACACCCGCCTCGCAGGCGGGGCCGGCGGTCGGGGAGCCGGCCGCTGTGGTTGAGATCCCGGCCCCCGCGGCTGACGCCGTCCGAGGCCGGACTCTGCCCGAGCCGGTCGCGACATCGGTCGGGGCGGCCGGGCCCGCGCTGGCGGCCCGTGCCGCACGCGAGGCCCGTCACGTGCTGGTGAGCCCGTCCCCACAGGCCGGGGCTGGCGTTGGGGCCCGGGTCGTGTCGGGGGCGGGGGAGTCGGCGTCCGCGCAGGCAACGCCCGGTCCCGCGTCCGGGCCGCTGGAGCGGCTGGACGCCTGGTCCTCGGGCGCGGCGACGTTCATCGAGGACGCGGCGGGCCACCCCGCGACGTGGCTGGGGCTGTGGGCGGCCGGAGCGCTGGCGGTGCTGGGCTGGGGCGGGCTGAGCCTGGCGCGACTGGCGTTCATCGCCGCGACCTCGATCCCGGCCGACGACCGCTGGGTGGTCGAGTCGGAGCGTGTGACGCGTCGCCTGGGGATCCGTCGCCCGGTGCGGGTGGTGATGTCGCCCGACGTGGCGGTGCCGATGACGTGGGGCGTGCTGCGTCCGGTGGTGGTGATCCCGCCGGAGGGGACGTCGTGGGACGCGGAGCGCCGACGCGTGGTGCTGACGCACGAGCTGGTGCACGTGCGCCGGTTCGACTGGGCGCTGCAGATCGCGGCGTGGGGGGTGCTGGCGCTGCACTGGTGCAACCCGCTGGCGTGGTGGGCGGTCCGGCGCCTCGCCGTCGAGCGCGAGCGGAGCTGCGACGCGGCGGTGGTCGCCGCCGGCACGCGTCCGAGCACGTACGCGGCTCACCTCCTGGAGATCGCGCGGGCGCTCACGGCGTCCCGCTCGCCGGTCCATGCGCTGGGCATGGCCAAAGCATCCGAACTGGAAGGACGACTGATGAGCATTCTGAATGAACCGCGCGTGGGGATGCGCCGTTCGTTGGCCGCCGCGGCACTGGTTGCCTGCGCCGGCATCGCGACCGCCGCGGTCGCCGTGGCACCGTCGCCGAGCGTGGCGCCGGTCCCGCCCGAGCAGCTCGAGGAGCTGGAGCGTCGTGAGGCCGAGCTGGCGGCGCTGGAGGCCGAGCTCGCCGCCAAGCGCGCCGCGCTGGTCAAGAAGCAGGCCGAGCTGAGGGAGGCCGAGGCGCGCGAGCGTGCCGACGTGGCCGAGCCGCGCCCCCAGATGGTCGTCGTGGACGGCCAGAGCCTGCGCGAGGGGATCGCGGTCGGCCGGAACTCGCTCCGCGGGGTGAACATCGCCGACCGGGCCGAGCCTGCGCCCGGCGCGGGCCCGACACCGCCGGCCCCCCCGGCCCCCCCGTCGGCCGACGAGCCCGAGACCGTGGACGAGCCCGAGACCGTCATGATCAAGCGGACCGGCACGGGCACGAGGGGGAGCGTCTACGTCGTCAACGGGGGCAACGCGCGGGTCTGGGACCTGGACGACGAGGACACCGTCCGCGCGATCGAGCGGGCCGAGGTCATCGTGGACAGGGACTTCCTCGAGACGCAGAAGCGGATGAGAGCCCTGCACGACGAGCTGCGGGTCCACCAGGACAGGATCCAGGCGGTGCAGCGGGAGCTGCGCCAGCACCAGGAACGCCTGGAGCGGATCGCGACGCGCGTGCGTGTCCCGCAGGAGGAGGTCGAGCGTGCGCAGGCGAAGCTGCGCCCGGAGCAGCAGGCCCTCCAGGAACTGCAGCGGGCGCTGCAGGAGACGCAGCGGCATCACGAGGTCCGCCTGCGCGTCGCCGAGGCCGAGCGGGCCGCGATCGAGGCGAAGCGCTCGCAGATCGAGGCGGACCGGGCCGTGCTGCTGGCGGAGCGAGCGGCGGAGGTCGCGAGGATCGCGGGCGAGCCCGGGGCCGACGCTGGCCGGCGCGCCAGGCTGGACGAGCTGGCCCGCAAGGCCGACGAGCTCGCGCTCGTCGCCGAGAAACTCGCGAGGGAGGCCGACTCCTTCGCCGAGAAGCAGGACCGGGCGCACGCCGAGCGAGAGACCGCGACCGAGGCGATCCATCGGAAGATGGAGCGGATCCACGAGCGGATGGAGAAGGTCCACGCCGAGACCGATGCGCTGCACGAGCACCGGGACGCCGCCCACGAGGAGATGGAGGCGGTGCACGAGCAGATGGAGGGCGTGCACAACAAGATGGAGGCACAGCACGGGCGCATGGAAACGATCCACAACAAGCTCGAGGACACGCACCGCACCATCGAGAAGGTGGTGTCGCGCCACGTCGCGGCCCGCGTGAAGAAATCCCTCGAGGCCGAGGGCGTGCGGAACGCCGAGCTCATCTCCAGGCTCGCCGCGGCCCGCCAGGGCGGCTCGGCGATGGTCCACCGCGACGAGGCCGGCGAGCTGGTCCGCTTCGCCGACTCGGGCATGGCCTTCCACGCGATGCGCAAGGCCATCGACGAGGCGCTGGCCGAGGGCGAGCTCTCGCTGACAGAGTCCGACCGCGCCGCCCTCGACACGGCGCTGCGCGCGGCCGCGGAGAAGTGCGAGATCATGCGATTCAAGGTCGTCGAGGACTGACCCCCTCTCGCCTCCCACGCCCCCCCTCCCCCCACCGATCTCTGGTCCAAGAAGCCAACGGTGGTACAACTCTGCCCCACGCAAGCCCCCTGTCGGCTCTGTCCGCGGGGGGTTTTTCCTGCGCTGCGCTCTGGTACGCTGGGCGGGCCCACCCGACCCGAAAGGAACCGCATGCGTTCGATCGCCCGACTCGTCCTCGCCTCGCTCGCCCTGCTCTCCCACCACGCCGCGGCCCAGGACGACCCGGGCGCCCGGACCGCCATCCACTGCGGCACGCTGCTCGCGGTCCCGGGCGGGGACCCGGTCTCCGAGGCCACGCTCATCGTCGAGGACGGCGTCGTGGTCCGCGTCGAACGCGGCTACGTCGAGCCCGAGGGCGCGACCGTCATCGACCTCTCCGACCGCTTCGTCATGCCCGGCTTCATCGACTGCCACACCCACCTCACCGGCGAATTGCAGCCGATGCAGGTCCGCCTGCGCCGCACGCTCACCGAGCAGGACACCCACCGGGCCGTGGACGGCACCGTCTACGCACACCGCACGCTCATGGCGGGCTTCACCACCGTCCGCAACGTGGGCTCCGCCGGCCCGGACATCTACGCCCTGCGCGACCGGATCAACGAGGGGTTCCTGGTGGGCCCGCGCATCCTCGCGGCCGGGAAGTCCATCGCCGTCACCGGCGGGCACGCCGACGCCACCAACGGCATCTCGCCGGTGCTGCGCCCGGAGGTCGGCCCGCTAGAGGGCATCGCCGACGGCCCGTACGAGATGCGCAAGGCCGTGCGCGAGCGGGTCAAGCAAGGCTCGGACCTGATCAAGATCACCGCGACGGGCGGCGTGCTCTCCAACACAGCCGCGGGCACCGACCAGCAGATGTTCGAGGACGAGATCCGCGCCGTTGTTGAGACCGCGGCGACCATGGGCCGCAAGGTCGCGGCCCACGCGCACGGCACCGACGGCATCAAGGCCGCGATCCGGGGCGGGGTGCACTCCATCGAGCATGGGACGTACCTGGACGACGAGGCGATCGAGCTGTTCAAGGAGCACGGGACGTACCTCGTGCCCACCATCCACGCGGGCAAGTACGTCGCGGAGAAGGCCGGGGAGGACGGCTACTTCAACGAGGCGATCAAGGAGAAGGCCGCGGCGGTCGGCCCGGTGATCCAGGGCGCGTTCGGTCGGGCGTACGCCGCGGGCGTGAAGATCGCCTTCGGCACGGACGTGGGCGTGGGCGAGCACGGCACCAACTGGCTCGAGTTCGTCTACATGACCGAAGCGGGCATGCCCAACTCGGCAGCGCTGCACTCGGCCACCGTGGCCGCGGCGGACCTGCTGGGCATCTCAGACACCGTCGGCACGCTCGAGGCGGGCATGCAGGCCGACCTGGTCGCACTCGACGGCAACCCCCTGAACGACATCGAGGCGACCGGGCGCGTGTCGTTCGTGATGAAGGGCGGCGTGGTGTACAAGGGCGGCGAGTAACCCACAGCCTTGTGGAAGTTCAGGAACCTGCGCTGTGATTCCTCGGGATGGGTTGCCGTTCTTCGCGTGTGTCCCATACTCGCGGAGCGGGTGGTTGTCACCCGGAGCACGGAGGCTAGGGCGATGCGGCACATGGACCGACTAGGCGGGCAGGCGATCCGGAGACGAGTGGCGGGTTTGGCTGCGGTCGTTGTCGCCGCTGGCTCGGGCGCGGCCCAGCCGGAAACCGCCTCGGTGTACGGGTACGACTTCGTCACCATCGGTGATCCCGGCAATCGGGCAACGACCGACGCGGAGCTCTCCTTCCTCACGCAAGGTCTACGGCTCGGGGCTGTCAGCTACGAGTACCGGATGGCGACCACCGAGGTCACGGTCGGGCAGTGGCACGAGTTCGTGCAGGCCTACGCACCGATCTACGACGATCGTGTGCAGCAGGGTTTTCTCGGCTTCGAGTTCACCGGGCCGCAGATCTACGGCACCGGGAGCGGGGCGTTCATCCGCGAGGGATACTCGGAGAACCGGGCGGCGCGGGTCTCGTGGGAGTATGCGGCCCGGTACTGCAACTGGCTGCACAACGGGAAGGTGAACGAGGCGTGGGCCTTTGAGAACGGGGCGTACGACACGTCCAGTTTCACGCAGAACTCCGACGGCACCTGGAACCACCAGGCCGCCCGTAACCCGGACGCGAAGTTCTGGATGCCAACGATCGACGAATGGGTGAAAGCGGCCCATTGGGACCCGGAGAAGAACGATGGCGAGGGGGGGTATTGGGCTTACCCAACGAGTTCCGATTCGCTCTCGATTGGAAATTTGCTCCCGAACGACGGTGGGAGTCGCAATGCAGGCGATGAACCGCAGTTTCCGCTTGACGTGGGATCATTTACGAGTATTACGAGCCCGTGGGGACTTTTGGACATGGCAGGCGGCGAACAGGAAATGACCGAGTCATCAACTGGTGGCGTCTTGCAGGGGCGTTCGCTCATGGGTTCGGGATATTTCGATTGGGCAGCCGGATCGTTGATTTCAGATGACCTGCTCGGCAACATCGACTATGTCGATGTCTTTCAAGTCGGGGGCGGGCTCCGGCTTGTGAGTGCTGTGCCGGCACCGGGTTCAGCGGTTGCGCTCAGTTGCATCTTTACATGCACGGTCGGACGAAGGCGTCAGAGATAACGTGTCAGCACATTCCGGTGCTCGCGCTTGTACCGCCCGTACCACGCGCACACGGGGTACAGCCCCAGCACGCACAGCGGCCACACGATCCACGTCGCGCCCACTCCGAACGCAGGTGTCGGAGGTCCGCCGCCAGTGGGGGCCGTGCCCCAGAGACTCATCGCGATTGCGCCAACACCGGTGAGCACCGGCACGTGCAGCAGGTAATAGAGCAGCGCCGTCTTCCCCAGCACGCTGATCGGGTCGCGCACCGGGTCGGCGTTCCCTCGGCGTGCGTCCAGCCACAGCAGCCAGGCCAGGATCAGGCCCATTGCCCCCAGCGTGAGGCTCAGGTAGGCCGCGCCGGGCGGGTACTTCGAGACGTCCAGCCACGCCATCAGCGAGTCGCCCTCGCGCGCCATCAGCGTGTTCCCCCACCCGTTGATGCCGCGGATCATCGCGAACGCCAGCAGCGAGACGACCCCGCCCACCAGCGCGACGCCCCACGCGTGCTCCGAGCCACGGTCGCGCACCACCCGCCCGAAGGCGATGCCCAGCATCATCGGCGCCAGCCAGGGCAGGCACGGGTACATGATGAACAGCCCCACGTTCCCGGTCACCTTGAAGAACCACCCGCCCGTGAACAGCAGCCCCGCCCACAGCTCGCCCGTCTCGGGCGGCCACACCGGCGGCGACACGGTGAAGTCCACGCGCATCGCCCGCCCCGGCAGCATCGCCTCGGTCAGCACGACCAGTCCGATCGCCCCCAGCACCAGCGCGGTCGTCGGCAGCCGTCGCAGCACGGGGCTCAGCACCAGGCCGACCCCGATCGCGTACAGCACCTGCAGCACGAACATCATGTTCACCCCGAAGCCCCACCACACGCCGAAGGCGAACGTCATCACGAACGGGTCCAGCAGGATCAGGATCAGACCGCGCAGCCCCAGGTGCCGATCGATCTCCCACGACCGCTGCCCGCGCCGTGACGCGGAGGCCGCGCTCAGCACCACGCTCACGCCTGCCAGGAACAGGAACGTCGGTGCGCACAGGTGGGTAATCGTCCGTGTCGCAAAGCTCAAGGGCTCCGGGGGTGTGCCGGTTCCGAACCCCGCGAAGTGGGCGCCGTTCGTCCAGTAGCGGTTCGCGTTGAGCGGTGCGTCGGCGTGGTCGATGGTCATGAGGACCATCACCAGCCCGCGCAGGCGGTCGATCGCGGTGATTCGCCGGCGAGGGCCGGGGGTCGGTCCGCGGGGATGGTCCGTTTCGCGTGCGCTCGTCACCCCACGCGGTACGCCCGGATCGGGCTCCGGTTGCCGGTGCGGGTCGTGTCTCTCACGCGGCCCTGCGGGCGGCCCCGGCGACCACCGACAGCAGGTGATCGCGCAGGATCGGTTTGGTCTCGAACTCGTCGCACCCCGCCTCCATGCACCGGCGGCGCTCGTGCGACATCGCGTGCGCCGTCAGCGCCACGATGCGACCGGCGTACCCCGACGCACGCAGCCGGCGCGTCGCCTCGTACCCGTCCAGGCGCGGCATCTGCATGTCCATCAGGATCACGTCGAACGGGTCTCCGCCGGATCGGGCGTCGAGGGCCTTCTCCAGCGCCTCGTGCCCGTCGCACGCGCACTCGACCTCGTGCCCGGCGCGGCGCAGGTGGTGCTCGATCAGCCTCCGGTTGTCCGGGCTGTCCTCCGCGATCAGGACGCGCCGCACGCCGAACGCCATCGGGACACGGATCGGCTCGCGGACCTCCGGGGTGTAGCCGCCGGAGTCCGCCCCGCCCAGCTCCAGCACGAACCTGGCCCCGTCCGTGTACGACCCGTCCAGACGCAGGCTCCCGCCCAGCCCCGTCGCGAGCTGGCGCGAGATCGCCAGCCCGAGCCCGGTCCCGCCGTGCCGTCGGGTCTGGCTGTCGTCGCCCTGCACGAACGGCTCGAAGACCGACTCGGCCCGCGAGGGCTCGATCCCCGGCCCCGTGTCCTCGACCTCGACCCGCAGCGAGCCGTCGCCCTCGCCCGGCCCCAGGCGCACCGTCACGCGCCCCTCGTCGGTGAACTTCAGCGCGTTGCCCACCAGGTTGATCAGGATCTGGCGCAGACGCACCTCGTCGGTGAGCAGGCTCTCGGGCGCGCCGTCCTCCACCTCGAAGGCCAGCGCCAGCCCCTTGCCCGAGGCGCGGTGACGCATCAGGCGGTCGATCCCGTCGGCGAGGGACCGCACGTCCACCGCCTCGCGACCGAAGGTCATCCGACCGCTCTCGATCTTCGAGATGTCCAGGATGTCGTTGATGATCTGCAGCAGGTGGTCGCCGTTCTGGCGGATCGTCTGCACCGCCTCCCGCTGCTCCCCGGTCGCGGTCTCCTCGAGCACCTCGCCGAACCCGATGATCGCCGTCATCGGCGTCCGGATCTCGTGGCTCATGTTGGCCAGGAAGGCGGTCTTGGAGGCGCTGGCGGCCCGGGCCTCCTCGGCCAGCTGCAGCACACGCTCCTCGTTCCGCTCACGCTCGGTCACGTCCATCGCCACGCTGATCACGCTGCACGGTGCACCGGTGTCGCATGCGCGCGGCACCATGCGGGTCTCCAGCGTCAGCCGTTCCCCGTCGTGCCGGTCAAACCTGTAGCGGAAGGTCCGCGTCTCGCCCATGCGGAGCCGCCCGAGCTCGTGCTCGATCATGGCCCGGTCGTCCTCGATCACCAGATCCTGCAGCCGGTTGCCCAGCAGGTGCTCGGCGGTCTCGGCCTTCCCGATGCGCAGGCCCTCGGGGTTGATGCTCGTGATCCGGCCTTCCAGGTCCATCTCCTTGATGCACACCGGGGCCCCGTCCACCAGCGAGCGGTAGCGCGACTCGCTCTCGCGCAGCCCCTCGATCGCGCGCGCCCGATCGGTCACGTCAGAGGTCACGCTGATCAGGCGCCGGATGCTCCCGTTCGGCTCGACGATCGGGTCCAGCGTCGTGGAGAACAGCCTCCGCCCGCGACCGGGCGTCTCGCAGTGGAACTCGAACTTCGAGGGCCTGCCGTCGAACGCCTCCCGCATCAACCCCGAAACCCGACCGAAGTCGCCCGGGCACACGAACTCGTCCATCGTGTGACCGACCGAGTCGCACAGGTCGCTCACGCCGAGCAGCTCCAGCCCGGCCTCGTTCATGCTCAGGATGCGCCCGTCCCGGTCCAGCTCCTTGATGCACACCGGCGCGTTGTCCACCAGCGAGCGGTAGCGAGCCTCGCTCGTGCGCAGCGACCGCGTCCGCTCCGCGGCGATCGACTCGGCACGGTCACGCGTGCCCGTGATCGAGGCCACCAGCATGCTCAGCAGCACGCTGAGCGTCACGCCGTACGAGATGATGCGGTGGCTCTCGCTCAGGTCCACCGTCACGACCTCCGGCCGGCCGGGGATGACCTCAACCGACCAGTCCCGACCGCCGAAGGCCAGCGGCACGTCCTCCGCCCAGGCGTGCTGCCACTCCTCCACGGGCTTCTCGCCCGCGCAGTCCACCAGCAGCCGGCGACCCGACGCATCCCCCGGATCGGTCTCGTGGATCCGCACGCGCACGCCCCCGCCCGCGTCCTCTTTCAGCCACGCCATCAGCCCGTCCATCGACACCGGCGCCGCCACCCAGCCCGGGCGGGGGCCGTCCGGACGCCCACGCATCTCCGCGAACGGCAGCGCGAGCACCACGCCCGATTCGTGCTCGCCGCTCGCCTGCACCAGCGTCAGGCCTGGCGTCATGCGCAGCTCGCCGGACTCCATCGACTCCACGTACGGCACCCGGTTCGGGCCCTCCAGCGACACGTCCAGCCCCCACGCCTCGCGGTTGCGCGCCTCGGGCTCATGGAATCGCACCACGAAGTGCTCCGTGCCGGGCGGGTGCTCGCCCCCGCCGACCGGGGTTCTGAGACCGAAGTCCGGCGCCACGTCGGCACGGCGCGCACGCAGCCACTCCTCCAGAAGCCCTTCCGGCACACGGTCGATCAACGCCAGCCCGTACACCTCGGGCAGCCGCTCGGTCAGCTCGATCGTCCGCACCAGGCGCACCCACTCACGACGCGTCACACGCCCCGAACTCGTCACCAACGCCCGCCCAGCCAGCAGCAGGCTCTGGTAGTCGTCCAGGCGATCCTCCAGGCGGTCCCGCACGTACACGCTCCGCTCTTCGAACAGGCGATGCGATTCCTCCACAGCCTCGCGGTGCTCGGCGTGCTGCGCAACGTACGTGATGACAAGACCGACCACCAGCACAACCAGCGGCACCAGCAGCCGCAACGCACCGAACGCCGAGGCGGCTCGGACCGATCGCGTCGGGGGAGCGGGCGTGGGATCGGGCATGCGGGGCTCCGTCGGGGATGCGTCACAGGGCTGTCGCAACGCCCTCCATCGGCCCGATCGTGCCCCGCGTTGCCGCGATGTCCGAAAACGGCGCGCACCTTCCCGCGCCGCCCCCGGGGGCACCCTCCCCCGGAGCATCAGCGCTGTCGCGTGACTCTGTGTTATCGGAACAGACGCTCCGGTCGGACTCGGGCTCTCAGAGCCCCATCGCCTCGAGCATCGCACGCCCCATGTCCGCCGGGCTCATCGCCACCGTCGCGCCGGCCTCCTTGAGTGCCTCGATCTTCGAGTCCGCCGTCCCGGTGGCCTTGCCGCCCGCGCCAGACGAGATGATCGCGCCCGCGTGCCCCATCCGCTTGCCGGGGGGCGCGGTGCGTCCGGCGATGAAGGCCGCGACCGGCTTGGAAACCTCGCGCGCGATCACGTCCGCCGCGGCTTCTTCGTCCTCGCCCCCGATCTCGCCGATCATCAGGATGCCGTGCGTGTCCGGGTCGGCCTCGAACAGGCGGATGACGTCGGTGTGGCTCAGCCCGCGGACCGGGTCGCCGCCGATGCCCACGCACGTCGACTGGCCCAGACCGAGCCGGCTCGTCTGCCACACCGCCTCGTAGGTCAGCGTGCCCGAGCGGCTCACGATGCCCACGGCCTTGCCCGTCTTCGCCTCGCTCACGTGCGTGTGGATGTAGCCGGGCATGATCCCGATCTTGCAGCCAGCATTCGTGTACTTCGATGAGCCGGTCCCCTCACCCGTCTTCGGCCCCGGCGTGATCACGCCCGGGCAGTTCGGCCCCACCAGCACGATCTGCTCGTCCTCGCCCCGGGCCAGGTTCATCGCGTCAAGCACGCCCCGCACCTTCACCATATCGCCCACGGGCACGCCCTCGGTGATCGCGCAGATCACCGAGATCCCGGCCTCCGCCGCCTCCAGGATCGCGTCCATGGTGAACGCGGGGGGCACGAAGATCATGGTCGCGGTGGCTCCGGTCTGGCGGACCGCGTCGGCCACGGTGTTGTAGATCGGCAGCCCGTTGGCGTCGGTCCGGCCCCCCTTGCCGGGGGTCACGCCGCCGACCATCTTCGTGCCGTACTCGAAGCACCCCTTGGTGTGCAGGGCCCCGTAGCTGCCGGTGATGCCCTGGCAGATGACCTTGGTGTCGGCGTCGACGAGGATGGACATGGCAGATCTCCGCGGGCGGGGCGATTGAGAGGTGGACCGGATGGTAGCCCTGATCGTCCGCGGTGCGGGTCAGTGGTCGCGCCCGAGGAAGCCATGCACGGTGGTTGCGTAGGGCAACCGATCCGCGGTCGTGGGCCCGTAGAGCTCGTTCCATTCGAAGGGGAGGGGCGTCGAAGCCTCGGCAATATTGTGGCGTGCGGCGTGTCCGTCGGCGAAGGCCACGACCGAGCGCTGCGTGGATGGGGCGTTGTCGGCCCCTATGACATCTCCGGCGCCGTGGTAATCGGCGATCTCGAACATCGAGACCTTGGCCGACGGGAAGGCGACGGAAGAGGCCGCCACACGATGTCGCCAGCGGTCCGGGTCATCCCGTCGCTCGTCGTGATCGGGGTCCCAGAGTTGTGCTCTGGTGAAGAAGGCGGGGGCATAGCCGTAGCTGTACATCGGTCCAATCTGTGGGTTGCTCCGGAGACTGCCCTGCAGATCGCGGAGCGGAGAGGGACAACTGAGCGAGTCGTACTCGAGATCGACCGCGACCCGGCCCGCCTGGTGGAGCGGGCCGACCCAGCCGCGCACCTGGCTCAGGACGGAATAGGCACTGGTGAAGGTCGTGCCGACGGTCCACTCCGCGCCACCCGTTGAAGCAAAGGCGTTGGGCCAGCTTCCATCGTGATCGTTGAGATAGAGCTGGTGAATCCGCGCGATGTTGGATTGGCTGGCGAGGCAGACGGTCGCGTCGGCGCTCTCGCGGGCCCCGCGGAGACCCGGAAGCAGAACCGCGAGGAGCACCGACACCACGGAGATGCTCACAAGCATCTCGATCAGGCTGAAGGCGCGAGACGCTCGCGGGTCAGAACCAGATGTAGCCTTGTCGTTCATGGCTCTTTCTTGAGTAAACATCGTTCACCCACGCTTCGAGCGATACGTCCCAGAACCACCGGGAGTGCAGGTTCCAGCGCGTGCCGGATTCGGTCTCAACAATGTGGCAGATCGCCACGGCCTGCACGGGGCCGTGATCGCTGACGGCCGCTTCGGCCGTCCGGACGGGCATCTGAAACGGGAGGCCGACCTGGCTGGCGTTTTCGAACCAGTAGGACGATTGCTCCTGGGTGGCGGCCTCGGAGATGCGGAACATCATCTCCTCGGTGCCGCGGACACGCATGGGGACGGCCCAGCAGGCACCCGGGCCGACTCCAAGCGCGGCAAGCCCGACGCCGTGCTCGTCGCGCTGCAGCGCGATGAAGGCTTCGAGCATCTCGAACAGGTCGGCATTGGCGAGTTCGGATTTGTCGCGCCCGGTGTGGTAGGCGTACCAGTGGATGATCGCGTCATGCCGCTTGGAATCCGCGGGCGTCGTCCACCGCGTGGTCGGGTCGCTCTCGCCGAACGAGACGTAGGCGTCGAGGTCCGGCGCTGACCGTGCCAGGAGATGACCGGCCAGGGTTTGCATGAGTGCCCGGAATCGTTCCGGGGGCAACTCGCCGAGCCACGGCGCGAATTCGGTCTCGAGGACGGACGCCACCGTGGCTTGGTCCAGCCCCGCCAACGACACGGTTTCAACGGCAAGCCAACTGTCGATGTTCGCGGCCTTGCGGTCCCGAGCGGCCGCGCGTTGCTGCTCGATCGGATTGCCGGGCGTCGGGTCGTGCATGAATCGGGAGGCGGCCCAACCGAGTCCTCCCAGCGCGAGCAGCACGACGGAGACAGTGATCAAGTTGGATCGACGGATGCCGGGCACGGGTCCCCTTCCGCTCGGGGGCTGCGGTCAAGCCGGCCGCCCGCCGCGCTGGGCGGGCAGCGGTGGGCCTGCGAAAGGGCGGGTTACAGCGTGGCGATGCAGGTCCAGATTCCGGATTCGTCGATACACTCGCACGGGTTCTGCGAGTGGCAGTTGGTGTGGCCGCAGTTGCTGGTCTCCGCACACCAGTTCGAGCCGCCCGGGGTGGCCCCGCCGCCCGCGGTGGCGACGCCAGCGGCGAAGCCGCAGACCAGGGTGCACAGCCCGGCAAACGAGAATGTTCGTATCCGCATACTGTCATACTCCCGTGGTTTCGGCGCCGCTCACGAGCCCTCGCCGGGTGCGTCCGTTCGCACCGGCCCGGACCAGGTCGCGGTCTCGCCGTTGTGGTGACGGATCGAGACGACCATGGAAACATCACCCGCCGCGTCGTCGGGGTTGAACGAGAATCGGCCGGGTCGCTGTGGGTCTCGGGCGTGGGGCACGATCGAGCCGTCCGATGTTTCGAAGAAGACCTCGGCGAGGGCGTTCAGGTATTCGGAGCGGATCTCGACCGTGACGCCCGAACGCGAGAGGTTGCCCAACGCGTTCCGCGGCCAGCCGTCCACGATGGGCACGATGTCGGCGACAACCCGCACCTCAGATACGGAGCCGTCTTCGTATCGGATCGTGAGCAGGGTTCGCGGCGGAGCGTCGAACGGGCCCGGGTGCGAGATCAGCGTCGCGTCGAGCGGGCCGGCCTGGCGGGGCGGCAACGAGGCGTTCGGGCTCGGCCCAAAGCCCGCGAGCACGACGGCGCCGCTGTTCGAACCCCAACCCACGCCGGCCACCCGATCATCGGCCGAGCCAGGCCCAAGTGCCGGGCCGTGCGGCGAAACATCAACCAAGCGCAGGCAGCTGCAGGTGGAGTGATACGACACGACACGGCGCCCGTCGGGCGCGATCGGCAGGGCGATCACGTGCGAGCGTTCTTCTCCGATGAGCAGATCAGTGAGGACGACCGGATCGCTCGCCGCTCCAGATGCCGTGCCGAACCAGGGCGCGTGCACCGCGAGAAGCCACACGGCCGCACAGGCCAAGGCGACCGAGGAAACCGTGATGGCCGCAAGGAGCCGACTCATGTCGTACCTTATACTAAGTAGTTATTCTTAACGATCCAGCATAGCGAGGCAGGGAATCGGCAGAATAACCCGATGCACACGCCGGCACAACCGATAAGATGCTATATATTTTTTTTTCGACGAGGCGCATTTGGTGCGCACGCGGCGGGGGTGATTGTGCCACGGGCTCGACACAGAATTGAGGTTCGGTGCGCGACACTGTGAGGCGATCGGGCATTGCGGGCTGCCGGCCTGCGGGCCTTGCGGGCTGCCGGCCTGGTCGTGATCAGGGTGGCCGGTGCGGGCCTGCTATCAGAATCCCACTAAGAGTTTCCCGTGAACATCAACCGGCGGTCTGCACACGCAACTGTCGGTCGATGGTGTGGAGTCGCTCCGCCGGCCCGGTCGGACCGGCAGGAGTCGTCGCTCTGGTCCCGCCCCCCGTCCAAGGGCCGCGCCTCATCCCACGCCGTGAGCCCGTCGGGCCGTGTCTGGGCATACGCGTCAGCCCGCCCGCCACGGTGTGCGCTGCAACGCTCATGACAGCATCATCCCATTGGACCACGGTCCAGGATCAAGCCGTTTGTGCGAGGCGCACAAAGAATCCCGCACCAGACCCAACCGGGCCGGACGCGTGTTAGTTCGCGACACTCTGACCAATCCGTTCCCTCACCGGCGCCGCCGGACCCCCAGCACCCCGCCCAGCCCGAGCAGCATCGCGCTGGCCGGCGACGGCACGAACCGGAAGCTCGCCTGCACGTCCAGGCTCGTGTACAGGTCAAGCGGCTCGTCGTCACCGAACGCGGCGTCGCCGAACACGTCCCAGTCCACCGCCAAGCGCAGCTGGTCGTTCCGCCCGGTGCCCAGCTCGATCGGCGTCAGGATCGTGAGGTCCAGCACCGTGTCCTGGCTGTTGAACCGCCAGTCCATCGGCCCGGTCGCCAGCCCCTCCAGCCGGATGTATGCCTCGGAGTTCGCGGTTCCTTCCTCGGGGGCAACGTAGGAGATCTGCAAACGCACCTCCGCCATTGAGCTGGAGCCCGAGGCGCGTTCGTCGTCGAGATCGCCGCCGAACCGCACGGTCTCCAGCGCGTTGAGCTCCAGGCTGGCCTGCGCCCGCTGGTCGAAACCGGGCTCGCCCGCCAGCGCCGCGTGCACCGTCCCGCCGAGGCTCACGGCGTACCCGTCCGGGTTCCCGCTCGCGCTGTAGCGCACGCTCGCCGAGGCGCTCGGCCCGGCGGGCAGCGCCGACCCGGCCCCGCTCGTCTGGTCGAACCGGTAAAACTCGTCGCCGCGATCGAACGCCTCGATCCGGAGCTGCGCCTCGTCCCACACCGTCAGCCCGTCCAGCTGTGTCTCGGCGTAGGCGTTCGCCTGTGCGTCGGTCCGGACCAGCACGATCTCGCCCTGGGCCGACGCCTGGCCGCTCCAGACACACACGCCGGCGGCCGCCGCTCCCAGCCACATCGCTGTGCTCGCTCGCATGATCGATCTCCGATTGCAGTGTTCGCGATCCCGGGCGGCCCCCCGTGCACCGCGCACGAGCCGCCCGATCGACCATGCCCCACGCCCCGCACAATCGCCACCGAATCCCCAGATTCACACCCTCTGAACGATCGGGCCCGGGATTTCCCGCGCCCCCGCACGCACGGGCACGCGGGCCCGCCACCTATACTCCCCGCCCGCAACCCCCGAAGGGAGCCCCGCATGCGCGCGATCGTCACCGGCCAGGTCGGCATGGACAAGAAGCCCTACCTCGAGGCGGTCGCCGCGTTCGCCGGCCAGCAGGGCGAGACCCTCGACCTCTACCACGTCGGCGACGTCATGTACCAGGAGGCCCCGGACGTCCGCCCCGGGCGCATCCTCGACCTGCCCCTCTCGCGTCTCAACTCCCTCCGCCGGGCCGCCGTCAAGGACGTCATCGCCGAGTCCGCCGGACGCCCCAACGTCGCCATCAACACCCACGCCACCTTCCGCTGGCGCCACGGCCTGTTCTCCGCCTTCGACTTCGACCAGATCGAGAAACTCCGGCCCGACCTGTTCATCTGCCTCGTGGACAACATCGAGGTCGTGCACGACCGCCTCCACCAGGACCACGACATCGACGCCACCCTCAAGGACTGCATGGTCTGGCGCGAGGAGGAGATCCTCGCCACCGAGCTCATGAGCCAGGCCATCCCCGGCAGCCAGTTCTACATCATGAGCCGCGGACGCTTCGCCTCCACCGAGCGCACCATGTTCCGCCTGCTCTGCCGCCCCGAGATGAAGAAGGTCTACCCCTCCTTCCCCATGAGCCACGTCGTGGACATGCCCGACGTCATGGCCGAGATCGACGACTTCCGCACCCGCCTCGCCGAGCACTTCGTCACCTTCGACCCCGGCGACGTGGACGAGAAGCTCCTGCTCGACCGCGCCCTCGAGGCCGCCAAGGCCGGCCAGGACTTCTTCGACCACCAGCCCCACCAGCTCGGCGGCGTGCAGCGAGACCTCGCCCCCATCCGCATGCGCACGCGCGAGGTCCTCGACATCGCCGGCGACATCGACGGCCAGATCTATATGCGAGACTTCAAGCTCATCGACCAGGCCGACATGATCGTCTCCTACGTCCCCGAGCTCACCAGCGAGTCCGGCAAGGTCATCCCCGGCCTCTCCTCCGGCGTCGAGCGCGAGCTCCAGCACGCCTGGGAGCACGCCAAGGAGGTCTACGTCGTCTGGAAGCCCTCCAAGCAGCCCTCCCCATTCATCACCGAGACCGCCACCAGGGTCTTCAAGTCCGTCGAGGAGTCCCTCGAGTTCTTCGAGTCCCAGGGCATGTTCGCCCAGACCAACCTCTTCGGGCAGTAACCCTCACCCGCCCGCATTCTCCGCGCCCGCCCGCTCCGCGCCCGCCCCGCGCGCGTGCGCACCGGCCAGCACCGCGCCAAGGTACAGCACCGCGCCCGCCAGCTCCCACCCCTCCTCGCACGTCTGCTTCACCGCCTCGTTCGTGATCACGTGGCGCAGCAGGTCGTCGAACACGAACCCCATCCCCAGGCACACCGCCGCGCCCGCCAGCAGGCGCAGGCGGGCCGAGTCCTTGTGCGGCATCCCCCGGATCCCACCCGCCAGCACCAGCGGCACCACCACCGCCGCCCCGACCAGCACGCCCACGCCCGCCCACAGCCCCTTCAGCCACCACGCCACCGACCCGTCCAGCCACCAGTCGATCCGGTAGCGCACGCCCCAGTCCCCCAGCACCTCGGGGTTCAGCGACTCGTGCAGGTCCAGCTCGCGCAGCAGGAACAGCACCGCCAGCACCCCCAGCCACAGCGTCACCATCCGGTGCCCATGGGGCCCACGCTCCCGCCAGAACAGCAACCCCGCGCACAACGCCGACGCCGACCACACCCCCTGCTGCGCCAGCTCGATGAACCCACCCTCCGAGTACACCGCGCGCAGCATCTCCGGGCTCGGCGACGCCAGCAGACCCAGCGGCGTCGCAAGCAGCACCGGCACGCCGGCGAACAGGCCCCAGGCCCATCGGGGTGGTTGGTGTCCTGACACGACCTTCACAATACCACCACAGAGCACCCGACACCCGCCCCCACACACACGCCCCCCCTCACGACCAATCCCACAGTGACCATGCACGATCCGGTACCCTGTCCGGGCCATGATCCCCAACGCCTCCGAGATGCTCCGGCGACGGCTCACCGCACGCACACTCATCCGGCTCGCCTGCGTCGCACTGCTGCTCATCGCAATCGTCCCGTTCGTCAGCTGGCTGATGGAGGGGATCAGGGACGACGACTTCTTCAACCTCTACTACTACACGGACCGCATCGTCCTCACCGGCGTCTTCGTCGTGCTGCCGGTCGTCGTCTGGCTCCTACAGGGCATCCTCGTCCGCTGGCTCGTCCCCATGCCGCGCGGCGTGCGCTGCCCCGGGTGCGGGCAGGACACCACGGGCCTCGTCGAGCAGCGCTGCCCCGAGTGCGCCCTCCCCCTCACCGCCGAGTTCCTCGACCCCGCACGACCCCCCGAGGTCCACCTCGACGGGCCCGCCCTGGCATTGAAACGGCGCGAGACCGCGGCCATCGTCTTCCGCATCATCGGCATCCCGTTCGCCCTGGTCATGCTCATCTACTGGCTCGCGCTGGCCGCCGCCGTCGTCATCTCCCTCGTGGACCCCCACGAGAGCATCTTCATCGGGGTGTCCGACGTCGTCACCACTTTCGTCTGGACGCTGGGCCTCACCCTCACCGCCGCCCTGCTGTGCCTCCGCCCCCGCTGGCTCGCCGCGTTCGCCGTCCCGATCCCCCGCCCGCCCGCCTCGTCCCCGATCGCCCCAAACCCTCCCCCGGCCCCGCCCGCGAGCACGGGAAATCCCTGATCCCCCTTTCCCAACAACCCTGCGCACGCCGCCCGAGGCCCGGCCCGGGCCCGGGTTGCCCCGTCGGAGGACCGCCGCCATGATGTCAGCCACCATGCCCCAGTACCCCGTCAACCAGCGCGGGCGCTGCTACGACCCGGACGTCACCGACGACCAGCGCACCTACTCCCTGCTCATGCACCTTGGCATCATCGGCTTCAGCGTCATCGGGCCCCTCTCCGTCCTCATCCCGATCATCATGTGGCAGATCAAGAAGGGCGATTCCCCCTTCATCGACGACCACGGACGCGAGGCCGTGAACTTCCAGATCAGCATCCTCATCTACTCCGTCATCGGCGTCGTCGTCAGCATCGTCACCTTCGGCCTCGGGGCCATCCTCGTCGTGCCGGGCCTCACCGTCTTCGCCATCGTCGGCATGGTCCTGGCCATGGTCGCCTCCAACCGGGGCGAGTACTTCCGCTACCCCATGACGCTCCGATTCATCACCTGACCCCCCCCAGCCCCCTGCCACGTCCCGCCCGGCCGCCCCGGCATCCCGGACCCCCGCCGCTCAACCCGCACCGGCGCCCGCCGGTACCCTGAGCCATGCCCACGATCCCGACCAGCGAGGCGGTCCTCAGGGCCAGGTACGCCTTCGTGTTCGGCGCACGCGCGCTCGCGCTGTTCGCTCTCGCCTGGGGCGTCTGGCGCGCCGCCGGCGTCCTGATCGAGTCGCGCGTCTACGGCCCGCCCGCCGCCCTCGTCCGCGCCGGCTTCGCAACGCCCGAGCCCGTCGGCGAGCGACTCGTCCTCGCGTGCGTCCCCGTCGCGGTCGCCCTCCTGCTCGCCCTGGTCGCGCCGAGACTGGCGCGCCTGCTCCTGCCCCTGCCACGCCCCGGCTGCCCCTTCTGCCGCTACCCCTCCCTGCCCGAGACCGGCTCCCGCTGCCCCGAGTGCGGGCACGAGCTCCCCGCGCAACTCCTTGCCCGACAAACCGACTAGACTCCCCGAATGCCCCTCCTCGAGGCCCGCAACCTGAAGAAGGTCTACAACGGACGCACCGTCGTGGACGGCGTCTCCTTCCACGTCGACGAGGCCGAGATCGTCGGCCTCCTCGGACGCAACGGCGCCGGCAAAACCACCTCCTTCCGCATGACCATCGGCATGATCGAGAACGACGGCGGGCACGTCTTCTTCCAGGGCAAGGAGGTCACCGGCCTCCCCATGTACCAGCACGCCCGCCTCGGCATCGGCTACCTCTCCCAGAACCCCTCCATCTTCACACGCCTCACCTGCGAGCAGAACCTGCTCGCCATCCTCGAAACCCTCAAGCTCTCCCGCAAGGAGCGCAAGCGAAGGGCCGCGTCCCTGCTCGAACGCTTCGGCCTCACGCACAAGGCCAGGGACCAGGCCCGCACCTGCTCCGGCGGCGAGCGGCGCAAGCTCGAGATCGCACGCTCGCTGATCACCAAGCCCAGACTCATCCTGCTCGACGAGCCCTTCTCCGGCGTCGATCCCATCGCCGTCGAGGAGCTCCAGTCCACCATCCGCACCCTCACCGACGCGGGCATCTCCTGCCTCATCACCGACCACAACGTGCAGCAGACCCTCCGCATCTGCGACCGGGCCTACATCATCGACTCGGGCAGGGTCCTCGCCGAGGGCACACCCAAGGCCCTGATCAACGACGAGATGGTCCGGCGCGTCTACCTCGGCTCCCTCTTCCGGGGAGACGAGTTCGACGAGCCCTTTCGCAAGCCCGCCCGGCCCGTGAGCAACGGCGCCCCCAGGGGCAAGCCCAAGGCGCGCCCCCCGCTCCACGAGCAGGAGCGCTCCCAGTGACACCCGACCCCCTCTGGGCCAACGCCGCGTCCTTCGCCGCACGCGCGCACGCCTCCCAGCGCCGCAAGGACGGCGTCACGCCCTACGCGGCCCACCCCTCCCGGGTCGCCCTGCGCATCGCCGCCCAGTTCGGATGCGCCGACGAGCACTGCCTCGCAGCCGCCTTCCTGCACGACACCATCGAGGACACCGCCACCGACTACGACGACCTGCTCAAGCACTTCGGACGCGACACCGCCGACATCGTCCGCGCCATGTCCAAGAACATGCTCCTCGAGGAGGCCGACCGCGAGGCCGACTACGACGCCCGCCTCGCCACCAGCGACTGGCGCGCACGACTCGTCAAGCTCGCAGACTCGCTCGACAACCTCATGGACAAGGGGCTCGACTCCGAGAAGGCCCGGGCACGCTGCCGACGCTCCCTCGCCCTGGCCGAGAAGGACCGCGCCGCACACCCGGAGTCCGACCGCGCCTGCCGCATCGTCGAGCGGGCCCTCAGCGGAGGCAAGCCATGAACCCCCGTCTCGCCGCCGTCGCGCCCGCCCTCCTGCTCGTCACCGGGTGCGTCGAGCGCACCATCCGCGTCACCTCCGAGCCCCCCGGCGCCCGCGTCTGGCTCAACGACCGCGACATCGGCGTCACCCCCGCAGAGGCCTCCTTCACCTACCACGGCGTCTACGACGTGCGCCTCGAGAAGCCCGGGTACCTCCCGGTGCACGAGCCCCGCAAGGCCGAAGCACCCATCTACGAGTGGCCCGGCCTCGACCTCATCGCCGAGGCCATCCCCGCCCGCATCGAGAACACGCACGAGTGGCACTTCGAGCTCGAGCCCGACGCCGAGCTTGAGCTCACCCCCGACGAGGCCGACGCCGCGCTCATCCAGCGCGCCAACGAGCTCCGCCGCCAGGCCGCCCCCGACGACTCCGACACCAACTAACCCCGAGCGCCAGCGAGGGATCTCCGTCTTTTCCGAGCCGCGGGCGTGAGCACGCGGCCCCTCTCGGTCTTATCCGAGCCGCGGGCGTGAGCACGCGGCCCCTCTGCGCGATGGGTGTGACCTCACCCCGCCCGCACCAGCACCCGCGCGGATTCCCCACCACCGCCTCCCCGTCCCCCTCGCCTTCCGGCGACGCCGCCAGACACAGTTCGAAGCGGGCCGCACGGGGGCCAGTATGGCCGCCCCGGAGAGCGCGGCATGCTCATCCGCGCTCGGGGCCTCTCGTGGGAATCGGCCCCGGCCCCATCAGCCAAACCTCTTGAATCGTGCTGCCGCCACCTCGGGCTCCTCGTCGCCCAAGCCCGGCCCTCTCCGGGCTCCGGCAGCTCGCGACGGGGGATGAATCCACGCTGCTTCGGGGCGGTGCCTCTGTGATTCGAGCTGCCACCAGGCCCACCAACGTCAAAGGCCCACCGTGCCGGGAGGGCCGCTCGATCGTAGAAACGTAACAGTGACACGAAGCGACGTAACCCGCGGCGCAGCAAGCCCGCGCCGGCAAGGTTCTTCGCTGGTCAGCTACCATCCTCCATGGCCAGCCTTCCGCCATTGACCCTCGCCGCCGCGATCACCGAATTGCCGCTGCTGACCACGCTGGCGGCGGGCCTCGCCGCGGCATGGCTCTTCGGGTTGCTCACGAAGCGTCTGGGACTATCGCCGATCGTCGGTTACCTGCTGGGCGGCGTTCTCATCGGCCCCTACACGCCGGGCTTCGTCGGCGACGAGAAGATCGCGCACCAGCTCGCCGAGATCGGCGTGATCCTCATGATGTTCGGCGTCGGGTTGCACTTCAAACTCAACGACCTCGTCGCGGTCCGGCGGATCGCGATCCCCGGCGCGATCGTGCAGAGCCTCTCCGCGACGGTCGTTGGGACGCTCATCTTCCTCGCGTTCGGCTGGGCGTGGCAGTCCGGCATGGTCATCGGCATGGCGATGGCCGTGGCCAGCACGGTCGTGCTCCTGCGCGTGCTCATGGACAAGGAGATGCTCGCCACGCCCCACGGGCACGCGGCCGTGGGCTGGCTGCTCGTCGAAGACATCTTCACCGTGCTCGCCCTCGTCTTCGTCCCGATGCTGGCGGTCAGCGACGCGGCTGATGCCGCCCGGGCGAGCGAGACCGGCGGGGGCGTCCTCATGGCGACCGCCATCGCGCTCGCGAAGTTCGGCCTGCTCGTGGCGATCCTGCTCCTCGTCGGGTCCCGCATCATCCCCTGGCTGCTCGCCCGGGTCGCCAAGCTCCGGTCGCGCGAGCTCTTCACGCTCACCGTCCTCGTTCTCTCCATCACGATCGCGGTCGGCTCGGCGGTTTTCTTCGGCGTCTCAGTCGCGCTCGGGGCGTTTCTTGCGGGCATGGTCGTCGCCCAGAGCCCCACGAGCCATCAGGCCGCCGCGGATGCGCTCCCGCTCCGAGACGCGTTCGCCGTCCTGTTCTTTGTCGCCGTTGGCATGCTCTTCGACCCCGCCTTCGTCGTACGCGAGCCCCTCATGCTCGCGGCCGGGCTTGGGATCGTCATGATCGTCAAGCCGCTCGCCGCGCTTGCGATCGTGGCGATTCTCGGCTACTCCGGCCGCACCGCGCTCACGGTCGCGCTCGGCCTCGCGCAGATCGGGGAGTTCTCATTCATTCTCGGGCAGGTCGCGCTGCTCCACGGCGTGATCCCCCCGGAGGGCCAGCAGATCCTCGTCGGCGCCGCGATGATCTCGATCACGCTGAATCCGATCCTGTTCGGCTCGCTCGATCGGATCGAGGCGACGGTCCGACGTGTTCCCTGGCTATGGAGAATGCTCGACGGCAAGGCCGCCCGGCTCCGGAGAGAAGTCAACGCGGCGTCATCCGCCCGCATCGCGGAAACAGACAATCCCCTCGCCATCATCGTCGGGTACGGGCCGGTCGGCCGGCTCGTCGACGGACTCCTCCAAGACGCCGGATTCCACACCGTGGTCGTGGAGATGAACCTTCGTACCGTCGAGTCGATCGTCGCCCGCGGTCACTCTGCTATCTTCGGCGACGCGACCAGGCCCGAGATCCTCGAAGAAGCCGGCATCCGACGAGCGCAGTACGTCGTCGTCACGCTCCCCCACACCGAGAACCGTTCCGCATTCATTCAGATCGCCAAGGAACTCAACGCCGACATTCAGATCATCATGAGAGCCAAGTACCTCGCCGAAGCCGAAGCCCTCAGCAAGTGGGACAAGTCGATCTCGGTGTTCGAAGAGGGGGAGACGGGTCTCGCGATGGCCCGGAAGGTCTTGGAACTCCGCGCGATGGACCCGTCGAGGATCGAGGCGTTCCTCGACGCCGTGCGAAAGCTGTGGAGGCTCCGGTCGTAGATGATCGCCCTCCCGCCGCCGGGGCGCGGCGGTTGGGAGAAGGGCCCGGTCGCACGCCCGTCGGATCACGACGCAGCAACCCGGGGCCGCGCTCAGGTCGCCTACCCCCCCGCCCGCACCAGCACCCGCGCCGGATTCCCTACCACCGTCTCCCCGTCCCCCACGTCGGCGAGCACCACCGCCCCCATCCCCACCGTCGCCCCGCTCCCGATCGTCACTCCCGGCCTCACCCGCGCCCCCAGCCCGATCAGCGTGTCGTCCCCGACCGTGACCCCGCCGCCGAGGACCGCGCCGGGCGCCACGTGCACGTTCTCGCCGATCGCGCAGTCGTGCTCCACGATCGCCCCGGTGTTCACGATCGAGTGATCGCCCACGCGTGCCCGCGCCTGCACCACCCCCCGGGCGCTCACGAACACCCCGCGCCCGGCCTCGCACGAGGGCGCCACCACCGCGCTCGGGTCGATCACCGTCGTCGCCGCGTCGGTCCGGCGCGCCCCGCGCGCGTCCAGGAACCCGCGCCGTGTCCCCAGGTCCCCCAGCGCCAGCACCCAGCCGCACCCCGGCGTGTTGTCCAGCGCCCACCCCAGCAGCCCCAGCTCCCCGATCCGCCCGCACTCGACCCCGAGCGCCGTCTCCGCGTCGTCGAGCACGCCGACGATCCCGATCCCAGCGCGACGGCACGCCGCGGCCACCACCGACGCGTGCCCCCCCCCGCCCACCAGCATGACCGCGCGATCGCCCATGCCCCTCTCATCGGCATCCCCGCCCGCGCACCGCCCGCGTCCACCATCCCCGACCCCAAAAAAAGAAACGACGCCGGAAGGCTGTCGCCATCCGACGCCGGGTGGGTAGGTGGACCTCAGCCGGAGACTGCATCCGGCCTGGGTCTGCCTGCCGACTGTCAGACTATCGGACGATGCGCTGCGAAGCATCCCGTCCGACACTCGGCTCTTCCTCGCCCAACGGGGCCTGGGTCAGGGGCACCGGCGAGGACCCCTTGAAAATACGGATGTTCCGGGGGGGGGCCACCCAATTGCAAAAATCCCCTGAAATTCTGCCCATCTCCCCCAACGCATACAGTCCACACCCATGACCGACACCAGCGCCCCGACCACCCAATCGCGTGCGGCCCCCGCCCGGATCGCCGCGGTCTCCTATCTCAACACCCTCCCCCTCATCCAGGGCCTCGACACGCTCAAGGGGCTCGAACTGCTACGGGCGGTCCCCGCCAACATCGTCGGGATGGTCCAGGACGGGCGGGCCGACCTGGGGCTGGCCTCGCTGATCGATTACGCCCGTTCCGAGACCCCGCTCGCCCTGCTCTGGCCCGGCATGATCGGATGCCACGGCCGGACCCTCACCGTCCGCCTCTTCTCCGCGGTCCCGCCCGAGCGGATCACCACCCTCCACGCCGACACCGACTCGCACACCTCCGTCACGCTGGCCCGGGTCATCCTCGCCGAGCGGTACGGGGTCCGCCCGGACGTCCGCGATTTCGACCCGCGCGAGCAGACGCCCAAATCCGAGGGCGACTGGCCCGAGACGCTGCTGCTGATCGGGGACAAGGTCGTCGCGGGCTCGCCCCCGGCGGTGCGGTACCCGCACCAGGTCGATCTGGGCGAGGCCTGGGATGCCCTGACGGGCCTGCCGTTCGTGTACGCCTGCTGGATGTGCCGCGCGGACCGGGTGGACGACCCGGGCGTCGAGACCGCCTGTCGCCTACTGGACCGCCAGCGACGGCGGAACGCGATGCGCCTGGACCGCATCGTGACCGACGCGGCCCCGGCCCACCACTGGCCGTCGGACCTCGCACGCGAGTACCTGGGCTCGCTGATGCGGTACGAGCTGGGCCCGCGCGAGCGGGCCGGGGCCGAGCTCTTCCTGGCCAAATCCGCCGACCTGGGCCTGTGTGAGCGCATCGAGCCCAACTGGGTGGGCGTGCCGAGCGCATCCCTCTCCTGAGCGAGAGACCCGGCCCGGAAGCATCAAATAATCCAAATGTCGGAACGCGATCGGGCCGATCGGCGTACCACTCCTCGTGCCCCCGCTGCCCACCCCCAAGACCGGTGCGATGGCCGACCTGCTGGAGCGACTGCTCCCGCTGGATCGCTCGCACCTGCTCGCGGCCCTGCCCCGGCTGGAGCGCCTCGCGCGTGATCTCGATGCCGAGCGTCTCTACCCCGAGACCGAGGTCCTGAACAAGGTCCTGGACACTTCGCACAACCTGAGCGACCCGCGACAGCTGGTCGGCGCGGCGGTGCTGACCGACCTGTCGGTGCTGGCCGAGCGCGTCTCGGACGCCGCCCGCCTGCGGGCCGACGAGATGGACCCGCCCCCGGTCACGCTGGACGAACTGCAGGAACGCTGGTCGGTGTCGAAGAAGACGATCGA
Organism: Phycisphaerales bacterium JB040; assembly: GCA_043101615.1. Taxonomy (GTDB): domain Bacteria; phylum Planctomycetota; class Phycisphaerae; order Phycisphaerales; family UBA1924; genus JBLHKT01. The sequence continues at coordinate 22,345 of JBICID010000027.1, read as the reverse complement.
CCGGTACCGGCGCAAGGGCCTGATCGGTCGCCGCGCGGTGGGGGCCTCCGGGCGGACCAACCTGGTCTTCGCGCGAGAAGCGGTCGAGGCGTTCGAGCGGGCCAACCCGGAGCGTCTGGCCCGGGCCGAGCGTTTCCAGCGGACCGACGACGGGCTGGAGGCCCGCCTGATCGCGCGTGCGGAGCGGTACCACCGTCGCCTGCGGTGTTCGCTGAACCAGGCTGCGAGGCGACTGGCGGTCCGGTTCGGGCTGTCGCACGAGGGGGTGCGCCAGATCCTGCTGCGTGCCCGGCGTGAGGGGCGGGTGGACCTGCCGACGACCCCGCCGCCCACCACGCGCGAGCGCCTGGTCGCGGTCCGTGCGTCTCGCCGCGGGCACGCCGGCTCGCCCGAGGCCCTCGCGGCCCGCTGGAAGCGGTCCAAGGCGAGCGCCCGCCGGGCCCTCAACGAGGGGCGGGCCGACCTGCTGCGGTCGCTGGCCCCGCCCGCGCTGATCCTGGACGCCGACGAGGGCGAGACCGAGGCGCTGCTGGCCCACCCCGCCGCCCGCCTGGGGCTGGGCGAGCCCGGGCGCGAGCGTCTGGGCTACCTGCTCGAGGCCGCCCGCCGACGCACCCCCCCCGTCAAGGCCGAGGAGACCGCCCGCTCGCTCGCCCTGCACGCCCTGCGCGAGCGTGGCGCCCGCCTCACGTCCGCCCTGGACCCCACCACGGCCTCGGGCGTGTCGCTCGACCGCATCGAGACCGACCTGCGCTGGGCCTCGCTGCTCAAGAGCGCTCTGCTGCGACCGCACCTGGCGCTGGTCCTCCAGACGCTCGAGGCTCGCGCCGGCGGGCCGATCGAAACGCTCGGCCTCGCCACGCTCTCGCGCTGGTGGGCCCGGGCCCTCGCCGCCGCGTCCGCGGCCGTGGACGCCTACGACCCGCGCACCACCGGCCGGCTCGCGGCCCGGGTCGGCCTGGGCGTCGATCGCGCCGCGGCCGAGCTCGCCCGGAGCACCCCCGGCGCGCCCGGGCGGGCCCGTCGAGCCATCCCGGACTCCGCCCGCCTGCGCGACTGGACGCTGAGCCTCGACCCGTGGCAACGCTGGCTGGCGATCGACCCGCGCGTGCGCTCGGTGCTGCCGACCCTGGACGAGCACACGGGCGATCCGCGCCTGCGCCGGACGCTGGCGCTGCGTCACGGGCTGGCGGGGGGCGGGGAGGCGCCGGATTCGCCCGCGGGGCCGCCGCGCACGCTGGAGGAGGTGGCGGGTGAGCTCGGGACGGCGCGGGTGCACGTGGCCCGGTTCGAGCGCGAGGCGCTGAGTGCGGCTCTGTGCGCAGCCCGTCAGGCAGCGCGTACCATGGGCCGATGAGTCCGACCGCAGCACTCCCCGGCATCGCCTCCGTCCGCCCGATCATCGGGATGGAGGTGCACGTGGAGCTGGCGACCCGCACCAAGATGTTCACGCGCGCCCCCTCGCCGGCCTGCACGCTGGACGACGCCGCACCCAACTCGCTGACCGACCCCGTCGTGCTGGCCCTGCCGGGTGCGCTGCCGGTGATGAACCGGGCGGCGGTGGAGCTGAGCGTGCTGGTGGGGCTGGCGCTGAACTGCTCGATCGCGGAGCGGAGCAAGTGGGACCGCAAGAACTACTTCTACCCGGACCTGCCGAAGGCGTACCAGATCTCGCAGTACGACCTGCCGCTGTGCTTCGACGGCGCGGTGGACGTGCCCGGGCTGGACGACGCGGACGAGCCGGACCCGACCTCGGAGACGCGGCGCGTGCGGATCGTGCGGGCGCACCTGGAAGAGGACGCGGGCAAGCTGATGCACGAGATGCCGGCGGACATGGGTGGGGGGCCGGTGCCGGGCGCGAGCGGGGGCGCAGGTGGTTCAGTGGTTGATTTGAACCGTGCGGGGACTCCGCTGCTGGAGATCGTGACCGCGCCGGACTTCACCACGGGCGAGCAGTGCGTGAGCTTCGCGAAGATGCTGCGGAAGACGTGCGTGCACCTGGGGGCGACGCTGGGGGTGATGCAGCGCGGGCACATGCGGTTCGAGCCGAACATCAACTGCGAGCTGGTGTTCGAGGACGGGCGCACGGTGCGGACGCCGATCACGGAGGTGAAGAACCTGAACTCGTTCCGCTCGCTGGCGGGCGCGATCGCGTACGAACTGCGCGAGCAGCCGAAGCGGTACCTCGAGGACGGGCGGGAGATGGGGCCGGGCGCGAAGACCACACGCGGCTGGGACGACGGCAAGGGCGTGACCACCCTGCAGCGCGAGAAGGAGGACGCGCACGACTACCGCTACTTCCCCGACCCGGACCTGGTGCCGGTGTCGCTGAGTGAGCAGGAGATCAGTTCGATCCGGGCACGCCTGCCCGAGCTACCGATGGCGCGCCAGCGCCGGTACATGAAGGACCTGGAGCTGCCCCTGACCGATGCGCGCACGCTGGCGGAGCACCGGGCGGTGGGGGAGCTGTTCGACGACGCGACGGACGCCGCGGTCGAGCGGGGGCTGGAGCGGTCCGTCGCGGCCAAGGCCGTCGCGAACCTGCTGCTGCAGGTGGGGGCGAAGCTGGCGAACGAGCGGTCGCAGGAGACCTGTCGCCCGGTGCTGGTGAGCGACCTGGGGCTGAGCGCGGGGCAGTTATCACAGATCGTGTGGCTGCGTCACGACGGTGAGATCAACTCGAACGCCGCGGACGAATTGGTGGGGCTGCTGGCGAGCGAGGAGCACGCCGGCGCGGACGCTGAGGATCTGGCGAAGGCCCGCGGCCTGATCGTGGTGCGCGACACGGCCCAACTCGACGCGTGGTGCGACGAGGTGATCACGGCGAACGAGGCGATCGCCGAGCAGATCCGGGGCGGGAAGCAGCAGGCGGTGGGCAGGCTGATCGGCGAGGTGATGAAGAAGGCGGGCGGGTCGGCGGACGCGAAGACGGTGCGAGAGACGTTGCTGAAGAAGTTGGGGTGAGGGGCGGGAAGACACAGGTTGCCCTTCGGTCAACCCGTGGCACCCGGCGTTCGACATGATGCTGTCATTGAGTTATTGGGTGTCTGAGCCGTGATCCTTTGCAAATACCAAGAGCTTTGGCACCTAGCGACGAAACGGACGGTGGGCCCATCGTGCAGCCTGAGCGTTGGCTCGGCTATGCCACGAGCCTCGGGAGCCGAGTATTACGAACGACCGGGCAAGTGGGGCCTTTCGCGAGAAGACATGACAGGCATCACGTTCTACCCCAACATTTTTTGGAAGCCGCTCTCTATCCCTCTGATTCCGTGGCGTTGGGATCCGGATTCGAGTGAACCCATGCTCTATTGCATGGCCAACGTGAGACGCTACGCCCTCGAGCGTCAACCCCCGGGCACGCTGAACTACACGCACACCGCCGCTTGGGTCAGCGCCGAGTCCGCCCTCAGCCGAGGCGGGTTTGAGTGCACCCAGGAACCCATGCGCGGCGGCAACCAGTGGCACAAGTTCCTCCCCCTCGACGAGATCGAGATGGTCGAGGGGCCGGCGCCGGAGGGGGCGTTTTAGGGAGCGGAGGCGTGAATGGGGGAGACACGGGTTGTCCTTCGGTCAACCCGTGGCACCCACGGGTTGGAGTCCGATGGTGGTTGGGTCGTCGCGTCCGATGGTACCGAGTTCGAAGCTCAGGGGGTGGTTTTGTGCGAAGCGGACGCCCTTGAACTGCACGATGGAGCCGTCGGTGGTGAGGCAGTCGTCGTAGCAGGCGTGCTCGAAGCGGAGTGCGCCGGCGTGTGCCGGGTCGCGGTCGTAGAGGCCGTCCACGTCCTTGACCAGGCGGCAGGTTGCGTGCCATCCCGCGTGTTGCAGGCTGGCCGCGAGGAAGAGGGCGGTCAGGTCGCTGCCGCCGCGTCCGAGGGTGACAGTGCGCCCGTGCCGGTCGATCGCGGCGAAGCCGGGGATTACGGCGACCGCGTGGGTGTCGAGCGCGTGCTCGAGGTGTGCGAGGTCGATGGAGACGGGGTCGGCGTCGAGGGGGTCGCCCCTTGCGGTGAGTTTGAGCGCGGCGGGGGTCAGGACGGGGGCGGAGTGCCCGAGCAGTGCGAGGTGGAGGGCGAGCCAGGACGCGGACTCGTGCTCGCCGACGGAGATGGCGGCGGCGAGGGCGTGCGGGCAGGCGGACTCGACGGATTCGGCGCGGGCCTCGGTGAGTTGTCGGGCGCGTTCGAGGGTGCGGTCGGTGACGCCGTGGAGTGCGCTGACCACGGCGACGACCCGCTCGGCGCGTTCGCGGAAGCGGACGACCTCGCGCGCGGCCTCGGCGATGGTGTGCTCGTCGCGCAGGACGCTGCCGCCGAACTTGAGGACGCGGACGGGGGTGGTTGGAGGGGAGGAGGGAGCGGGGGGGGTGTGGGGGGCGGGGGGGGTCAGGCCACGCATGCTTCGGCCTCCTCGCGTGCTGCGGTGTTGGTTTCGCCCGCGGCGTCGAGTCCCCGCTGCCAGTCCGCGAGCAGGGCCTCGGGCTCTTCGAGGCCGATGGAGATGCGGAGCAGGCCGTCGGTGAGGCCCGCGGCGATGCGCTGGTCGCGAGGCACGTCGGCGTGGGTCATGGTGGCGGGGTGGGTGACGAGAGTCTCGACCGAGCCGACGTGCTCAACGAATCGGCAGAGGCGGAGCGCGCCGAGCAGTCGCTGCGCGGCCTCGAGGCCGCCCGCGAGTTCGATGGTGACGACGGCGCCGTGCAGGCGGGTGCCGTCGATGGTGCGGTGCTGACGCTCGGCGAGCGCGGCCTGCTCGCCCTCGGCGAGGCCGGGGTAGCGGACGGAGGCGATTGCTTCATGCTCAAGCAGCCACTCGGCGAGGCGTGCGGCGGTGGAGGACTGGCGCTGGAGGCGGATGGGGAGGGTCTTGAGGCCCTGGAGCGTGGTCCACGCGCCCAGCGGGTTCTGGATCGCGCCGGTGCACTTGCGGACCCAGACGAACTTGTCGAGGAGTTGCGGGTCGGCGGTGACGAGCGCCCCGCCGAGCGCGGCGGAGTGGCCCTCGATGAACTTGGTGGTGGAGTAGACGCTGACGTCGGCGCCGAGTTCGAGCGGACGCTGCAGGACTGGGGTAAGGAAGGTGTTGTCCACGGCGATGGTCAGCTCGCCGCCGAGTTCGCGTGCACGCTCGCGCACGCCGTCGCTGACGGCTTGCAGGTCGGTGAGTTCCAGCGTGGGGTTGGCGGGTGTTTCGAGGAAGACGAGGCGAGTTTCGGGTCGCATGGCGTCGATGACGCCCTGTGTGTCGGTCGCGTCTACGAAAGTGGCGGTGATGCCGAGCCCGCCGAGCAGATCGCGCAGAAGGCGGGTGGTGCCGCCGTAGACGCTGCGTCCGCAGACGACGTGGTCGCCCGACTTGAGCAGGGCGTGGAAGAGCGCGGCCTCCGCGGCGAGGCCGGTGGCGAAGCAGGCGGTTCCGCCCTCACGCACGACGTTCTCGCCCTCCAGCACGCTGAGCGCGTGCTCGAGGGCGGAGACGGTGGGGTTGGAGCAGCGCGAGTACTGGTGGGTCGCGTCGCTGCCCACGCCGTCGCGGCAGTAGGTGGTGGACTGGACGATGGGGGTGACGAGCGGTGCGCCGTCGCCGCTTGCCAGAGCGCCGTGCAGGCAGGCGGTTTGGGGTCCGGATTGGTGGGTGAACGCGTTGAAATGCAGCCCGGTCATGACCGTGAACTCCTTCACGGCATCCAGAGGGCGGTGGGGGCAACGCGGGGTGCCGCGACATTCGCGGCGTTTTGGACGAGTCCCGGATTCTCCCGCCAACTGCTCAGAGTGGGGGGAGGGCGGTCTCGAACGCATCGGGTCCCCGCGTTGGGGCTCACCTCGGCACCGTGGCGTGCTTGAGCAGGCTCGGTTGCCGCCCGGGACCAGATCCTCCCGGGACTCTTGATGCAACGCGACAAACATACCTTGTTGCGGTCCCGGGTCAAGGCGAGTACAGGGGGGATCTGCTCGTGAACCGGATCTTCACGAGTTTTTTCGGTCCGCCCGCATCCGTCGCGACGGCACGATTCGAATCACTCCGCCGCAGATGCTTGTTGCCACAGGCAAGCCAAACGAGATCCGTAAACACGATTCATTGAGGAGCACGAGATGAGAAATACCGCCATTGCCGCCGCACTCGCCGTGACCGGCACCGCCGCCCTTGCCAACGACGTGGAGGTCGCCGATGGGCAGACCAGCGTCGTGCTGGACTTTGCCACGCTCGAGGCCGCGGCCTCGCTGGCGTTCTCGAGCGTGTCGGGCGACGTGATCGCCCCGGGATCGCTCGAGGGTTCGGTCGCCTTCCCGATCAACGCGCGCGACGCGGCGATGCTGCCGACGACGTTCGCGTACGACTACACCGACTTCCTGGGGACCTTCTCGGGGACGATCGAGCACACCGGCTCGGTGCTGTTCAACGACGACACGGTCGAGGTAGGCAACTTCACCATCGGCTTTGACGCTGGTCGTGTTGGCACGCTGGAGGGTGCCGCGTCCGGGTTCTTCGTGGAGTCCACCACTGGTGTTGCCGCGATCCTGTTCGACATCGGCGCCCCGTCGGCGCTGTCCGCCGGAGCGTTCGAGCTGGTGATCGGGGCCGACCTGCTGGTGAGCCCCGAGTTCGGCGGCTTCCTGTTCGACAACGGGCTGTCCGAGGCCAACCTGGCCGGGGCCGCGGTCGGCTCGGCCCTGGTCGAGGCCGGCACGGGCTGCTCGGGCGCGGACTTCAACGACAGCGGGCGTGTCAACTTCCTCGACGTGCTCGGCTTCGTGCGTGCCTTCGTGTCCTACGACGACGGCGCCGACGTGAACGCGGACGGCATGATCGACTTCGCCGACGTGGTGGACTTCGTGAACGCGTACGTCGGGTGCCGCTCGTTCCGCTTCGGGCACTGATCCGCACCCGTTCCGGGAATATCCCTGTTGCAACGGGGGTTTTCCGACCGGCGAGCTCTCTTCAACACGGGCGTCCGGGGTGTGCCGAGAACCCCCGGGCGCCCGCTGTTCTCTTTGGAGTGATGCGGAGACGGGCGGGCGGGCGTGCGTGCCCCGGAACCGGGGATTCCGCTCCCGGCGTTGGAATAATTCGCGTCCGGCGGTACTCTCCTTGTATGCCACGGGCGGTCCTGCTCGCCATCCTGCTGCTCCTGCCCACCGCGGCCCGGCTGGGGCTCAACGGTGCGTCGCGCCCGCTGGCGTCCGGCACGCCGACACCCGCGCCGTGCGCCCCGGCGCCCGAGCTCTGCTGCCCGCTGTGCCTGATCGAGTGCCCGTGCGCCGGGGACGATCCAGTCCCGGCACCCGGCGGGGAGCGGGAGCCGTACACACCGGCCCCGACCGACCACCTGCGAGCCATCGAGAACCTGGCGGTCCGGCCGGTGCTGCTGGTGCTGCCGGACGCCCCGGCACGCCTGACGGCTCGTGCGGCCCGCCCTGCGGCGCTCTCGCGCCTGGCCGACACCGATCCCCAGTCCTTCCTCTGCGTCCGAACGACCTGAAACCGGTGTGCGGCGATCGTGCGCGCACTCACCGCGGTGCGCGCCCATCGCGCTGACTCCTGGTTTCTCTCCGGGGGGGGTCGTTTGGTACGCACTCACTTACTCGCGCCGCCTTTGCGTGCGTGTGAATCGGAAGGACATATCGTGAAGACGTTTTCACTTGCCGTGCTCTGCTCGGGCATTTCGTTTGTGCTGCTGGGATGCGCTTCGTCGTCCCCGCCCGTCTCGGGCGGGGAGGGTGCATCGGGGGACGGGGGCGCGATCGTCGCGCAGACCAACTTCGAGAACTTTCCCGACGAGCCGGTCGCGGGCGACACCGCCACGCTGACGGTGACCGGGATGAGCTGCCCGATGTGCTCGACAAACCTCGAGCTGGAGCTGATGGACCACCCCATGATCGGGGAGGTCACGATCAATCTTGAAACCAGCTCGGTGGTCATCGGCTTCGTGGGTCGGTCGCACCCAACGCAGCTCGAGCTGGCCAACCTGGTGCACGACGCGGGCTACACGCTCGTCGCGATCAACTGAACGCTCGCTCAAGGAGATTCACATGCATTCCATGCTTGCGCGCGCACGGCGCGTGCTGATGCTGGCGTTGGCGCTGCCGGCGGTTCCGGCGGCGGCCCAGGAGGCGGCGCTCACGCCGAGCGTGACGTTCCCGGCGAAGGGGCGTACCACGGTGCGGCAGCAGTTCCACTCCATGCGTCACACCGGGAACGGGGTGGACGTGGCCCAGCTCCGCTTGAATACCTCTGCGACGCTGGGGCTGGACCGGGACACGTCGCTGGCACTGCGTGTGCCGCTGGTGCACCGGGAGGACCTGCGGTCGGACACGGACCGGTTGGACACCTTCGGCGTGGACGAGGTGACGCTGACGCTGAAGCGTCGGCTGTGGCAGGTGGACCACGGCGGGTACGGGTCGACGCGCCTCGGGGCGTTTGTGGGTGCTCACTTGCCGGCGCCCTCGGGCGACCTGGGGTCGGACTCGGTGGACCCCTTGGCGGGGCTGGTGTTCATGACGATCGTGGAGCGTCACGGGTTCAACGCCGCGTTGACGTACACCCTGACCACCGCGGGCGATTCCGAGCCGATCCTGCCGGGGGCTTCGACGGACGACCTGCTGCAGCTGGAGCTTGCGTACCTGTACCGGCTGTCTCCGGAGACGTACACGGCCGAGACGGAGGGGGCGTGGTACGCGCTGGCGGAGGTGGACGTCAACTACGAGACCAACGGGGACCGCGACCTGGTGTTCACCCCGGGGGTGCTGTACGAGGCGAAGCGGTGGGCGCTCGAGGTGGCGGTGCACCTGCCGGCGATCGAATCGCTGGACGAGCGTCCGGCGCTGGACTACGGCCTGGTGATCGGGTGGCGGTACCTGTTCTGACGCCCCGGGGCGGATTCGGTCGTCGCGGCGTGCACGCCCGCCGGCGTGCGCGTCGGTTCAGCCTCCGAGCAGCTGGGCGGCCTGGGCCCGCACGCGGGCGCGGGCCGCGTCGATGCGGTCTCGGACACCCGGGCTGGGGTCGAGGACGAGGACGCGCGCGTCGAAGCGCTCGAGGTCTGTCCGCATCGTCTCGGGGAGTTCCGGGTCGTTGGCGCGTGCGGCCTGGAAGTCCAGCAGCACCAGGGCGGTGCCGGGTTCGGGGGCGGCACGCCGCACCTCGTCGGCGAGGGTGCGTCCGAGGCGGTCGTCCAGGTCGGCCCGGTCGATGCCGCTGATGCCCAGGTGCAGGGCGTCGGTGTCGGCGCGGGCGGCGACGCGTTCGACGTGCATGCCCAGGGTGTCGTACCCGTTGGGGTTGGGCTGTTTCATGACGTGAAGCCCGCCGAGCTTCATCAGCACGCGCGGGGTCTGGCCCGTTTGGTTGCTGACCACCCCGAGCAGTTCATCGAACCGGTGCTGCATGTACTGCTCGCGCTGGCGCCCGGAGGGGTCGCCCGAGACCTCGCCGCGCTGCTGGGCGTGGTAGGTGGCGTAGATCTCGTTGCTGGTGCGGAGGGCGTCGATGATCTCGTAGGCCCCGTCCCCGGGCGTTGCGCCCAGGGCCTCGCTCAGGGCGTCCCACGCGGCGCCCCGGTCCTCGTCGAGGTAGTCCCCCTCCAGCTGCACGGCCTGCGCGAGCTCGCGTTTCAGCAGGCCCGCGGCGTTGGGGTCTTGTGTTCGCTGCATGAGGTAGAGCAGGGGGTGGACCGCGGTGAGCTCCTGGTCCAGCCCCCAGATGCGCGGCCCCTCGCCCTCGAACCGATCGCCGACGGATTCGAGGAAGTCCAGCTCCGAGTCGTTGGCGAAGGCGATGGAGAAGGGGTACGTCGCGATGGCCTGCGCGACGGGCTCCTGGCTCAGCCGGTCTCCGATGAAGGGGCCGATCTCGAGCGCCACGCGTGTGTACCCGTCGTCGAAGAGGGCGCGGTAGAGCCCGCCCGCGAAGGCGCCGACCTCCTCCACGCCGTGCTGCTCGCCGAGCAGGACGAAGTGGGAGTCGGCGGCCCGCTGCTCGATCCAGTCGAGCCCCGGCCCGGACAACTGTCCCCGGTCCAGTGTGATGGCGTGGGCCGCGGGCGTGCGTGCACGGCCGTCGTGTGCGTCGAGCCCGCCGTCCGCGGCGTGGCCGGGGGCGAGGGCGTGCAGGGCGGTCAGGAGCAGCGCGAGCGGGCGGATGGGACGGGGCGTTCTGGTGGGCATGCCGGCAGTCTACCCAGCGCCGTCGCCCGATCGGGGGTGAAATCCGGGTGTCAGCACCCGGCGAGGAAGACGCTCACGAAGGCGCCGATGTCGCCGTTGTCGAGGATGCCGTCGTTGTTGAAGTCCGCGGCGGGGTCTCCGGCGAGGAAGCCGGTGACGAAGGCGCCGATGTCGCCGTTGTCGAGGATGCCGTCGTCGTTGACGTCGGCGGGGCAGTCGACGGCGCACGCGGTGGCGGTCTCGGGCGTGAGCTCGTAGTCGGCGACGAGGGCGTAGTGGTCGGAGGCGTCGGAGTCGCCCGGCTGCAGGGCGTAGGCGGCGAGCGTGGCGGGCGAGAGCTCGTTGGTGTCGAGCACGAAGCCGGAGCGTCGTGCGAGTCCGCCGGTGTCGTGCACGACCAGGTCGAGCATGCCGGGCATGAAGCCGAATCCGTCGAGGTCGCGCCAGGTGGCGGCGTCGCGTGCGCCGGTGCGCTGCAGGGCCCAGTGCTGCATGCCGGGCAGGTTCGGCTCGGTGAGCAGGTCGAGGGGGGTGTTGGAGCCGACGAGGTTCCAGTCGCCGATGACGACGGTGGGCGCATCGGCGTAGGGCGTGAGCGGGGCGGAGAGCGTGCCGTTGCGGAAATCGGCGATGATGCTCGCGAGGTTTTCGCTGGTGTCGATGCGTCGGGTGTCGTTGGAGTCGCCGGTGTACCCGCAGCACTTGGGGTGCATGCTCGCGACGAAGACCGCCTCGCCGTTGCCGAGGTCCACCAGGGCGGTGGTGAAGCTGTCGTTGGCGTCGTAGTAGATCAGGGGGAACTGGGAGCAGACCGCGGTGTCGTAGTCCTTGACCACGTTCCAGGGCAGGCCGTTGTCGTTCGGGTCGATGGCCTCGAGGCGTGCCTTGATCTGGCCGGCGGAGTTGTTGTACTCCTCCTGCAGGCACAGGACGGTGGGGTTGAGCGCGTCGAGGATGCGTGCGAGCTGGTCCCGCTGGGCGGGGTCCGTGAGGCCGGTCTGGAGCGTGTTGAGGCTGACGACGCGCAGGTCAACGCAGGGATCGGGGTCGAGCCCGCCGGGCGCCGGGCTGATCGGCGTGTCGGCGGGCTGGTCGAGCGTGTGCGTGATCGGGCCGCTGAGCGAGTCCGAGCCGGAGAACTGGATCGAGACGTCCTCCCCGGGCGAGGCGTAGCCCGAGACGTCGAACCGGGTCTCGTAGCGGGGCATGGCGGTGGTGGGGAGGGTGACGTACCCGATGCTGGGCCAGGAGGCGCCGTTGTTCGGGTTGCCGTTTCGGTACGCGACGCGGGCACGCGTGTCGAGCGTGAGCGTGTCGCCCGACTCGAACGAGAGCGTGATGCGCACGGTGCCGTCGGAGCCCGATCCGGCCTGCAGGTTCTTCGCGGCGTTGGTGTCCCAGTCGAGCTCGAGCACGGTGCCGGCGCTGCGGACGCGGACCTCGGTCAGGTCGAACGCGCCCGAGGCGTCGCCCGCGGGGTCGGTCGCGGCGATCGGGACGCCGGCCCAGTCGTCGAACAGGCCGTCGATCACGACGGGCTGGGCGAGCGCCGAGGCCGACAGACACAGACCCGCTCCGATCCCGGTTGCTCGCCAACGCATCATCGCTCGCTCCTCTCGCCGGACGTTCGTGCCCGCGCCGGGCATCTTCCGTGTGCGCCGGGCAAAAGGCAAGCGTGCGATCGGATGTTGCCCCGGGGCGGGTCCGATAGGTGGGTTGGCTAGCGGCGTGCGTGTCGTCGTGGATGCGGCGCTCGTCGTGCGAGGTTGGCGTGTGCCCGTCCCGGGCGTGCGGTCAGCACGCGGCGAGGAAGGCCTGCACGAACGCCGCGATGTCGCCGTTGTCGAGCACGCCGTCCGGGTTGAAGTCGGCCCCGAGGTCGCCGGCGAGGAAGAGGCCCACGAAGCTGAAGATGTCGCCGTTGTCGAGCACGCCGTCGCCGTTGACGTCGGGCGGGCAGTCGTCCGTGAGCAGCTCGGCGCGGAAGTCGTCGATGGTGACGGGGGTGGCTGCTGGGATGGCCTGGTTGAGCACTCCGGCGAAGACGCCGATGATGAACCGGTCGTCGTCGGCCATGCCCCAGTCGGTGGGGCCCTGGTCGAGGTCTGCGGTGAAGGCGTCCTGGATGCCGGCCACGCCGGCGGAGAGCACGCGGGTCGACCCGTCGTAGGAGAGTCGGACGGTGGCGGTGGTGTCGCCGGTGACCAGGCCGCCCCCGTCGATCTCGCCCGAGTCGTCCCCCACGCTCGCGTAGTACTCGCGGACGAACGCCTCGCCCGGGTCCTGGTAGAGCTCGAGGATCACCGCGGCGTCGTAGAGGGTGAAGGGGAAGGTCTCCTGCGGGAAGACGGCCGCGAGCCCGAGCTCGATCGCGCGCACCTGCGCGGTCGCTCCGGCGAACTGGGCGTCGAGTGCGGGGGGGAGGCTGATCAGCAGGCTGGCCTCCCAGCTCTCGTCAGCGCGCGGCGCGAAGGCCAGGGATGCGAACGCCTCGGTGTAGTACTCGGGCCCCGCCAGCACCGCGCCGCCCGTGTCGAAGCGGAGCACGCCGCCGGCCTGCTGCGAGGCGACGCCGGGCTCGTCCAGGAAGGGTGTGAAGGCGCTGCCGAAGTCGCCGTCGAAGCCGTACTCCACGGGCTGGGCGAGGGCGATCGGGCCCGCCATCGCCAGGGTCGCGATCGTGATCGTTGCACGGCGCATGGTCCGCTCCTTCCGTCGCAGTGTTCGGGCGCACGGACGTCGCCGCACGCACGGATGTCGCGGCGTGGCCGTTCCGGCGCACGCCATCGATCGGTGTGGTCGGGAGCGCCCATGATATCGGACGCCCGGTCGATCACAAAGCATTTCGCGAGATTGACCGGTGCGGTGTGTTGCGAGCTCGTGAAGACCGGGACCGTCGCGTGGCTCAGTCGGATTCGGCGCTGTGCAGCAGCTCGCCGGGGGCGACTTCCATCGCGAACCCGTCGCTGAACGTCACCGTGAGCGGCTCGGTGCCCGGGTTCCAGGCCATGTAGTGGCGGTCGCCGGCGACACCGAAGGCCGCGGCGGCGGGGTGGTCGGCGCGGACCTCCGGGGCGTAGGGGCCGACGCGGGCCAGTGTGTCGATCCAGTGCGTGGTGCGGGCGCGGGAGTCGCCGCCCTCGATGTCGTAGCCGGGGTTGGCGTCGGCCAGAGCCTTGGCGCGGGCGGGGTCGGCCAGGGCCAGGGCGCTCCAGATGATGCCGGTCCAGCTGTTGGGGGTGCCCTCGCGCTGGGTCATCAGGAGCTCGTACGCGTCGATGATGGCCTTCGGGTGCTGGCCCAGGTAGAGCATGCCGGCGTGCATCGGGAAGGTGTTGATGCCGTGGATCTGCTCCGGGTTGCCCGTCCACCAGGTGTGGTACGCGATGCCGTCGGACCAGACGATGCCGGCGAGCGGCTTGCCAAGAACCTCCGGAAACACCTCGCCGTCCTGGTCGAACCAGTACTGGCCGATCGCAGCGCTCTCGGTGGCGTGCAGGTAGATGCCCAGCTCGGCGATGTCCTGCCGCCCCGTCACCATGCCCCAGAAGACGCATCCCACCGCGAAGTTGACGGACTCCGACGACGACTCCTGGTTGTTGCCGCGTCGGTAGGCGCCGGTGCCGCTGGCCCAGGCGTGCCCTGCGTAGGGGTCGAAGCCGCGGAGGAAGGGGAAGCGGTCGTCGTCGCGGTCCCAGCCGTTGGCGTCGCGGATCAGCAGCTCGACCATCGGGCCCCAGGCCTCGGCCCAGGCGGGGTCGTGCATCGCGACGATCGACGCGGCGTACACGAAGTATCCGTAATGGAAGTGGTGATCGTTGAGCTGGTCCGCCATGCCGAAGCCGCCCGGCGTGCCGATGAGCGTGTGCCAGTCGGGGTCGTAGAAAAAGAAGCGTCCGTGGCCCCGTCCGTCGCTCTCCCCATCGCCCGACGCGCCGCCGGGTCGCTCGTCCGGGCCGATCGTCAGCCAGTCCTCGAGCTCGGCCTGCACGCCCGCCAGCAGGGCGTCGCGGGCCTGGCCGTCGCCCGCCTGCTCGGCGAGCATGACCAGGTTGGCGGTGCGGGCCATGCGTTTGCCGTCGAAGTAGGTGTCGTGCCCGCGTCGGCGTCCGCGCCCCCGGGGTCGCGTGTCCTCCTCGATGAGGGCGCGCAGGGCGGACGGGGCGACGGCGCCGGTGTCGGCCAGCGTGGGCAGCACGCCGCGGAAGGGGGTGCGGGTGGTGAAGGAGTTGCCGACGAGCGCCCGCATCTCGCCGCGCGGGGAGGCGTAGCGGGCGACGGGCTCGAACTCGGGCGTGTGCAGCCACTGGTGTCGGTACAGGGCGGTGATGGGGCGGGTCTCGTCGGCGTGCACGGCCTCGGTCTCCAGCGAGTACGTCGCGACGGACTCGCCGTTCTCCGCGTCGTACCGCCAGTCCACGCGCGAGCCGGTCACGAAGGCGAAGGCGTGTCGCTCGAACAGGGACAGCGTGCCGGGGTCGGAATCGGGCAGCACCGCGACGGAGTAGTACCCGGGCTCGCCACCCATCGGGGCGGTGAGAATGGTTCCGTCGATGGTCCAATCGCTCCTCGAGAACACGCCGTAGTGGATGCCGCGGAGGGTGATTCCGAGCGTGCCGCCCCGGTTCGCCCACACGGTCGCGTCGTCTGCGTGCAGGCGGACCTGCGCGTCCCCGCCGCGGGTGCGCACATAGACGTATGGCAGCCCGTGCCCGAAGGTGGTGCGGGCCTCCCGCTCGGCGTCCGCCACCGAGGCGGTCACGGTCCAGTCGCCGTAGGACGCCACGCGTGCCTCGGGCGCGTTGAGCCCGGCGACCCCCAGCGTCAGGTGCTCGCCGTCGCGCCCCTCGCGCCCGCCGAACGTGTGGTGATACTCCGTCTCGGTGACGCGCGGTTCGGGCACGTGCCCGATGACGAGGCCCTCGGCGGAGGCCCGCATGGAGAGCGGGTGGGCGTGCATCGGGTAGGCGTGCGGGCGGTCGGCGTCGCGCGGGAAGATCAGGGAGGACCAGAACTCGTTGCTGGGGGTAGGGCCGGTGAAGTCGTCGGTCACACGCGGCAACACCCGCGTCCCGTCCCGCAGCGACGGGGCGCTTGCCCCGTCCGGCACGCCGTGGATGTATGAGCCGGCGCCTGCCTCAACGATGCGGGTCTGCTGGTGGTCGCCGCTTCCGTTACTCACCTGCGCCGCCCCGGCGCATGCGCACAGCGACGCGCTCAGGCCCACCGTCAGCACGCTCCGCAACTCGCTTCGACACATGGATGCTCCTCACAGCTCGCCCGCGGACGAGCGGGGCCGTGCCCATCGTAGTGGCGCGCGATCTCGCACATTGGCGTGCGGTTTGCGTGATGGAGGCCGAGTTTGGAGAAGCGGCGGTGTTGGGGAGTGGGGGGGGGGTGGGGGGGTCAGCATCCCGCCAGGAACCCGGCGACGAACGCCCTGATGTCCCCGTTGTCCAGGATGCCGTCGCCGGTTATGTCTGCCGCGAGGTCGCCGGCGAGGAACAGCGACACGAAGTCCCCGATGTCGCCGTTGTCCAGCACGCCGTCGCGGTTGACGTCCGGCGTGCAGATCTCGCACTCCGAAACATCCAGCACACTCACCCAGCCGGCGTCGTTGGTCGCGTACGCCAGGCTCCCGCGCACGATGACGCGCTGCCAGTACCCGCCGTGGAATATTCCGACCTCGCGCGGCTCGCTTGGGTCAGAAAGATCGAACACGCGCAGGCCGATTCCGACGGTATACAGGCGATCACCCAGGAGATCGATCTCGTCCGCTTTTACGCCCTCGATCCGGCCGATCTCCACCGGGCTGTCCGGGTCGGAGATGTCGAGCACCAGCACGAGGTAGTCTCTTGGGTTTGCCTGATGATACAGCGAGACAATCAGGCGCGTACCTTCCAGATGCATCGCAAAGGGAACCAGGCCAGCGCCGAACGATACAGACCCGACCGGTGTTGGTGAGGCCGGATCGGCGTACTCATAGATCAGCAGCTCACCGGAATGCGCGACATACACCCGGCTGTCCGAGACCTCGACACCGCGCACGTGTGTTCCGGGCGTGTCGACTTCCGAGATTCGAACCGGAAACAAGGGATCGGTGATATCGATGATCCCCCATCCTACTGTGCGGGAATTGTCGGGGTCGTCGATCCACATCGTCCCGAACACGAGCGATCCACGGACCGCAATAACGCCGGCCCCTATTCCATCACCCGGAGCGGGCCGCGCGGAGACCAGTTCCGGCAGTGAGTTCAGATCCGTCGTGACGAGTCCCCCTCTGCGATTGGAGACAAGCACGTTCACGGATGCATCCATCGAACCCAGGGTTGGATCGTAGGTGATCACGTTGCTCGTCTCCGCCGCGACGAACTCGATCGATCCCGGGTCGCTCAGATCGAACACCTCGAACCGTTCCTTGTAGTAAAACCCATCCTCGTCAGAGTACAGCGCGTCGTTGTACCCGACAAACCCGTACGGCCACACGATCTCGAAGTCGAACGCCTCCGTGTACAGCCCGCCGGACGAAACGTAGCGACCGAGCAGCGCCGGGCGAGCCGAATCCTCACGGACGTCCACCACGAGCATCCCGTCCGTCAGCGAGGAAATCAGGGCCCTGCCATCGACGACGGACCCGTCGAGCATCACCAGCGAACCCACGTACCAACGCGACTGGAGAGAGGGCGATTCCGGCACGCTCACATCGAACCCGAGCACGACCGCTTCCGCGCCTCCGAAGAAGATCTCGCCTCCCGTGGCCTCCATCCAGGTTCCCCGGAAGAACCCGCCGTTGGCAATCGGGACGAGCCCGAAATCCGTCGATCCGACCACGACCGGCATGCCCGGGTCGGTCACGTCGCACACCACCAGCGACTCGTTGGAACCGACGTACAGTTTCCCCCCGTCCAGCGTGCCCACGAGCCCCCAGCCCAACGGCGCCTGCACACCGAGCGATCGGCTCCCGGCAACCACCGGGGCCCCCGGGTCGGTCAGATCCCACACGGTGAGATCGCCTCCCCGATCAACGACGTACAGCAGCCCGTCTTCGAACAGAAACACTTCCGCCCAGGCGCTCAAAGTAATCGTGCCCAGGTCTACCGGCACAGCCGGGTCGCCAACGTCCACCACCCGCACTTCCCCTGCCTGCCTGGTGGCGATCAGCAGCGTCGTCCCGCTCAGCCGCTGATGCGCGACTCCTTCCGGTGTCACGACCGCGCCAACAGGGGTCAGGCCCGCCACCCGATCGAATTCATACAGCCGCACGACATCCGGATCGCCCGTCGAGTTGGCGTCTTTGATAGAGGCCAGCGAGCCCGACACGTCGATGATCTGGTCGATCCAGGAGAGGGACCCGCCGAATCCCTCGCCCGACTCGCTCAGCAGCGACGGACTGAGCGGATCACTCACGTCGTAGAGGAGCAGCCCCCGAAACTGCTCGAGCACCAGGGCCAGATCATCGGTGACGCAAATCGCTGCGGTCCTCGACAGCCTGCCCTCACCGTCCCATATTCGCTTGCCTTCATCCACGCACAGGGCAGTCTGCCCCATGGCTGGCACAGTGCCGCTGCTCACCAGCAGAGACACAAACAGGCAGAGAGTGCCGAGGCGATTCCTGGTACCTAACGACATCGCACGCTCCAGACTGACGCACCACGAGCACCAAGACCTGGTCCCAAATAAGAACGAATCGTATTATGCTCAAGGGCGGCGTGTCTGTCAAGCGGAATCTGAAGCGCCAGCATTCCGGGCCAGTGCCGGCTCGGGATTTACAGCTCCGCCAGCCGGCTCCGCACGTTGTCCAGCACGTTCATGAAGTTGATGTACCCCTCGTACGGCGAGTCGTACGGGCTGAAGTACTTGTGCACGTCCCCGTCCGCCCAGTACTTGGTGCACATGTAGTAGAAGTGGTCGCTGGTCGTCAGCTTCCGCCAGTCGTTCAGCACGTGCGTGGCGTTCTCTTTTTCCTCGGGCGTGCCCTTGGTCTTGATCTCGGTCAGCCGGTCCTTGATGCGCGGCTCGAGCTTGTAGGTCTCTTCGAGGGCGTTCCACTGCATCGGGTTGCCGCGCCAGGCGGTGAGGTCGCGCTCGGTGTCGGCCCAGGAGGTGTACTCGGGCACGTCGTACACGCCCACGGGGTCGAAGCGCTTGAGCGCCTCGGTCGGCGTGATGAAGTGGTTCTCGGTGGTGCCGTCGGCCTTGTGGGCCACGTCGAACACGGCCTTGGGCAGCGCGTCCAGGAACTCGAAGATGCCGGTGTCGGCCCACTGGTGCTCGCCCAGCGTCTCGTAGTCCATGAACAGGTTGCACAGGTAGCCGTCGCCGTTGATGTTGTGCACCCACCGGGCGAACTTCTCGGTCGTCAGCGGCCACTCCTCCCACGCCCGGTTGCCGAACCGGAAGGCGATGTCGTCGGAGAGCTTGTAGTTCTTCAGCAGCAGCCCGAACGGGCGACCGTCCCGCCCGACAAGGGGGGGGTTCGGCTCGCCGTTCTGGTTGGTGCCCGGGTTCGGGGCGTAGACGTAGTTCGGGCTGCGGTACCCCAGGTGCCGGTCCACGCCCTCGCAGATCGCGCCGTAGAACCGCGGGTTGCCCTTGGCGTCCTTCAGCTCCGCCAGCGCCTGCGACAGCTCGTTGGCGTAGATCAATTCCGTGTTGCGGAAGACCGTCGGCGTCTGCCCGAAGAGGTCCTGGATCCGCTTGGTGTGCATCTCCACCTGCTCGGCGAACTCGGCCCGCGAGTAGATGAACGCCAGCGAGTGGAAGTACGTCTCGCCCACGAACTCGCAGCACCCGGTCTCCGCCAGCTCCACGAACAGGTCGATCACGTCCGGCGTGAACTGGGCGAACTGGTCCAGCACCGTCCCCGTGATCGCGTACGACACCCGGAAGTTCCCCTCGTGGCGCTTCACCAGGTCGATGATCTTGCGGGTCGCGGGCCGGTAGCACTTCTCGGCCACCTTCTCGCAGATCTGCCGGTTCGACTCCTCGTGGAAGTAGAACGGGTCGGTGTGGAACACCGAGTACGGCTTCAGCCGGTGGGGCTGGTGGACCTGGAAGTAGAAGACCACTGATGCCATCGGTCGTGCCTCCGCGTGCGTGCCGGACCCGCTGACGAGAACTCATCACCCGGTCACGGCGTCGAGGGGTGGGGGGACGTCTGATTGTCCCGTCTCCGACGCCGATTGCAACCCCCCACATCGCCCCGACTTGCGATTCGGTCACTCCCGGACGAGGTCGCCCACGATCGCCGCGTGCGCGTGCCCGTCCAGGCCCACGGCGTCGAAGCGGCGTGCCCGCCAGCCCTCGCCCACGAACATCAGGTCGATCGCCCACCACGCCCAGGGCTGCTCCCACGTGAAGTCCGGCCCGAACCCCCCCTGCGCGTGCGCCGAGGCCATCGACCCCACGATCGTCTCCAGGCTCGCCGACCCGCGCGGCGTGTTGAAGTCTCCCACCACCGCGTCCGGGGCGGGGAAGCCCGGCACGGGCTCGCCCGAGGGCGTCCAGCCCCCCAGCCCGTCCGGAATCAGCGCCGGCCCCTCGAACCGCTCGATCGCGCGACGGGCCTCCGACGCGGGGGCCGCCTTGTGCAGGGTCGGGTCGCTGGGCAGGTCGATCACCCACAGCGTGAAGGGTCGCGCCGTCTGCCCGAACACGGCGCTCGTGTCCAGCTCCACCCACACCGCACGCCCGCCGTAGCCCGCCGTCCGCCACCCCGCGTCCCCGCCCTCGGTCGCGCGCAGCCAGGTCTCGCCCGTCCGGAGCATCGGGTGGCGCGTCACGATCCAGAGCCCGTGTCGCTCCACCCAGTGCGTCGTCCCGCCCGCTTCACCCTCGCCCGCGACCGATCGCCGCAGTGCGTCCCGCAGCTCGTCCCGCTCGCGCGGCCCCGTTGTCGGGCCCGCGATCACCGCCACGTCCGCCCCGAGCGCCGCGAGCTCGCGCTCCGCTCCCAGCATGTCGGCCCGCGAGGCGTTGTTGAAGAACACCACCCGCAGGCTCGGGCGTGAACTGTCCGCGCTCACGCGGACCGCCCTGTACCCCCGCCACTCCACCCCCAGCATCCAGGCCCCCGCCCCCAGCACGCCCAGCAGCAGCAGCGGGCGGACCAGGTCGCCCCCCATCCGCACCGAGAGTGCTCCGCAGGCCCAGCTCAGGCACCACAGCGCCAGCCCAGCGCCCACCACCCAAGGCGTCGGCACCCAGTACAGGTACTGGCTCCACAGGTGCTCGTCGGTCAGGATCCGGCCGGTCAGCCAGCCCGCGAGCACCAGCGCGCCCAGCACCGCCAGGCCCCGCCCGGCGAGCGGGAGCACGCGACGGCGCACCCACGCGATGCCGCCGCGCGGGCCGTCCGACCGTCCCGCACCGCCGCCGTCGCTCGTTTCGGGCTCACGCATCGCCAGACCCTACCATCCCCTCCCCCGTTCCGTTCACGCCCGACCCGAGAGAGCCCCGCATGCCTTCCACCTCCACCATCGACTGGCCCTCCCAACGCGTCATCGTCACCGGCGGCGCAGGCTTCCTCGGCAAGCACATCATCGACGGCCTCCACGCACGCGGCGTGCCCCGGGACCACATCGTCGTCCCCCGACGCAAAGACTACGACCTCACCGAGAAGGACGACGTCCTCCGCCTCTACGCGGACGCCTTCGGCGGCGAGTCCACCATGGTCCTCCACCTCGCGGCCGAGGTCGGAGGCATCGGCGCCAACCAGGCCAACCCCGGACGCTACTTCTACGCCAACATGGCCATGGCCCTCCAGCTCATCGAGCAGGCACGGGCCACCGGGCTGATCGAACGCGGCGGCAAGTTCGTCCAGGTCGGCACCATCTGCGCCTACCCCAAGTTCACCCCGGTTCCCTTCAACGAGGCCGAGCTGTGGAACGGCTACCCCGAGGAGACCAACGCCCCGTACGGCGTCGCCAAGAAGGCCGCGTGGCAGATGCTCGACGCGTACAAACTCCAGTACGGCATGAAGTCGTCGTACGTCCTGCCGGTGAACCTGTACGGCCCGCACGACAACTTCGACCTGTTCTCCTCCCACGTCATCCCCGCCCTGATCCGCAAGTGCGTCGAGGCGATGGACGAGGGGGCGGGCTCGATCGTGGTCTGGGGCACCGGCAGCGCCTCGCGCGAGTTCCTCTACATCGAAGACGCCGCGGACGGAATCCTCACCGCCGCGGAGACCATGGACGACCCGACCCCGATCAACCTCGGGGCCTCGTTCGAGATCACCATCAGGGACCTGGTGCACCTCATCGCGCGTCTCACGGGCTTCTGCGCGTCCGACGCCGACCTCGAATCCAAGATCGTGTGGGACACCTCCAAGCCCGACGGCCAGCCCCGACGCTGCCTCGACACCACCCGCGCCAAGGACATGCTCGGCTGGCAGGCCCAGACCACCTTCGAGGACGGGCTGGCCAAGACCATCGAGTGGTTCCGCGCCAACCGCAACGAGCCGGCGACGCGCGTCTGATCGTCTTCGAACAAAGTTCTTGTTTCACATCCGGGTCTTCAGGTATTCTCTCCACGGGACTGTCATTCGACCTCCGCCGTCCCGCACAGCGAAGAGAACCACATCATGCCCACGTCTCGCGTGATCGTCGCGGCCTGCGCCGCACTCGTTCTGGCCACCTCGGCGCCCGCACAGCCCATCGAGACCGCCATGACCTACCAGGGCGAGCTCGCCGACGGGGGCCTGCCAGCCGCCGGGAGTTTCGAGATGCGTTGCACCCTCTGGGACGACCCGGTCGCGGGGTCCCAGATCTTCGGCACGCCCACGCTCACGCTGCCGGTGACCGTCTCGGAGGGTCGCTTCACGCTCGACCTCGACTTCGGGTTCGCCTTCGACGGCACGCCCGCCTTCCTCCAGATCGAGGTCCGCACAGGGGCCGACCCCTTCACCACGCTCACGCCGCGACAGCGCCTCGCCCCGTCGCCGTACGCGCTCTTCGCGCTCTCGGGGAACCCCGGCCCGGAAGGCCCGCAGGGCCCCACGGGGCCGGCCGGACCCGAGGGCCCGGAGGGGCCCCAGGGCGAGCAGGGGCCGGAAGGGCCCGAAGGTCCGCAAGGGCCCGAAGGTCCCCAGGGTGCCCCGGGTACGACCTCCTGGCTCGGGCTGACCGACATCCCGGCCGATCTCGCCGACGGCGACAACGACACGACCTACACCGCCAACG